>JBEBVZ010000001.1:0-208634 GCA_040392445.1 Verticiella sediminum
CATCCTTGGGCGTGGCCTCGCGCATGCGCTTGACCATCATCTGCAGGAACAGGGCTTCGAACTGCTGCGCGACTTCCTTCTGGCTCTGCTCTGGTGTTTCGCGCGCCCGGCGCTTCATGGACTCGAGCGAAGCGACATCCAGGGCAAAACTTTGCGAGGCGGAGGTAGGAGTCATGTATCGGTTCCGCTTAAATGATTTCGAGCTCGGCGCGCAGCGCACCTGCCGTCTGCATGGCTTGCAGGATAGAGAGCAGATCCTGGGGCGTGGCGCCCAGGGCGTTCAGCGCGTTCACGACGTCGGCCAGCGAGGTGCTGGTTTTTACGCGCTGCAAGGCGCCGCTTTCCTGGCGCATTTCGATATCGGTGACGGGCACGACCACGGTCTGGCCGCCGCCAAAAGGCGTATCGGGCTGGCTGACCTCGGCCGAACGGCTGATGACGATGGAAAGATTGCCGTGCGCGACGGCGGCCTCGTCGATGGTGACGTTACGGTTCATGACTACCGAGCCGGTACGCGCATTGATGATGACCTTGGCGCCTACCGGGGCGCGCGTAATGTGCAGGCTTTCCAGGGCCGACAGGAAGGCCACCCGGGCGCCCGGCTCAACCGGCGCGCGCACCTGGACCAGTCGGCCATCCAGGGCCTGCGCGGTGCCGATGCCAAAAAAGCCATTGATGGCTTCGACCGTGTTCTGGGTGGTGCCGAAATCGGATGACTTCATCTCCAGGTGCAGCAAGCCGTCGGGGGCCAGCGCAGTGGGTACGGCGCGCTCGACCGTGGCGCCGTTGCTGATGCGCCCGCCACTCAACTGGTTGACCTGGACACTGCTGCCGCCGGCCGACGCGCCGGCGCCCCCCACCACCAGGTTGCCCTGGGCGATGGCGTACACCTGGCCATCCGCGCCCTTGAGCGGCGTCATCAGCAAGGTGCCGCCGCGCAGGCTCTTGGCATTACCCATGGAAGACACCACCACGTCTATGGTCTGGCCGGGCCGGGCAAATGCCGGCAGGCTGGCGGTGACCATGGCCGCAGCCACGTTCTTGAGCTGCATATTCGTGCCGGGCGGCACGGTAATGCCCAGCTGGGACAGCATATTGGTCAGGCTTTGCGCGGTGAACGGTGTCTGGCGGGTCTGGTCGCCGCTGCCATCCAGGCCGACCACCAGGCCGTAGCCTATCAGCGCGTTATCGCGCACACCCTGGACACTGGCCAGATCCTTCAGGCGCTCGGCAGACGCAGCGCCGCTGGCCAGCGATGCCGCAACAAAGAGAAGAGCGATAAATCGTTTCACGAATAACTCCGGGCGTAGCGCCGCTAGTGCAGGCGCCAGGCTAGAAAGGCGACGCAATCAGGAAAAAGCGTTGCAGCCAACCCATGGACTGCACCTCGTCCAGCACGCCCTGGGTGCGGTACTCGATGCGCGCATCGGCCACCTGCACGGACGAAACCGTGTTGGTGCCAAGAATGGAGCGCGGATCGACCACGCCCGAGAAGCGCACGTATTCATTGCCGCGGTTGATCGCGATCTGCTTTTCACCGGCCACCTGCAGGTTGCCGTTGGGCAGCACGCCGATCACCGTGGTGGTAATCGTGCCGCTGAAGGTGTTCCTGGCGTTGGTGCTGCCCACGCCGCTCGCGGCGTTATCGCCGGAGATGTCCATATCCTGGCCCAACAGGCCGCTGCCCAGCACGCGCGGAACCGCATCAAAGCCCAGCGAGGCCGAGCCCGACCGCGACGTGTTCGTGGCCACGCTTTTGGCGGCATTGATGCGCTCTTCGAGCACCACGGTGACGATATCGCCCACATTGCGCGGCCGCCGGTCTTCGAACAGCGGATAGTTGCCATACATGGTGGGCTGGTAGATCGCCCCGTTGGGCACGGCCAGCACAGCTTCGCGCATGGGCGGCGTCGCCGACACCGGCCCCACGACCACGGGTGCGGGCGGCACGATGGCGCAGCCGCCCAGCGCGGCGGCGGCCGCGACGCTCGCCAGGCGGGCCGTCGAGCGGCCGAAAAACAAACCTTTCATGGAAAGAACCCAGGCGAAGAACGCCGGTTAAAGCTGCGTGAGACGGGCCAGCATTTGATCGGACGTTTGCACGGCCTTGCTGTTGATTTCGTAGGCGCGCTGGGTCTGGATCATATTGACCAGCTCTTCGGCCACGTTGACGTTCGACGTTTCCACCCATTCCTGCATGACCAGGCCGGCGCCATCCATGCCGGGAGCCAGCAGGTTGGCCGGGCCGGAAGCATCGGTTTCAACGTACAGGTTCTCGCCCATGCTCTGCAGGCCGGCCGGGTTCACGAAGGTGGCCAATTGCAGCTGGCCGATCTGGACGCTGGCGCCGACCGCGCCCGGCTGGGTCACCGACACCGTGCCGTCGCGGCCTATGGTCATGGTCAGCGCATTGTCGGGCACGTTGATGGCGGGTTGCACCACATAGCCGCCAGCCGTTACCAACTGGCCGTTCTGGTCGGTTGCGAACGAGCCGTCGCGGGTATAGGCCAGCGTGCCGTCGGGCAGCTCGATCTGGAAGTAGCCCAGGCCGTTGATGGCGACATCCTTGCTGCTGCCCGTGTTTTCCAGGCCGCCCTGGGTGTGCAGCCTCTCGGTTGCCACCGTGCGCACACCCGAACCCAGCTGCAGGCCGGTGGGCAGTTGGTTGGCTTCCGACGCCTGCGCGCCGGGCTGGCGCAGGGTTTGATACATCAGGTCTTCGAACACCGCACGGGTTTTCTTGAAGCCGTTGGTACCGACGTTCGCGAGGTTGTTCGCGATCACGTCCATTTTGGTTTGCTGCGCATCGAGGCCAGTCTTGGCAATCCAGAGCGAGCGAATCATGGGAATTCTCCTGTTGCTTTATATGCGCGATCAGCCGTTGCTGGACAGCAGCTGGTTGGCGCGCTCGGCATTGCTGTTGGCGTGCTGCACCACTTTCATCTGCATCTCGAAGCGGCGACCGTTGCTGATCATTTCGACCATGGCCTGCATGGGATTGACGTTGCTGCCCTCGATGGCGCCGCTGACGATGCGCACAGTCGGATCCATGGGCGCAGGCGCCGCCGCCTGCCCTTCGGGAGCCTGCAGGCGGAACATGCCGTCGTCGCCGCGCACCAGCGACTGCGTCGCCGGATTCACCAGTTTGAGCCGGCCCAGCAAGGCCAGTCCGTTGGGCTCGTCGCCCGCGCCCAGCGCGGTGATGCTGCCATCGGCGCCAAACGTAAGCTGCGCGTTGTCCGGCACGGCTATCGGCTGGTTGTCTTCAGACAATACCGGCAAGCCCTGCACGGTTTGCAGCAGGCCATCCACGCCGATGTGGAAGTTGCCGGCGCGGGTAAAGGCTTCGCCGGTGGGTGTCATCACCGACAGCCAGCCGTCGCCCTGGATGGCGACATCCAGGGCGCGCCCGGTGGTTTCGACCGGGCCCAGGGTGAAATCGGCGGCCGGCGTAGCCGCCACCGTGCTGACACGCGTGGGCAGGCCATCGCCCACGATAGGCACCGAGCGGTACTGGGCCATCTGCGCACGAAAGCCCGCGGTCGAGGCGTTGGCCATGTTGTTGCTGACCACCGACTGGTGCTCCAGCGTGCGCGAGGCGCCGTTGCCGGCGGTATAGACGATGCGGTCCATTTATCAGCGCATCTGCATGAGGGTTTGCATGATCTGGTCCTGCGTCTTGATCGTTTGCGCATTGGCCTGATAGCTGCGCTGCGCAATGATCATGTTGACCAGTTCCTGGCTCATGTCCACGTTCGAGGCCTCGACGGCCTGGCCCTTGATGGTAGACAGGCCATTGGAGCCGGGCTGGCCCAGGATGGCCTGGCCCGATGCGGGCGATTCCACCCAGCCGTTGCCGCCAACCGGCTGCAGGCCGTTCACGTTATTGAAGTTGGCCAGCACCAGGGTGCCGATGTTCTGGGTTTGACCGTTGGTATAGCTGGCCTGCACGCGGCCGTCGCTGCCCACGCTGATGCTGGCGAACTCGCCCGAGGCAAAGCCGTTCTGGCCGAAGTTTTGCGTGAACGGGCTGCCGAACTGGGTGGTGCCGGTGTAGTTCAAGGCGATATCGAGCTCGGCTGCCGGGGAATCCGCCCCGCCCAGCGTGTTGGATGTCAACGTGATGGTCGCGGGCGTGGTCGTCAGGCGGCCCACCGTGTCGAAATCCAGCGTCGCCGTTGTGGTCCACGTATCGGGGCCGGGAGCATTCGGCGCACTGCTCGTTGGTGCCATCGGCGCGCCGTCCAGGGTGTAGTAGACACTCCAGCTGTTCCCGGCGCCCTTGACGTAGTACTGCGTCAACGTGTGGCTATTGCCCAGCGAGTCAAACACCGACATGGGCACCGAGTTGCTGAACGATGCCGGATTGGCCGGATCGAACGGGATGGTGATGGTGTCGCTACCCGAGTCCAGGTTGCGCACCATGTCGATCTGCGTGGTCGCTTGGGGCGCAATATTCTGCTGCGGCACGCGCAGCGTCACCGGGTCCTGCCCGACGCCGCTGATGATGGTGCCGTCCGGGTTCCTCTGTTCGGCCGGATAGCCCGTCAGGCGCAGGCCTTGCGCATTGACGATGTAATTATCCTTGTCCTTGATGAACTGGCCGTTGCGCGAATACTGGACTTCGCCGTTGGTCGTGACCAGGCGAAAGAAGCCGCTGGCGCCATCGATCGCCATGTCGTACTGGTTGCCGGTCACCTCGAGGTTGCCGGTCGTGAAGCGCTGGTTGACGTTCGTCAGTTGTACGCCCAGGCCGATACGCGACGAGGCATAGACGTCGGCGAAAGAGGCCGTGCCGGACTTGAAGCCCACCGTGCTGGAGTTGGCGATGTTGTTGCCGATGACGTCCAGGTTCTGCGCAGCGGCATTCAGGCCGCTGAGTGCTTGTCCGAAACCCATGAGATTTTCCTTGAATTAAAGTACTTTGCGTATATCGAAGAGGCTGACGTTGCCTGCCAGGCCCAGGTCCAGCTGCAGGCCGTTGGCGGCGTAGGAAACGCCATTGACCTTGCCGTAGGTGACGGTGCCGGCCGTCACGGCGGCGCCATTGGCGTCGACCGCGGTGACCTTGGCGAAATACGCCCCATCGGGTACCGCCGTGCCGGCATCGTCCAGGCCGTCCCATTCCATGGACACCACGCCTACCGGCTGCGCGCCGATGTCGTAGGTACGGATGGTCTTGCCCGCGCCATCCACGATGGCAACCTTGACATTGCCCGCGGGGGCCACGACATCGACCCCGAAAGGCGTGGCGACACCATTGCCCACGGCAATCTTGTCACCCGGAACCAGGACATCCTTGCCGATCAGCGCCGCCGCCTGCATGGACTGGCTCATGTCCATCTGGCCGCTGAGCGCGAGCAAGGTGTTGTTCAGTTCAGTAATGCCGCTGACTGTGCTGAGCTGGGCCAGTTGCGAGGTGACCTGGGCGTTATCCAGCGGGTTGAGCGGGTCCTGGTTCTTCAACTGGGTAACCAGCAGGGTCAGGAAACGATCCTGGGTTTCATCGACCATGCTTTTGGTATTGGCGCCGGCCTGGCCCAGGGGGTTGATCTGCGAGTTGGGGTTGACTGTGGTCATGGATGCTTCTGCAAAGGGTTACTGGCCGATCGTGAGCGTTTTGAGCATCAGCGTCTTGGCGGTATTGATGACCTCGACGTTGGCCTGGTAAGAGCGCGACGCCGAAATCATGTTGACGGTTTCATCGACCACATTGACATTGGGCATGGCGACATAGCCTTCGGCATTGGCCATCGGGCTCTTGGGGTCGTACACCATGCGCAGCGGCGATTGATCCTGCACCACGCCAGCCACTTCCACCCCGCCGATTTCCTGGCCGAAGGCCTGGCCGGCCACGGGCGTCATGCGAAACACCACCTGCCGCGCGCGGTATGGCTGCCCATCGGGGCCGACCGCGCTGTCGGCATTGGCCATATTGCTGGCCGACACGTTCATGCGCTGCGACTGGGCGGTCATGGCCGAGCCGGCCACCTGGAAAATATTCATCATCGACATGAGCCGGAATTCCTTTTATTGCTGCAGGGCAGACAACATGCCCTTGATACGCTGCGAGAGGATGGTCAGGCTGCCCTGGTAGCGCACCGTGTTGTCGGCAAACGCCACGCGTTCGGCGTCCATATCCACGGTGTTGCCATCCAGGCTGGGCTGCAGCGGCATGCGATACAGCAGTTCGGCCTGGGCGGTACCCCTGGCCTGGGCCGGGATGTGACCGCTGGCGGTCAGCGCCAGCGAGGTATCCGGCAACCGGTTCACGCTGCTGGCGCCCACGGCGTCGCGCAGGGCCGAGTTGAAGTCGAAGTCGCGAGCCTTGTAGCCCGGGGTGTCCGCATTGGCGATATTCGCCGAGAGCACCTCCTGGCGCTGCGAACGCAGGCTGATTGCCTCTTGATAAAAACGAAATGCATTGTCGAGCCGATCGACCATCGAGTGCCTCCAGAGCGCGGCCAGGCGCGCGCACAGTGGTCGACGTCACAGCAACGCCACGCCAACCTTTTTTCACGATTGCAATCATAGGTTCGCAGCCCCTTCCCCAATAAGCCAAACAGACCCGGGTTTTGCGCTTATTTCAGCTTATGCGTTTGGCCTCCCGCTTCCTACAATCCTGATACGTGGTGACACCACAATCCAGTGAACAGAAAATGCCAAACATATTGCCTGGCCAAGCGCGCGGCGCCTGGCTTGCCGGGCTTACCGGGCTTGCGCTGCTGGCGACGGCAGCCATGCCGGCCCATGCGGGGCAAGACCCGGCCCCGGTGCAAGCCGTTGTGAGCAACTACCTGCAGGCCCAGGCCTCGGTGCTGCCCGGCATGCCCGAGATCACCGTCGAGACCGGCGACATCGCCCAACTCGCTGATTGCGCGGCCCTGAGCGCCTTCATGCCCGGCAGCCCGCGCTTGCGCGCCCGCATGTCGGTTGGCGTGCGCTGCGATGCCCCCACGCCCTGGACGATCTATGTCCAGGCCGGGATCAAGGTGCAGGGCAGCTACTTCGTGACCGCGCAAGCCATTGCCGCGGGCACCACGGTTGCATCCGGCCACTTGGCGTCACGCCAGGGCGACCTGCTGTCGCTGCCGCAAGGCACGGTGCTGCAGGCCGAAGATGCCATCGGCTCGGTCGCCACGCGCCGCATTGCGGCAGGCCAGGTCTTGCGAACCAATGCGCTGCGCAGCGCCCAGGCTGTACAGCGCGGCCGCAAGGTAAGGCTGGTGATCAATGGCAGCGGATTTGTCGCCACCAGCGAAGGCCATGCCATGGCATCGGCCGCGCCAGGGGCCTATGTACAGGTGCGCACAACGTCCGGCCAGATGGTCAGCGGCATCGTGCGCGATGCCGGCACGGTGGAAGTTCCGCTATAGGCCAGATGTTGCAGGCCGCATGTTGTAAGTCATGAAGACCAGAAGTAAAAAATCTTGAAAACCTGCGTTTCAGTTAAAGTTTGCGGGCCGACAGCCGTTAAATGGCTGAAATCAGTCGCGAACGCGCCACCATGCCGCCTGCGTGTACGCCGGAGAACCCCGTGAAAATCCAAACATCCACACTTGCCCCCCCAGAGGCCCCCGACTCCACCACGCTGTCCGCGGCCGACTCGGCACGCCGCAAGGCCGCGCCAGCCAGCACGCCGGCCAGCCGGGCCCAGGTGGAACTCAGCCCGCTTTCGGCATCCCTGGTGCAAGACAGCGGCGACGTCGACATGGAACGCGTTACCGCCATTCGCAACGCCATCCGTTCGGGCGAACTGCAAATCGACGCCTCGCGCATCGCCGACGGTCTGCTCGACAGCGTGCGCGACCTCATCCGCCCTTGACCATGCCTTATCAGAATCTGCTTGCCTGCCTGCAGCGCGAACAATCCGCGCTGCAAAGTTTTATCGAATTGCTGGAAGAAGAAGGCAAGGCGCTGGCCGACCGCGCCGCACCGGCAGTGCTAAGCCAAATCACGGCAAGCAAAACCGAAGCCGGCGATCACCTCGCGGCCTTGGGTGATGCGCGCGATACAGCACTGGCTGCACTGAGCCTGGCCGGTGGCCACGCCGGCACCGATGCCGCGGCCCAGGCGTGCCCCGACACCGCAGTCGCATGGCAGGCCCTGCTCGACACCACCAGCATCGCCAAACAGCTGAATGAACGCAACGGCGTGCTGATCAGCACCCATCTGCGCTTTAACCGAGATGCGCTCAACGCACTGCGTGCGGCCGCCGGTGCAACGCTATATGGGGCCAACGGCAGACAGCCCGGCCATATCGGCAACCTGGGGCCAACCCGCCGAGCCTGACCCATCGGCCACCGGTAACGGCGGCCGGCATCCCGGTGGCCGGCACTCCGGTGGCCGGCACCCCGGTGGCGGATTCAATACTTCTTGCGCGACGAACCCGGCAACCGCAGACAGGCAAAGACCAACGGCCCGATGCCCCGCCAAGCGTCTGCCGTCGCGCCGGTACGTAGTGTCCTAGCGCCCCCACAGCAACATGCTGCGGCCGACATTCAGATAAGCATTGTCATTCACGCCACACTGTTCGGCGGCTGGCGCCGCAGGCAGATAGCCACAGAAGTCCAGGGCAACCGTCAGGTAGCGTGACGCCACCGTGGCCAGCCGGTTGTAAACGCCATAGGCGCGAGACTCAGTATCGCAATCGGTCAGCAAGATCCGAAAACGCATCAGGGCATGCAGGGCATGCAGGCGCTTGATGCAAGCGTAAGCTGCGGTCAGCGCTGCGCCACTGGCGTCGTCACCACGCAGCACGATCACTACATCATGCGCACCGGCGGCCAAACGGCTAAGCCCCCCATCGTCCTGCGCCAGCGTATCCAGCAACACGAAGTCGGCGCTGCTGCCATAGCCTGCCAGCGCTTCGCCCAACGAAGCACAGGGCGAGCGAGTCTGCAGGGTGGCCAGCGCCTGCGCATTGGCGGTGAAGTGCCGGGCCGTGGCGCTCGAGGCTTCATCGATGAGCAGCACACTACGCTGGCATCTCGCCAGGGCCTGGGCCAACCCTCCTGCCACGCTGGCCCGGACGGGCTCCCGCGCCTCGACCAACGCCACCATTCTTGCTGCTTTGCGGGCCATCAGGCTGCGCAGGCCGGCGGCCTGGTCCACCGCCACGCCCGGCATCGCCCGGCCGATCACGACACGGGCTCCAGCATCATTTCCAGGGCGGCAAAAAGCCGGATCAGACTGTCGATCATCCCACCGGGGTGTCGCAAAGACTGCCCTGGCGCGACCGGTGACGCCCCCAGCAGGACGCGGGCTGTCGCGGGCTCCTGGCTGGCCAGATGCCAACCGGCCAACCCCAACTGCGCGCCCACCAACAACTGAGCGGCCAGGGCCTGCCCGGCTGCAAGCTGCGAGCCGAGCTTTTCCACGGCGGCCTGCGCCCAGGCATTGCAGTTGCCGGCGGCGTCTGCCATTTCCAGCCACGCAGCCAGCATCGCCGGGTTAACCGACGGATCGACCTGGCCGATGCCCACCAACTGCAACAGGCACTCCCCGCTATCCTCGGCAAGCAGGCGGGTGCTGACCAAGCGCAGCGCCCCGCCTGCCTCTGCCCCGACGCGGTCGGACAGGCTCACTTCGCATGAGCCCACCCAGCGCGAGCAGGCGCGGCCCTGGTAGCGAGTCTGGCCTGCCGGCGCATGGCCCAGCAGCTTGGCAAGCGCACCGCAAGAAATACGCGAATCCTGCCATACCACCCGCTGCGCCGCCGAGCACCGCGCCAGCCACATGGCCTGGCTGGCCTGCATATGCTGCGCCAGGGTCGGCGCAAAGCCGTCGAACACATGAACCAGCGGCAGGCGTCCCAGTTGCTCGGCGAGCCAGTCGGCTCGCGCCAGCGGCGTTTGTGCCGTTGTGCCGACTGGCTGCGCCGCATCGGGATCGAACGAGGCCTGCACGCCATGGCGGGTGATGAGATGGCGCACAGGACTGGCCAGGGCCTCGCCACGATCGCTGAACAAGATAGATCCAGCCTGACGCGACCCAGTCTGGCGCGACCCGGCCTTGGCACTGCCCGGTGGCGCCGTGCGCAGGCGCCCGTGCACGGCAACCAGATGACGCTCGCAAAGCGAACTGAAATGCGCCCTGATATCGGCCAGCATGGTGTCGGCCAGCCCGGCGGCATCGGCCGGGCCCGCCACATGCTCGCGCCAGAGCTGTTGGGCCAGCGCAAATGCGCGGTTTTGCTGCATCGCCGCCAATGCCTGATCGAACTCGACCTGAGTCCCACCCCCGCCGCCAGCCACCGCCGCATGCAGATTGCGGCGTGAACGGGCGCGCTGCAGCGCCATCGTGGCGGGCGCCACCGCCTGAGGCCGCTCTTGCACGACCGACCACATGGCGGCGAAATCGGCTTCGGTGGGGGCAAACAGGGCGCGCGTGCTGGCGGCGGCGAAAGCACGATCCACCAGCTCACGCGGACGCGGCAACATCAGGTTCTCCGGCACTTTCTGTCCGGTGCAGACATAGTGCACCGGCAGGCGATGGCGAATCGCGGTATCGAGCACGGCCCCCAGGTGGGTGGCCTCGTCAACCTTGGTGATGATGCAGCCCATGAGTTCGCCCGCGCCATCCTGGCGATAGGCATGCGCCACCTCGTCCAGGGTGTCGCCATGGCTGGCTGAGTTCAGCAGCAGCAAGCGGCGCACGGGCCGACCGGCCGCGCACAGCATGGCAGCCTGCTCGGCCACGTTCTGGTCGCGCTGGCTCATGCCCACGGTATCGATCAGCACGATGTGCTTGCCACGCAGTTCGGTCAGCGCCTGCTGCAATGCCTGGGCGTCGCCGGCCGGCAGCACAGGAACCCCCAGGATGCGACCGTAGATCAATAATTGTTCGTGAGCGCCAATACGGTAGCCATCGGTCGTCAGCATGGCGACCCGGTCGGCGCCGTACTTCATGACGCAACGTGCCGCCAGTTTGGCGGTGGTAGTGGTCTTGCCCACGCCGGTTGGGCCCACCAGGGCGAATACCCCGCCACCGGCCAACAGGCCGTTGTCATCATCCAGAACCGGCAGGTGGTTGGCAAGCTCGTTGCGCACCCATGCCATGGCCTCTTCGCGCTGCAGGGTGTCGGGCAGGCGATCGGCCAGCGCACGCGCCAGCGCGGTACTGAAGCCCGCACCCAGCAGTTCGCGAAAAACGGCGATCCCCACCGGCGCGCGCCGCAGGCTTTCGCCCCACAGCATGCCGTCCATGCGGTTCTCGATGGCGCCGCGCAAAGCGCCAATGGCCCCCAGGACTTCCTCGCCGCCGGGCGCCGCCAGCGCGAGCGGCGCCTGGGCCTCGGTTTCCAGCGCGGCAAGCGCGTCTTCCTTCATGGCCAGGATCTCGACGCCCTGCTCTGTCATGCGGTTGGACACGATCATCGCGTCTTCACCCAGGGCTTCGCGCACCTGGCGCATGGCATCGCGCGCGGTGGCGCCGATGTAGCGGGATACCGTCATCGGATCTGGCCTCCGATCATGGCGGTTACCTTCACGGTGCGGTCATCAGGGATTTCGGCATTGGCCAGCACGGTCAGTTGCGGCAGGTGCAGGCGCAGGAAACGCGACAGCGACGCGCGCAACGGCTGCTGCACCAGCAGGATCGGCGGATCGCCCGCGCGTTCCTGGTGCTGGGTTGCCGCCTCGGCTTCGCGCAACAGCGTATCGGCAAGCCCCGGCTCCAGCGCGCCACCGGCCGTCATGGCCTGGACCAGCACGCGCTCGAGGCCGACATCCACGCCAATCACGCGCATTTCGCCATGCCCGGGAAACAGTTGCTGTGTAATCGCACGACCCAGGGCGCGGCGCACCAAGGCGATAAGCTCTTGCGGGTCTGGCGTGGCGCCGCCTGCCGACAGCCGCGGCGCATGCTCGGCCAGCACATCAACGATGCTGCGCATATCGCGTATGGGTACATCCTCTTGCAGCAGGCCCTGCAGGACTTTCTGCAAGGTGGTGAGCGACACCGTCTTGGGCACCAGGTCTTCCACCAGCTTGGGCGCTTCGCGGCCGATATGATCGAGCAACTGCTGAACCTCGTGGCGGCCGAGCAGCTCACTGCTGTATTTGTGCATCAGGTGATTCAGGTGGGTGGCCGCAACGGTACTGGCATCCACCACCGTATAGCCCGCCATCTGCGCGTGATCGCGTTGGTCGGCATCGATCCAGACCGCCGGCAGGCCGAAGGCCGGATCGGTGGTGGGCGGACCCGGCAGGCTTGCCGTCACGCCGCCCGGATCGATGGCCAGCCACATGCCGGGCGAGGC
The DNA here is from genome assembly GCA_040392445.1 of Verticiella sediminum. Lineage (GTDB taxonomy): Bacteria > Pseudomonadota > Gammaproteobacteria > Burkholderiales > Burkholderiaceae_B > Verticiella > Verticiella sediminum_A. The sequence continues at coordinate 12,263 of JBEBVZ010000001.1, forward strand.
TTCGCCCCGGCCGATTTCCACGCCGGACAACAACACCCGATACTCGTTGGGCTTGAGCTCGAGGTTGTCGCGGATATGCACGACCGGCGGCAGAAAGCCCACTTCCTGCGCGAATTTTTTGCGCAGGCTGCGGATGCGCTGCAGGAGCTCGCCCCCTTGGCCATTGTCCACCAGGGGAATCAGGCGATACCCTACCTCCAGCCCCAGCGGATCGACCATGGCGACGTCATCCCAACTGGCCTCGGCGGCAGCCGCTGCGGCGACTTCCTGCGCGGCCTCGACGGGCTCGCTGCTGGCGGCCGCCTGGGCCGCTTCGGTCTGGCGGCGATGCATGAGCCAGCCCAGGCCGGCCAGCGCCCCCGCCAGCAGCAGGAACGCGACGTGCGGCATATTGGGAATGATGCCGATCAGGCCCATGACCCCGGCGGTGATGAACAAGACGCTGGGATTGGAAAAAAGCTGCCCCGCCATCTGCTGGCCGATGTCGATGTCGGTAGCGACGCGCGACACCACTACACCGGCCGCGGTGGAAATCACCAGGGCGGGAATCTGCGCCACCAGGCCATCGCCGATGGTCAGCAGGGTATAGGTTTCGGCAGCCTGGCCTATGGACAGGCCGTGCTGGGCCACGCCCACGATCAGGCCGCCAATGATGGTGATACCCATGATCAGCAGACCGGCCACGGCATCGCCCCGCACGAACTTGCTCGCGCCATCCATCGAGCCGTAGAACTCGGCTTCCTGGCTGACTTCCTTGCGGCGGCGGCGGGCCTCCTCTTCTCCGATCAGGCCGGCGTTCAGGTCGGCATCGATGGCCATCTGCTTGCCCGGCATGGCGTCAAGGGTAAAGCGCGCCCCCACTTCGGCGATACGGCCGGCACCCTTGGTGATGACCATGAAGTTGATCACGATCAGGATGATGAAGACGATGATCCCGACCGCGAAGTTGCCGCCTACCAGGAAGTGCCCGAAGGCCTCGATGACTTGCCCCGCCGCATCGGGACCGGTATGGCCCTCGAGCAGGACGACCCGGGTCGACGCCACGTTGAGCGAGAGCCGCAGCAAGGTGGCAAACAGCAGCACTGACGGGAACGCCGCGAAGTCCAGCGGCTTGGTCGTGAACATGGCTACCAGCAACACCATGATGGACAGGGCGATGTTGAAGGTAAAGAAGAGATCCAGCAGGAAGGGCGGCAGCGGCAGCACCATCATGGCCAGCACCATGACGATCAGCATGGGGCCGGCGATCAGGCGGGCGTGATTGGCGCCGTTGGCGCGAAACATGGAAAGAATTGCGTTCATGCGATGGAAGCCTGGGGGTCGAGCTCGTCAGGTACTTGCAGCTTGGCGGGTCGAGTGGGCTCAATGCCGCCCAGTTCTTGCCAGCTGCGCAATTGGAACACCCACGCCAGCACTTCGGCCACCGCCGTGTAGAGCGTAGCGGGGATTTCGTGATCGAGGTCTACGTAGTGATAAAGCGCGCGCGCCAGCGGCGGCGCCTCGAGCAGGGGAACCTTGTTTTCCCGGGCAAGTTCGCGGATTTTCGCCGCGATCAGGCCGGTACCCTTGGCCACGACCTTGGGCGCGCCGCTGCCGCCCTCTTCATAGCGCAGCGCCACCGCATAATGGGTGGGGTTGGTCACGACTACATCGGCATCGGGAACCGAGGCCATCATGCGTCCGCGCGCCATCTGTCTTTGTTGCTGGCGTATCCGCGCCTTGACATGGGGATCGCCGTCGCTTTCCTTGTGCTCCTGCTTCACGTCTTCTCGCGACATACGCAATTTCTTCAAATGTTCGTAGATTTGCCAGGGTGCGTCGAATGCTGCAATAACGACCAGGGAGGCAATGATGATGGCGCAGCATGTTACAACCAGCCGCAATGACGAGGCCAATGCCGCCGAGGGCGCCAGGTGCATCAGACCCAGCATTTCGTCCAGGTTGCTGCGCAGCGCCAACGTGGCGACACCGCCCACCAGCAAGGCCTTGATTATCGCCTTGAGCAGCTCGACTGCGGTATTGGCCGAGAAAATCCGTGCCAATCCCTTCAAAACGCTGAGCTTGGAGAGATTGGGCTGCAGGGGTTTGCCGGCGATGATAAGCCCGCCCAGCGCCACCGATGAGCCGATGGCGACGATCACGAGCACGCCAAAGATGGGCGCCATGGTCAAAAGCCCCTGGATCGCGCCGGATCCGGCGCCGGCCAGCATGGCCTGGGTATCAAAACCGATACGGTGGTCAAACCCCAGCCCCTGCACCACGACCCCGCGCAGGCCGGAATACAGCATGCCGCCAGCCAACCACAGGCTACCGACTCCGGCCAGCAGCATCATGAACGTCACCAGCTCGCGCGAACGCGCGGTCTGCCCTTCCTCGCGCGCCTTCTCCAGGCGCCTGTCAGAGGCTGGTTCTGTTTTTTCTAGATCGCTGTCGTCGGCCATGCAAGTTCCCCGCGTTCACCGCAAATCGGCAGATGCGGCAAGAGACACCCGACATAGCGGAGTCCTGAGCGCGAATTCTAGGAGTTATCGCGCCCAGCCTATGCCAAGAACAAGGGATTCAATGCAATACATTTCGATCGATCGACCCGGACAGCCCGCGCCGTCTTGCGCCTGTGCGCCCAGGCTTCAGAATGCGAACTCGGCTTTCTCGATATTGTCGTTGGCCTGGCCAACGCCGGCCGCCGGCCCCGTACGCACGATGGGCGACAGGAAGGTATAGCCGCTGCCGCGCACGACCCGCAACGGTAGGTAGGCACCCAGCCGCGCGGCTTTCTTGCGCAGACGGCTCACCAGCATGCTGACTCGCTGCGGCGGGCGCGGCCCGCTTCTATCTTCATTCGGATGCAAGGTGCTCTGGTCGAGCAAAGCGCCGATAAATTCGCGCGACAGGGTTTCACCCGGCCTATCGGCCAACGCGGCAACCATAATGCGCTCGGCATGGCTCAGGTCAAAACGCATGCCGTCGGGCGACACCAGCACAGCGTCTTCGTCCGTCAGCTTCCAGGGTGGCATGGCGACGGTCTGCGCCAGCGAATTGCGCAGCATCGCCGTTGCGGGCGGGTCGATATGCGGGCGCAGGCGCCGGGCGACCGCCATCAGGATAGCGGCAAGCTCGCGCACCTGCACGGGCTCGACGAGATAAGCGTCGGCGCCGATCAACAAGCCATGGATGCGCGTTTCCAATTGCTCGGGCCTGGCCAGCAGCACGATGCCGGTCGACGTGGTGGCGCGCAGCCTGGCCACGACGGCCAGCGCCTCTTCCGGGGACTGGCTGGCATCGAGTACGTAGAGATCACAATGCTCGCGGGCCACCAGCGACGTCGGAGCCACATCCGCTCCCAGGGCATCGAAGCCGAACCGGGCCAGCCCTTGGGCAAGCTCGGCACGCAGTTCGGCATCGGATACCAGCAGGGAGATTTTCAAAGGTACAGGTAATGTTGCAGCGATCACTATCTCAAAAGCCCAGACTTGCCAGCAGGTCGTCGACCTGATCCTGATCGGTTACCACATCGGATTTTCCTTGCGGGTTGACTTGCGGCCCATTCAGCAAAGCACCGGCTTCCTGGCGTTTTTCAGCAGGCACGTTGTCGAGCAGCACCTGGAGCAGTTCACTCTCGATGGCGCCGATGACGTCCATCATCTTCATGATGACCTGACCGGTGAGGTCCTGGAAGTCCTGCGCCATCATGATTTCCATGAGCTGGGCGTTCGTGGCGCGCGCATCCTGCGGCACGCGCTGCAGGAAGCTGCGCGTATCGTCGACCAGTTCGCGGCATGCGGGCCGCTCCAGCGAGTTGTCGAACCAAGCCTGCCAGCGCTTGTCCAGATCCTGCGCACCGCTGCTGATGCGGTCCTGCAGCGGCTGGGCAATTTCGGTGGCGTTCAGCACACGGTGGGCGGCCTGCTCGGTCATGTTGGCCACATAGCGCAGGCGATCGCGGGCATCAGGTATCGCTTGCGCCGCCTCTTCGATGGCGCGGTCAAGGCCAAGCTCGCGCATGCTGTCACGCAGCATGCGCGTCATTTGTCCGATGCGCATGATCAGATCATCGGCGGCTTCGGGCGAACTCAGCTGAAAAATGGAGGAAGTATCCTGGCTCACAATGGGTTCCTTTCAGGGGACGGCGTTACTGGCCAAGTTTTTCGAAGATTTTGTTCAACTTTTCTTCCAGCGTCGCTGCGGTGAACGGCTTGACCACATAGCCGTTTGCACCCGCTTGCGCCGCGGCCACAATGTTTTCCTTCTTGGCTTCGGCGGTGACCATCAGCACCGGCAACTTGGCCAGTGCGGGATCGGCACGAATCTGCTGCAGCATCGACAGGCCATCCAGGTTGGGCATGTTCCAGTCGGACACGACGAATTCGAAATTGTTGTTGCGCAGTTTTTCCAGCGCGATCTGGCCGTCCTCGGCCTCGTCGACGTTCTCGAAACCCAGCTCTTTGAGCAGGTTCCGAATAATGCGACGCATGGTCGGAAAGTCGTCGACCACCAGTATTTTGATGCTCTTGTTTACCATTTGGCTTACTCCAGAATGACGTGGCGGCAGCCTTGCCGCCGCCAGAATTTATCTATACGCGGTTGCTGCGCTCGCCGAACGTGGCCAGGTTGGCCAGGACGCGTTCGCTCATGTGCGACAGCGGCACGATCTCGTCGGCGCCGCCCAGTGCGATGGCTTCGCGCGGCATGCCGAACACCACGCAGCTGGCCTCATCCTGCGCCAGCGTACGCGCACCCGCCTCGCGCATGGCCAGCATGCCGGCGGCGCCATCGCGCCCCATCCCCGTCAGGATGACCCCGATGGCGTTCTTGCCCGCCACGGTGGCTGCGGACTGAAACAGGACATCCACCGACGGACGGTGGCGATTCACCGGATCGCTCTGGTCCAGTTCAATGACATAGTTGGCGCCACTGCGGGCCAGGCGCATATGCATGTCGCCGGGCGCAATGTAGGCATGGCCGGGCAATACCCGCTCGCCATGCACGCCCTCGGCCACCGTGATCTGGCACAGCTGGTTCAGGCGCTGCGCGAACGAGCGCGTGAAGCCCGCGGGCATATGCTGGGTGATCAACATGCCGGGGCTGTCCGCCGGCAGCGGTTGCAGCAAGGCACGGATAGCCTCGGTGCCGCCGGTGGAGGCGCCAACGATCACCAGCTTTTCGGTGCTCGACAGCGGCCGCTTAAGCACGCTGGGCGCCAGGCTGGAAGCCGGTGCCGCGGCCCGCGGGCGTGAGCGCGCAGCCGCACGGATCTTGTCCGCAATGACACCCGAGTACTCGAGCAGGCCGTCGCGTATGCCCAGGGCCGGCTTGGCGACGAAGTCGACCGCGCCCAGCTCCAGCGCGCGCAGCGTGATTTCCGAGCCGCGCTGCGTGAGCGACGACACCATCAATACCGGCATGGGGCGCAGGCGCATGAGCTTTTCGAGAAAGTCCAGGCCATCCATGCGCGGCATTTCCACGTCCAGCGTCAACACATCCGGATTGTGGCGCTTGATCAACTCGCGGGCCACCAGGGGATCCGGCGCGGTCGCCACCACTTCCATGTCGGGTTGGCTGTTGATGATTTCCGTCATCAGCCTTCGCACGAGGGCGGAATCGTCTACACAAATAACCGTGATTTTCTTAGGCGTACCAGGCACCATTAACGTACTTCCTTACGGGGTAGCGTGCCAAACAGTTCAAAGCGTGGCGAAGGCTTCGCCTCTTGAAGTGAATGCTGCAACGCTTGTTCTCGCCGTGCAAGAATGGAATCCACCTTGCGATGCGACTGCATCTTGCGCACCAGCACCTGTCCGGTGCGCGGAAAATAGTTCACGCGGCGAGCCTGCTCGCCACGAAGATCCTGGGCCAGCACCGGGATCTGCTCGGTGTCCAGGTACTTCAGGACGAAGTCCGAATTGCGCTCGCCTATATTCATCTGGCGCATCTGATCGAGCACAGCGCCCCCGCCGAACACCTTGGCTTCGAGCCGCTCGCGGCGCGCACCGGCCTTGAGCAATTCGTTGATCAGGATTTCCATGGCGTAGGCGCCGTAGCGCATGGTGGCCGACCCGATCTGGCTGGCCTCGTCTCCGCCCGGCAACATGAAATGGTTCATGCCGCCCAGCCCGGCCGCGGGGTCGCGGATGCAAGCCGCCACGCAGGAACCCAGCACCGTGCACAGCACGATGTCTTCGCTCGTCACGTAGTACTCGTTAGGCAACAGCTTGACGGCATCGCACCCCATTTTGGAGTCGTAGTGCCGGCGGCTGGCAAGAGCATTCTGGTAGCTGTTCATGCGCCTGGCCTATACACGCTCGTATACCGTTTGTCCACGCAAGCGGAATTCGCTGGTGACATACGTGAAGTTCTCGGAATGGCCGGCAAACAGCAGGCCACCGTGCTTGAGCAGCGGCGCCATGCGCTGCAATATGCGCGCCTGGGTCGGCTTGTCGAAATAGATCATGACGTTGCGACAGAAAATCACATCGAACGCGGACGTCATCGGCCATGGCTCGGCAAGCAGGTTCAGTGGCTCGAAAGTGACCATATCCCCGAGTTCGCGCTTGACCCGCACCATGCCGGCCTGCGCCGCCCGCCCCTTCAGAAAGAAGCTGCGCAGCCGCTCGGCGCTGACCTTGTCCACGCGCTCTTGCGGATAGATGCCCACGCGAGCGCGCTCCAGCACCTGGGTGTCGATATCGGTGGCCAGCACATGGCTGTTGCCGATGCGCGTGCCCAGCGCCTCGTGCAAGGTGATGGCGATCGAATAGGGCTCTTCACCCGTGGAGGCCGCCGCACACCACACCGACAAGGGCCGGTTCAGCTTGCGGGCATACTCGGCCAATATCGGAAAATGGTGCGGCTCGCGAAAAAACGCCGTCAGATTGGTCGTCAGCGCGTTGACGAAGGACTCCCACTCAGCGGCGTTCACATTGGCCTCGAGTTCGCTCAGGTACGAGCTGAACTCGCTGCGCCCCAACACACGCAGGCGGCGCGAAAGGCGGCTATATACCATCTCGCGCTTGTGTTCGCCCAGCGCAATACCGGCGCGCTGGTAGATCATCGCCCGGACCCGCTTGAAATCGCCGGCAGTGAACTCGAAGTGTCGCTCTGCGGAAGATGCCACGGAAAGGGAAGGCGCGGTTTGCATATTGGGGATAGGTCTCCTGCTAGTTGGCCAAGGCCGGGGTTGCACCGCGGCCCGACAGCAAGGCATCGCCGTCGCTGGCCGTGTTGCGATGCGTATGGCCCAATTGCTGGGCGGCCACATCGATGATTTCCGACTCGTTCAGATGGAAGATGGCGACCGCGTCGCGCAACTGCAGAGCCTGCTCTTCCAGCGACGCGGCAGCGGCAGCGGCCTCTTCGACCAGCGCCGCGTTTTGCTGCGTGGTTTCGTCCATCTGCGAGACAGCCCGGTTCACCTGCTCGATACCGTTGGACTGCTCGTCGCTTGCCGCCGAGATTTCGCCCATGATGTCGGTGACGCGCTGCACCGCAGTCACCACTTCCTGCATAGTGCTGCCGGCCTGCGACACCAGGTTCGAGCCCTTGCCGACCTCGCCCACCGAAGCCTGGATCAGCTCCTTGATTTCGCGCGCGGCCTGCGCGCTACGCTGGGCCAGGCTGCGCACTTCGCCGGCCACCACAGCAAAGCCCTTGCCCTGCTCGCCCGCACGCGCGGCCTCGACTGCGGCGTTCAGCGCCAGGATGTTGGTCTGGAAGGCGATGCCATCGATCACCGAAATGATTTCGGTGATTTTCTTGGAGCTCTCGGCAATGCTGGCCATGGTCTGCACAACCTTGCCCACGACTTCGCCGCCATGCACCGCGGTGCTCGATGCGCTGGTAGCCAGTTTGTTGGCCTGGCGAGCGTTATCGGCGTTTTGCTTGACCGTGCTGGCGAGCTCTTCCATGCTGGCTGCGGTTTCCTCCAGCGACGCGGCCTGCTGTTCCGTGCGGCTCGAAAGATCGGTATTGCCGGCTGAAATTTCACGCGCACCGAAGTTGATTTCCTCCACGCCACGACGAACCTGCATGACGGTCTGGCCCAGGCCCTGCTGCATACGCTTGAGCGAGGCCAGCAGCATGCCGATCTCGTTGCCGCTGCTCGTATCGACATGCGAGGTCAGGTCGCCCGCGGCGATACGCTCGAAATGGCCGCCGACTTCCGCCAGGGGGCGCAACACCATGCGGCCCAGGAAAAGACGCGCAAGTATCATCAGCAGAAAACCGAACACCACGGCCGCGGCGACCATGGCAATCGCCATATTCATCTTGCGTTCGGCTTCCACTTCCAGCTGGGCGCGGTGGTTGTCGATATAGTCGGTGAACTTGGCGATGGACTCCGTAAAGGCGTTGCCGCGCGGCACGCCATATTCGGTGTTGATCATATAGAAGCTGGCGAAGTCGCCACTGGCCATGGCGTCTACCATGGTATCGACGCCATCGTCGATATAGCCGCGGTATGCCCGCAGCACATTCATGTACAGCGCCCGGCCCTCATCGTTGTCCAGCGGACTGGCCTGAAACTTGCGAAAAATGTCCTTCGCGCGCTGCACGGCCGCCTGGGCAAGCTCCACGTTCTTTTGCGCGGCCTGGCCCTGGTTTTCCTGCTGTGCCTGGGCCGCTGTCAGCAGGCTGGCGCGCGCGCTGAGCAAGGCAGTATTGATGACGTTGGCCTCGTAGGAGCGGGCCGCTACCACGCCCAGTTGCTGGGTCGCCTGCAAGGATTGCTGCAGAAAGACAACCGCCATGGCGCCCACCGCAATCAGCAGGGCCATGAACAATGCCAACGTCGTCATCAGCGACGCTTTGACGGATATTCCTTTTCGTGTGCGAACACTTGTCATTTTTTTCTCCTCGGGGTACCTGGTAGGTAGGAATATTCGGTCTGCGGACTAGCCGTCAGAAGGATTCCCAGTCGTCGTCGGCAACTGCGGCGGCCGGCGTGCGGGATGCGCTCGCCGTACGTTGCGGCGACATCAGCATGGTGCTCTTGTCGGTGGCTACCGAGGAACGAGGGCGTGCGGGCGCATCGGTGCCGCGTGCCACGGCTGCGCGTGGCTTGGCCAGTTCAAGCGTGGCGACTTTGGTTCTGGCCGACTCGAGCCGACGCGGTGCGGGCGCATGAGCCGGCCTGCCCGCTGCCGGCAAGGCCTTGTGCCGGGCCGGCAGCGCCTGCAGCAGCGATGCGCCGGGCATGTCGTTGTCGACCAGGCGAAATGCTGCGACCGCCTGCTGCAGCGACGCGGCCTGCTCTTCCAGCGAAGCGGCGGCCGCGGCGGCCTGTTCGACCAGTGCGGCGTTCTGTTGGGTGACCTCGTCCATGCCGACCACGGCACGGTTGACGCCTTCGATGCCGTCGGACTGTTCGCGAGAAGCGGCGGAGATTTCTTCGATGAGCCCGCTGACCTGCTGCACGGAACTGACGATCTGCTGCATGGTGGTGCCGGCATGCTCGACCTGCTGCGAGCCGGCGGCAACCTTGTCGGACGACTCGTCTATCAGCACCTTGATTTCCTTGGCGGCCTGCGCGCTGCGCTGGGCCAGGCTGCGAACCTCGCCGGCGACGACGGCAAAGCCCTTGCCCTGTTCGCCTGCGCGGGCAGCCTCCACGGCGGCGTTCAGGGCCAGGATGTTGGTCTGGAAGGCGATGCTGTCGATGACGCCGACGATTTCCGCGATTTTTTTCGCGCTGGCCTCGATGGCCTGCATGGTGACCACGACGTCGCCCACGGCGGCGCCGCCAGCCGAGGCCACGTCGGAGGCGCCGCAAGCCAGCTGCGTCGCCTCGCGGGCGTTGTCCGCATTCTGCTTGACGGCCACCGCCAGGCGCTCCATGCTGCCGGCGGTATCCTGCAGCGAACTGGCCTGCTGTTCCGTACGCGACGACAAATCGGTATTGCCCGCGGCAATTTCACGGGCGCCGGTATTGATGTTCTCGACGCCGCGACGCACCTGCTGCACCGTGGCCCCGAGGTTTTCCTGCATCTGGCTCAGGGAAGTCAGCAGCATGCCGATCTCGTCGTTGGCGATGACTTCGATGCTGCCGGTAAGGTCGCCCTTGGCGATACGTTCGCAGTGGCTTACCGCCAGCGCCAGCGGATTGAGCACCTTGCGCATCAGCGACCAGAGCATGGCGCCTACCAGCAGGACGGTAAACACCATCACCAGCGTCATGATGATCTGCGACAAGGCGAAACGGCTCTCGGCCGTGGCCACGACACCCTGGAGCTCGGCGGACCGCGACACCCCAGCCTGCTGGCTCAGTTGCAGCAAGGCTTCGTGGCTTGCCTGCAACCCCCACCATCCGGCAAGACTGCCCGCAAAGACCATGGAGCCCAGTGTCAGCAAGGCCACCAGGACCAGCGAGCCCAGCTTGAAGTTCTTGAAGACGAACATGTTTTTTTTCGTTCTTATTGGCGTGAAGTTCAGGCGGCAGCGCGCTCGACCAGGGCCAGCTCGTCGCTGGTCATGAGTTTTTCGATGTCGACCAGGATGAGCATGCGTCCATCGATGGAGCCCAACCCGGTGAGATATTCGGTTGACAAGGTCGAACCGAACTCGGGTGCGGGCCGGATCTGCTCGCCCCCCAGCATCAGCACATCGGAGACGCCATCGACGACTATCCCCACCACGCGGCCGGTGAGGTTCAGGATGATGACAACGGTTTGTTCGCTGTACTCCACCGAACTCATACGGAACTTGATGCGAAGATCCACGATGGGCACGATCACGCCGCGCAGGTTGGTGACGCCCTTGATGAACTCAGGAACGTTGGCGATGCGGGTTACCACTGCCGCGTCATAGCCACGGATTTCCTGAACCTTCAGGATGTCGATACCGTACTCTTCAGCGCCCAGGGTGAAAACCAGAAACTCATGGCCTTCGCCGTCGACCTGCTGTTTGGCTTTGTTTTCCATTTGGGTTCCCTTCAATTCGAGAAAGATTCGGTTTGCGCCCAACGTTCCCGGTTGGATCGTGCCAGCGCGAAGACATCAATAATCAGGGCCACACTGCCGTCGCCCAGGATGGTGGCGGCCGATACGCCGGGCACCTTGCGGTAGTTCGCCTCGAGGTTCTTCACCACGACCTGGTGCTGGCCCACGAGATGGTCCACCAACAAGGCGAAGCGGCGATCTTCGGCCTGCATGATCACGGCAATGGCCTGCATCGGATCGGTTTGCGCACCCTCGACGCCAAAGACACGGTGCATCTCGACCAGCGGCAGGTATTCACCGCGCACATGCATGACGCGCTCGTCGCCCGCCACCGTGTGGATCTGCTCAGGCTTGGGCTGCAGGGATTCGGTAACGTGGTTCAGCGGCAGGATGAAGACTTCTTCGCCCACCCGTACCGACATGCCATCCAGGATGGCCAGGGTCAAAGGCAGGACGATGCGGGTGGTGGTGCCCGCGCCGCTGCGCGAAGACAACTGCACGTGTCCGCCCATGCTCTGGATATTGCGCTTGACCACATCCATGCCGACGCCGCGCCCCGAAAGATCGGTGACCTCGCTGGCGGTGGAAAAGCCCGGCGCGAAGATCAGTTGCCAGATTTCATCATCACTGACGTTGTCGCTGACCGGGATTTTCTGCGACAGGGCCTTGGCCAGGATGCGTTCGCGGTTCAGGCCCGCGCCGTCGTCAGCGACTTCGATCACGATATTGCCGCCACTGTGCTGCGCGGACAGCACCAACTGGCCTTCGGCATCCTTGCCGTTGGCCAGCCGGATGTCCGGGGTTTCGATGCCGTGGTCCAGACTGTTGCGCACCAGATGGGTCAGCGGATCGATAATGCGCTCGATCAGGCTTTTATCCAGTTCGGTGGCACGGCCCACGGTGACCAGCTCGACTTTCTTGCCCAGTTTGCCGGCCAGGTCGCGCACCAGGCGCGGGAAACGGCTGAACACGTAGTCCATGGGCATCATGCGGATGGCCATCACGGCTTCCTGCAGGTCGCGCGCATTGCGCTCGAGCTGTTCCATGCCGTTCAACAACCTATCGTGCAAGACCGGATCCAGGGTGGACGCGGTCTGTGCCAACATGGCCTGTGTGATGACCAGTTCACCAACCAGGTTGATCACCTGGTCGACTTTTTCCACCCCTACCCGTATCGAGCCGGCTTCCTTTTCGGCGGGGGCCGCCGGGCTGGCCGGCGCTGCCGCGGCCGGACGCGGCGCCGCAGGCACCGGAACCGGAGCGGGCGCGGCGGCGACCGGTACAGCCGCGGCCGGCGCCACGGCGGCGACCGGGGAAGCTGGCGGTGCATCGCCGCTACCGCGGGTGATGTCGATCTGGTCGACATCGATGATGAAGCAGCACACCGCGATGATGTCGTCTGGCGAGCACGTGGTGTCGAGCCAGACCGTGATGACGTTGTCTTTTTCCAGCTGGCCGGTGATGTGGCCAAGATTGCCTATTTCTTCCAGGATGGCCGGCTGGTCCTTGGCCGCGACGCCGGTCAGCGTGATTTTCATGGCGCCGCCCCCCGGTGCCGATGGCGCGGCCGGTGCGGCGGCAGGCGCGGGTGCCGCGGCCACCGGCGCTACCGGCGCCGGCACGCCGCCTTGCTGCTCTTGCGCAAGTTCCTTGAGCGCTGCGCAGATACGCGCATAGGTTTCAGGTGCCGGCTCTGTATCATTCCGGTATGTTTCCAGTTGCCCGTTCAACACGTCTTTGGTTTCCAGGAAAATATCGATCATGTCGGCACGCAGTGCCATTTCGCCGCGACGAATACCGTCGAGCAGGTTTTCCAGCAAATGCGTGGTTTCGGTAAGCGCCACAAAGCCGAACGTGGCCGCCCCCCCCTTGATGGAGTGGGCGGCCCGGAAGATTGCATTGAGCTGCTCCGAGTCGGGAGCGGTGGCGTCAAGCTCGAGCAGCAACTGCTCCATTTCCGCGAGCAGCTCATCGGCCTCTTCGAAGAACGTCTGGTAGAACTGCCTGAGGTCCAGTCCGTCGCTCATGTTCCTGCTCCGCATAGGCAAGGCGCCACTGAGTGCCGGCGCCACTGCAAGGATAAAAATGCTGTAGTCGTTTTTTTCATGCAGACTCCCGGATGCGCCGCCTTATTCCAGCAACGCGGCGGTAACTTCGATCAGCGTTGCCGCATCCACTGGCTTGCTCAGCCAACCCGTCGCGCCAGCCTGGCGCGCGGCGTCCTTGTTGGTTTCGTCGGTTTCGGTCGTCAGCACCAGAATGGGCAGCCCGGCGTGGTGCTCAAGGGCACGGATGGCCTGGATCAGCTCCAGGCCGTTCATTTCCGGCATATTCCAGTCGGTGAAGACCAGGCCGATTTCGTGCTGGTCGATGGCTTCGAGCGCCAACTGCCCATTTCGGGCCGACACGACCGACCACCCTGCGCCTTGCAGCGCACTTGCGATGATTTGCCGCATAGTCGCGGAGTCATCGACGACAAGTACTGTTCTGGACATGATTGGATGCCGCTATTGAATAGCGCCGCTTATCGCGGCTTGCGCGGACGCGGCCTGGATATCGGCGGCCGATGCGTTCTCAAGCTCGATGCGACGCTGTGTTTGCAGATTCAGCACAATCAGGCTGATACGACGGTTAACGGCAGCGTTGGGGTCATTCTTTACCAGGTTCATGGTCGAGGCCAGGCCCATGATCCGCAGCACCTTGTCTTCCGCCATGCCCCCGGCTATCAATTCACGACGCGAGGCGTTGGCCCGGTCGGCGGAGAGCTCCCAGTTGCTGTACGACTTCTCGCCTCGGGAATACTGAGTGGCATCGGTATGGCCGGACAGGCTTACCCGGTTGGGCAGCTCGTTGAGCAGCGGGCCGATTTCACGCAGGATGGCGCGCATGTGGGGTTCGACCTGCGCGCTGCCACTGGCGAACATGGGCCGGTTTTGATCGTCAACGATCTGGATGCGCAGCCCTTCGCTGGTCATGTCGATCAGCAATTGCGGACGGTACTGGCGCAAGACCGGGTTGCGCTCGATCAGGCTTTCCATCCGGGCACGCAAGCCTTCCAGGCGGCGCAAGTCGCGCTGCGCGGCTTCGGATTGCTGCATGGTGATGGGTGAGGGATCGGCGCGACGCACTTCTCCTTCCGCGCGAGTCGGGTCACCGCCGCTGGCCGGGATCGGGCTGCTGCGCGTGCTGGCGCTATCCCCGCCCTGCAACGCAACGCGCAAAGGCGTGCGGAAATACTCGGCAATGCCTTCGCGCTCTCTTTGCGAAACAATGCTGATCAGCCACATAACCAGGAACAAAGCCATCATGGCAGTCATGAAGTCGGCGTAGGCGATCTTCCAGCTGCCGCCGTGATGGCTGTGCGCCACCCCCTTCTTGCGCCGCACAACGATGCGATGCGTTTCATTTGCGCTCATAACCGGCGGACCCTTACTTGCCTTTCACTGCGCGAACGTGCTCATCAAGTTCGATGAAGGACGGTCTCTCGGTGGAGTACAGCACCTTGCGCCCGAATTCCACGGCTAATTGCGGGGGATAGCCGTTCAGGTTGGCCAGCAAGGTGGTCTTGATGCACTCGAAGATTTTTACCGCTTCGGCATTGCGCCTGTCGGTACGCGAGGCCAGCGGACCGACAAAACCGTAGGCCAGCAAAATACCCAGGAAGGTACCCACCATGGCCTTGGAAATCAGATCGCCCAGCACCGCCGGCGGCTGGTCGATCGCGGCCAGCGCGTGCACGACTCCCATGACGGCAGCCACGATCCCGAAGGCAGGCAGGCCATCAGCCACGTTGCGCAGTGCAGTGGCGGGCACGTCGGCCTCGTGGCGAAAGGTCTCGATTTCCTCGTCGATGAGGGTTTCGATCTCAAACGCGCTCATGTTGCCGCTGACCATCAGCCGCAGGTAGTCGGTGATGAACTCCACCAGGCCCGGGTCGGCGGTGACGCGCGGATAGGCGGCGAAGATCGAGCTGGCCGCCGGATCCTCGACATGGCTTTCAAGCGCCATCATGCCTTCGCGGCGAGCCTTGGTCAGCAGCACGTAAAGCAGCGCCATCAGCTCCATGTAGAGTTCTTTGTCGTACTTCGAGCGACGCAGGAGCTTCGGCAAAACCCGCATGGTGGCCTTGAGCGATTTGCCACTGTTGCCGGCAAGGAATGCACCGAGGGCTGCACCACCGATGATCAGGACCTCGACAGGCTGATAGAGTGCGCCCATGTGTCCGCCGACCAGCACAAAGCCGCCGAACACGGAGAACAGCACGACAAGATATCCGATAAGGATGAGCACGACTAACCTCTGAGACTGGGGCCGCGACCCGTGCCGCGGCAAAAATGGGTATTGCTACGCAGCCGCGGCCAACAGGCCCTGGGTGCGTGGCTGGACCAGGCTTTGCACGGCTCTTCCCTTGCAAGCTCGGGGCGGCGGGCGGCAGATGGCGCAAACGAAGTTCGACTGGGGATCGTAGGCGCGGGCCACAAAGTGACCGCCGCACTTGCGGCATGGCGACAGCTGCAGCATGCCCCCGTCGAAGAAGCGCACCAGGATCCAGGCGCGGGTAAAGCTCAACAAGGCTTCCTGGCCTGGCTCGACGTGCTCGAGGTAGAGGCGATACGCTCCCATCATGGCCTGCACACCCTCGCTGGGCGTGTTGTCCTGGAGAAAGCGATAGATGTTGTAGAAAAGCGAGGAATGGATGTTCGGCAACCAGGTCATGAACCAGTCGACAGAAAATGGCAGCATGCCTTTGGGCGGAGATACACGCTTGATTTCCTTGTAGAGACGCACCAGCCGCTCGCGGCTAAGGCCGGTCTCCGCTTCCAGCATCTGCAGCCTGGCGCCCAGACCGATCAATTCGATCGCCAGCTGTATCTCACTCGCTTCAAGCACTACGCTTTTTGTTGCCATGCCGATATACCCGAACCTTTATTGAATATTCCAATCGCAGAAGAAAAACTAGCCGATCTGCTCGACAGGCTGGTTCGCCAACAACAGCGTGGCATGGGCCTGCTGCAGCACGCCGCCCAGCACATCCTGGCTGAGGGCCGACAGCAGAGTGCCTTCTTCGAACCGGAACCGGCACAGCAGCGAGCTGCTGCTTGCCAGCTTGACGGTCTGGGACAGCGTAAGACGGCGCAGAATGCTGGCAACCTCGGTGCTGAATCCCAGTCGGAACATTGCAGTGGAGTAATCCTCACTGAGCATGCGCTGCACAAGCAGCAGATAGGAGAGATTTACCTCGCGTATCTCTGCCAGCAGATTCTCACCACCTTTCATACCGTTCTCCATGACCTCAAAATGTTTCGATTTTTACAATTCCACCTGGAATCTTGCAAAAATCACGCTCGACACTGAGATAGGTGTGATTTTTAACCTATCAAAGTGTGACTAATGAACAGAAAGTGTCACATGATAACGCGACAGGCTTTCATTTTTACCGATTCAGATTGTTTTTTATTGCGATATGTCACATACATGACTGAATTTTGCAAATACACAACAAAAACAGTTACTTTTCTCGATAGAAATATATGAAGTCGCGGCACATCGTGATTTGAGTTACAAGTATCAAGCAGAAAAGTTACATTACTGCTGTCATAGCTCATGCAGCGGGCCAGATTAATTGCAAAATTCTCACGAAAAAATACAAATTGTCGTTTTTAAGAGAAAAACACGAAATGTAGTTACAGTATTTGTTACATAAATCGGCAATAAGGCGATAAGGCATTCAAACACTCACGTTTTCTCTCATTCCGAAACGTTACAGAGTCAGGACAATAGAGAGTATTGACATGCCGTTCGCTGCCTTCGCGCGGCGGTCCACTGTTTTCCTTATGGCATACGACACATACTCCGCACCCACGGCTACGCTCAAGCCCACCGCGCCCAGGCTCCCTATCCCCCAGGAGCCTGCAGGCGTCGAACGCGGCCTGCCCACGGTCTACGGCCGGGCGCAGCAAGACGCCATGGTTGCGCGCCATGCCCCCCTGGTTCGTCGACTCGCCTTGCGACTGCTCGCACGACTGCCCGCCAGCGTCGAGCTCGATGACCTGATACAGGCCGGCATGATGGGATTGCTGGATGCGGTCAGGCGCTACCGCGAAGTTCCTACCGCGCAGTTCGAAACCTATGCCACCCAGCGCATTCGGGGCGCCATGCTCGACGAGTTGCGCAGCACCGACTGGATACCTCGCGGTGTGCGAGAACGCGCGCGCCGCGTCGAGCTGGCCATACACACCCTGGGCAACCGGCTTGCCCGCGCGCCCACCGAAGGTGAAGTCGCCGAAGAAATGGGCGTGAGCCTGGGCGAATACCAATTGCTGCTCCAGGAATCGCACGGATCACAATTGTTGTATTTCGACGATCTGGGCGCAGATCCTGAGCAGTTTCTTGCCCAGCCCGATGACATCGACCCCTTGTCTGTGCGCGAAACCGACGACCCGCTGGCCACACTGGTGGCAAAAGGCTTGCGCACCGCCCTGGTCAATGCCATAGACCAGCTACCCGAACGGGAAAAGCTGCTACTGAGCCTGTATTACGAGCAAGGACTGAATCTGAAGGAAATCGGCCTGGTCCTGAATGTGGGCGAAGCTCGCGTCTGCCAGTTGCGCTCCCAGGCGATATCTCGCCTGCGGGCGAGCGTTGTGCGGCACGAAGACGCCGCCACACCGAGGTAATCATGCCAGCCCCAGAAGCCAGCTCCCCACAGGATGGCCCCCCTTCTGCAACATCCCGGCCAGGAAAATGGCCGCGAGTCCTGCTTGCCGGCACAGCCGGAGGGCTGAATGTGTGCCTGGCGTTGGCTGCAGCCCTGCATGTACAAGCACCGGCACCGCTTGACGCAGCCCTGGCAGACAGCAGCACAAGCTGGGCGAGCCTGCTGCTCTGGAGCCTGGTCGCCAGCGCGCTGCCGGGCGACGACAGCGCGCTGGCCGAGGAAGCAATCAGCGATGTCTCGGTGCGCAGCGAACGCTTCCTGCAAAGTATTGCCCGGCCATTGCTGATGCAGCCCGCCACGCCGTTGAACCGCTGCGGCGTCATGCTGATAGGCATAGATGGTTTCGAGAACATGCTGCATACGCACGGCCGCCTGACTGCGGACGCCGCACTGCAAGCGGTGGCGCAAGCGCTGACCCAAAGTGTGCGGGCATCGGACATCGTCGGACGAGTGGGCTACGATGGTTTTGCCGTGGTGCTGTCCGTTGCAGACCCCGAGGTCGTGATGATTGCGGCGCGACGCATCCGCGACGGCATTCAGCGCATTGCGATTCCCGTGGCCAACGATGGCAAGCTTGCGCTCAGTGCGTCACTGGGGTTGGCCGTACGCAACAGTGAAGACACCATGGAGGCCGCTTTCGGGCTGGCCCATGACGCGCTGCGGCAGGCGATAGAACAGGGTTGCGGAGAAATCCGGCAGGCCTAGCGGCAAGGGGCCGGCAAGCCATATACTTTCGCGCTTGTCCACGAAATCGTTGATACCCATGCCAACCTTGCCGCCGCCCTTTGACTGCGCCCCCTTCATCAAGGAAGTCGGCCGCGGCGCACGCGGCGCGCGCGGCTTATCCCGCCACGACGCGCAGCGTCTGTACGAAGCCGTCCTGGACGGACGTGTTTGCGGGGTAGCGCTGGGCGCGCTGCTGATGGCCTACCGGATCAAGGGAGAAAGCGCGCAAGAGCTGGCAGGCATGGGCGAAGCCGCAGATGCCACGATGCACAAGCTGGCGGCGCCTGCAGGCACCACACCGGTAGTCATTGCCAGCTATAACGGCGCGCGCAAGCAAGCCAATCTGGTGCCGCTGCTGGCCTTATTGCTGGCGCGCGAAGGTGTGCCGGTTTTGATTCACGGCGTACGTACCGAGCCGGGGCGCGTCACAACCGCCGAGGTCTTGCAAGCCCTGCGGATTCCCCTGGCCAGCGATATCGCCACGGCCCAGGCCCAACTGGGCAGCCAAGGCCTGGCTTTTGTCGACACGGCAACGCTTACACCCGCACTGGCCGCACAGCTTGAGCTGCGCCGCACACTGGGGGTCAGGAATTCCGCGCACACCCTGGCCAAGCTGCTGCAGCCCTTTGATGGCCCGGCGCTGCGCCTGGTGAACTATACCCACCCGCCCTATCGCGACACGCTGATCGAATACTTCAATGTCGTCGAACCCGTGGCGAACCCCGGGGTGCTGCTTGCACGCGGGACCGAAGGCGAGGCGGTGGCCGACGCCACGCTGGCGCGCGAAACCCTGTGGCTGCACGAGGGCGCTGCCCGGACGATGATAGAAAGCGCACCTCGCCTGGCGCTCGATCCCGGCGCCTTGCCGGCTTCGCGTGAAGCCATGCAGACGGCCGCATGGACACAAAAGGTGCTCGCTGGCACGACTGCCGTACCTGCACCCATTGCGGCACAGGTGGCAATCATTGCCAGGATAGTTCACGGCAAGCCGTGAATCTGGGCGCGGCAGGATGCTGCCCGCCGGCCAGCCCGGTAGGCGAACCGATTAGTGCTTGCGCTGACGCGGAACGAAAGGACCACGACCGGCAATATGGCGGAACGTAATACGACCCTTGCTCAGGTCGTAGGGCGACAGCTCGAGAGACACCTTGTCGCCAGCCAGAATGCGAATGTGGTTTTTGCGCATCTTCCCCGACGAATAAGCCGTCATGGAGTGGCCGTTATCCAGGGTGACGCGAAAACGCGAATCAGGCAGAACTTCGTCTACCGTGCCGTCCATTTCAATAAGCTCTTCTTTGGCCAATACCAGACTCCTGGGGTCGAAAGAAAGGGCCATACGCGCTGACCCCAGCGCGCGTTGGCGCTTGCACATGGCGTTGCCGATGTGCAAGCCGTGCAAAGACACGCGAAAAATCATGGGGAAATCGGATCGCTGACCAAACGCCATGTGCGGCTTGCCGCCCAGGCAGTCAAGAGACTTTCGTAGCCACGAGCGTGTCAGTCGCGGCCGTGTCGTGCAATGCCCGGAACAAAGTGCCCCATCGCGCCCTGTTCCGTGCCACTTTTCATTGCTTGCCCTAAAGCCTTGGCAGCACTTCTGGTGCGAGGAGGGGGACTCGAACCCCCACACCTTGCGGCGTCAGGACCTAAACCTGGTGCGTCTACCAATTTCGCCATCCTCGCACTCGCGAAAATTCCTGCCACCTTCGGCAGAAAGAATCACGCAAGTAACCCGGCATTATAACTGACACACCCCAAAGTTGGGAATAAACTTGACACTATCCCGGGTTAGCGCCCTCACCCCACCGGCGCGTGCGCAAGCAGTAAGCGCAGGCTGTGACGGTACAATTACGCCACCATGAATCCACGCCTCGATGCCCTGCATCCCTACCCCTTTGAAAAGCTGCGCCTGCTGATGGCGGACACCGTGCCGCCAGCCGGCTTGCGGCAGGTCGGCATGTCCATCGGGGAACCCAAGCACGCCACGCCCGCGTTCATTCGTGAGGCCCTGTGCGCCAATCTGGATGGCCTGGCGACGTATCCGGCCACACGCGGCGACGCCAAGCTACGCGAAACCATAGCGGCCTGGCTGGCACGCCGTTATGGCATCCCCGCGCCCGACGCCCAAAGCCAGATCCTGCCCGTGCTCGGCTCGCGCGAGGCGCTGTTCTCGTTTGCGCAAACCGTGATCGACCCGGCGGCCAACGCGGTGGTGCTGTGCCCCAATCCCTTCTACCAGATCTACGAAGGCGCAGCCTTGCTTGCCGGTGCCCGTCCGGTCTATGTGAATGCCGACCCGGCTCGCAACTTCGGCTGCGACTGGTCTGGCGTACCCGAGTCGACCTGGCGTGAAACCCAGCTGGTATACGTGTGTTCGCCCGGCAACCCGGCTGGCAACGTCATGGGGCTGGACGAATGGAAGCAGCTCTTTGGCCTGGCCGAACGCTACAACTTCGTGATCGCCGCCGACGAGTGCTATTCCGAGATCTACCTGGACGAGGCCGCGCCGCCCCTGGGCGCCCTGCAGGCTGCCCACCTGCTGGGCAATACCGACTACCGCAACCTGATGGTGTTCTCAAGCCTGTCCAAGCGCTCGAATGTGCCTGGCCTGCGCTCGGGGTTCGTCGC
The DNA here is from genome assembly GCA_040392445.1 of Verticiella sediminum. Classification (GTDB taxonomy): domain Bacteria; phylum Pseudomonadota; class Gammaproteobacteria; order Burkholderiales; family Burkholderiaceae_B; genus Verticiella; species Verticiella sediminum_A. The sequence goes on from JBEBVZ010000001.1 coordinate 33,263, forward strand.
GGGCGACGCCGCGCTGATTGCACGCTTTCTGCTCTACCGCACATATCATGGCAGCGCCATGAGCGATATCGTCGGCCAGGCCAGCATCGCCGCCTGGAATGACGAGGCCCATGTCCAGGACAACCGCCGCCAGTACCGCGAAAAATTCGACGCCGTGCTGCCCATCCTGGGCGCCGTGCTGGATACGCCCAGGCCACAGGCATCATTCTATCTGTGGGTCGCCACTCCCATCAGCGATACCGAATTCACCCGTCGCCTGTACGAAACCCAGGCCGTCAGCATCTTGCCCGGCAGCTATCTGGCGCGCGAGGCGAATGGCTGCAACCCGGGCACCAACCGCGTGCGCATCGCACTGGTTGCGCCACTTGCCGAATGCCTGGAAGGCGCCCGGCGCATTGCGCAGTTCGCCGCTTCGCTGTAAAGACCGAAACACACGCTCTTCCTACGCTGTGGCGTCTTCATGGCGCTACGCTTCGCCGCTGTCAACCACCGTTAGAAAAAACATGACACAGGATCTCCAAACCGTCATCAACCAGGCCTGGGACGAGCGCGCCAGCCTTTCACCCACCGCAGCGCCCGCCAGCGTGCGCGAAGCCGTCGAGCACGTCATCGCCGCACTGGACGCCGGCACCTTGCGCGTGGCCGAGAAAGCCGGCTCAGACTGGGTTGTGCATCAGTGGCTGAAAAAGGCAGTGCTGCTGTCATTTCGACTGCAGGACAACGCCGTCATGGGCCAGGCACCGCTGCAGTTTTTCGACAAAGTCGCCAGCAAATTCGAGGGCTACGACGACGCCGCCTTTCGCGCCGGCGGCTTTCGCGTGGTACCGCCGGCTGCGGCGCGCCGGGGCTCGTTCATCGGCAAGAACGTTGTGCTCATGCCTTCTTATGTGAACATCGGCGCCTACGTCGACGAAGGCAGCATGGTGGACACCTGGGCCACAGTCGGCTCCTGCGCGCAGATCGGCAAGAATGTACATCTGTCGGGTGGGGTGGGCATCGGCGGCGTACTCGAGCCGCTGCAGGCCAACCCCACCATCATCGAAGACAACTGCTTCATCGGCGCGCGCTCTGAAGTGGTGGAAGGCGTCATCGTCGAACGCGACTCGGTGCTGGCCATGGGCGTTTTCCTGAGCCAGAGCACCAAGATCTACGACCGCTCCAGCGGCGAAGTCACCTACGGCCGCGTGCCGTCGGGTTCGGTGGTGGTGCCGGGCAGCCTGCCCTCGGCCGACGGCAGCCATAGCCTGGCCTGCGCCGTCATCGTCAAGCGCGTGGATGCCCAGACCCGTGCCAAGACCAGCATCAACGACCTGCTGCGCGCCTGAAGAATATGACTGATGCCGTCCTTTCCCTGGTGCAGGCGCTGATCAACCGCCCCTCCGTCACCCCCAACGACGCCGACTGCCAGGCCTTGCTGGCCGAACGCCTGTCGGCTATCGGGTTCCGCTGTGAAACCATCGCCTCGGGCGGCGTCACCAATCTGTGGGCGCGGCGCGGTACGACCGCCCCCGTGATGGTCTTTGCCGGCCACACCGATGTGGTTCCCACCGGCCCGCTGGCAAGCTGGAAGCACGACCCGTTCACGCCCGTACTGGAAGACGGCAAGCTGTACGGCCGCGGCGCGGCCGACATGAAAAGCTCGATCGCCGCCTTCGTGGTGGCCGCCGAAGAATTCATTGCCGCCCGCCCCGAACACGCCGGCTCGATCGCCCTGCTGATCACATCCGACGAGGAAGGCCCCGCCACCGACGGTACGGTCAAGGTATGCGAAACCCTGGCCGCGCGTGGCGAAGCGCTGGATTACTGCATCGTGGGTGAGCCCACTTGCGTCACGCAGCTGGGCGACACACTGAAGAACGGTCGTCGCGGCTCGCTATCCGGCAAGCTCGTCGTCCAGGGCATACAGGGCCATGTGGCCTACCCGCACCTGGCGCGCAACCCGGTGCACCAGGCCGCCGCCGCCATTGCCGAGCTGGCTGCCGCCCGGTGGGATGAGGGCAACGAATATTTCCCGCCCACGACCTTCCAGATCTCCAACTTCCATGCTGGCACAGGCGCAACCAACGTCGTGCCCGGTACTGCCGAGATCGATTTCAACTTTCGCTTTTCCACGGCCAGCACGCCCGATACGCTCAAGGCCCGGGTGCATGCCATCCTGGACAGCCATGGCCTGGAGTACGAACTGGCCTGGCACCTGAACGGCTCGCCCTTTCTTACGCCGGCGGGCGAACTCAGCCATGCCATGGTGTCCGCCATTGCCGCCGAACTGGGCGTAAACGCCGAGCTTTCCACGACCGGCGGCACCTCGGACGGCCGCTTCATTGCACGCATCTGCCCGCAAGTGGTGGAATTCGGCCCCATCAACGCCACGATTCACCAGATCGACGAACATATTGCCGTCGATACCCTGGTACCGCTGAAAAACGTGTACCGCCGCACTCTTGAAAACCTGTTGGGAAGCCCTGCCGCATGAATCTGAACGTAATGCAGCGCTACAGTAACCTGCAAACGGTTCGCGACTGGCTGCGCTACGCAGTCTCGCGCTTTAGCCGCGCGGGACTGTTCTATGGCCATGGCACTGACAACGCCTACGACGAAGCCGCCTACCTCATCCTGCATACGCTGCACCTGTCGCCGGACACCCTGGAGCCCTTCCTGGATGCCCGCCTGCTCGACCACGAACGCGGTAGCGTGCGTGATGTCATCGAGCGCCGCGTTACCGAAAGACTGCCGGCCCCCTACATTACCGGCGAAGCCTGGCTGCGCGGGCGCCGCTTCCATGTCGACAACAGCGTGCTGATACCGCGCTCGCCGATTGCCGAGCTGCTGGATGAAGGACTATCGCCCTGGATCCCCGACGCCGTGGAAGTGCAGGCCGTCATGGATATGTGCACCGGCTCGGGCTGCCTGGCGATCCTGGCTGCGCAAGCCTTTCCCATGGCCCAGGTGGACGCGGTCGATCTATCCGAAGCGGCGCTGGCCGTGGCTACCCGCAACGTCGACGACTACGGCTTGCAGGAACGGGTGCAACTGCATCGCAGCAATCTGTTCGACGCCATCCCGCCGCGCGAACTTGATCTGATCATCTGCAACCCGCCCTACGTGAATGCGGATTCGATGTCGGCCCTGCCGCCCGAATACCTGCACGAGCCCCGGATGGCCCTGGCGGGCGGCGGCGACGGCATGGATCTGGTGCGCCGCATCCTGCACGACGCCCCGCGCTACCTGGCGCCCCAGGGCATGCTGCTGCTGGAAATCGGCCACGAGCGCGAGCACTTCGAAGCCGCCTTCCCGGAACTCGAGCCGCTGTGGCTGGATACCGCCGAGGGACATGACCAGCTCTTGCTGCTGTACCGGGATCAATTGGCAGGTACGATGCTTTGATACGCGCATCCGACATCACCCTGCGACGCGGCACCAAGGTATTGCTGGACCACACCGAGTTCGTCGTACACCCCGGCGAACGCGTGGGCATCGTGGGCAAGAACGGTGCGGGCAAGACCACCTTGTTCGCCATGCTGACCGGCCAGTTGGAAGCCGACAGCGGCACGCTGTCCATCCCCCCCGGCTGGCGAGTCGCCGCCATCGCCCAGGAAGTCTCGGCACTCGATCGCCCCGCGCGCGAATTCGTCATCGATGGCGACACCCGGCTGCGCGCCCTGCAGGCCGAACGCGCAGCCCTGGACGCACCGGCCGAAACCGGAATCAGTCCCCAATTTGCCAAACCGGGGTCTGACCCCGGTTTCGAGTCGGCCGAAGCGCATGGCACAAGGCTGGCCGAGCTCGAGGCCGAGCTGCTGGATGCCGACGCCTGGAGCGCGGAATCGCGCGCCGAACAATTGCTGGCCGGCCTGGGCTTTGCCCCCGATGAATGGATGCTGCCGGTGGCCCAGTTCTCGGGCGGCTGGCGCATGCGCCTGAACCTGGCGCGCGCCCTGATGGCGCCATCCGACCTGCTGCTGCTCGACGAGCCCACCAACCACCTGGATCTGGACGCCATGTTGTGGCTGGAACGCTGGCTGGCCGCCTACCCAGGCACCGTCATTCTGATTTCGCACGACACCGAATTCCTGGATGCCGTCGCCAAGACCATCCTGCACTTCGATCAAGCCAAGCTGGTGCGCTACAAAGGCGGCTACCAGGACTTCCTGACCCAGCGCGCAGAGCGCCTGCGCCAGATCCAGCTGGCTATCGTGCGCCAGGAAAAGAAAACCGCGCACCTGCAAAGCTTTATCGATCGATTCAAGGCCAAGGCCACCAAGGCCAAGCAGGCGCAAAGCCGGGTAAAGGCCCTGGCCCGCATGGAACAGCTGGCGCCCATCCGCGCCGATTCGGGCATCGAATTCCATATTCCCTCACCCGGCCACGCGCCGGATCCCCTGTTGCGCCTGGAAAAGGTCAGCGCGGGCTACGGCACCCCACCCATCCTGCACGACCTGACGCTGATGGTGCGCTCGGGTTGCCGCATTGGCGTCCTGGGCGCGAACGGTGCGGGCAAAAGTACGCTGATCAAGACCCTGGCCGGCGAAATCGAACCCCTGGCCGGCACGCGCAGCGCGTCGCGTGGCCTTCAGGTAGGCTATTTCGCCCAGCACCAGCTCGATATGCTGGATCTGCAGGCCAGCCCGATCACCCAGCTGGCACGCCTGGCACCCGATACCCGCGAGCAGGATCTGCGCAACTATCTGGGCGGCTTTGGCATCGTCGGTGACGCCGCCATGTCGCCGGCCGCCCCCATGTCCGGCGGTGAAAAAGCCCGACTGGCGCTGGCCCTGATCGTGTGGCAAAAGCCCAATCTTTTGCTGTTGGACGAGCCCAGCAACCACCTGGATGTGGACACCCGGGAAGCCCTGACCGAGGCGCTGGCCGAGTTCGACGGCAGCATGCTGCTGGTGTCGCACGACCGGCATTTGCTGCGCACCACGGTGGACAGCTTCTGGATCGTGGCCGACGGCGGCGTCACCGAGTTCGACGGCGACCTGGAGGACTATCGCGAGTGGCTGGCAACGCGCACACGTGCAGTCGCCTCGAGAAGCCCGACAAACGCCGATGCCGCCTTGGCGCCGGACAGCGCGGCGGCGGCTGAACTGGACCGCAAGACGCAGCGCCGCCTGCAGGCCGAGGCCAGGCAGCGCCTGTCGGCCTTGCGCAAACCGCTGGAAAAGCGCCTGCACAAGGTGGAAGCCGACATGGCCAGGCTGGAAAGCCGCAAGCAGGCGCTGGATGCGTCGATTGCCGACGCGTCCCTGTATGACGACGCCCGCCGGCAGGAACGCCTCAAGGTGCTTGCCGAGCACGGCGACGTCACCAAGCAGTTGGGCGACCTGGAGGAAACCTGGCTGGAGTTGCAGGGTGAACTCGAGGCCCTGGGTGACGGCAGCGACTAGCGGCACACGCGACCGGCCGGTCAGTGGCTTGCGTGGGCGGCCCTGATCGCGCCCGTGCCGCGCTTGCGCAGGCCGGTTGATCCAAAAAGCCGGGCTTTTGGAATACGGAAGGCACTGCGCTCGTAGCTTCAATATGATGGGTAGCCTCACGACCCATCATCATTGAAACCTACAGGACAGCGCATGAGCACGACCAGCAGGCACGATAGCGATTTGGCCGCCCCTGGCCCGGCGGTAGACGTTGCAACGTTTGCCGCGACGGCCTTTGCCAGCATTCCCGGGTTGATATCCCGGCATGCCGCCTGGCAGCCCGGCCGCCCCGCCCTCATCGAAGGCGACAACCGGCTTAGCTGGCACGAACTGAACGAGCGCGCCGAGCGCATTGCCGCCACTCTGCAACGCGAGGGCATAGGCGCGGGCCAGTCCATCGCGATCTGCGCGACCAACAGCATCGAATACATTTGCGTCTACTTGGGCGCCTTGCGCAACGGCGTGGTGGTGGCCCCGCTGTCCACCAGCGCCACCGCCGACGTGCTGGACACCTTGCTGCTGGATTCCGGCGCCCGCTGCCTGTTCCTGGATGCGCAGATCGCCCATGCCTGGCCCAGGCGCGATACCGGCGCGCCGGCGCCACGCGTAGCGCTGGATGACTCCGACGCGGGCCAGCCGCTTTCCAGCTGGATGGCCGACGCGGGCAGCATCGCGGCCACGGTCCACATCGCGCCGGATATGCCCTTCAACATCGTGTATTCCTCGGGCACCACGGGCGTGCCCAAGGGCATCGTGCATAGCCACGCGCTGCGCTGGGCCCAGGTTCAACGCGCCGAACGCATGATGTACGACGCCAGCGCCGTCATCATGCTGGCCACGCCCTTCTATTCCAACGCGACCCTGACCAGCCTGTTTCCCACCCTGGCGGTGGGCGGCACTGTCGTGCTGATGCGCCGCTTTGACGCCAGGCAGTACCTGCAACTGGCGCAACAGCATGGCGCGACCCACACGATACTGGTGCCCGTGCAATATCGGCGCATTCTGGACGCGCCCGATTTCGACAGCTACGACCTGTCCACCTTCCGTATGAAGCAATGTGCCGGCGCACCCTTTGCTGCCGAGCTCAAGGCTCGCGCGCTGGCGCAATGGCCCGGCGGCCTGATAGACCTGTATGGCTTGACCGAAGGTGGTGGAACCTGCCTGCTGTATGTGCACGAAACGCCGCATAAATTGCATACAGTCGGCCGCCCCGCGCCAGGTCACGAAATTCGCCTGATCGACGAAAACGGCGTCGAGGTTGAACCCGGCGCCGCCGGCGAAATCGTCGGCCGCTCGCCCATCATGATGGCCGGCTATCACAATCAACCTGAAAAAACCGCCGAAATCGAATGGTATGACCCGCAGGGACGCCGGTTCCTGCGCGCCGGCGACGTGGGGCGCTTTGACGAGGATGGCTTTTTGATCCTGGTCGATCGCAAGAAGGACATGATCATCTCGGGCGGCTTCAACATTTACCCCAGCGACATCGAGACTGTCCTGGCCAGTCACCCGGATGTCATCGAAGCCAGCGTGATCGCGGCAACATCGGCCAGTTGGGGCGAGACCCCGGTGGCATATGTGGTGTGCCGGCCCGGTGCGCCGGTTCAGGCCGACGAGCTGCGGGACTGGGCCAACGCCAAGCTGGGTAAAACCCAGCGCCTGGCCGCTGTGGAACTCACCGACGAGCTGCCGCGCAGCGGTATCGGCAAAATACTGAAGAACGAATTGCGCGACCGCTACTTGCAAACCTTCGGTCCGCTGCCTTAAACGAGGGTCATAAACCGCGGTCAGACCACGGTTTTCAAGCAGGAAACCAGGAAATCGTGGTCTGACCCCGGTTTCCTGCTGTTGAGCGCGGTTTTTGGGTTTACGTCGTGCGCTGGCCGCGGTCCTCGGCGTTGCGGCGCTCGATGGCTTCGCGGGCGTGCTTCCACTCGGCATCGCCCCAGTTCGCCAGGCGCGAGAAGTTGGCTCCCGTGGCCTGGAAGCCGGCGCCGTCGATGGCGATGGTCTGGCCGTTGATGTATTGCGAGCCGGGGGCCATCAACTGCACGGCCAGGTTGGCCAGTTCGGGCATGCGGCCGACCCGGCCCATGGGATTGCCGTGCACTTCGGGCGCCTTGTTCTCTGAGCCCGGATGCAAGCGCGCTCTCATGCCTTCGGTGGGGAAAGTCCCCGGTGCGATCGCGTTCAGCCGTATGCCACGGTTGCCCCACTCCACCGCCAGTGACTGGGTCATGGCATGCAGGCCAGCCTTGGACATGGCCGACGGCACCGTGAAGGGAGAGCCATTCCAGACCCAGGTGACGAGAATCGACAGCACCGACGCGTTGCGCCCTTCGGCCAGCCAGCGTTTGCCGCAATCCAGGGTCATGTAGAACGAACCGCGGAAAACGATGTTGGAGATGGACTCGAACGCCCGGGGGGAAAGGTCTTCGGTGCGGCTGATGAAATTGCCGGCCGCATTGTTGACCAGCCCCGTCAGCGCGCCGCCATCGGCCCAGATGCTGTCCAGGGCGTCGCTGATGGCCTCCGCGCTACGGATATCGCAGGTAACCGGCACGACTTTACCGCCATGCGCCTGCATCAGTTCATTGGCCGTATCTTGCAACACGCCGCCACGGCGCCCGCAAATATAGACTTCGGCCCCCAACACATGAAAGGCCTCGGCCATCACCCGGCCCAGGCCGGTGCCGCCGCCCGTGACCAGGATACGCTCGCCTTTCATCAGGCCGGGCTTGTACATCAAATCGTCTAGCGTGATCATTTGGGTCTCCCTATGTGGATTCCTGGGTGACGTGCATACGGCAACACCCCTGCTGCAGCGTCTGGACTGACACCACGCATATTTCCTGCCCGCCCCGCCCTATTCGTATTGCCTGGGTTCCCACCAGGGATAAAACCCGGGCATATCGGTGGACGGCTTATCGGCGTACTTGGCTGGCCGCTTCTCGAGGAAGGACTTGACGCCTTCCTTGGAATCGGACTGGCGGCCCCGCACGTAGACGCCGCGAGACTCGATGTTATGGGCATCCATGGGATGCTCCACCGTCAGCATTTTCCACAGCATCTGGCGTGTCAGCGCGACCGACACCGGCGCGGTGTTGTCGATGATGTCGCGGGCGATGGCGCGCGCCGCGGGCAAGAGATCGTCCGGTGCATGCACGGCACTGACCAAGCCGCCCTGCAAGGCCTCTTGCGCCGGGAAGACATTGCCCTTGTAGCACCATTGCAAAGCCTGCGAGATACCGACGATGCGCGGCAAGAACCAGCTGGCGCACGATTCGGGCACGATGCCCCGGCGCGTGAAGGGGAACCCGAAGCGGGCGGTATCCGAGGCCAGGCGCACATCCATCGGCAGCAGCATGGTGGCGCCCACGCCAACCGCAGGGCCGTTGACCGCCCCGATCATGGGCTTGATGCAATCGAACATGCGCAGGGTCAGCAAGCCGCCGCCATCACGCACGGCCTCGTTGCCCAGGTCGTTCATGTAGTCGCTGCCCATGCCGAAGGCAAAGGTGTTTTCACCACCCGAGACATCGGCTCCGGCGCAGAATGCCCGGCCCGCGCCGGTGACGATGACCGCGCCGATGTCGTCGTCGGCATCGACGCGATCGAGCGCGTGCAGCATCTCATTGGCCATGCGCCGGGTAAAGGCATTGAGCTTGTCGGGACGATTCAGGGTAATGGTGGCGATACCTTCATCGACATCGAACAGCATGGTTTCGTATTGCATGGAATGATCCTGTAATTGCCTTGCATTGCAGCCGGGCCGCCCGTCGGCGCCCGGGGCCGGGTTTGCCTACAGTCCGCGGGAGATCACTTCCTTCATGATCTCGTTGGTGCCGCCATAGATACGCTGGATGCGGGCATCGACATACATGCGCGCAATCACATACTCATTCATATAGCCATAGCCGCCAAAGAGCTGCAGGCATTCATCGATGACCTTGCCCTGCAGCTCGGAGGTCCAGAGCTTGCACATGGATGCGGTCACGGTATCGAGCTTGCCGGCGACCAGGTCTTCCACGCAGCGGTCGACGAAGGTGCGGGCCACCTTGCAGTGCGTGGCGATCTCGGCCAGCTTGAAACGCGTATTCTGGAACTCGGCAATCGGCTTGCCAAATGCCTGGCGCTCTCGCACATATTGCAGGGTTGCGGCGTACGCCCCTTCCATCGCGCCGATGGCGCCAACGCCGATCGAGGTGCGCTCGTAGGGCAGGTCGGACATCAATTGGAAGAAGCCCTGGCCTTCCTTGCCGCCCAGCAGGGTATCGGCCGGTACGCGCACATCCTCGAAAAAGAGCTCGGAGGTGTCCTGCGCCTTGAGGCCGATCTTGTCGAGCACGCGCCCCACGCGGTAGCCCGGCAGATTCGAGGTTTCCACGATGATGATGGAGGTGCCGCGCGCGCCCTGGCCCGGGTCGGTCTTGACGACGACCAGCACGACCTCGGCCAGAAAGCCGTTGGAAATAAAGGTCTTGGAACCATTGATGACATAGCTGTCGCCATCGCGCACCGCGCGCGTGCGCACGCCCTGCAGGTCGGAACCCGCGCCCGGCTCGGTCATGGCAATGGCCCCGACCAGCTCGCCGCTGGCCATCCTGGGCAGGTATTTCTGTTTTTGCGCTTCGGTGCCATGGTTCAGCAGGTAATGCGCGGCGATGCTGTGCACGCCTGCGCTAAAGCCCGACAGCGCACGGCGCGACATTTCCTCGTACAGCACGGCCTCGTGGCGAAAGTCGCCCCCGCCGCCGCCATATTCCTCGGGAATATCCGAGCACAGAATTCCCAGGGCACCCGCTTTGCGCCATACCTCGTGGCCCACATGGCCGCGCTTACGCGCCGCCTCGTCGTCAGGCATCAGTTCGGTTTCAAGAAAACGTACCACCGTGTCCCGATAGGTGGCCAGGTCAGGGTCCATCCAGGAGGGTTGGAATTCAATTGCCATGACAGGTTCTGCTCCGTAATTGCAGCGGCCTTATGTTTGCCGCCTGAATAATCTGCTTAACCGACGCTGCGTACGCGGCCGCTCCAGAACGGGTCGCGCAAGCGGTACTTCAGGATCTTGCCAGCCGCCGAAAGCGGCAGCTCTTCGCGGAAATCCACGCTGCGAGGACATTTATAGGCCGCGATCAGACCGCGGCAATGCTCGACAAGCTGTGCCTGCGTCAGGGTCGCCCCGGCGCGCAGCACCACCGCCGCATGCACGCTTTCGCCCCATTTTTCGTGCGGGATGCCCACCACCGCGCACATCAAGACCTGCGGCAGTTGCAGGATGGCGTTCTCGACTTCGGCGGAATAGACGTTCTCGCCGCCGGTGACGATCATGTCCTTGATGCGATCCACCACATAGACGAAACCGTCGTCATCCATATAGCCGCCGTCACCCGTATGCATCCAGCCACCGCGCAGGGCAGCCTCGGTCTGCTCGGGCTTGTTCCAATAGCCCTGCATGACCATGGGGCCGCGTGCGGCGATTTCGCCGACAGCCCCCTTGGGCAGTTCCATGCCATCGGCATCGACGATGCGCACCTCGGCTACCGGCGTTGGCCGGCCGGCCGAGCGCAGTTTGCCGCTGGCCCTATGCTCGGGCTGATGGCACCAGGCCGGCAAGGCGGTGATCACGGGCGACAATTCCGTCATGCCATACAACTGGATGAAACCCGCTTGCGGCAGCACGCGCATGGCCTGGTCCAGCAAGGCTTCGTCTATCGGAGCGGCGCCATACAGCACCAGAGACAGGCTGGAGACGTCGAATTGCGCAAAGCGCGGATGCTCGATCAGGCGCTTGAGCATGGTGGGCACGAGGAAAGTCTCGCTCGCGCGCTCTTGATGTATGGCCTGCAGAATGGCAACTTCGTCAAACCCCGGCAGTATCACTTGCGGACACAGCCTGAGCATGAGCTGCAGCACCAGCCCGATACCCCCCACGTGGAACATGGGCGCCGCATGCAGTCCGATGGCGTTGTCGGGCCGGGGCGCACCCGAAATGGCGCCCTGCTGGCCGATATACAGGTTGCCGTGCGTGAGCATGACGCCTTTGGGCAAGCCCGTCGTGCCGCCGGTGTACATGACCGCGGCCAGGTCGTCGCCATGGCGCATGGCATCGGCCACCGGGTGCGCGGCCTGCGTGAGGGCACGGTAGTCCAGCATCTTGGCCGGGGTTGGCCCGTCGCCCACATACACCAGCGTGCGCAGCGACTTGGACAGGTCCAGCACCTCGAGCGCCAATGCCGTGAAGGCATCGTCGACCAGCAGGATGCGCGTGTCGCAATCGTCCAACGAATACGCGACCTCCCTTGCGCTCCAGCGTATGTTCACCGGGTTGATGACGGCGCCCGCCCACCACGCGCCGTAGAGATACTCGATGTAGCGATCGGAGTTGACGCCCAGCATGCCGATGCGGTCCCCTGCGGCCGCACCCAGTTCGTGCAACATGCCGGCAACCTTGCCCACCTGTCGATACAGGTCGGCAAAGCTTTGCCGACGTTCCCCACATACCAGGGCCAGCGCATCGGGTCTTTCGCAATTGGCCTTGTGCAAGGGTTGGGTCAGATACATCGCGCAATCTCTCTAGTAAGGGAATACTGGAAACCGGGCCCGAACCCGGTTTCCACGTGAGTCAGACAACATCCAGAACGACGGCGCCGGAGGCTTTCAGGTGCTGCAGGTGCTCGTCGGATAGCCCCCAGTCGTGCAGGATCTCGAGGCCGTGCTCGCCAGCGCGCGCCGGCGCGGTGGGAGTACCCGGTATGGTCCGGCTAAAGCGCGGCGCAGGCGCCGGCTGGATGACGCCATCGATATCAATGAAGGTATTGCGCGCCTGGTTGTGCGGGTGCACGGGCGCCTCGTCCCAATCCAGCACCGGGGCAAAGCACACATCGCTGCCTTCCAGCAGCACGCACCACTCATCGCGTGTGCGTGTGCGAAAGACATCGGCCAGCCTGTGCTTGAGCACAGGCCAGCGACGCGCATCCATCTGCGCCGAGAAAGCGGGGTCGTCGATACCGCACCGTTCCAGCAGCAGGGCATAGAACTTGGGTTCGATCGAGCCTATGGCCACGTACTTGCCATCGGCACAGGCATAGGTGTCGTAGAAATGGGCGCCGCCATCGAGCAGGTTTTCGCCGCGCGGATTGTTCCAGGCCCCGCTTGCCTTCATGCCATACATCATGGCCGACAGCAGGGCCGAGCCATCGGTCATGGCCGCGTCAACCACCTGGCCCCGCCCCGACTGGCGCGATTCATGCAAGGCGCTGAGCACGCCGAAAGCCAGTAGCATTGCTCCCCCGCCAAAATCGCCCACGTAGTTCAGCGGCACCACCGGCCCTTCGCCGGAACGGCCGATGGCGTGGAGCACGCCGGTCAACGCCACGTAGTTGATATCGTGCCCGGCCGCATGCGCCAGCGGACCGTACTGGCCCCACCCTGTCATGCGTCCGTAGACCAGGCGCTGATTACGCGCCAGGCAGACCTCCGGCCCCAGCCCCAGGCGTTCCATGACGCCCGGGCGAAAGCCTTCGATCAGGATGTCGGCCTTATCGATAAGCTGGAGCACGGCATCGGCCGCCCCCGGCTTACCCAGGTCTATGGACAAGGAGCGCCTGCCACGCGCCAGGACGTCGGCACGCTCGGCCCCTGCAGGCGCAGGCGCTCGAGGGCGGTCGATACGAATCACTTCAGCGCCCATGTCGGCAAACATCATTGCGCAAAACGGTGCGGGACCGATCCCGACCATTTCCACTACTTTCAATCCGGTTAGCGGACCCGCCATCTTGTTTCTCCGTTCCCGAGCTCGCATGGCCTGCTCATATGCCTAGAGACTCATGTTGGATCAAGGTGCGGCGCCCGGCATCGTCGAAAGTGACGAAATCGCCGGGCGTGCAGCATCAACGACCGATGACTTCCCCGACTTTCTCGAATCCGGTACCGGTAAACCGGACCAACTGCACGGCTTCTATCGGTTGGTAGTCGTCCGGCGCGGTTTTCACGCGGATGCCGTCATACATCAGGGGCAGCTCGAAATCGAGGTTGGTGGCAGCCTTCATCACGTTTTCACGGCTGAGATCGTTACCCGCCTGCTTCAGTGTCTGCACCAGCGTCTGAGCCGCCGAATAGCCGATGATGGCGTCGTTGATATCGTTGTCGCTGAAATATTTGGCATGCCAGGCCTTGTATTCCTGCATGCCGGGATGGTTATCCTCGCTCTTGTCGGTCGGGTCGCGCAGATAGCGCGCAGTCAGAACGCCAGTCGAATTCGCGGCTCCCGCAGGCATCAGCACAGAAGCCCTGGAGCTGGCTGCGCTAGCCAGGTAATGCGCGGGCTTCCAGCCCATTTCCGCCACCTTGCGTATGGTCTGGGCCGCGAACTTCGGCGTGCTCAGGCTGACCAGGACATCGGCCCCCGAATTTTTGAATGCCACCAGCTGGCTATCGACCGTCGGATCCGACACCTCGTAGGTGGACTCGGTAACGATCATGGTCTTGGCCTTGTCGCCCAGCCCAGCCAACAGGCCTTGGCGCAAATCCTTGCCATAGTCGTCGTTCTGGTACAGGACGGCTATCTTGGCATCGGGATGGTTGCGCAGAATATGCTCGCCATAGGCACGGCCTTCAGCCTGGTAGTTGGGCACCCAGCCCATGGTCCAGGGAAACTCGTCGCCGGCCGCCCAGTGGCTGGCGCCGCTCTGCACGAACAGCTGCGGCACTTTCTTGGCATTCATGTACTTGCGCACCGCCAGGTTCTGCGCGGTCCCCAGCGAGCCGAAGGTCAGCAGGACATTGTCGCGCTCGACCAGGCGTCGGGTCTGTTCAACGGTACGGGCCGGGTTGTAGCCGTCGTCCACCGATACAAAGTTGATCTTGCGCCCGTTGATGCCGCCTTCGTCATTGATCTTCTGGAAATACGCCGCCATGGACTTGCCGACCACACCCAGCGAGGATGCCGGACCGGAATAAGGCGCAGCGTTGCCTATGAGTATTTCGGTATCCGTTACTCCGGGTGTATTGGCCAACGCCTGTCCGGCAAATGCCATACCGCCCACCAACAGCGTGCCGGCCAGGCCACGCAACATACCGATTTGAAACGCCTTCATGCCTTCATCTCCTTGGTCATCTATTTTTTCTACTTGTTTTCTACTGTGCATGGCAGCCGCGGCAAAAAGCAGGACGGCCATGCGCACCGCAGCACCAGGCACGGCAACGCCGGCTTGGGTGCGCGGCCGCACCGGGACGGCGCGGCCTTGCTGCGGTATGGGTTCGAGCGGGTGCTACGCCAGCGCACGGCGCGCTTGCGTAGCCATAGGTCGGAAAAACCCGGGATCAGCGGCCGAAGATCTCGCCAAACGGTGCCCAGCGGCTACCGTCAAAGCGAACCAGCTGCATGTTTTCCACGGGGAAGTAATCGTCCGGCCCGGTCTTGATGCGTATGCCCTTATGCAGGATCGGCAATTCCAGGTCGAGATTGGTCGCCTGCTTCATGACGTTCTCGCGGCTAAGGTCGTCGCCGGCCTGCTTGAGCGTCTGCACCAGGGTTTGCGCCGATGCATAGCCGATGGCATTCAGGGAGTCGTTCACGTCGCCATCGGGGTAGTACTTCTGCATGAATGCGACGAACTCTTTCACCCCTTCGTTATCGGCATAGGCAGGGTCACCGGCCTCGATCAGGTACTTGCCCGTGATGACATTCTTCGCGTTCTCCGTGCCAGCCGGCTTGAGCACCGATTCGACAGAACTGGACACGCTGGACAGGTAGTGCTCGGGAGCCCAATTGAGTTCCTTGAGCTTGCGCAGCGACTGGGCCGCGAACTTGGGGGTACTGAGGTTGACGAAGACATCGGCGCCGGTGCTCTTCAACGCCACCAACTGGCTGTCGATGGTGGGATCGCTGACCTCGTAGGTAAGCTGGGACACCACCATGGTCTTGGCCTTGTCGCCCAGTCCGTCGAGCACGCCCTTGAGGTTGTCCTTGCCGAAATCGTCGTTCTGGTAAAGGATGGCGACCTTGCTGTTGGGATGCTCTGCCAGGATATGCTGGGCGAAAGCACGCCCTTCAGCCTGGTAGGTGGGCTGCCAGCCCATGGTCCAGGGAAACTCTTTGTAGTCTTCGCCCCAACGGTTTGCGCCGGTGGCCAGGAACAGATGCGGCACCTTGCGCGCATTCATGTACTTGCGAATGGCCATGTTCGAGCCCGTTCCCAGCGGTGCGAACACCAGCAGGACCTGGTCACGTTCCACCAGGCGCCTGGCCTGCTCTACCGTACGCGGCGGGCTATAGGCATCGTCCAGCGAAATGAAGTTGATCTTGCGCCCGTTGACGCCGCCCTGCTCGTTGAGCATGGTGAAATAGGCCGAAATGGTCTTGCCTATGGTGCCATAGGCCGATACCGGCCCCGAGTATGGAACGAGATGGCCAATCTTGATCTCGGTATCGGTAACGCCCGGGCCGTTGGCGGCCTGTGCCCCAAACGTAATACTGGCGGTAGCCAGTGCGCCTGCAGCCACGCGCAACAGCTTGCTACGCAGTATCTTCATCTTAGTCTCCTACCTGTTTGCATAAAAGCACTGCCAATCACGACTGCGCTGCAGCGCAGTGCCCTTCTCATCTGCTCAAACACAAAAAACCTCAACCCAATTTTAAAAAAACCCGGGCCGGGCACGAGGCCTGCCAGGGTGCCGCCCCGGCCAGACAAAATCAGTGTCCGAACACTTCGCCGAACGGCACCCAGCGATCGTCCTTGAAACGCACCAACTGCATGGCGTCTACGGGGAAGTAATCGTCCGGGCCGGTCTTGACCTTGATGCCCTTGTACAGCAGGGGCAATTCAAGATCGAGGTTCGTGGCCTGCTTCAGAACGTTTTCACGGCTGAGATCCTTGCCTGCCTGCTTGAGCACCTGGACCAGGGTTTGCGAAGAGGCGTACCCGATGGCATTCAGTGAATCATTCGGATCCCCATCCGGGTAGTACTTCTTCATGAACTGGATGTATTCCTGTACACCGGCATCCTTGGCATAGGCGGGGTCGACCGGATCGATCAGATACTTGCCAGTGATGACACCTTGCGCGTTGGCGAGCCCGGCCGGCTTCAGCACCGACTCGAGCGAGCTGGAAACGCTGGACAGGTAAAGAGCCGGCTTCCAATCCATCTCGCCCAGCTTGCGCAGCGAAAGCGCCGCGAACTTGGGCGTCGTCAGGTTGACGAAAACGTCGGCGCCAGAGCCCTTCAAGCTCACCAGTTGGCTATCGATGGTGGGATCGGTAACCTCGTAGGTCTGTTGCGACACGATCATGGCCCTGCCCTTTTCGCCCAGGCCGTCCAGCACACCCTGCAGGTTGTCCTTGCCGAAGTCATCGTTCTGGTAAAGGATGCCTATCTTGGCGTTGGGATGTTCCTTCAGGATATCCTTGGCGAAAGCGCGCCCTTCGGCCTGGTAGGTAGGCTGCCAGCCCATGGTCCAGGGAAACTCTTTGTAGTCCTCGCCCCAGCGGCTGGCGCCGGTAGCCAGGAACAAATGCGGCACCTTGCGTGCATTCATGTACTTGCGGATGGCCATGTTCGGACCCGTTCCCAGCGGCGCAAAAAGCAGCAGAACTTCGTCTTTCTCGACCAGGCGACGCGTCTGCTCGACGGTACGGGGCGGACTATAGGCATCGTCCAGCGAAATGAGGTTGATCTTGCGTCCATCGATGCCGCCCTGCTCGTTGAGCATGGTGAAATAGGCGGAGATGGTCTTGCCTATGGTACCGTAGGCGGACGCCGGCCCTGAATACGGCACGATATGGCCGATCCTGATTTCCTTATCGGTGACACCGGGCAGATCGGCAGCATTAGCGCTTAAGCTAATGCTGGCAACCGCCAGTGCGCCTGCAGCAACACGCAACAGCCTGGTACGCAGCATTTTCATGGTTGTCTCCTAACTTGTCGTTATAAGAAGAACTGCGAGATTGGCACTACGGTACTCGGCACTACGGTACAACCCTGCCACGGCGCCCACCTCTTGGTGGACACCGCCAGGAACACGATACGCCGCAATCAGGCGGTTGGCAGTTGGTAATTACGATACTCGTCACGCAGCTTGGTTTTCAGCAACTTGCCAGTGGCGGTATGCGGCAACTCGCTGACGAAGACGACGTCATCGGGCAGCCACCACTTGGCAACGCGATCGCTCACGAATTGCAAGAGATCGTCGCGCGTGACGTCCTGGCCCGGACGCTTGACCACCAGCAACAGCGGACGCTCCTGCCATCTGGGATGGCTCACGCCGATGATGGCGGCTTCGCCCACGGCCGGGTGCGATAGCGCCGCATTTTCGAGTTCGATGGAGGAAATCCATTCGCCGCCCGACTTGATCACATCCTTGTCGCGGTCTACCAATTGCAGATAGCCGTCGGCATCCAGCGTTGCGATGTCACCGGTAGGCAGATAGCCTTCGGCGTCCAGCACCTCGCTGGCGCCCCGGTAGTAGCCGCTGGCGATCCAGGGCCCGCGCACATACAGGTGGCCAAAGGCCTTGCCGTCGCGCGCCACCGGCTTGCCCTCGTCGTCGACGATTTTCAGGTCTACGCCCCAAACGCCGCGGCCCTGCTTGAGTTTTTGCGTGATCTGATCTGCCGGCGAAAGCGCGTCGTGCTTGGGCAACAACTTGCCGATGGCACCGATGGGACTGGTTTCGGTCATGCCCCAACCCTGGACGACGGTGACGCCCATATCGTGCTCGAAGCGCTCGACCATGCTGCGCGGCGCAGCCGACCCGCCGATGCCCACGACCTTGAGCGCAAGCTTGCGGGTATCGATTTCCGGATGTTCATCGAGGTACTGGAACAGCATGAGCCAGACCGTGGGCACGCCCTGCGAGAACGTGACGCCTTCGTCGCGCATGAGTTCGTACAGGGCCTGGCCATCCATGCGCGCGCCGGGCAGTACCAGCTTGGCCCCGGACATGGCCGCCGCATAGGGCATGCCCCACGCGTTGGCATGGAACATCGGCACCACCAGTAGCAGGCTTTCGCTGGAATTCACGCCGAAGGTGTCAGGCGAGGCTTCCATGAGCGTATGCAGCAAGGTGGAGCGATGCGAATACAGCACACCCTTGGGATTGCCCGTGGTACCCGAGGTATAGCAAAGCGCCGAAGCCGTGCGCTCGTCGAACTGGGGCCAGTCGTAGTCGGCGCTTTGCGCCTCGACCAGTTCCTCGTAGCAGAGCAGCCCGCCGGGCACATCGATATCGGGCATGTGCTCGCGATCGGTCAGTGCTACATAGGCAGTCACGGTCGGCAGGCTGGGGGCCAATTGTTCCACCAGCTTGGCAAACGAAATATCGAAGAGCAGGATTTTGTCTTCGGCGTGATTGACGATGTATTGGATCTGTTCGGGAAAGAGCCGCGGGTTGATCGTGTGCAGGATCGCCCCGCTGCCCGAAACCCCGTAGTAAAGCTCGAAATGCCGATAGGTGTTCCAGGCCAGCGTGGCAACCCTGTCGGTGTGCTGCACGCCCAGGGTTTTCAGGGCATTGGCCACCTGCTTGGCCCGCCGCTGCACTTGGGCGTAGGTAGTGCGGTGTATCGGCCCCTCGACCGTACGGGTCACGATTTCCCCTTCAGGGTGAAATGTTGCCGCATGATCGATCAGCGAGGAAATCAACAGCGGTCTATCCTGCATCAGGCCAAACATATTGCAGTCTCCTTCAGTGGGGCTGCGCGCCCCACTGTTGCTTTATGGATCTATCGTTGGGTAAACCTGCTAGTGGATGCTGCGCCCAAGCGAGCCGCCATATTTGCGCAGCACGCTGACCACGCCACCGGGCATGATGAACATGAAGATGATCAGCACCACGCCATACACAGCCCACGGCGCTGCCTGCGAGATTTTCTCTGCCGCGCTGGGTACGTACATGACGAAGATAGCGCCGAAGATAGCCCCGGACACCGTGCCCACGCCACCCACCACGATACCCACCAGCAGCGAGATCGACAGGAACATGGTGAAGGAGTCGGGTGCGACGAACTGCACCGCGATGGCAGACAGCGCGCCGCCCACGCCGGTATACATCGCCGACACGCCAAAGGTCGTGGCTTTGTAGTGGCGGTTGTCGATGCCCATGGTTTCGGCGGCGATGGGGTTGTCGCGAATCGCCATCATGGCCCGGCCCACGCTGCCCGACAGCAGGTTGCGTGCAATCAGGAACATGATCACCGTCACGAAGAGCGAGAACAGGTATAGCCATTGATCGGAACTCAGATCGAGTCCGAACGGCGCCTCGGGCTTCATCAGCACGATGCCCTGCACGCCGCCTGTCCACTCTTCAAGATGCCGGTACTTCAGCAGCTGGGGCATCACCACGCTAAGCGCGAAAGTGGCAAGCGCCAGGTACAGGCCTTCGAGCTTGAGCGCCGGGAAACCGAACAGGTAGCCGGCAACCAGGCAGACCAGGCCGGCCGCGGGTATCGTCATCCAGTAGGTGACCGCGCCATGTTCCATCAAGATGGCGGTGGTATAGGCACCGATGGCGTAGAAGGCACCATGCCCCAGCGATATCTGCCCGTTGTAGCCGGTCAGCATGTTCAGGCCCAGCAAGGCGATGGCGTAGGACAGCACCATCGTGGCCTGGAACAGGGTGTAGCCATCGGTGAAGATGCCCAACGCGACGGCAAGCGCCAGCGCGACCCAGGTTAGCGGCGAGAACACCGCACGATGGCCCGCCGACAGCTTGGGGGGGGCCGCAATGCCGGCCGCGACGGCCGGTGTGGAAATTGGCTGCACATTGCTCATGGTTCAGACCCTCGTGACAATGACTTTGCCGAACAAGCCCGCAGGCCGCACGATCAGGACACCGATAATCAGCACCAGCGCGACCGACAGCTTGAGCTCGGTCCCGACGACGTAGGTGCCGATCAGGTTTTCCAGCACACCGACGAGGAAACCGCCGATGACCGCCCCCACCGGATTGTCGATACCCCCGATCAGGGCGCCGGCAAAGGCGTACAGCAAGACCCCCATCATCATGTGAGGATCCAGGAACACCACGGGTGCAACCATCATGCCGCCGATAGCACCGATGGCTCCCGCCAGGCCCCAGCCCAGCATGAGCATGCGGTTGACGTTGATACCCACCAGGCGGGAAGACTCGGGGTTTTGCGCCGCGGCGCGCATGGCCAACCCGACCGACGTAAAGCGAAAGAACGAGAACAGCAGGGTGACCACGACCAGGGTGACGAAGATCGCGCCCACTTCGTGCGGCGACATCAACTGGCCGCCGTACCAGGCATCAGGCGAGAACGGGCTGGGGAACTGTTTGATGGTGTAGCCAAACAACCAGCCAGCCATACTGTGGAAGATCACCAGCATCCCGATGAACACCACCACGACCGACAGCACCGGCGCATTGCGCATGGGCCGGATCACGGCAACTTCGATGGCCGCGCCGATCACGAACGACAGCACGACGGTGAGCCCGAAAGCGGCCCAATACGGAACCCCTGCCTGGATGAACATCCAGGCAATAAAGGTAGAAAACATCGCCATTTCGCCCTGGGCGAAATTGATGTGGTGCGTAGCTTGGTAGATCATCACCAAGGCCAGCGCCACGCTTGCATAGATGCCGCCGGTGGATAACCCGGCCAGCAATTGGTGCAGAAAAGCGTCCATGTTTGCCTCCTATTCGCCCAGGTAAACGCGACGTACCGCGTCGTTGCCGCGGATTTCATCCGCGCTGCCCGAGAGCACGATGCGGCCGGTCTCGATCAGATAGGCTGAATCGGCCAGGTCGAGTGCGAGCTGTGCGTTCTGTTCAACCAGAAGAATGGAAACCTTTTCTTCCTGGTTGATGCGCCGCATGATGTTGAAGATGTCCTGTACGATCAGCGGCGCCAGGCCGAACGACGGTTCGTCGAGCAGCAACAGCCGGGGCCGCGACATCAACGCGCGGCCGATGGCAAGCATTTGCTGCTCGCCGCCCGACAGCGTGCCGGCCTGCTGGCCACTGCGCTCTTTCAGGCGCGGAAAGTAGCTGTACACGCGCTCCATGTCTTCGGCGACCGCGCCCTTGTCCTTGCGCGCATATGCGCCCAGACGCAGGTTTTCTTCGGTACTGAGGGCCAGGAAGGTGCCACGGCCGTCGGGCACGTGGCCAATACCCATGCTGACGATGCGCTCGGTGGCACGGCCATCCAGGCGCTCGCCGGAGAACGTGATTTCACCGCGCGTGCTGACCATCATCTGGCACAAGGCGCGCAAGGTAGTGGTCTTGCCCGCGCCATTGGCGCCCAGCAACGTCGTGATGGAGCCCTGCTTGATGGAAAGATCGATACCGTGCAACACAGCCGAAGGACCATAGGAAGCATGCAGGCCCTTGACTTCAAGCAATGGTGAACTCATGCAGCGCTCCCGAGATATGCCTTGATCACTTCCGGGTGTTGCCGGACTTCAGCGGGCGTGCCATCGGCAATCTTGCGGCCGAAGTTCAGTGCGACCACCTTGTCGCACAAGCCCATGACCAGGCTCATGTGATGCTCGACCAGCAAAATCGTGATGCCCAGGCGATCGCGTATGGTGCGAATCAGGGTGCTCAGGCTGCCCAGCTCTTCGTGGTTCAAGCCGCAGGCGGGCTCGTCCAGCAGCAGCAACTTGGGGTTGCTGGCCAGCGCTCGCGCCAGTTCCACGCGCTTTTGCGTGCCGAACGGCAATTCGGCCACCAGCACGTCGGCCACGTCGTCTAGTTCAAGAAACGAGATGAGTTCCTGGGCCTTGGCCACCGCCTTGGCTTCGGTACGGGCCACGCTGGGCACGCGCAGCGCAGCGCGCAGGAAACCCACATGGTGGGTGCTATGGCAACCAACCAGCACGTTGTCCATGACCGTCATGGTACGGAACAATGCAAGGTTCTGGAATGTGCGGCCAATTCCTATCTTGGCCATTTCGTGACGCGGCATCTTGGAGATGGTGCGCCCCTGGAATGCGATATCGCCGCTGCCGCAAGGATAGAGCCGCGACAAGCAGTTGAAAAGCGTGCTCTTGCCCGCGCCGTTGGGCCCGATCAAACCGCAGATCTGGCCAGGCTGAACATCGAACGAAACGCTATCGAGCGCCACGATCCCACCAAAGCGGACCGAGACGCCGTTGATACGCAACAAGGGTGTGTCTCCGCGATCGTTTTTGTCTTGCGACATGTCTCCGACCCCTAGTATTTTTTATGGCCGATCTCCTGCTTACTGCCACCGGCGACGTCTCGGCAGGATCGTCGCCGGCTTTTGGCGCCCGCCAGGCTGGAGGCCCAGGGGCGCCGGCACAACTTAGAGCCGCTCGACGATGGTGACGTTGGCCAAGCCACCGCCTTCGCACATCGTTTGCAAGCCATAACGCTTGTTGCGGTCCTGCAGGGCATGCACGAGCGTGGTCATGAGCTTGGTACCCGATGCGCCCAGGGGGTGGCCCAGCGAGATGGCGCCGCCGTTGACGTTCAAGCGCGCGGGGTCAGCACCCGTTGCCTGCAGCCAGGCCAGGGGCACCGGCGCAAACGCCTCGTTCACTTCGAACAGGTCGATGTCGTCGATCTTCATGCCGGCCTTTTTCAAGGCATGCAAGGTTGCGGGCAACGGGGCCTCGAGCATGATGACCGGGTCGTGGCCGATCACGGTCATGTGATGGATACGGGCCAGGGGCTTGAGGCCCAGGGCTTTGAGGCCTTTCTCGTTGACGATCATGACGCCGGTGGCGCCATCGCAGATCTGGCTGGCGCTGGCCGCCGTGACGACGCCGCCTTCCTGGATCAGCTTGACGCTTTTCATGCCTTCGAGCGTGCCGTCAAAGCGGATGCCTTCGTCGACGGTATGCATTTCGCCGCTGCCCGAGCCGTCAGCCAGGCGCACTTCGATCGGCACGATTTCGCGCTCGAACTTGCCGGCCTTGGTGGCGGCGATGGCGAGCTGATGGCTCTGGAACGAGAATTCGTCGAGCTGATCGCGGCTCAGGCCATACTTCTTGGCGATCATTTCAGCACCCATGAACTGGCTGAACTGGGGCACGTCGGGATAACGCGCCTTGATGCCGGGGCTCATGGAAGTACCCAGGCCGGCCTTGGCCGGCAGGATGGCCGGCGTGCCCATGGGCACACGGGTCATGCTCTCGACGCCGGCGGCGATCACGCAATCCATGGCGCCGGACATGACGGCCTGGGCGGCAAAGTGGATGGCCTGCTGCGAGGAGCCGCACTGGCGGTCTACCGAGGTGCCGGGAACCGATTCCGGCAGTTTGGAGGCCAGGACGGCATTGCGGGCGATGTTGGTGGACTGTTCGCCAGCCTGGCCAACGCAGCCCATGATGACGTCTTCGACCAGTGCGGGGTCGGCGCCGGTGCGCTCGATCAGTGCGTCGAGAACCTGGGCAGCCAGGTCAGCGGGGTGCCAGCCGGCCAGTCGGCCACCCTTGCGGCCACCGGCGGTACGAGCGGCGGCGACGATATAGGCTTCAGCCATGATTGCTCCTAGAGATAGGGAATGGGAAATACGGAATCAGCGCGGGGCCATGCGAATGGCGCCATCGAGACGCACGCTTTCGCCATTGAAGTAGCTGTTGGTGACCATGAGCTCGGCCAGGGCGGCGAATTCGTCGGGCGAACCCAGGCGGCGCGGGAACGGCACCGAAGCCGACAGGGCGGCACGAACGTTCTCGGCAGCGCGCTGCAGCAAAGGCGTATCGAAAATACCCGGCAAAATGGTGTTGACCCGGATGCCTTCGTTGGCAAGGTCGCGGGCGATGGGCAGCGTCATGCCAACCACACCAGCCTTGGATGCGCTATAGGATGCCTGCCCCATCTGGCCGTCTTGCGCGGCCACCGAGGCGGTGTTCACGATGGCGCCACGCTCGCCGTCGACCAGGGGATCGAGCGTGAGCATGCCGCGCGCCGATTTGGCGATGCAGCGGAACGTGCCTATCAGGTTGATCTGGATGATGCGCTCGAAGGCATCCAGCGGGAAGTGCTTGGGCTCTCCGGTAGCCTTGTCGCGGCTGGCGGTTTTGATCGCGTTGCCGAGGCCGGCGCAGTTGACCAGGATGCGTTCCTGACCCAGGACTTCGCGCGACTTGGCAAAAGCGGCATCAACTTGTTCTTCGGACGTAACATCGACCTTGCAGAAAACACCGCCCAGCTCTTTGGCCAGGGCTTCGCCTTTTTCCTCATTCAGATCAAACAGGGCAACACGTACGCCCTGGGCGGCCAGTCGTTTTGCCGTGGCAGCGCCCAGACCCGACGCGCCGCCGGTGATGACAGCCACTACCGATTTATTCAGCTCCATTTCTTTCCTCGTCTACGCTGGGCACCATGCCCGATCAAGGCTGCCAGTGTAGGCACCGCCCCCTGGGACCAGCATCGTCGGAATTGACGATGTGATGCTGGGACAAACCCGAACAAGCCGTGATTGGCATGCCCCCCCGCGTCTGCTACCCTCTATGGCTTAACTTTGAATTGATGCTGTCGAGCCCCATGAATCGCTCTGCCGTACCGACCCGGGCCGCGCTTGCCGCCAAGCTGAATCCGCCCGCCTCGTCGGCATCGCAGGTGCTTCGACCTATCGTTGTCAATCGCATGTGCTCGTCGCCCTCGGCTCGGCTGATACTCGTGCGCGCGCCGGCAGGCTTTGGCAAGACCACGCTCATGCTGCAGTGCCGCGACCAGCTCGAGGCCCGGGGCGTGGCCACCGCCTGGCTGACGCTGGACAACGCCGACAACGACGCTTCGCGCTTCGTGGGCTGTCTAGCCACCGCCGTGGCCAATATCACGCAGGAACAAGCGGACATTCCCGTGCTGGCCGATGACGGCGGCGGCGCTTCGTTTGGCGACCTGGCTCTCGAGGTCACCGACAGGCTGGCCATGCTGACCTCGCCCTTCGCCTTGTTCCTGGACGATTTCGAGTACATCCACGAACCCGCGGTGCTGGGGCTGATACGCGAGATCATCGAGTACCTGCCACGCCACGGCCAGTTGGTCATCGGTTCGCGCACCCTGCCCGACCTGTCTGTCGGGCGTTTGCGCGCGCGCGGGCAACTGCTCGAGGTCGATGCCGACCTGTTGCGCTTTTCGCTGGAAGAAACCACTGAATTCATTACCCAGCGCAGGCAGGTTCCCCTGCTGCTGGACGACCTGGTGCGCCTGCACCGCAAGACCGAAGGCTGGATTGCAGCCTTGTGGCTGGCTTCGGTGGCGCTCGAGCGCCAGGACGAGCGCGGCGAATACATCACCGGTTTTTCGGGATCGAACCGGGCGATTGCCGAATATCTGGCCCAGGACGTCCTTGACCGCCAGCCACCGCATATCCGGGCCTTTCTGCTGCGCACCAGCATTCTGCGCCAGCTCAATGCGCCGCTATGCGATGCCCTGTGCGCCAAACATGACAGCGCGCAGTTGCTCGAGCATCTCGAGGTGGGCAATGTGTTCCTCACGCCCATCGTGGGTGACGAAAAAACCTGGCGCTACCACAGCCTGTTCGCCGACTTCCTGCGCAGCCGGCTCACGCGCGAGATGCCCGACGAGGTGCCTCATCTGCACCGCGCGGCCTCGCACTGGTACGAGGCCCAGCAGCGGCCCGTGCCCGCCATCGACCATGCCGTCGAAGGCGGCAATATCGAACGCGCACAGCGCCTGCTTACCCAGTACGCGGAAGAACTCCTCAGCCAGGGGCGCATGCGCCTGGTCGTGCGTTGGTTCGACTCGCTGCCCGCCGATGCCCTGGTCGAGCAGCCCCGCCTGCAGGTACTGCATATGTGGGCCGTGTGTTTTACCCGGGGCGCCTGGGAATCCATGGTGCTGCTGGAAAAAAGCGGTTGCGACGACAGCACCGACCCTTGCGTGCGGGCCCATGTGAACGCGCTGCGCCCGACACTGCTCGGGATCATGGATCGCTTCGAGGAAGCCGACGTCCAGGGCCGCGCGGCCCTGTCCAGGCTACCCACGGTCAGCGCTTTCGCCGACACCGTGCTCACCAATTCCATGGCCAATACGTTTTCCGTCATGGGCGAGTACCAACAAGCCAGCCGCATGCTCGAGGCGGCACGGCGCACCCAGGGTGAAAACCTCAGCACTTTCAATGTGATGTATTCCGAATCGGTGGACGGCTGCATCGATTTGCGTGCCGGACGCATGCGCCAGGCCATGGCGCGTTTTCGGCTGGCCGTGGGCGCCACCCACCGGGCCTCGTACAGCCACACCAATGGCAACGCCTGGGCCGGGGTGTTGTACGCCGGCGCCCTGTACGAGGTCAACGACCTGGAACAGGCAGCGCGGCTGCTGCACGTCTACGTGCCGCTGGCGCGCGACGTGGGGCTGGCCGATCACATTCTGCTGGGCTATGTCATGCTCTCGCGCATCGCCTTCTGCCAGGGCGATGTCGACCAGGCGTTCCAGATTCTTTCCGAACTGGAGTACGTCGGCCATGAGCGCCAGCTTCCCCGTGTGGTCAACAGCGCCAAGCTCGAGCGCTCGCGGGTACTGCTGCTACAAGGCAACCACCAGGCCGCGCGCGAGGAACTCGACCGTGCCGACGACCCCGCAATGTGGCAACGGGTACGTGGCCTGCGCCTGCTGGGTAACGAGCTGGAATATATCGAGATAGGCAGGCTGCGCTGGGAGATACACGCCGGCAGCCCCGAACTGGCGATTGCCGGACTGGCCAGCGAAATCGCCACAGCCCAGGCCGCCGGCCACCACCGCCGCGCCCTGAAGCTGCGCCTGCTGCATGCACTGGCCCTGCATCGCGGCGGCCAGGGCGAAGCCGCCTTCGCAACCCTGGCCGATATTCTGCCGGGCGCCTGTACCGAGGGCTTCCTGCGCCTGATGCTGGACGAAGGGGTCGCCCTGGGCTCCTTGATCCAGCAATTCGAGGCCGCCACCCGTAACCAGGCCGGCAAGCACCGCGACCCCATCTATGGCGACTTCCTGCAGCGGCTGCTCCAGTCCTTCGGACCGGCAGTCACCGAGGCCGAAGCCAGCGTCACGGCGGCCCAGGCCGAGGCCGAACTCGTGGATCCGCTCACGCGCAAGGAAATACGGGTGCTGCAGCTGCTTGCCGAAGGCTATTCCAACAGCTCCATGGCCGAAAAGCTGTTTGTTTCCGACAGCACGGTCAGAACCCATCTGCGCAATATCAATTCAAAGCTGAACGTGCACAGCCGCACCCGCGCCGTCGCGGTGGCACGCAATCTGGGTGTCATACGGTAAGCGTCGGGCGCGTCAGATCCGCTGCAGCGACTGCAGCACCTTGCGCGTCACCAAGGGGCGCCCTTCCAGCTGCAGATCCAATTGCTCGCGCAGCAGGCGACGCAGCTCGGGCTCGATAGCCAGATCGTCGAAATCGGGCGTGGGGCCATCCAACCCATAGCCGGTCTCGCGCAACAATATCCATTCGAACCTGCGCAAGGCGCCGGACGCACGGGCGCCGCCAGCCAGGCGCAGCAAGGCCGCGTCATAGGCATCGAAAAGATTCTGGTGGGCGTCTTCGCGTGGCAGCAGGCGCAGCAGCAACTCGTTCATATACCAGGCCGACATCATGGCCGGCCCGCTATAGACGCGCAAGGAGCCGGCCCATTCGGCCCGGGTCAAAATCTTGACCTCGCCCGCGCCGCTCCAGGAAAGCGCCAGCGGCTGAAAAGTGGTCAGCACCGGGCGCAAGGCGGAATGCGGGCGCTTGGCCCCCTTGGCGACCAGCGCCATGCGGCCATGCTCGCGACTGTAGGCTTCCAGCATCAGCGAGGTTTCACGCCAGGCGTTGCTGTGCAGCAAAAAAGCGCTGGCCTCGGCTACCCGCGGGCTGGGACTACGTTGCGTCATACCCCAGGTCGCGCAGGGCGCTTTCACGCTCTGACCAGCCCTTGCGCACCTTGATGTAGACCTCGAGGTGCACGGAAGTTTCCAGCAATTTGGCGATGTCCTGGCGTGCTTCGGTGGCGATGCGCTTCATGTGCTCGCCACCCGCACCCAGCAGGATCGGACGATGGCTTTCGCGCTCGACCACGACGCAGGCCGCAATCCGGGTTTGCGTCGGGCCTTCTTCCCACTGCTCGATGACCACCGTGCAGGCGTAGGGCAGCTCGTCGCCCACCAGGCGAAAGATTTTCTCGCGTATCAGTTCGGCGGCGATGAAGCGCACCGGCCTGTCGGTAAGCGTGTCTTCCTCGAACATGGGCTCGCCTTCGGGCAGTCCCAGGGAAATTTCCTTGAGCAGGTCCTCGAGCTGGCGCTCCTTGGCCGCGCTGACCGGGATCACGGCGTCAAACGCGTGTTCCTTGATGATGCTGGCGACATAGGGATAAAGCGAGTTCCGGTCTTTGAGCGCGTCGGTTTTGTTGACTGCCAGGATGTGCCTGGGGCCTTGCGGCAACAAGGGCAGCAACTGGGCATCGCCCGACGACCACTTGCCGGCCTCGACCACCATCACGACCACGTCGACCTCGGACAACGCCTGGGTGACCACACGGTTCATCATGCGGTTCATGGTGCCGCCGTGGCGGGTCTGGAAACCCGGGGTATCCACGAACACGAACTGTTCGCCGGGGCGCGTGAGCACGCCATGGATGCGGTGGCGCGTGGTTTGCGCCTTGCGCGAGACTATGCTGATCTTCGCGCCTATCAGCGCGTTCAGCAAAGTGGATTTACCGACGTTGGGCCGGCCTACGATAGCGACTAAGCCGCAGCGGCTGGAATCGGTCATGATGTACTCCCGGGAGTGTTCGGGGTGTCTGGAGAACCAGGCTCGACAGCTTGCGTGCTGGCTTTCTGCACAACGGCCACCGGCAGTGAGAGCTGAGGCGACTTGCGGGCCCGCGCGGTGCGCTTGACCGGACCTGGACTAGCGGTCTGGACCGCGGCCAGCGCCTGGCGCGCAGCTTCCTGCTCGGCGGCACGCCGGCTCGCGCCGCGCCCGCTTACCTGCACATTGAGCTTGGGAATGGCGCATTCGACTTCAAATTCCTGGCTGTGTGCGGCACCGTGGGTGGCCACGACCGAATACAGCGGCAAGGCGATCTTGCGGCCTTGCAGATATTCCTGCAACAGCGTCTTGGCGTCCTTGCCCAGGGTCTTGGGATCGACATCGGCCAGCGCGGGCTGATACTGCAAACGAATAACGCGGCAGGCCTCTTCGAAACCGGCGTCCAGGAAAACCGCGCCGAACACCGCTTCGAGGGCATCGGCCAGGATGGACGGACGGCGAAATCCGCCGCTTTTGAGCTCGCCCTCGCCCAACCGCAGATAAGGCGACAGATCCAGGCGCTGGGCGATCTCGGCCAGCGAGGCCTGCTTGACCAGGTTGGCCCGCAGGCGCGAGAGGTCACCCTCGTCGATCTTGGCGTAGCGGTCGTAGAGCAGCAGGGCAACCGCGCAGTTCAGCACGCTGTCGCCCAGGAATTCCAGGCGTTCGTTATGCCGGCTGCTGTGGCTGCGATGCGTCAGCGCCTGCTCGAGCAGCAGCAGGTTGGTAAACCTGTGATCAAGGCGGGTTTCAAGCGTGGCGAGATTCATACGCAACAAGCGCCGGGCTGATGGCCCGCAACGCCCCTCCGGCACGAATGCCCAGTCGGGAAAAGGGAATGACCCGGGATAAGCTGCTTCATTTGAAACCGCCGATACGGCCAAGATCGCCGAAATTCATCCAGATGAAAAAGGCTTTCCCGACGATATTGCCTTCCGGCACAAAGCCCCAGTAACGACTGTCCGCGCTATTGTCGCGGTTGTCGCCCATCACGAAATAGTGCCCTTCCGGCACTCGGCAGCGAATGCCGCCACCCTGGTATTCGCAACGGTTGCGATAGGGAAACGACGCGCTGGGGAAGATGTCGTTGCCGCCGCCCTGCGCATCCAACAAGATGCGGTGGCGCACGGGACCCAGGCTCTCGAGGAACTCGGCGCTGTAGGACGCCCGGTCCGGTTCGAAATAGTCGCCGATACGTTCACGCGGCACTTCCGTACCGTTCACATAGAGCCGCTTGTTGATATAGGTGACTTCGTCGCCGGGCAAGCCCACTACGCGCTTGATGTAGTCCACGTTGGGATCCGGCGGGTAGCGAAAGACCATGACGTCGCCGCGCTGGGGCTCGCCCACGTCGACAACCTTGGCATTGACCACCGGCAAGCGGATGCCATAGCTGAACTTGTTCACCAGGATCAGGTCGCCCGACTGCAGGGTGGGCAGCATCGAGCCCGACGGGATACGAAAAGGTTCGACCACGAACGAGCGCAGCACGAACACGAACAGGATCACGGGGAAAAAGCTGACCGAATATTCGACCCACCACGGCATACGCCCGGCAGACGCCACGACTTGCTCGCGATGGCGGGCAGTGGCTTCGGGGCCTTCCACAGTGCGCAGATGCTCCGCGCGCTCGCGATCGAACTCGGCGGCGGCGGCATCCATGCGGCGGCGGCGCGCCGGGCGCATCCACAGCATGTCCATGCCCCAGACGATGCCGGTAACAATCAGCAGGACGAACAGGATCAGCGCAAAGTTCCAGCTCATTTGTCATCCACCTGGAGAATCGCCAGGAATGCCTCCTGGGGAATTTCAACGCTACCCACCTGCTTCATGCGCTTCTTGCCCGCTTTTTGCTTTTCGAGCAGCTTTTTCTTGCGGCTGATATCGCCGCCATAGCACTTGGCCAGCACGTTCTTGCGCAATGCCTTGACGGTTTCGCGCGCGATGATTTCGGCGCCGATGGCCGCCTGGATGGCAACGTCGTACATCTGGCGCGGAATCAGCCCGCGCATGCGGGTAACGACGTCGCGCGCGCGGTGGCGGGCGTTGGCCCGGTGCACGATGACCGACAGGGCATCGACGCGATCGCTGTTGATGAGCAGGTCGACCTTCACCACGTCGGCGTTGCGGTATTCCTTGAACTCGTAGTCCATCGAAGCATAGCCGCGCGACACCGATTTCAGGCGATCGAAGAAGTCGAGCACGATCTCGGCCAGCGGAATCTCGTAGGTAAGATGAACCTGGCGGCCATGGTAGGACATGTTGATCTGGTTACCCCGCTTGCCAGTGCACAGCGTGATGACCGGACCCACGTATTCCTGGGGCATGAACAGCGTCACGGTAACGATGGGCTCGCGGATCTCCTCGATCTTGCCCACTTCGGGCATCTTGGACGGACTGTCGACCGTGATGAGGGTGCCATCGCGCTGCACCACTTCGTACACCACCGAGGGCGCGGTGGTGATGAGGTCCATGTCGAACTCGCGTTCGAGGCGTTCCTGCACGATTTCCATGTGCAACATGCCGAGGAAACCGCAGCGAAAGCCAAAGCCCAGGGCCTGCGACACTTCGGGCTCGAACAGCAGCGCGGCATCGTTGAGCTTGAGCTTTTCGAGCGAATCGCGCAGGGCGTCGTATTCGCTGGACTCGACCGGATACAGGCCGGCGAACACCTGCGGCTTGATCTCTTTGAAGCCGGCCAGGGCCTTGCCGGCCGGCCGGTTGGCCACGGTGATGGTATCGCCCATCTTGGCGTGCTCGAGATCCTTGATGCCGGCGATAACGAAGCCCACTTCGCCGGCGGACAGCAGCGTGCGCGGCTGCGAACGCGGCGTGAATACCCCCACTTGCTCGCACAGATGGGTGACGCCGGCGGCCATCAGCAGGATTTTGTCCTTGGGGCGCAAGACACCGTTGACCACGCGCACCAGCATGACCACGCCCACGTAGTTGTCGAACCACGAGTCGATGATCAGCGCCTGCAGGGGCTCATCCGGGTTGCCCTTGGGCGGCGGCACCTTGGCCACGACGGCCTCGAGGATATCGTCGATGCCCAGGCCGGTCTTGGCACTGGCCGCGATGGCGTCGTCGGCCTGGATGCCAATGACTTCCTCGATTTCGTTACGGGCATTTTCCGGATCGGCCGAGGGTAGATCCATCTTGTTCAGGACGGGCACGACTTCCACGCCAAGCTCGATGGCGGTATAGCAGTTGGCCACGGTTTGCGCCTCGACGCCCTGCGAGGCGTCCACCACCAGCAGCGCGCCCTCACAGGCCGACAGGGAACGGCTGACTTCATACGAGAAGTCGACGTGCCCCGGCGTATCGATAAGGTTCAGGTTATAGGTTTTGCCATCCTTGGCCTTGTACTGCAGCGAGGCAGTCTGGGCCTTGATGGTAATGCCGCGCTCACGCTCGAGATCCATCGAATCGAGCACCTGTGCCTCCATTTCGCGGTCGGACAGGCCGCCACATCGTTGGATCAGGCGATCGGCGAGCGTCGACTTGCCATGGTCGATGTGGGCGATGATGGAAAAATTGCGGATATGCTGCATATCGGTTTTCAAACACAGAAAGGGGCGCTGGACGCGCCCCTGGCCGCAGCGCGGCAAAGCGCCGCGGTGCAAATTTCGGTACGCGGTAGCGACGGCGCCAGATGTAGCGCGCCGTCGTTTAACAACCCGCTATTCTACCGCGCCGGCTGCAAAGGCACCCATTGCGTGAGCTCGCCACGCCGAACCAGCAGCGCGTTGGTGCGGCTCTTGTCCACCTTGGACACCAATTCGGCGAACTGCTTGGCGTTGCTGATGTCGTGATCGTTCAATGCCAACAGCACGTCGCCGGGGTTGATTCCCACGTTGGCGGCAGCGCCTTCGGCACGCTCGACACGCACACCACCCGCTATGCGCAACTCTTTGCGCTCGGCTTCGGTCAGGTCGGCTACGACCAGCCCCAGGGCATCGACCTTGGCGTCTTCGCTTTTGCTGCCCTTGGCTGCGGCGGTGGGCTGACTGGCTTCGTCGGGCTCAAGGGTATCGACGGTGATCGACAGATCGTGCGTCTTGCCCCGGCGCCATACCTGCAGCGTCGCCTTGGTATCCGGAGCCGTGCCACCTACCATACGCGGCAGATCGGATACGCGATGCACGTCGTTGCCGTTGAACTTGAGCACGACGTCGCCAGGCAGTATGCCAGCCTTGTCGGCCGGGCCGCCGGGCTCCACGCCGCTGACCAAAGCACCCTGGGCCTTGGGCAGGCCGATGGCCTTGGCGACTTCGTCGCTGACTTCGCCGATCTGCACGCCGATACGGCCGCGGATGACCTTGCCACCCTTGCGCAACTGATCGACCACACGCATGGCTTCGTCGATGGGAATGGCCAGCGAAATGCCCATGAACCCGCCGCTGCGCGACACGATCTGGGAATTGATGCCCACCACCCGGCCGCTCATGTCGACCAAGGGGCCTCCCGAGTTACCCGGGTTGACGGCGACGTCGGTCTGGATGAAAGGCAGGTAGTCGCCGGTATCGCGGCCGATGGCGCTGACGATGCCCGCGGTCACGGTGGAATCGAGGCCGAAGGGCGAGCCAAAGGCCAGCACCCATTCGCCCTTGCGCATGGTCTTGGGGTCGCCCGTGGCCAGTACCGGAGCGTCCTTGATGTCGACCTTGAGCAGGGCAACGTCGGTGCGTTGGTCCGAACCGATCACATTGGCCTTGAGTTCGCGGCCATCGGCCAGGGTGACGATAATGCCGTCGGCGCCTTCAACCACGTGGTGGTTGGTCAGCACGTAGCCATCCTGCGAGATGAAGAATCCCGAACCCACGCCACGCGGGACGGTACGTTCCTGGCCTTCCGGGCCCGGCGCGGGCGACGGCGAAGGCCCGCCACGGCCCGGCGGCATGCCGGGAGGCGCGAAGTCTGGCCCGAAGAACCAGCGGAAAAGCTCGTAGGGGTCGCTGCCACCGCCTGGGCCTCGGCCCGCGACACGAATCGATGCGGTAGTACGAATGTTCACTACGCCGGGATCGACTTTTTCGACTATGGTCGTGAAATCGGGCAGATTCGCCTGCGGCTGTGCGACAGCCGGCGAACCCACAACCAGGGCAGCACCGAGCAGCAAGGCATTGCTCGCCCGACGCAGAGACTGCACGAACATCAATGACATAGTTCCAGCTCCAATCAAGTGGAAAACAGGCTGGCAAATGCAGCCTGGGAGTATCGGACTCGCTACGGCGCCCGAAGTTCAAATGTGATGGCTTGGGCAACCTGTTGCACGGTCTGGGCCGGCACTTCGCCCAGCACCGTCAGCCAGTAGCCGTCTTCCTGGCGGCTAAATACGCTCGTCGCACCGTACTGTACCGCGCCAGGTGTCTCGCCACGAGATGGATCGTAGCTTTCGATGAATACCGACATCGCCGCCAAGCCATCCGAGAGCACCATCTGATGGACATCCTGCTGATGCTTGAGCCGGCGCCGCACCTGGCTTACGGGACGAAAGCCCGCCGGCGCCACGATATTCCAGCCAGCGGCGGCCAGGTCGACAGGCTCGCCGGCGCGCATGCGCTTCCAGTCGTGCGTATCGTAGCGAGGCTCGAGCAGCGTGGGGTCTATGCCGTCCCCGATATGCACTTCGGAAAACGCCACCTGTTCCAGGACGGTGCCTTCCGGGTCGATGGTCTGCGCCTTGAGCAGCAAACCCGACTCGGTGTCGACGCACAACAGATAGCGCCAGCGCAGCGCATCATGCGGCATCACGTGGGCAACCTGACAGGATCTCCCGGCCACCCGGCCAGGCTCGGCTTCGATGCTGACCGAGTATGACTTACCCAGGTCCTGCACAGAACCAACGAACAGACCCGGAAAATGTTCGGTCTGGCGCTGCTCTACGAGAACGACCCGCAACTCGGGAAAGAGGCTGCGCACTTCGTCGTTGTGGCGCAGGAATTCACGGCGGGTGCGCCCATCGAGTAC
Organism: Verticiella sediminum; assembly: GCA_040392445.1. GTDB lineage: Bacteria > Pseudomonadota > Gammaproteobacteria > Burkholderiales > Burkholderiaceae_B > Verticiella > Verticiella sediminum_A. The sequence continues at coordinate 68,391 of JBEBVZ010000001.1, forward strand.
TTCGACTCGCTGGCGTTCGTCCTGGCCGTCGGCCACGTGCACGATCCGCGAGGCCAGCATGACCTGGCCCTGCTGGTAGATGTAGACACCGGCATAATCAAGCGTATGGGCCGCCTGCTGCAGGCGGCCCATGATTTCAAGACTGGTGTCCGGCACCGGCTCGGCGGCTTGCGCCACGGCTACGGCCGATGCCAGGAGACCCAGGGCAAGCACACCAGCCCAACGGGCCACGGAACGACTCATTGCCATCATGTCAGGGTTGTCCGGCATCCAGGCCGGCCTGGCTGACACCACCCATGCCCGTCATGTGGCGGTGCGCATCGACGTAGTCGGCCAGATCGGGGCTGACGGGCAGCGAAGCCGACAACAGGGTGCTGACAGCCGGGGCCATCCTGGCCTGCAACGGCCCCCCTGGCGGTGCAATATAGGGTTGGGCGACCCAGGTAACGGCAATGACCGCGACAGCCAGTGCCGCGCCGGGAATGGCATACCGGCCGATAAAGCGCTGCAGCGGCCGCAAGCGGGGTGCAACGATGGCGGGCTGGGCCGCCAGGGCCTGGGCCAGGCCCTGTGAAAACCGAGGTGACACCGGCTGGGCCAGCGCGTCCGAACGAAGGATATCGCCAATAAGATGGTAGGTATCCCAATTGCGCCTGGCATCGGCAGAACCCGTCAGGAAGGACGGCATGTCGGCCTCCCCGTCCATAAAGGCCGACAATGCAAGACTCACATCGTCATCCTCCATCACGGCTGCGTCCTTGCGCATTGGCACTGCACTCATGACCTTCCTCCTAGCCGGCACACCCTTGGCCTTGCCGGCACTTACAGATTCTCTGCTTCCCTGAACGGGACCTTTCTACCAACGTTTATCGTCACGCGTATCCAACAGCGGCCGCAAGCGGCTTGCAATGGCTTCCCGAGCACGGAAAATCCGCGAGCGCACGGTGCCTATCGGGCACCCCATGCTCTGGGCGATTTCCTCGTAGCTCAAACCCTCGATCTCGCGCAGCACGATGGCTGTACGCAACTCTTCCGGCAGCGCCTCGATTGCCTTGTTCACCGTATCGGCAATCTCACGACTGGCGTAGGCCGCCTCCGGAGTGTTGATATCGCTTAGGTTGTCGGTTTCGTCAAAAGTTTCCCCGTCTTCCGTTTCATATTGTGCCGAGCCATTGGGCCGCCGCCGCCTGGCCACCAAATGGTTCTTGGCGGTATTGACGGCAATGCGGTATAGCCAGGTATAGAAGGCGCTGTCGCCACGGAACTGGGGGATGGCCCGGTATGCCTTGATGAAGGCTTCCTGGGCAACGTCTTCGGCCTCTGTCGGGTCGCGGATCAGGCGCGACAGCAGACGCATGATCTTGCGCTGGTACTTCAGCACCAACAGCTCGAACGCACGTTTGTCGCCGCGCTGCACACGCTCTACGAGCAAGGCATCGGCGTCGCGTTCACTCATGCGGCAGTCCCACCGGCGTGTGCACGCTGCATGCGCCAACGAGCCGCCACCTGCAGGCGACGCCAGCTTTGCGGCGACACGCTGCCCGCCCACAAGGTGGAACAGATGCGATGCGGGACTCGCCGCACACGAGGCGAATGGGCAAGCACAGGACCGGCCACGGTCAGCCAGAGACCGGCCGGGCCGATATCGATACGATCAGGCCGGGTTGCGATCCAACCGCCGCCTGCGCCCTGCAAATGCCACATACCGGCGGCATCGACACGCACCCGCCTGGGCGACGCGGGCCGCCACCATGCGGGGGCGACACGCGAAACAACAGCCAGGCCGGAAGGACACGCAGAGCGGCGCGGGATCATTTACACCCGACGCACCAGCATCGAACCGTTAGTACCCCCGAAGCCGAACGAGTTCGACAGCGCATACTCGATGGCCATGGGCCTTGCGGCATTGGCGCAGTAATCGAGATCGCACTCGGGATCCTGGTTGAAGATGTTGATGGTGGGGGGCGAGATCTGGTTGTAGACGGCCAGCGTGGTGAAGATGGCTTCGATACCGCCCGCGGCACCCAGCAGGTGACCCGTCATGGACTTGGTCGAGTTCACAACCAGCTTCTTGGCGTAATCACCAAACGCAAGCTTGAGGGCTTCCGTTTCGTTCTTGTCGCCCAGCGGCGTCGAGGTACCGTGCGCATTGACATACTGGACCTGGTCCGGATTGATACCGGCGTTGGCAAGCGCATTGCGCATGCCGCGACGCGGACCATCCCGATCAGGGGCGGTGATGTGATGCGCATCGGCGCTCATGCCGTAGCCCACGAACTCGCCATAGATACGGGCGCCGCGCGCCTTGGCGTGTTCGTACTCTTCCAGAACCAGGACACCGGCACCCTCGCCCAGCACGAAGCCGTCGCGATCCTTGTCCCACGGACGCGACGCGGTTTGCGGATCGTCGTTGCGGGTGGATAACGCGCGCGCCGCGGCAAAGCCGCCTATGCCCAGGGGCGAAACGGTGGATTCGGCACCGCCGGCCAGCATGACATCGGCATCGCCGTACTCGATCAGGCGAGCCGCATCACCGATGCAGTGCAGGCCAGTGGTACAAGCAGAGACCACCGAGTAATTGGGGCCTTTCATGCCAAACAGGATGGACAGCTGGCCCGAGATCATGTTGATCAGCGAACCTGGCACGAAGAACGGCGAAATCCGGCGCGGACCGCGCTCGGTCAGTTCGGCATGGGTCTCTTCGATGCGCGGCAAGCCGCCGATGCCCGAGCCCACGACCACGCCGATACGCTCGGCATTGGCTTCGGTGACTTCCAGGCCGCTATCGCGCCATGCCTGGGCACCCGCCGCGATGCCGTAATGGATAAACGTATCCATCTGACGCGCTTCCTTGGCGGGAATGTACTGCGAGATGTCGAAGTCTTTGACTTCGCCAGCGATGTGGCAATTGAACAGACTGGAATCAAAACGGGTGATGCTGCCGATACCGGAGCGTCCCTTGACGATGTTGTCCCAGGCAGTGGTGATGTCATTGCCAACCGGAGAGACGATCCCCAGACCGGTGATCACGACACGTCGTTTCACTGATGACTCCTTGAGTAGCTGCACGCCAGCTTACGCAAATGCTTATGCAAATAATACGGCGGCCCGGATATGTCTACTCGTACGGCAGTAGACATATCCTGACGGCCGCTTGCGCCGAACGCGACCGGATACCGACCTGGCTTGCACCAGGCCAGCCCCGTTATGCGCGACATTGACGGCAGCTTATTTCTTCAGGTTCGAGCTGATGTAATCCAACACCAACTGGACGGTGGTGAGCTTTTCAGCTTCTTCGTCCGGAATCTCGGTTTCGAATTCGTCTTCGAGCGCCATGACCAGTTCCACCATGTCGAGCGAATCGGCACCCAGATCGTCAACAAAAGAAGATTCGTTCTTGACTTCGGCTTCGTTTACGCCGAGTTGTTCAGCGACGATTTTCTTGACGCGCTGTTCGATGCTTTCCATGCAGATCTCCAAAGGTCAAATCCTGCGAATTATAGCCAAGTGCCACAGAATGCTGCGGCCGGCTTGAAAAAAGATGCGCAGTTTGCGCATTGCCATTCAAAAAACATTGCCGGAACGCTCGTACCGGCGCCATGCCGGCAAAAAACGCCCCGTACAACGGGTACGGCTTACTGCATATACATGCCACCATTGACGTGCAAAGTGGCGCCTGTAATGTAGTTGGCGGCAGGCGAGCTCAGAAAGCCCACACTGTGCGCGATATCCTCGGGGCTGCCAAGGCGGCCCAGCGGAATCTGCGACAGCAAGGCTTCGGTCTGGGTTTCGCCCAACGCCCGGGTCATATCGGTGTCGATAAAGCCGGGGGCCACACAGTTTACGGTGATATTGCGGCTGCCCAGCTCGCGTGCCAGCGCACGCGTCATGCCCGCCACACCGGCCTTGGCGGCGGCATAGTTTGCCTGGCCAGCGTTGCCGCTGGACCCCACCACCGACGTGACGTTGATGATGCGGCCCCAGCGGGCCTTCATCATGCCCTTGATCACGGCACGCGAAATACGGAATACCGACGACAGGTTGGTGTCGATGACGGCAGACCAGTCATCATCCTTCATGCGCATCGCCAGCGTGTCGCGCGTAATGCCGGCGTTGTTGACGAGGATGTGCGGACCGCCTTCGGCGCTCTTGGAAATCGCATCCACCAGCGCATCGACGGCAGGGCCGTCGTTGACATCGAGCACCACGCCACGGCCGCCTTGGTCGGCAAGCATGGCTGAAATGGCCTGGGCGCCGGCTTCGCTGGTAGCGGTACCCACGACATGGGCGCCACGTGCAGCCAGCTCAAGCGCAATGGCACGGCCGATGCCACGGGTGGCACCGGTGACCAAGGCTGTTTTTCCCTGAAGATCCATGATTTTTCCTTGCGTTGCCTATCAGGCGCAGGCCGCCAATGCGGCGTCGAGCGACGCCGGATCGGTAATGGCCAGCGCCGTGAGGTCGCCATCGATGCGCTTGACCAGGCCGGCCAGGACTTTGCCGGGGCCGAACTCGATGATGTGAGTCACGCCCTGGGCCTTCATGGCCTGAACGGTTTCGACCCAGCGCACGGGATGCCATGCCTGACGCACGAGCGCATCGCGCACCTGGACAGGGTCGCCGGGCGAGGCAACGTCGACGTTGTTGATGACGGGGACCTGCGGCGCGACCAGCGCGATATCGGCCAACGCGGCGGCCAGGGTATCGGCGGCGGGACGCAGCAAGCTGGAGTGAAAAGGCGCCGATACCGGCAACGGCAGTGCACGCTTGGCGCCAGCGGCCTTGGCCGCCGCGCACGCGCGCTCGACAGCAGCCTTGTGGCCGGCGATCACGACTTGCGCGGGAGCATTGAAATTGACGGCTTCGACGACTTCGCCCTGGGCAGCTTCCTGGCAGGCGCGACGCACGGCGTCGTCATCCAGGCCCAGGATGGCGGCCATGCCGCCCTCGCCTACCGGCACCGCCGACTGCATGGCATCGGCACGAATGCGCACCAGGCGCACGCCGTCTTCAAGCGACATGGCGCCTGCGGCCACCAGAGCCGTATATTCGCCCAGGCTATGGCCGGCCATGACTTCGGGCAGGCGCCCACCGGCTGCGCGCCAGGCGGCAAAAACCGCGGCGCCGGCAGCCAGCATCACAGGCTGGGTGTTGGTGGTGAGGTTCAGCGCCTCGGCCGGACCTTGTGCGATCAGCGCGGCAAGATCCTGCCCCAGCGCGGCACCGGCGCGGCTCAGGACATCGGCCACGGCGGCGTTGTCGCCAAAGGCGTCCAGCATGCCTGCCGACTGTGAGCCCTGACCCGGAAAGACGAATGCGATTTTCATATGTATGACATCCCCAGACGGCGTGCCAGGACGAGCGGCGACAGCGCCAACGCGCTGCCAACCGGCCACGGCACGCGAATACTTATAGCCGGGCCAGTACGCTGCCCCATGTAAAACCACCGCCCACGCCCTGCATCATCACGAGATGGCCGGGTTGGATGCGGCCGTCGCGGCGCGCCGCGTCCAGTGCCAGCGGGACACTTGCAGCCGACGTATTGGCATGCTGGTCCACGGTGACCACCACTCGTTCGATGGGCAAGGACAACTTGCGAGCGAGCGCGTTCAGAATGCGCACATTGGCCTGGTGCGGCACGACCCAATCGACCTCGGAAAGCTCGACCGCAGCTTCCTCGCAGGCCTGGCGCGCCGACTTGGCCAACACATTGACCGCCAGCTTGAACACCGCCTGGCCATCCATGCGCAGGAAGGGGTCGCCAAGGACCTCACCATACGCTACGTTGCCGGCCGCGCAAAGAATCTTCATCTGCGAGCCATCGGCATGCAGGTTGGCCGACAAAATACCCGGTTCGGCAGCAGCCTTGAGCACCACCGCGCCGGCACCATCGCCGAACAGCACGCAAGTGCCGCGATCGCTCCAGTCGAGTATGCGCGAAAAGACCTCGGCGCCGATGACCAGGGCGCAACTGGCGCGTCCCGTACGAATCAGGCTGTCGGCCGTGGTCAGGGCATAGACAAAACCGCTGCACACCGCCTGCACGTCGAAAGCCGCGCCGCCGGCGATGCCCAGATTGGCCTGCACCAGACAGGCCGTGCTGGGGAAGACAAAATCGGGCGTGGACGTGGCCACGATGATGAGATCGACCTGCTCTGCTTCGATACCGGCATTCTGGATCGCGGCGCGGGCAGCTTCCGTTGCCAGCAGGCTGGTGGTCACACCACGCTCGGCCAGATGACGCTGGCGGATGCCCGTACGCTCGATAATCCAGTCATTGGAGGTTTCAACGCCACGCTCAGCCAGTTCGGCCGCCAGCATGTCGTTGGAAACGATTCGTGGCGGCAAAAAACTGCCGGTACCGGCTATCACCGATCCTGTCATGATTCCCGTGTCTCCTGGGCGTTCTTCGCAAATTGATCGACAGCGCCCGTCATCCGTTCCAAAAGGCCGCCAGCGACGGCTTCGTAGGCGCGCTGCAAGGCCCAGCCAAAGGCATAGGCATCGGCGGAGCCGTGACTTTTGATAACGACGCCGCGCAGACCAAGCAGTGCAGCGCCATTGTAACGACGCGAGTCGACCTGGTCGCGAAAGCGATTCAATACTGGGGTGGCGATGGCGCCCGCCATCAGCGTGAGCGGCGTGCGCTTGAATTCCTGGCGGATCATGGACGAGACCATGCGCGCCAGACCTTCGGTGGCTTTCAGGACAACGTTGCCGACGAAGCCGTCGCAGACCACGACATCCACTCTATCCTGGAAGATCTCGTTGCCTTCGACGTTGCCATGAAAATTGAGGTTGCTGGCACGCAGGAGCTCGGACGCTTCCTTGACGACGTCGTTGCCCTTGATGACCTCTTCCCCCACGTTCAACAGACCGACGCGCGGACGCTCGATCTGCTTGACGGCGGACACCAGGGCCGAGCCCATGATGCCGAACTGCAGCAGGTTTTCCGCGGTGCAGTCGACATTGGCGCCCAGGTCGAGCATGGTGGTGGCGCCGCCATGGCCGTTGGGAATCGATGCGGTCAGCGCGGGACGATCAATGCCATTGAGCGTTTTCAGCACATAGCGCGTGATCGCCATCCAGGCGCCGGTGTTGCCCGCCGAGATACAGACATCGGCACGGCCCTCTTTGACAAGAACCGCTGCCACGCGCATGGACGAATCCTTCTTGCGGCGCAGCGCGACCTCGACCGAATCATCCATGGCCACGACTTCGGACGCCGCCACGACCTCGAAACGCTTGCGCAATTCGGGGGCGACAGACGTCAGCCGCTGCTCGATAGCATCCGGCAAACCCACAAGCAGCATGTACGCACGCGGCTGGCGCTCTAGGAACGCCAAAGCGGCCGGCACGGTAACGGGCAGGCCGTGGTCGCCTCCCATGCAATCAATCGCAATACGGATCATATCCGTGGGCGACTCGACAGCGGCGGCTTACTCGTCGTTCTTGGTCTTGAGGACCTTGCGGCCACGATAGAAGCCGTTGGGCGAGATGTGGTGACGCAGGTGCAGTTCGCCCGTGGTGGGTTCGATTGCGGTAGCAGGCGCGGTAAGGAAATCGTGCGAACGATGCATGCCACGCTTGGAGGGCGATTTCTTGTTTTGCTGAACGGCCATGATGACTCCTGGAAACGGCGCGCATTGTACGCGATGCAAGCCGCGATGTTAATAAAATCGAAATTAGTCTTTTTTGAGCTGATCCCTGAGCTCGCCCAGTGCCGCAAAAGGATTGCGGCGTTCGGGTTCGGGCTCGGGTGTATCGGCACCGGCAGACGCTTCCGGCGAACATGCCGGATGACGCGCAATATAAGGCAAAGCCAGGATCAATTCATCTTCAATCTGTTCGAAGATATCAAAATGACCCGAACCGAGCACTTTTTCGTAACCGTCATCGAGCTCCTCATCGGAGACTGGATCGTCGGTATCGAGTTCGGCTTCCGACCCGACCAGCTGTAGCTCAGCTTGCGAATCGACAGTCCAATCAAAGGGCTCTAGACAACGTTGGCACACCACCGTCGGCGAGGCTTGCACATGTAAACGCAGCAATGCTTCGCCCAGCGCACCGGTTGCGCCATGAACCTGCCAGGCAACACTACTGTGCTGTGTGGGCAGATCTGCGACCAGGCGCGTAAAACGCGAAAGCGGCACTTCGCCAGCGTATTCAAGCCCGCGACGCGAACAATCGAACGCATCGAAAAATTGCGGACCGGTCTTGGCCGTGCTGCCAACAGTGCTGCTTTTTGCAGCGCCGTCCTTGGATGAGGTGTTGTCGCCCACGTAGCGCTTTGCCAAAAGCGTGAAATAATATCCCGTAAACCGTATGCCCGTCAAACTCCTATCTATTCAGCACCCCGATTCACGCATGCCCCACACCTCGTTACCCACACTCGTCCTCGCCTCGACTTCGCCCTATCGGCGCGAACTCCTGGAGCGCCTGCGCCTGCCTTTTGTCGTGGAGGCGCCGCGGGTCGATGAAACGCCCCTGGAAGGCGAGACCCCGCACGCCCTCGCGCTGCGGTTGGCGCAAGCCAAAGCCAGGGCGGTAGCGCAACGCATGCCGGGGGCCCTGGTCATAGGATCGGATCAGGTTGCACTGTGCGAAGGCCAGGTGCTGGGCAAACCGGGAAGTTTCGAAGGCGCCATGGCGCAACTGCGCCTGATGTCGGGGCGCGAAGTCGAATTCCATAGCGCACTGGCGCTTACCGACGGCCATCGCACCGAGATCGACGATGTGATAACCCGCTGCCGCCTGCGCACACTGGACGACGCCACCATCGGCGCCTACCTGCAAGCCGAACAGCCATTTGACACCGCCGGCAGCGCCAAGGCCGAAGGTCTGGGCATTGCGCTGATGGAACGCATAGACAGCGACGACCCGACCGCGCTGATAGGCTTGCCCCTGATCGCCCTGACCCGCATGCTGGTCAGCTTTGGCCTGGACCCCCTGAAGGTGGCACGATGAGCGGAAAACTGCACCTGATCCCCGTGGGCCTGGGCGACGCCCCTTCGACACGCTGGCTGCCGGCCGACGTGCAGGTACTGGCCGGCAGCCTGACCACCTATATCGCCGAGAACGCCAAGAGCGCGCGCGCCTTTCTCAAGCAGGTCGGCACCATAGGCCCACTGCAGGAAATCACCATCCACACCCTGTCGGCGGACACGCCACCGGCGGAAATCACGCGCTGGCTCACGCCACTCAAGCAGGGCGGTGAAATCGGCCTGGTGTCGGACGCCGGCTGCCCCGCGGTGGCCGACCCGGGTGCGCGGGTGGCAGCGGCGGCCCACGCCATGGGCATAGAAGTCAACCCCTGGGTTGGGCCATCTTCCATCTTGCTGGGCCTGATGGCCAGCGGACTGGAGGGCCAGCGCTTCGCCTTTCATGGCTATGCGCCGGTGCAGGAAGGCGAGCGCGCCCGCCAACTGAAAGCCTGGGAACAAAATTCGGCGCGGGCGTCGCAAACCCAGATACTGATAGAAACGCCCTATCGCAATCGCGCCATGTTTGCCACCTTGCTACAGGCCCTGCGTGGCGACACCCGGCTTTGCGTGGCGCGCGCCGTCACGACCGACGAGCAGTGGATCCACACCTACACGGTGGCGCAATGGAAGGAGCGCCCCGTGCCCGATCTGGACAAAAAGCCGACCATTTTCCTGTTTCTCGCGCCAGACGCGCGCGGCTAGGCCCGGTTAACAGGCCCTAGCCCCCGGCACCGATAGATCAGGAGCCTGCCCTCGGCGGGCCCCTATGCTTTCAGGCGCGGCAGCAACCAGTCCGAAAGCTCGTTCACGCTGTGCACCAGCCCCGCCGGCGAACACGCCTGCAAGTCGGCCAGCGGATGCGCACCGTAGGTGACACCCACACCATGCACACCGGCGTTGCCGGCCATGTTCAGGTCGTGCGAGGTATCGCCGATCATGACGACGCGCTCGGGCGCCACGCTCAGTTCGTCCATCAGCTCGAACAGCATGGTGGGATTGGGCTTGGAATGGGTTTCATCGGCGCAACGCGTGGCATCGAAGCGCGGACCCAGGCCGGTGGCTTCAAGAGCCCGGTTCAGGCCGCGCCGGGTTTTCCCCGTCGCCACAGCCAACTGCGCGCCGCTGCCGGCAATACGGGTCAGCAACTCGTCGACACCGTTGAACAGCCGCAGCTCGGGGTCGCGGGTCAGGTAGTGAAACTGGTAGCGCTCGGCAAACGGCTTCCACAGGTCTTGCGTCAAGTCTGGCACGGCGGTACGCAAAGCATCGGCCAGCCCCAGGCCTATGACCCAGCTGGCGGCCTCATCGGGCGGCACCGGCAGGTTCATGTCGCGACATGCTCCCTGGATGGCGGCCACGATGGCCGGGGTGGAATCCATCAGAGTACCGTCCCAATCGAACACAACCAGCGAATAAGTCATCGAGCCTTCCTTCAAGTAGCCTTGGCCGCAGCGGGCCGTAGTTTTTGCAACAAGCGTTCACAGGCCGGCGGCAGGGGTGCCGTCAGCGCCAGCGGCTCGTTGGTGAGCGGATGCGCAATCTGCAAGGAATGCGCATGCAGGAACATACGCCGGAAATCATACCTGCGTACGAACTCTTCGCGCACGGCATCCGTGCCGTATTTGTCGTCGCCCACTATCGGAAAGCCGCTGCCAGCCAGGTGCACGCGGATCTGGTGGGTGCGGCCCGTGCGCAATTCGGCCTCGACCAGGGTGTAGCGGCCGAACCGCTCGCAGGACCCGACGATGGTGTGGGCCGACTGCCCATCCTCGGCGACCTTGACCCGGCGCTCACCCGAGCGCGTCGTCCACTTGGCCAGCGGCAGCCGGATATGCTGGCGCTGGTTGACCCAGTCGCCCTCGACCAGGGCGTAATACTTCTTGGTGGAGCGCCCCTCGCGCAGGGCAAGGTGCAGCGCCACCAGCGCGCTGCGCTTCTTGCCTATCATCAACAGGCCCGAGGTATCGCGATCGAGACGGTGGGCCAGCTCCAGGAAGCGGGCTTCCGGCCTGGCGGCGCGCAATTGTTCGATAACACCGAACGCAACGCCACTGCCGCCGTGGGCGGCCACGCCGGACGGCTTGTCGATGACCAGCATGGCGTCGTCCTCGTAGACCACCGGGAAATCCCCCGACGGCACAAATTTGGGCACGACCTGCGGCAGACGCAGGGGCGGGATACGCACGATGTCGCCCACGGCAACCCGGTAGTCCGCCGAAATCCTGCCCTTGTTCACCCGGACTTCACCGCCGCGTATGGCTTTATATATATGACTCTTGGGTACACCTTTGCACAGACGCAAAAGGAAATTATCCAGACGTTGACCGTCGTACTCGCTGTCGACTTCTACCAGCCGGGCCGCGAGGGGGGAAGCTTCATGGGGTTTTGTTTGCACGATGCGGAAAGCGGCATATAATCGTTAGGCCTGACAGGGATCAGGCGGGTTTGCAGCACAACCCAGCGTCGAGACACGCTACGCAAGCCAGGTGAAAGAACAACAATTCATTCCCTGCCCTGCCGTTGTCTCCGTTGTCGCGTGTCGGCATCCGGGCCGAACCAAAATTGTACCCGCCCAGCCCCGCTTGATCCTCCGGGCCGTCCTGGCCAAACCACAATCATGCTGGTGTTCGACTATTCCGAACCCTAATTGATGGTTTTATTTCAGCCGACGATAGCTTTTGAAACCGTCAGATTTACGCACTAGGCGCGTGATCCGTTCCGTGAATCGTTACCAATAAAGTTGCGACACGCATCATGCGCCAGCCGGCTTGCAGTCCCCGACAATGACCAACCTTCCGTTTCTGCTTTGTACCCGCACCCTGCGCGCTATCGCGCTGGCGGCTGCCGCACAGGAACGACGCGTCGGGGCTCTGCCCGACTACGGTCTGTCCGGAATCCACTGTCACCCTTATGTCCGCGCCCGCCGGCGCGCTGTGCCCACCTGACCCTTACCGGGTGCGCCTCTGGCGCACTGGTTTCCATCGCTCGTCTGCATGCCGGATGGTTCGCAAGGCGGTGCGTCGATCTTCGACGCATCAACCTCACGGAGAACCTTGTCCATGAAGCGCATGCTGTTCAATGCAACGCACCAGGAAGAATTGCGCGTTGCTATCGTCGACGGGCAAAAGCTCATCGACCTTGACATCGAAACCGCCGGCCGCGAACAACGCAAAGGCAACATTTACAAGGGCGTCATCACCCGCATCGAGCCCAGCCTCGAGGCCTGCTTTGTCAACTACGGCGAAGAGCGCCACGGCTTTCTTCCTTTCAAGGAAGTCGCCCGCAGCTACTTCAAGGAAGGTGCCGAGGTAAGGGGCGCACGCATCCAGGATGTGCTGCGCGAAGGCCAGGAACTGATCGTCCAGGTTGAAAAGGAAGAACGCGGCAACAAAGGCGCCGCGCTGACCACCTTTATTTCGCTGGCCGGCCGCTATCTGGTGCTGATGCCCAACAACCCCCGTGGCGGCGGCGTATCGCGCCGGGTGGAAGGCGAGGATCGCCAGGAACTGCGCGAGGCCATGGACCAGCTGGACACTCCCGCCGGCATGAGCCTCATCGCCCGTACGGCCGGTATCGGCCGCAACGTGGAAGAGCTGCAATGGGATCTGGCCTACCTGATGCAGTTGTGGCGTGCCGTGGAAAGCGCCGCCGCCGACAATGCCGCGCCCATCCTGATCTACCTCGAGTCCAGCCTGGTCATCCGCGCCATTCGTGATTATTTCTCGCCCGATATCGGCGAAATCCTGATCGATACCGACGAGATCACCGAACAAGCCACCGCCTTCATGAGCGTGGTGATGCCCGACAACGTCCAGCGCGTGAAGCGTTATCGCGACGACGTGCCCTTGTTCTCCCGGTTCCAGATCGAGCACCAGATCGAAACCGCCTATTCCCGCACGGTTCCCCTGCCCTCGGGCGGCGCCATCGTCATCGATCACACCGAGGCGCTGGTCGCCATCGACGTGAACTCGGCACGCTCCACCCGTGGCAGCGACATCGAGGAGACGGCGCTGCGCACCAACATGGAAGCGGCCGAGGAAGTCGGCCGCCAGTTGCGCCTGCGCGACCTGGGCGGCCTGATCGTGATCGATTTCATCGACATGGAAGAAAGCCGCAACCAGCGCTCTGTCGAGCAATGCCTGCGTGAATCGCTGCATCTTGACCGCGCCCGTGTGCAAATGGGCAAGATTTCGCGCTTCGGCCTGATGGAACTTTCGCGCCAGCGCCTGCGCCCGGCCCTGAGCGAAGGCTCGCACACCACCTGCCCGCGTTGCATGGGCACCGGCGTCATCCGCGACACCGAATCCAGCGCCCTGCAGGTCCTGCGCCTGTTGCAGGAAGAAGCCATGAAGGAAAACACGGCCGCCGTGCACGCTCAGGTGCCGGTTGAAGTCGCCACCTTCCTGCTCAATGAAAAGCGCGCCGACATCGCCAAGATGGAAGCCCGCCTGAAAGTCAACGTGGTGCTGATCCCCAACAAGCATCTCGAAACGCCCCATCACCATCTCGAGCGCCTGCGTCATGACGACCCACGCCTGGAAGAGGTCAAGGCCAGCTTCGAACTGGTTGAAGCCCCCAGCACGGTCATGGACTGGAATCCGGCCGGCGCCGACGTCAAGCCGCGCCCCGAAGCGCTGGTAAAGGGCATTACACCGGCGCAACCTGCCCCGATGTCCAGTGCCTCGGCACGCCAGGCTGCCGCTGCCCCCGCTGCCGCCCCGCAACAGGCACCAGCCGCGGGCGTGGCAGGTTTTCTGCGTAAGATAGGTTCCTGGTTCGGCATCGGCAGCACGCCCGCGGCAGATGCCGCGGCAGCGCCCGAGGCCGAAAAGCCCGCCGCACGTGAAGACAACCGGCGTGGACGCCAGGGCGAACAACGCGGCGATGGCCGCCAGGGCCGCCGTGGCAGCCGCCGCAATGAAGACGGCGCCACCCGCGAACGGGCTCCTCGTGGCGAGCGCCAGGATCGCGCCGAACGCCCGGAACGCACCGAGCGTCCCGAGTCGGCCGAGCGTCCTGAACGCACCGACCGTGAAGAGCGTGGTGAGCGCTCGCAGCGCGCCGACCGCAACCGCCGCTACGAGAACGATCAGATCCATCACGACGCAGAACAAACTGGGGCACCCGTATCGGCTGTTGCCGCCGACGGCGAAGGCCGTTCGGGCCGCAGCCGGCGTGGCCGCCGCGGTGGCCGTCGCGACGATGGTCCGCGCAGCGATGTCGCTACGGACACCGATGCGCTCAACCTTCAGGACGAGGCCAACCTTGCCCCGGCTGACATGCCGGATGCCTTGGCACCCGCCGCCGTCGCTTCGGCTGCTGTTGCCGTTGCGGCAGGCTCAAAGCTGACGGAAATGGATCTGCCCGACCTGAACCTGGACACACCCGCTTCCGATGCAATTGAGACCGATGGCGAAACGTCGGAATCCAGCGAAAACGACGAACGCGAACGCAATCGCCGCCGCCGCCGCCGTGGCCGCCGTGGCCGTCGCACTGGCGAAGGTGAAAATGCCGGTGAAGATGACCGCCAGAACTTCGATGCCAGCGACGACAACGAGCAGGCAGAGGCAAGCGCCGCCCCCGTGGTAGCCGCCGCCGCTGCACAGCAAGTTTCGCCGTCACCTGTCCTTGAAGCCATCGAAACGGCGCCGCAAGCCGCAGCCCAGGAAGTGGCGGATATACCCGCTGCAGCCCCGGTGGCAAGCGAAGTGCCGACTCCGGTAGCAGCCCCCGCGGCCGAACCTGCTGGCGTGACTCCAAGCGTCACTCAGCAAGTTGAAACCGTGGCGTCGGCCCCCGCAGCGGCCGTGGCTCAGGACACCGTTCCAGCCCCCACGACCAGCGTGGCACCGAAGGCAGAACCGCAAGAGCCTGCTGCCATTCCGGCTCCGGCAGTCCAGCCTGCTCCGGCAGCTCCCGCCGTGTCTCCGGCTGATACCGTGGCGCCCGAAACGGCCGCCCCGCATGCACCCGAGCACCCGGCCGAGCCGGCCCAGGCCGAGCCTCCGGTCGCGCAGCCTGCTCCCGCTGCAGAACCTGCTCCTGCTCCGGTTGCTCCTGCCCCGGTTGCTCCTGCCCCGGTTGCTCCTGCCCCGGTTGCACCCGTAGCGCCGGCGGCAGAGGCTCCGGCCGCTGCCGTTGCCGCCAACCCCGAGCAACTGCGCGAAGTGATTTCGGCAACCGGCATGCAATGGGTCGAAACCGATGCATCGCGGCATGTCGCGGCTCAAGTCGAGCCCGTCGCGCCCAAGCTGGGACGTGCACCGCGTGTGCGCAAATCCGCTGCCGATGTAGCCGAACCGCTGGTACAGGTAGAAACCCAGGACTAAGCCTGGTTCCTGCCTGCGACCGGGCTTGCCCCTTCAAGGGCAAGCCCGGTTAAAAAAAGCGGTGACTGCCCAGGCAGTCACCGCTTTTTTATTGAACCCGCGTCAGGAATCAGGCTGACGCCGCTGCCAGCTTGCGGTCATTGGCCACGGCCTGGGCATGCGGGCGATTGCCCACAAGCGCCATGTACTCCTTGAGCCGATCGGCACCCAAGGCGGTTGCCAGCATATCTTCCCCATAGACAACCTTGGTGGCGCGCGAGATCAGGGGGAAATGCACCCAGGCTGCGCAATCGACCGCGCTGAAGGTGTCGCCAGCCGCATAGGGGCTGAGCTTCATCATGGGGGCCAGGCGCTGGATATTGCGTGCCAGCAGGCTATGCACCTCTGCCTTGGTTTCGTCCGACACTTTACCGCCAAAGAAAGCCGCGGGATACAGGCGGCGCGCCACCAGCTCGACGTGCAATTCAAGGTGCTGGATCAGCTCTCTTTGCTTGGCCCGCTCGAATGCGTCGGCCGGCCACAAGGGTACGGCAGGATAGGCATCTTCCAGATACTCGGAAATGACGTGCGACTCGGACAAGGCGCCCTTGTCTGTCAACAGATAGGGCACCTTACCCAGCGGGGAGTGCTGGACGACTTCCGGATCTTGCGATGGTTTTACGATAACTTCTTCGAACGCTACGCCTTTTTCCAGCAAAGCCAGTTTATTCTTGTTGTAGTAGTTGCTGATGCAGAACCCATAAAGCTTCAACATGCTTGTGTCTCCTGTGTTGTCTTATGTGAAACAGCGGCTGGTTCGCCAATGACGAATCGCCAATGATCTTACCTGCTTCCAGGTATATAGATATGCAAAATGCAAAAAACCCGGTAGCCGCCATCGGCATACCGGGTTTTTTGCTGGGATACCGGCCTGTCGGCCAGGCAGCACGCTAGACGACAACCGCCTCGGCGGGCTGGCGAGTCAGTATCGCGAGCAACTGAGCCAATTCCTCGCGCATACGGCGGCGATCGACGATCATGTCGATAGCGCCCTTCTCGAGCAGGAACTCAGAACGCTGAAAGCCCTCGGGCAGTTTTTCGCGTACGGTCTGTTCGATGACGCGCGGGCCGGCAAAACCCACCAGGGCCTTGGGCTCGGCGATGACCACATCGCCCATGAAGGCAAAGCTGGCCGACACTCCACCCATGGTCGGGTCGGTCAGGATGCTGATGAAAGGCAGCTGGTTTGCCGACAGCCGCGTCAGCATGGCATTGGTCTTGGCCATTTGCATGAGCGACAGCAGGCTTTCCTGCATGCGCGCGCCACCGGACGCGGCTATGCATACGAACGGAGTGCGTTGCGCGATGGCAGCCTTGGCGCCGCGGGCAAAACGCTCTCCGACCACCGAGCCCATCGAGCCGCCCATGAACTGGAACTCGAACGCCGCCACGACCACCGGCTGGGCGCATATCGAGCCGCTCATGACGACCATGGCCTCGGATTCGCCGGTTTGCGCCGCGGCATCCTTCAGGCGGTCGGGATACTTCTTGGTATCCTTGAACTTCAGGGTATCGACAGGGCCGATGTCATTGGCGATCTCGGCACGGCCTTCACGATCGAGCAGCGCATCAAGGCGATCACGTGCGGTAATCCGCAGATGATGGTCGCACTTGGGGCACACCTGAAGGTTTTTCTTCAGGTCGTCCTGGTAGAGTACCGCTTCGCATGAGGGGCACTTCGTCCAGAGGCCCTCGGGAACGCGGCGTTGAGTCTGGTTTTCCGACGTCTTGATACGCGGCGGAAGCAGTTTATCGAGCCAGCTCACTATTGTGGGATCCTTTGTTAGTGCAGGAATTATTGTGCCGGGCAATGCCACCGCCCGGCTGTATATGGTGTCAGGCTGCTACCCGCGCGGCCGAAGCCGCGTCAAGCGCCTGCCGGATTGTACGCAACCAGTCGCCAGCCCCCTGGGCAGCGGCCTGGGCCTGCGCTTCGGGAGCCACGCCGTCAACCGCCGCACTAATGGCCTGCACCAGACGCGACCCGATCACGACGGCGTCAGCCACCTCGGCCACGGCCGTCGCACTTTGCGCGTCACGAATGCCAAAGCCGACTCCGACCGGCAGCGTAACATGGCGCCGGATTTTTGCGACATTCCGTGCAACATCGGCCGTATCGATATTGCCCGCACCCGTCACGCCCTTGAGCGAAACGTAGTACACATAACCGCGCGCGATGCGGGCGACAGCCGCCATGCGCTCGTCAGTGGAGGTGGGGGCCAGCAGGAACACCGGGTCCATGCCATGGCGGGCCAGCAGCTCGGTGAAACCCTCGGTTTCCTCGGGGGGATAATCAACGATGAGGGCGCCGTCGACACCGGCAGCCTGCGCAGCCTGGGCAAACGTTTCGCGGCCCATACGCTCGACCGGATTGGCATAGCCCATCAGCACGACCGGCGTGGTAGCGTCGGTTTCACGAAACTTCGCCACCATGGCCAGAACATCGCGCAAGCCAACATGCTGCGCCAGCGCGCGCTCGGCGGCTTCCTGGATCACCGGGCCATCGGCCATGGGATCTGAGAAAGGCACGCCCAGCTCGATCACGTCGGCACCTGCCTGCACCAGCGCATGCATCACGGGCACCGTAGCCCCAGGGCCCGGATCGCCCGCCATGATGTAGGGGATCAGCGCGGTGCGTGAACCGGCACCGGCGCCAGCTTGGCCCAGGGGCGGCACGATGTTGCAGCGGGTGAAAGCAGCTGCCAGCCGGGGAGAGGAGGAATATGAGTTCATGGCGGCTCCTAGAGGTCCAGGCCGCCGCGCTCGGCGACGGTATGCATGTCTTTGTCGCCGCGCCCCGAAAGGTTCACCAGCAGGATCTTGTCGCGCGACATGGTGGGCGCCATCTTTATCGCCTGTGCGATGGCGTGCGACGATTCAAGCGCGGGCATGATGCCCTCGATCCGGCAGCAGCCATGAAAAGCGGCCAGGGCTTCTTCGTCGGTAATTCCCACATAGGTGGCACGCCCGATATCCTTGAGCCAGGCGTGCTCGGGGCCTACACCCGGATAATCCAGCCCAGCCGACACCGAATGGGTCTCGGTGATCTGGCCGTTCTCGTCCTGCAGCAGATAGGTGCGGTTGCCGTGCAGCACCCCGGGGCTGCCACCCGCCAGCGAGGCGGCGTGGCGACCGCTTTCCATGCCCTCGCCGGCGGCTTCGACGCCAATCAGCTGGACATCGTCAAACGGCAGGTAGGGATAGAAAATGCCCATGGCGTTCGAGCCGCCGCCCACGGCGGCAATCACCGCATCCGGCTGGCGTCCCGCGTACAGAGGCATCTGCTCGATGCATTCCTTGCCGATGACGGTCTGGAAATCCCTGACCATCATGGGGTAAGGGTGCGGGCCGGCAACGGTGCCGATGATGTAGAAGGTGTCTTCGACATTGGTAACCCAGTCGCGCATGGCCTCGTTCAGCGCATCCTTCAAGGTGCGCGAGCCGGATTCCACCGGCACGACGCGCGCGCCCAGCAGCTTCATGCGATAGACATTGGCCGCCTGACGACGGACGTCTTCGCTGCCCATGTACACCACGCATTCCATGCCATAGCGCGCCGCCACCGTGGCGGTTGCCACGCCATGCTGGCCGGCGCCGGTTTCGGCGATGACGCGCTTCTTGCCCATGCGCCGGGCCAGCAATGCCTGGCCCACGCAGTTATTGACCTTGTGCGCACCGGTGTGGTTGAGGTCTTCGCGCTTGAACCAGATCTGGGCGCCGCCCAGCTCTTCGGACCAGCGGCGAGCGTGATACACCGGGCTGGGCCGCCCGACAAAATGCTTGAGTTCGTATTCGAACTCGGCAACAAACTCGGGGTCGTCGCGATACTTGGCATAGGCGGCGTTCAGCTCGTCCAGCGCATGCACCAGGGTTTCGGCGACAAAAGTACCGCCATAGGGGCCAAAGTGGCCGCTGGCATCGGGAAAATCGTAGGTTTTCATAGGGGGCTATTCGCGGCGTCAAAGCGCCGCACCTCGTTGGCAAACTGCCTCATCTTTTCGGCACTTTTAATGCCGGGCTCGATTTCAACGCCGCTACTGACATCAACGGCGTAGGGGCGAACGTCAGCCAAGGCCTGGAAGACCCTTTCTGCATGCAACCCACCAGACAAAACGAGCGGACGCGCGTTTTCGCTGTGGGCGACGGAATTGAGACACGACCAATCGAAGCTCCTGCCACTGCCGCCATAGCCTTCGGAATGGCTATCGAAAAGCCAACCGGCGGCGGCGTGATGCGCAACACACGATTCTAACAAAGCCGCCGGCGTATCCATGCCCGGGGCGCCTACGCGAAAGGCACGCAAGTAGCGCCGGCCGTAGCGAGCGCATGCCTGCGGCGATTCATCGCCGTGAAACTGGAGAAGATCGGGCTGCACCAAGTCAAGGATACGCTCGATTTCATCCGCTGCGGCATTCACCGTCAGCGCCACCACATCGACGAAGGCCGGCACGCGGGCGCGCAACTGCGCGGCGCGCTCGGGCGTGACGTGGCGCTTGCTGCGCGCGAAAAACACCAGGCCGATGGCATCGGCGCCAGCGGCAACAGCGTCATCTATATCCTGTTCGCGCGTAAAACCGCAGAACTTGATTCGGGTACGGGACATGGGAACCTGGGCTAAGGGCCCTGTGGCGGTGAACTAAAGATTGTCGCGTATTTCCGCGGTGGCGTCCAAATTGGGCAAGGAATGCCCCGGATACTGGACCTCGGTCAGGTACAGGCCATCGGGCGCATAGGTGGGCGCGGCCTGGGTTCGATTGCGGGCCAGCAACAGGTCGGCCATCCACGGCACGGGCTTGCGGCCCTGCCCCACGTACACCAGGCTGCCCACCACGTTGCGCACCATGTGATGCAAAAAAGCATTGGCGCGCAAGGTGAAAATCACGAAACGCCCGCGCTGGCCGATATCCAGGCGTTCGAGCGTACGCACCGGCGAAGCCGCCTGGCACTGCGACGAGCGAAAACTGCTGAAATCGTGCCGGCCCAGCAAGGCGTTGGCGGCTTGCTGCATGGCCTCAACATCGAGCGGCCGAAAACTCCAGCCGGCCCGGCCGGCCCAGAGCGGAGAGCGTACCGGATCAACCCGCAGCAAATAGACGTAGCCGCGTGCCGTGGCCGAGAAGCGGGCATGGAAATCGTCGGCCACTGGCTGCGCCCAGCGAATGGCGATGCTGGGCGGCAAGTGGGCGTTCAGGCCGCGCACCCAGGCCTGGGGTTCGCGCACCACCGGTGAATCCAGATGCACCACTTGCATCGCCGCATGAACACCGGTGTCGGTGCGTCCGGCGCATATCGTGGACACCGGCACGCCGACAAAGCGCAGCAAGGCCTGCTGCAGGGTATCTTGCACGGTGCGGCCATTGGGCTGGGTTTGCCAACCCAACCAGGGGGCGCCGTCATAGCTGACGCCCAAAGCAATACGTGGCATATCTAGGTTTTCTTGGCGGAGCCGGATGGAGGTGTGCCGGCGGGTGCGGGGTTGGAATCGGCAGGCATGGGTTTGCGCACGCCCTGGACTTCGGAAATCGGTATGGAGCGTTTGCGAAACACCAGCGCCAGCACGATGGCCAGGAAGGCCAGGACCAGCACCACCACTGGCCAGAAATAGGTTTGCGTCCAGCCCGGCTGGACGGCGGCGCTATCGCCGGTCTTGTCCTGGACGCTGTCCGTTGCGTTACCGGCTGCCGCAGCCATCGCGCCATTTGCCGGCATAGCCTGGCTTTGGCCCGCGGCCCCCGCAGTTGCGCCGGCGGCGACGCCTGCCGCGATGGCCGGCCCGGCGCCGGCCTGGCTGGCCGCCTGGTTGCCGGAACCCGCGGCCGGGTTACCGCCGGCCGTGGGCGCTGCGCCGGCTTCTGCCTGAGTCGCGGAGGCGCCCGCAGCGCCGGCTTGCGTCGCGGGATCCTGCCCTTGCTGCTGCAGCCTTGCCAGCGTGGCGTTCTGCATGTCGAGCAAGCCCTGCATGGACTGGATATTGCGCTCGAGCTCGCCGGACCGGGCTTGCGCATCGGCCAGCGCCCGCTGGGTGGCAGCGCGCTCGTCGAGCAGGCGATCGACCGCCGCCTGCCCGCCCGCGGCATCCACCGCCGCGCTGGAAAGACGCAGTTCGTCGCGGCCGCTGGGCGGCGCGGGCGGCGGGCTTGCGGTGGAGATACGGCCACTGGACTCGCCACCGCTGGCCGCGGGCTTGGCCGCCACGGCGCCCTGTGCCACGCGCCCGCGATACGCGGCGTAGTCGCGCATATGCTGGGAATAGAGGCGACGCGCCTCTTCGGCGTCGATGGCCTGCATGGCAGCGGCATCGGGGATACGCAATGTCGACCCCGCCCGCAGGCGGTTCAGGTTGCCATCGACGAAGGCCGACGGATTGGCCTGCAAGAGCGCCGCCAGGGCTTGGTACAGCGTGGCTGAATCGTAGCCTTTGCGGGTAAGCAGGCGTTGGGCAATACGCCCGGCCGTCGCGCCCGAGCGTACGGTAATCGTGGAGTCGCCCGCCGACGGCACTGCGGCGGCGCGCGCCGGCTGTGCACCCCTGGCAAGGGCTATCGGACTGACCGTGGGATGCAACGAGGGCGGCAACAACAGCACGACCCGGCGGCGCTGCATGCCATCGGGGCTGCGCAAGGCCACGTCCAGGTCGACCACCGGACGGCGCATCGGCACATTGGACTTGACCACCGCAATGAGGTCGCGGCTGCCGTCGGCGCGCGCGCGCAACTCGGTGTTGACCTCGAAACGCACGGTATCCGTCAGGCCGCCGTCGCTGGCCTGCCCGGCGGTGACATCCAGCACGAAGTGCGCAGGAGTTCTGCCCTGAAGCACATCATTGATGGGGATTTCCACATACAAGGGCTGCCCGACACCGGACAACATGCGCGCACGGCCCAGTTCGGCCGCCTGCGCAGAAGCGGCGATGCCCAGCAGGGCGCACGCCAGCAGCACCTTCCCTTGGCGAGGCCGCCGCAATCCACGCAATACCTGCAGAGATGACTCGCGAGAAAGCACGGTGACTCCGTATGTAAAAAAGTTCAACAAGTGAGGCCGAAAATAGCACCCACCCTTGGGGTTGGCAAGCGCAAGCCGGTATATTGAAGCGTTCGTCCTAACCTACCGTCCACAGTACCGTGCTCGCCGGCGTTGCCTGGTGCGCACACTTATTGAAGGCTGGCTCCGCGATGCGCAATTCCATTCCCTTTGCCGATCAACCCGACATGTCGGCACTTTGGATGCCTTTTACGGCAAACCGCCAATTCAAGGCCGACCCGGTGCTGCTGACGCATGCGGCGGGCATGCACTACACGGCCGCCGACGGCCGCCAGATACTGGACGGCACGGCCGGGCTGTGGTGCGTGAACGCCGGCCATTGCCGCAGCGAGATCACGCAGGCCATCACCGCGCAGTTGGGCAGCCTGGACTACGCCCCCTGCTTTCAGCTTGGACACCCGGATGCTTTTACCACCGCGACGGCGGTGGCCAACATCATGCCCGCCGGCCTGGACCGCATCTTCTTCACCAACTCGGGATCCGAGGCTGTCGACACCGCCTTGAAGATAGCCCTGGCCTACCATCGCGCCCGCGGCGACGCACAGCGCACCCGGCTTATCGGGCGCGAACGCGGCTACCACGGCGTGGGTTTTGGCGGTATCTCGGTAGGCGGCATCGCCAGCAACCGCAAGGCGTTCACGGCCAACCTGCTGCCCGGCACGGATCATATCGCGCATACCTACAGCCCCGAACACCAGCGCTTCAGCAGGGGGCAGCCCGCCTGGGGCGAACACCTGGCCGACGACCTGCTGCGCCTGATCGCGCTGCACGACGCCTCGACCATCGCGGCGGTGATCGTCGAGCCCCTGGCGGGATCCACCGGAGTCCTGGTGCCGCCCGTGGGCTATCTGCAAAGACTGCGCGAGATCACCCGCCAGCATGGCATCCTGCTGATTTTCGACGAGGTCATCACCGGATTCGGGCGACTGGGCAAGGCTACCGCCAGCGAACGCTTCCAGGTTACGCCCGACATCATCACCATGGCCAAGGGCATCAGCAACGCCGCCGTGCCGGCGGGCGCGGTGGCGGTACAGCGTGGCATCCACGACGCCATCATGCAGGCCACGGCCAGCGGCATCGAGTTCTTTCACGGCTATACCTATTCAGCCCACCCTCTGGCGGGCGCCGCCATCCGCGCCACACTGGCGCTGTATCAGGACGAGCACCTGTTCGAGCGCTCGGCAAGGCTGGAATCGGTGTTCGAAGCCGCCGTGCACAAGCTCGCCGATGCCCCGCACGTTGCGGATATCCGCAATCTTGGCCTGGTGGCCGGCATTGAGCTGACGCCGCGGCCCGGCGCGCCGGGCGCGCGCGGCATCGATGCGTTCAGCGCTTGCTTCGAGCGTGGCCTGCTGGTGCGCTACACCGGCGATACCCTGGCCTTGTCGCCACCGTTGATCATCGACGAAGGCCAGATAGATGAAATCGTCAGCACGATAGCCGCCGCCCTGCGGCATATCGCCTAGGGCCTTACTGAGCCTCCTGGCGGTTCTTACCCAGCCCCAGGTAGCTCTCGATGACCCGAGGGTTGTCGGCCAGTTCGCTGGCCGGCCCCGACAACACGACCTCGCCGGTTTCCAGCACGTAGCCATGATCGGCCACCTGCAGGGCCGCGCGGGCGTTCTGCTCTACCAGCAGGGTCGCCACGCCGGTTTCGCGCAGGCCCGAGATGATGTGGAAGATTTCGCGCACGATCAGCGGCGCCAGACCCAGGCTGGGCTCGTCGAGCATCAGCAAGCGCGGCTTTGCCATCAAGGCGCGCCCTACCGCCAGCATCTGGCGCTCGCCGCCGGACAAGGTTCCCGCTTGTTGCTTGCGGCGCTCTTTCAGGCGCGGGAACAGATTGAATACATTCTGCATTTCGTCGCGCCAACCGCTTTCGCCGGCGCGAAACCGACGGAACCCGCCCAGCAACAGGTTGTCTTCGACCGTCATGCTGGCAAAGAGCTCGCGCTTTTCGGGAACCAGCGACATGCCGGCGGACACGCGCCGCTCTACCGTCCAGTCTTCGACCCGCTGGCCGGCATAGACCACCTGGCCCTGGGCCGAACCGCTGACCGGCAGGGAACCCATGATGGCGTTGAGCAGCGTGGACTTGCCCGCGCCGTTGGCGCCGATCACCGTGACGATCTGGCCGGCTCCGACTTCCAGCACTGAATCCATCAGCGCATGGACCTTGCCATAGCGGGCGCAAAGCCCCGATACCGACAGAATGGGATCAGGCATGAGCTGCCTCCTCGACGCCACCCAGATAGGCTTCCAGCACAGCCGGGTTGACCTGGATTTCGGCCGGCGGGCCTTCGGCAAGCTTGGTGCCGAAGTCCATTACCACCAGGTGATTGGTGAGTTCCATGACAAATTCCATATCGTGTTCGACCAGCAGAATGCTCATGCCTTCGGCACGCAGTTGGCTGAGCACCTGGGCCAGCGCCTGTTTTTCCTTGTAGCGCAGGCCCGCCGCGGGCTCGTCCAGCAACAGCAGCACCGGGTCGGACGCCAGCGCGCGGGCGATTTCCACGATACGTTGCTGCCCCAGCGCCAGGTTGCCGGCCTGCTCGTACAGGTAGTCGCCCAGGCCAACGCGCTGCAACTGCTGGGCGGCCTCGTGCAGCAGTTGGGCTTCACGCGGCCTGTCGGCGTGCAGCGTGCCGGCCAGGACACTGACATTGGAGCGCTGGTGGGCGCCCAGGGCGACGTTCTCGAGCACCGACATGCCGGGCAGCAACTGCACGTGCTGGAAGGAGCGCCCGACCCCACGCCGCGAAATATCGCGCGCCAGCATCTTGCCGATGTGCTCGCCCATGAACTGTACGGTTCCGCTGGTGGCCGGCAAAACGCCCGTAATCAGGTTGAAAGTGGTGCTTTTGCCGGCGCCGTTGGGGCCAATGAGGCCCACGATCTCGCCAGCCCTGACCTTGAAGCTGATGTCGTTGACCGCCACCAGTCCGCCGAATTCCTTGCGGATGGCGTTGACTTCGAGCACGGTATGCCCGCGCTCGGGCCGTGGCCGCTGCGGCAGCGCGGGCGCTGCGGGCGGCGGCGCCACATTCTTGCGCGACTCGCCGCCACGCTTGCGAAACGGCGCTGCCAGGTATGGCCACAAGCCATCGCGCGCGTATTGCAGGATCACGACGACCAGCACGCCGAACACGATCATTTCGAAGTTGGCGGTGGTATCGAGCAAGCGCGGCAGCAGGCTCTGGATCTGGTCCTTGATGACCAGGACGATGGTCGAGCCCAGCACTGCGCCCCACACGTAGCCCGCGCCGCCCACCACCGCCATGAAGAGGTATTCAATGCCGTAGTTCAGGCCGAAGGGGCTGGGGCTGACCGCGCGCTGCATGTGCGCGTACAGCCAGCCGGACACGCTGGCCAGCAGCGCGGCATAGACAAAAATGATGATCTTGTAGGCCGCCGTATTCACGCCGAAGGACTCGGCCATGCCCGCCCCGCCCTTGAGCGCGCGAATGGCGCGCCCGGGCCGGGAGTCCAGCAGATTGCTCGTGGACCACGCGGCCAGCAGGACCAGCAGCCAGATCAGGTAGTAGATATCGCGCCCGGCCGCCAGCGAGATCCCGAAAATACGCAGGGGCTGGATACCGGAGATGCCGTCGTACTTGCCAAAGGCCTCGATGTTGCCGAAAAGATAGAACAGGCTCAGGCCCCAGGCGATGGTGCCCAGCGGCAGATAGTGGCCCGACAGGCGCAGCGTGATGGCGCCCAGCACGAAGGCGATGAACGCCGTGCAGGCCAGGCCCGCCAGCAGGCCCAGCCAGGGCGACCAGCCCATGGCGGTGGTCAGCCAGGCTGTGGCATAGGCGCCCACGCCCACAAAAGCCGCCTGGCCGAAAGACGTGAGGCCGCCGACCCCGGTCAGCAGCACCAGGCCGATCACGACCAGGCTGGCCAGCCCGATGTAGTTGACCTGGGTGATCCAGAACTCGGGAGTAGCCGGCACCAGCGGCAGCACGCCCAGGATGGCGATAAAGACAATCAGGACAATGCGGTTCATGGCCTTATTCCTCGTCCTCGATATGCCGGCTGGTCAGAGAGCGCCACAACAGCACGGGGATGATGAGGGTGAACACAATAACTTCCTTGTAGGCGCTGGCCCAGAAAGAACCAAAGGCTTCCAGGATGCCTACCAGCAAGGCGCCCGCGGCCGCCAGCGGATAGCTGACCAGCCCGCCGACGATGGCGCCCACGAAGCCCTTGAGCCCGATGATGAAACCCGTGTCGTAATAGATGGTGGTAACCGGCGCGATCAGCACCCCCGACAAGGCGCCGATGAAAGCGGCCAGGGTGAAGGTCAGGTTGCCCGACATGACGGTGCTGATGCCCACCAGGCGTGCGCCTCGGCGATTGACCGCGGTCGCGCGCAGGGCCCGGCCATACAGGGTTTTCTCGAAAAACAGGTACAGCGCCAGGATGAGCACGGCGGCGGTGCCGACCACGAACAGGCTCTGGGCCGAGATGCTCGTAAAGCCGAGATCGACAGTGCCCGAGACGAAGGCGGGCGTGCGCCAGCCTTCGGCGCCGAAGAAAACCAGCGCCATGCCGCTCAGGGCGAAGTGCACGGCCACCGAGGCGATCAGCAGGGGCAGCGGCCTGGCTTCGGCCAGCGGCTGAAAGGCAATGCGATACATCATGGGGCCCAGCGGCACGACCAGGGCCAGCGTAAGCAGCACATCGACCAGCAGAGGCAGCTTCATGCCTGCCGTGCTGTTGACCAGCCACATCATGGCCAGCGGATACACGATATACAGGGCCAGCGCCTTGGGCAGGCTCGCGTATCGGCGGCTACGCCAGGCCGAATAGAGTTCCATCAGCAGCGCGGCGACACCCCCTATCAGCAGCAGCCACACGGTACCCGGCACGACGCCGTTGACCAGCATGGCCAGCGTCAGCGCGCCAAAGGCCACGAACTCGCCCTGCGGTATCAGGATCACGCGAGTGACCGCAAAGACGAGCACGAGCGCCATGCTCAGCAACGCATAGATGGCGCCATTCACAATGCCGTCCTGCACCAAAATCAACGCAATGGTCGAGTCCATTCTCCTGCCCTATCAGCTCACTTGCACCAGTATTCACCACATCCGTTGCCAGACTAAGCAGTAATTTCCCGCATGATGGAATTGGCAATACCTATAAACAAAGGCCGCAGCATACGCTGCGGCCTCGAGGCTCTGCGAGCCCTACCACATGATTACTTCAAATAAACCCACTTGCCGTCCTTGATCTGGACCATGACGCGGGCGCGCTCGTCCAGGCCAGTGTGGTCGGTGGGGCTCATATTGAATACGCCCTGCGTGCCGGCCACGTCCTTGACGTTTTCCAGCGCGTCGCGCAGCGCCTTGCGGAACTCGGCCGTGCCGGGCTTGGCGCCGCTCTTGAGCGCCTCGGGCAAGGCGGCCTGCAACAAGAGGCCTGCATCCCACATGTGGGCGCCGAAGGTCGAGGTGCTGCCGGCGCCATGGGCCGTTTCATAGACCTTGATGTAGTCTAGGCCAGGCTGCTTGGTCGGGTTGCTGTCGGGCAGTTGGCTGGCCACCAGCACGGGGCCGGCCGGCAGCTTGGTGCCTTCGCCGTCGGCGCCCACGACACGCAGGAAGTCGTTGTTGGCTACGCCATGGGTTTGATAGATCTGGCCCTTGTAGCCGCGGCTACGCAATTCCTTCTGGGGCAGCGCGGCAGGGGTGCCGGCACCGGCGACCAGAACTGCGTCGGGGCGTGCCGCCAGCAGCTTCAGGACCTGGCCGGTAACCGAGGTGTCGGGACGCGCATAGCTTTCGTTGGCAACGATTTCCAGGCCGGCCTTCTTGGCCGCCGCGGAAAATTCTTCAAACCAGCCCTGGCCGTAGGCGTCGGCAAAGCCGATGAAGCCCACCGTTTTCACTTTGTCGGCCACCATGGTGTCGGCAAGGATGCCGGCCATCAGCGAGTCGCTTTGCGGGGTCTTGAACACCCACTTGCGCTTGCCATCGACGGGTTCGACAACCTTGGCGTTACCGGCCACGCTGATCATGGGCACCTGTTCGTCGGCGGCCACGTCGGTCATGGCCAGCGAGCCGGGCGTGACGGTGGTGCCGAAAACGATGTCGACCTTGTCTTCGGTGGCCAGCTTGCGCATATTGCGCACGGCCTGCGTGGTGTCGGTGGCGTCATCGAGCACGATGTACTGGATGGTCTGGCCGGCAATCTGGGTGGGTAGCAAGTTGGCCGTGTTGCGTTCGGGGATGCCCAGCGAGGCGGCCGGGCCCGTGGACGCCACGGTAACGCCCACCTTGACCTGCGCCGAGGCGGCAAACGATGCGCCCAACAGCATGGCGGCCGACAGCGTAGCCAGCTTCAGAATACCTTTTTGCATGAGAGTCTCCTCGACAGCAGATTTTTTGGGGTGAGGCGGCGAATATACCTCAGCCGCACAAAGAGTTGTAAGCGGAATTGTCCGGCAAAAACCGGGGCCGGACCACCATTTCCTGTAAATAGCGTCCGGCCCCGGTTCCTGGGATAACAATTGTAGTGTTTACGCCGCTTCGTGCAGGGCGTTGATGCGCGCGGCCAAGGGCGGGTGCGAGGACAACAGGGCGGTGACGCCGCGGGTACCCGAGATGCCGAAGGACTTCATGCCGTTGGGCAACTCGCCCGCTTCCAGGTTGCCCAGGCGCATCAGCGCGCGGATCATGGGTTCGCGCGAGCCCAGCAAATGGGCCGAGCCCGCGTCGGCGCGGTACTCACGGCGGCGCGAGAAGGCCGCCACGATCATCGAGGCCGCGATGCCGAAGATGATTTCGCACGCGATGACGGTGGCAAAATAGCCTATGCCCATGCCATTCTCGTTTCTGAGGATGACGCGATCGACAAAGTATCCGACCACCCGGGCCAGGAACACGACAAAGGTGTTGACCACGCCCTGGATCAGCGTAAGCGTGATCATGTCGCCATTGGCAACGTGGGCCACTTCATGGCCAAGCACCGCCATGATCTCTTCCTCGGTCATGGTTTCGAGCAAGCCCGTGGATACCGCCACCAGGGCATTGTTCTTGAACGCGCCGGTGGCGAAGGCGTTGGGCGCCCCTTCGTAGATGGCGACTTCGGGCTTGCCGATGCCGGCCCGGCCGGCCAACTGGTGGACGACATCAACCAGCCAAGCCTCGCGTGCGTTGCCCGGCGCTGCCGGATCGATCACGCGCGCCCTGGTGCTGAACTTGGCCATGGGCTTGCTGATCAACAGCGAGATGATGGAGCCACCAAAGCCAACCACCAGCGAGAAAATCAGCAGGGAGTTGAAATTGATGCCTTGCGCCGTAATGGCGCGATCAACGCCCAGGATGCGCAAAGTGGCGCTGAGCACCACCACCACCGCAAGGTTGGTAACAAGAAATAGCACAATGCGTTTCATACGTGCGTAACCTTCTCTTTTTGGCAGAAATCACGGCTGGCGATATTACCAGCTTAAGTTTTACCGTATGACAGGCATTCGTGCGTGAAGTTTCCGCGGCCCGCTTCTTGCTCGGTTGGCCGCCTGCTTTGCGCCGTATCCCTGCCAACCCCGGAGCCGCCCCGCATGTACCAGCCCCTGGAAGTCGCCGTCGCCACCCCTCGCTTCGAACAACTGTTTCACTACAACGCAGAGGCGGTACGCGACGAACTGGTGCGCGGGCTGTCGGCCGGGCAAGCCGTCGTCGAACCCAAGTTCCTGTACGACGAACTGGGATCGCACCTGTTCACGGCCATTACCCAGGTCCCCGAATATTATCCGACACGCACGGAAGCCCGCATCATGCGCCAGCATGCGCAGGCGATTGCCGACCGGGTCGGCGAGGTCTGCGCCCTGATCGACCTGGGCGCGGCCGATTGCCTCAAGGCCGAAGCGCTTTTCCCCTTCCTGCGCCCACGGCAATACGTGCCGGTGGACATATCGATCGACTTCCTGCGCACGGCTGTCGCCCGCCTGCACGCGGCCTATCCGGCATTGGACATCATTGCGCTGGGGCAGGATTTTTCGCAGTCGCTGTCCCTGCCTCACGAAACCCCCGAAGAGGATCGCCTGTTCTTTTATCCGGGATCGAGCATAGGCAACTGGGCGCCGGCCCAGGCCCTGGCGATGCTGCGGCGCATACGCGAGCAATGCGAAGGCCAGGGCAGCGGTCTGATGATAGGAGTGGACCGCGTGAAGTCCGCCGACATCCTGGTGCCCGCCTACGACGACGCGCTGCAGGTAACCGCGGCCTTCAACCGGAACCTGCTGCTGCACCTGAACCGCTTGCTGGACGCCGACTTCCAGCTGGAAGACTGGCATCACCGGGCGCACTTCAACGACCAGCACTCACGCATCGAGATGCACTTGCAGGCCTGCGTTCCCGTCACCGTCCACTGGCCGGGCTGCCGGCGTCAATTTGACGCCGGCGAAACCATACATACCGAAAGCTCGTACAAATACCACCCCAATGACTTCGCCGACATGCTGGAGACCGCCGGCTTCCGGGACATCGCGCACTGGACGGACGCCAGCGCCTGGTTCTCGGTCTTTCACGCACGCACTTGAACCTGACGGATACCCGCATGAACGCACTGCAGCACCCGCACGGCCTAGCCTTGGACAAACAGATCCAGGCGACTCGCGCATTTACCAATATCCGCCAGGCCAGCACCGCCCTTGCCGCCCCCCTGAGCGCCGAAGACTGTCAGGTTCAATCCATGCCGGACGCGAGTCCCGTGAAATGGCACCTGGCGCACACGACCTGGTTCTTCGAAACCTTCATTCTCGAGCGCTTCCTGCAAGGCTACCGGGCGTTCGATCCGCAGTTTCGCCTGCTATTCAATTCGTACTACAACTCGGTGGGCGAGCAATACCCCCGCCCTCAACGGGGCCTGCTGTCTCGCCCCAGCCTCGAGACGGTGCTGGCCTATCGCAACCATGTCGACGAGGCGGTGCGCACGGCGATCGCGCAACACACCGCCTGTGACGAAGATTTCGACGCCCTGCTCGAGCTTGGCCTGCACCATGAGCAGCAACACCAGGAACTCATCCTGATGGATGTCAAGCACATGCTGTCGTGCAATCCACTGCACCCGGCCTACGCCGCGCTGCCTTTGCGCGCCGCCGCGCACCAACCCGAGCCGCTGCAATGGCAGACATTCGACGGCGGCCGCTACCAGATGGGCCATCCGGCCCATGCCGGCTTTGCCTTCGACAACGAAAGGCCGGCCCATGAAGTCCTTCTGCACCCCTACCAGCTTGCCCACAGGTTGGTCACCCAGGGCGAATACCTGGCCTTTATCGAGGCTGGGGGATATCGCACGCCGGACTACTGGCTATCGCTGGGCTGGGACACGGTTTGCACGCAAGGCTGGCGGGCCCCGCT
Organism: Verticiella sediminum; assembly: GCA_040392445.1. Classification (GTDB taxonomy): domain Bacteria; phylum Pseudomonadota; class Gammaproteobacteria; order Burkholderiales; family Burkholderiaceae_B; genus Verticiella; species Verticiella sediminum_A. Next base: position 100,152 of record JBEBVZ010000001.1, read on the forward strand.
GTACTGGCAGCAAACCGATGACGCCTGGTCGGTGTTCACCCTGTCCGGGCGCCGCGACCTGGATCCGGATACGCCCGTGTCGCACCTGAGCTACTTTGAAGCGGACGCCTATGCCCGCTGGGCAGGTGTGCGCCTGCCGACCGAAGCCGAATGGGAGCAGGCCGCGGCCAGCCAGGACAATGTGCTGCAACCTTCGCCCAACCTCTTCGAGACCGGTGCGCTGCAGCCTTTGCCCGCCCCCCGGCCGGACCCCACCTGTCGGCTCACGCAGATGAAGGGCGATCTCTGGGAGTGGACGGCAAGCGCCTATGCGCCCTACCCGGGGTTTCGCCCCGGGCCTGGCGCCATTGGCGAATACAACGGCAAATTCATGTGCAATCAGTATGTGCTGCGCGGCGGCAGCTTTGCCACGCCGGCCTCGCATATACGCCCGAGCTACCGGAATTTTTTCCCACCCCAGGCGCGCTGGCAGTTTGCCGGGTTGCGTCTAGCGCGTGATGCATCCGCCCCGAATTAGACCGACTTGGCATGCATGCGTTTCGCGGTGCGCCTGGCGATGGCTTCGGTAACGGCGTAGACCACGGCGGCCACCGCCAGTGGAACCAGGTAATACAGCAGGCGATAGACCAGCACCGCAGCCAGCAGCGTGCCATGCGGCACCTCGTCGCCCAGCACGGCGATGAACACCGCTTCCAGCACGCCCAGCCCGGCCGGCACATGGGAAATCACCCCTGCAATCGCCGCCAGCAGCAAGGCCCCCAGCACGACCGGGTAGCTGACGGTCTGCTCGGGCAGCAAGCAGTAGATGATGGCGCCCATGAGCATCCAGTTCAACATCGACAAACCCGCCTGCAGAAACGCCATGCGGCGCGAAGGCAGCGGCATGCGCCAACTGCCTATCCTGATTTCGTCGGTCCTGGCGAACCAGGTCAGTGCCATGTAGGCCAGGAATGCCCCCAGCAGTGCGGCCCCCACAAGGCGCAGCATGCCCGCCCCTGCCCATCCCGGCGGCAAGCCCACCACGCCGAAGAGCAGCATGACACCGCTCAGTCCCAGATAGCCCAGCCAGTTGGTGGCCACCGACATGGCCAGCACACGCGTGGTGACCCCCACCGTCAGCCCCAGTCTTGAATACAGCCGGTAGCGAAAGGCCATGCCTCCCACCAGCGCACCAAAGTTCAGGTTGAAGGCATAGCTGATGAAGGACACCGACAGCACGCGCAATACCGGCAAGGCATGGCCGGTAAGCGCCTTGCCCAGCAGATCAAAAGTGGAATAGACCGCGTAGCTCATACACACCAGGCCCGCCGCGGCAAGCAGCGCGGGCCTGCCCAGGGCACGGATCGCGGCGCCAACTTCGTCCCAGGCGATTGATCTTGCCTGGGACACGAGCAGGGCCAGGACCAGCAAGAAAAATCCCACCGTCAAGGGCTTGCGCAGATGGGGCCACCACTGCCGTAGTTGACGCCCCAAGGTGCCCAACGTCATGATCAGACCGCCTTTTGCTCATGCTCGTCGACGGTGGCGGCCGGCGCCGGCTGGTCAAGCGGGCGCAAAGCCGGTCGGTGAGCAGGCAGCCAGCCGGCCCAGGCCGGGAAACGACGCAGGAAATGAAAGACCAGCGACCCCGCCACCAGCCGCCAGAAGCGCAGCGCAACCGTATGGCTGGGCTGCGCCAGCTTGCAGTGGCGATTCATGAGGATCATCAGGCGCGTGCGCAGATTGCGGGTGAAGGCGCGGTCGCGCACCATGACATTAGCTTCGAGATTCAGCGACAGGCTCAATGGATCGAGATTGCTCGATCCCACCGTGGCCCACTCATCGTCCACGAGCGCGACCTTGCCATGCAGGGGCCGCTCGCAATACTCGTGGATCTCGACCCCTTCCTTCAACAGGTAGTCGTACAGGATGGTCGATGCCGCCCGCACCCACGGCATATCGGGTTGGCCCTGCAGTATCAGTTGCACATGCACCCCGCGCCGGGCGGCCTTGGCCAGATCGCGCAGCATGCGGTAGCCCGGCAGGAAGTAGGCGTTGGCGATGATGATTTCGCGCTGGGCCAAGCGTATGGCCATGCGATAGTGGCGTTCGATGTCGTCACGGTGGCGCCCGTTGTCGCGCAGCACCAGCGCGACAACGGCGGTGCCCGCCTTGGCAATCACCGGCCCCGTTTCCGCCACCGGCGCCTGGCGCCTGAAGCGCCCTGCCGGACGCAAGGTATTGCGCAAGGCGGTATGCAGGTCGGCCACAATGGGGCCCTGCAGGCGCACCGCATAGTCCTGCTTGGCGGTCGGGCCAAAGTCGGCCAGATGATCGGCGCTGAAGTTCAGGCCCCCGATAAACCCGACCTGGCGATCGACCACCACCAGCTTGCGATGCAGGCGGCGAAACAGATTCGTGCGCACGCCAAACGCGCGGGGCTGCGGATCGAACACCAGCACGGTCACGCCGGCATGTTTCAAGTCGTTCAAAAAACTCTCGGAAAACCCGGGAGAACCATAATCGTCCACAGTTACCGTCACCTTCACGCCGCGCTGCGCGGCCTCGACCAACGCCCTTTGCAGCTCGATCCCGACCTTGTCCTCGGCCAGGATAAAGGTTTCGATAAGAATTTCTTCCTGGGCCCCGTGAACCGCTGCTAGCACGGCGGGGAAAAATGCTTCGCCGTTCTCGAGCAGGCTGATCGTATTGCCATGCCTCCAGGGAATATTCATAGCGTGACCTGCGCCACCAAAGGAGCATGGTCCGAGAGATGCGACCATGGCTTGCCGGTCAGCACCTGCGGCGCATCCACCTGCACATTGCGGGTGTAGATGCGATCCAGCGGCAGCAAGGGGCAACGCGCGGGAAAGGTGCGCGGCGTTCTGCCGCGAACCTGCAGGAATGCCTCGGAAAGACCCGCCCGGCGGGCAAGCACGGAACTCGCCTTTTCGCGCCAATCATTGAAGTCGCCCGCCACCAGCAGCGGCGCGTCTGCCGGAACATCCGTTTCGATCAGGCGGCACAGCAACTCGAGCTGCTTTTGCCGGTGCGATTCGCGCAGACCCAGATGGGTGCAGATCGCATGCACGATGGTCGCTTGGCCGGGAATCTCCAGCGTGCAATGCAATAAACCTCGCTTCTCGGGCGAACCCACGGAAACATCCCGGTTGACGTGCGTCAGGATGGGAAACTTCGACAACAGCGCGTTGCCATGGTCGCCATGGGGATAGACCGCGTTGCGGCCATAGGCGAACTGCGGCCAGATCGTGTCGGCCAGGAACTCGTATTGCGGGTGATCCGGCCAGTTGGCGTAGCGCGCCGAATGGTGCTCGTGGCTGCCCAATACTTCTTGCAGGAACACGATATCGGCCCCGACCTCGCGCACCGCCGCCCGCAGCTCGTGCAGGATGAAGCGCCGGTTCAGGAAGGTAAAGCCCTTGTGGGCGTTGAGAGTGATGATTTTGAACGAAAGCGTCTTGTTGTCGAATGCCATGGTTGGCCGTAAGCAAACGCTGTGCCCGAGCAGAGGCCTAGACCGGCAGCGTGCTGTCCGGCTTGGCCTTGTCTTGGCCCGCAGTCCTCGCAAGAGCGTCGGCAAAGAACTGGACACCGAAGGCCAGGCCCACCAGGAGCAGCCCCGCGGCGACCATGATGGCGACCGACTCCAGATCGGGATGCTGGACGACGCGAGCCAGTTGCCGGGCAAATGCCACCATCAAAATGATGCCGGGCGCCATGCCAAGAAAAGTACCGATCAGATAATCGCGCAAACGGATATGAGAAGCACCGGCCATGACGTTCACCACAGTGAACGGCGCCACCGGCAACACGCGCAGCACCACCATGGCCACGATGCCGCGCGTGGCAATACGTTCGCTGATGGCATTGATACGCTGGCCGGCCAACCGCCTGACGGTGTCGCGCCCCAGCCAGCGGCCCAGTCCGTAGGTGAGCAGCGCACTGGCCATGGTGCCCACGATGGCGTAGATGCCGCCCAGCCAGGCTCCGAAAACCAAGCCGCAAACAGCAATCAACAGCGTAATCGGTACAGCCAGCAAGCCGCCAAGCAGATAACACGCCATGACGGCAAGCGGAGCATAGGGCAATGACTTCAAGGCATAGCCCATCTTCATCAGCATGCTCAGGTTCAAATAGTTGCTCAGCGGGGTCCAGCGCCACAGTGCGCTGATCAGCACCGCCACTGCCACGATGCCGGCCATCACGGTGAGCCGGTACAGACGGGAAGGTGCGGCCACGTCCGACATGAATTGCTCGATCAGCCGCTCGGCGCTGACCGGACGCTCGCGGTCTACCCAAAGCCCCCCGGGCTGGGCCGCAGGGCCGCCATCCTGGGCAGGTGACAACGGGCTCAACGCAAATTTTCCTGGATCCAGATACTGGATCGCGCCGGCTATGCCCAGGGTCAAGACGGCTCGCTCCACCGTCTCGGGCTCACGCCTCAGATGCATGGCAATAAGACGCGTCCGGATTGCGGCAATCGCCTTGCGTACAACGATATTGTCGCCAGCCGTCACGGTGATCTGGCACTCGGTGTCCAGCACCATGGAACGATTGTTCAGGTTCGCCGAGCCCAGGCAAAGCAGCTCGTCGTCCGCAATCATGAGCTTGCTGCGCACCGGGGTCGCGATATCGGCTTGCGCCTGCACGGGACAAAAAACGTGATAGCGGCCATTGATGTCATGCAGCTGTAGCTGCGCATGGGCTTGTGCGCGCATGCCTTGCATTGCGGTTTCGTCCAGCCAGCCCACCGCCCCCTGTTGCGTTATCAGCACGGTTTCGGGGGCTTGGGGCGCCCCCAGCCGCGCCGACAGCGCCTCGGATATTGCCTGGGCGGTGAAGTACCCGTTCTCTAGGTACAAGGTCTGCCTGGCGTTGGCAATCGCCTGCACCAGCAACTGGCGTATCTCGCTCACGGCCTCACGTCCGGCATATGCCGGCTCGGTGCGGGAAATCCCCACGCAAACATCGTACATATCCGGCGCCAGGCTGGCTGGCCAGACCGTATCGGCAGCGGCTGCAACGCCAAGGCGCATGTCGCCACTGGGTGCACGGCCGACGCAACGCTTCCAGCGCATGCGGGCAAGATCCCCCATTGATGCCGCCGCCGAGCCATCGAATACCGCCTGTATGCCAACGACGTCGGGCGTGCTATTGGCTCCCCCGTCGATGTCCCTGGTGTCGCGCGCCAGGTCCACCCCCCCTATGAATGCCAGGACGTCGTCCACCACCACAAAATTCTGATGATGGGCGCTGCCTGCGGGATGCCGTGCGTCCAACCTATGCACCAGGCGACGGTGCTTGGGCCAGGCCTGCCGATAGACCGGAGGCCACTCCAGCCGGGCGCTATACAGCATGCAGAAATCCCAGGCCAGCACATACACGTGCAAAGCCGGCCGCCGCAAGAGCAGGGCTTGCAGCAAATCGCCCAGCCGCTGCGGCCAAGCGTCATCCTCGGGCCCCGCAAGCAGCGTCTGGCTATCAATATGCCAGCCTACGATGAAGACGGTTTGAGTGGCGCCCAGCAGCGCCTGGCGCAATGCCAACCGCTGGGCCCGTGCATGCAAGGCCACGGCAAAGCGCGACGCCTGGCCTACACGCCAGCAGGTACGGCCGGGAACCAAAATGCCCTCGCCGTCGTTGGCGAGGGCAGAACCCTGCTCACTCGAAACGCGACAATTCATAGCTAGCTATCCAGCGCCTCCAGCCGCATACCCACCTTGATGGAAACCTGCCAGTGCGCAACACGGCCATTTTCCAGGTGACCCCGAACTTCGGTGACTTCGAACCAATCCAGGTTGGACAAGGTCTTGGCCGCTCGCTCCAACGCCTTTTTAACTGCGTCATCGCTGGACGTCCTGGACGACCCCACCAATTCGATCTGCTTATAAACGTGCTCGGTCATCGATTTCTCCTTGGCTTGATGAAAACGATCGTGCCCACGCGCTACAGCAGGAAACGTGCCCATCTGTAGCGCAGGAACGGTTTTTGCTGCCAAGAGTGGTTCCGTTAGATAGGAAATCCACATGATCATCCCGCTGACCCAGCAGCCCGCCGAGCATCCCGAGAATCCCAGCCAGGCGCCGCAGGATCCGCAGTCCGATCCTGAGCACAAACTGGGCGCCACACCGGAGCCCGCAGAGCTTGCCCGCGAAACCGAATTGCAACGCAGCGGCGCCGCAGCGCAAGGCTCGGCCTTGAACGCCAATACGCCGGGGCCGAGGGAAGGCGAAAAGAACACTGTGCGCGATCGCAAGATCGAGCTCTTCACGCCGTGACCCCGGCCGGCCCCGCCTGCCGCAAAGCCGGCGTCGGCCTGCCGCGCCTCTAGGTGGCGCCAGCGCCGCTGTTACAAGGGGACGCGCAGTTGGCCGGCGCCCGCCTAGGTCCAGGGTATAGAATCAGCCTTTTGCTTGGCGCCCTGACATGTGGTTCAAGAACCTCCAGCTGTATCGACTTTCCACCCCTTTCACCCTGGATCCTGCCGAGCTGGATGACAAACTCGCCCCACTGGCCTACGAGCCAGGCTCCAGCATCGAGATGCAGCGCCAGGGCTGGGTTCCCCCCCGCGAGGGCGGTACCCTGGTGCATTCCGTGGGCGGCCAATACCTGATAGCCCTGCGTTCGGAAAAGAAACTGCTGCCGGCATCGGTCGTGAACCAGTTCGCCAAGGCACGCGCACAGGACATCGAAGAGCAGCAGGGCTTCAAGCCCGGGCGCAAGCAAATGCGCGAAATCAAGGAAGCCATCACCGACGAGCTGCTGCCACGCGCCTTCAGCATCTGGCGCGACACCTATATCTGGATAGATCCCAAGAAGAACATGCTGGTCATCGACGCGGCCAGCGCGGCGAAATGCGACGAAGTCATGCAATTGCTGAACAAGTCGGTTGAACGGCTGGGCGCGCGCGCTTTGCAAACGAACGAGTCGTCGGTTGCGGTCATGACCAACTGGCTGGCTTCAGATGAAGCGCCGGCAGGCTTCACCGTGGACCAGGACACCGAGCTGCGTTCGTCGGCCCAGAGCAAGGCCACGGTACGCTACGTTCGCCATGCCGTTGAAGCCGACGACGTTCGCCGTCACATCGCCGCCGGCAAGCAGTGCACGCGCCTGGCCCTGACCTGGGCCGAACGCGTCTCCTTCGTCCTCACCGAAAACCTCAGCATCAAGCGCGTCACGCCGCTGGATGTCCTGAAGGAAAACACCGACAGCGGCGGCAGTGACGAAGCCGAACGCTTCGATGCCGACTTCGCGCTCATGACGGGCGAACTCAGCCGCATGCTCGATGACGTCATCGAAGCGCTGGGCGGCGAAAAAGGCGACGCCCCCTAAGCTGTAAAGCCCATAAACCCGGGTCGTATAAACCGGGGTCAGACCACGATTTCATTGAAACCGAAATCGTGGTCTGACCCCGGTTTTTTGCGTTTGGCTTCTTGCGCCGCCAAGCCGCATCCTGCTGGCCGCCCTCCAGGCCAGGGCCTGCCCCCCTATACGCCACGCGGATTCGCGCTGAAAAACAACTGCCCCGGTGTTGCCTCGCACAGGGCGCAATCAGGGCTGGCACGAGTTTCGCTAGGGTAAGTCCAGATGCTGGGTTTTCCCCCGAAGCCAAATCGGCGCCCAGCGCAGAAATTACCTCACCGGTAACTTCTGTCGAGCAGAGAGCATTGCAGCGTTTCCAATGGATTCTGGCTCTCCCCATCCAAGCTACGTGCTTGCGCGCAGCCTCATGGCAGGCGCCGTCTTATGAGGAGTACATACCTTGTTGCTCAAAGTCCTGATGGTCGCATCCGAAGCCTTTCCCCTGGCCAAAACCGGTGGCCTGGGCGATGCCGTAAGCGGAATGGCACGTGCGCTGCATGACGCCAACATCGACGCTACCGTTCTGCTGCCCGCCTATCCAGGGGCGTTGCGCCAGGTCTCGGACGCAAAAGAAATTGCCCAGATCGACGATCTGCCAGGTGGCGCCGCCACCTTGCTGTCCGGGCGCATCGCCCAGCTCGACATTCCGGTTCTGCTGTTGCGCAACGATGCGCTCTACGGCCGCAAAGGCGGGCTATACCTGCAAGCCGATGGCAGCGAATATGCCGACAATGGCTTGCGCTATGCAGCCCTGGCGCATGCCGCTACCCGCATTGCCGCGGGCAGGACGCCATGGCCAGTCCCCCATATTGTGCATGCCAACGACTGGCATACGGGCCTGACGCCGCTCTTGATGCGCGCCGCGGGCATTACCCAGGTCAAGAGCGTCATCACCGTGCACAACCTGGCCTTCCAGGGGGTCTTTCCCATGGAGGATGCCGAAAAATTCGGCATCCCGGAGACTTTCCGTGGCCCCGACGGCGCGGAATACTGGGGCAAGATCAGCTTTCTGAAGGCGGGGCTGCGCTTGGCCGATCGCATCACGACCGTCAGCCGCAACTATGCGCGGGAAATCCTCACGCCCGAATTCGGCATGGGGCTGGAGGGCCTGCTCAACGAGCGCCGCGCCGACTTGCTGGCCATACCCAACGGCATCGACACCGATATCTGGGATCCCGCCACCGATGCTTTCCTGCCGGATCACTACAGTGTCCTGAACATGAGTGGCAAGGCCAAGTGCAAAAGCCATCTGCAGCAAACCTTTGGCCTGGCTACCGACCCGCAGGCCCCCCTGATCGTTTCCGGCAGCCGCCTGACTAGCCAGAAGATGGGCGACGTCGCCATACAGGCCCTGCCCCTGGCCCTGCAGGAGCATCCCAGGCTGCAGGTGGCCATACTGGGCTGCGGCGAAAAATACATAGAGGATGGCCTGCGCGCGCTGGCGGACAGATTCCCGGGCCGCATGGCCATCAACATCGGCTACCACGAAGGGGTTGCGCACCTGCTGCATGGCGGCGGCGATATCCTGCTGCATGGCAGCCGCTTCGAGCCTTTTGGTCTGACGCCGATCTACGCCATGCGCTATGGCACCCTGCCGATCTGCTCGCGGGTCGGCGGCATGGCCGACACCGTCATGGATCCCGGCCCTTCGGCCGGCGCCCATGCGATGGCGCAAGCGTCGGGCATCCTGTTCGATGGCGACGGCGTGCAGGACATGCTTGCCGCCATCAACCGTGCGCTGGCCCTGCATGCCCACCCCAGGCTGTGGTGGGCCATGCAAAAAAAGGGCATGACCAGCAACTACGGCTGGGAAGCGCCGGCGATGCAATACCTGGACATGTACCGAGCACTGCTGCCGCTAGAGGTGTCAATACCACCCCAGGCTGCGTCCACGCCGCTGCAGGCCATTACGCCGGCCCCTGCACTGGGCAGGCCGGCCAAGAACGTGAAGCTCGCGCCTGGTCACAAGCGCGGAGCGGATCGCGGCGCAACGCACCCGACAGGGCGGCATCGCTCGATTCCGTCCACGGTTTAAGTGCCATGACACCGGCCCGCCCCATGGAGTCACGCCGTAGCGCCGCACCACGCATTTACCATGTCGCACCCAAGGGAATCGCGGCGGCAGGCCAGTCCTGCGCCGCCGACTTCATGCAGGCCTGGCAGGCACAGGCGCACCACGCCGTCTCGCTGGGTTTCGACCATCTGCTGTGCGCACCGCTCTGGAGCAGCGCGCCCGGTCAGCCCTTTCTGGTGGACGATCCCTATGGCCTGTGCCTGGAAACGCAGCACGGCGGCAGCGCCCCGGATGCATTTCTGGCGGCGCTTGCCGATGCCAGCAGCCAGGCGGGGTGCGCCATGTGGCTGGATATCTCGCTGGCGCATGCGTGGCTGGGCGGCAAGCTGGCCAGCGCGCATCCGCAATGGTATGGGCCACCCACCAATGTAGCAGTGTCGCTGGACCCCAGGCTGGAACCCGAGGCTCAACAGACCGCCCATCTGATCCTGGCTGACGGCAAGCCGACGGTCGAATTCCTGACGTTCTGGCGCGACTACTTTCTGTACCTCGCCGACACGGGTGTAAGCGGCTTCAGGGTGCGCACGCCACAATGCCTGCCAGCCGCCAGTTGGCAGGAACTGATCAGCGCAGTGCATGCATCCCACCCGGAATGCCGATTTACGGCGTGGACCCCGGGGTTGGATCCGCGGCAAGTCGCGGCGCTGGCCGGCGGTGGCTTTCATGCGGTCTACAACTCACTGCCCTGGTGGAATTTTCGTGACGACTGGTTCGTGACCGAGCACGAACGCCTGGCCCGAGTGGCCAATGTGATCGCGCCCATTGCCTCGCCGGACGACATCCACCCACACCGGCCCGGCACGGCCGAACTGCTGCGCCTGATGCACTGCGCCGCCGAACTGGGAGACGGCATCCTGCTGCCCATGCAGGCCGACACCAGCGGCGAGCATGGCGATGAGCTGGCCCCGGCCATCGCCCGCGCGAACCTGCAACAGGCCCGGCAGGCCCGCGGCCCTCACCACCTGCGCCAACTGGCCGGTGGCACGACGCCCTTCACGCTTATCCATCGCCGCGCCAGCACGGTGCCGGCCATCGTGCTCATCAACCCCTCGCCCGAGGCCGATGCCCTGCTGGACTGGGATCTCATCAGCTCGCGCGTCGGGGGCGGTATTCCCCATACCGCTGTGCAACACATCAGGGCGCTCGAGCCGTCCGGCGTCCTGGCGTTGGCGCTGGCTTCAGGCAAGCCCGTGCAGACCTTGCGGCGCAAAGTCGCCATGGCCAGGCAGCGCGAAGCGCTCGCGGCCGCCATGCACCTGCCACGCATCGTGATCCAGGACCTGGAGCCGTCCCTGCCGGTGCGCTCCCAGTTGATCAAGTGCTGCACCGGAGAGCCGGTACAGGTGCGCGCCAACATTTTCATCGATGGCCACGACGTACTGGCCGCGCGCGTGCTGTGGCGAGCAGTCGACGAAGAACAATGGGCTGCGGTCGAGATGCAGGCATTGGGTAACGATGCCTGGCAAGCCAGCTTCACCCCACAGCGCATGGGCAGGCACGAATACACCATAGAAGCCTGGCGCGACGTCTTCGGCACCTATCGCAGCGAACTCGGCAAGAAACACGGGGCCGGCGTCGATGTCAGCCTGGAGATACTGGAAGGACGCGAGCTGCTGGCGGCGGCCGGCATCGAGCTTACGCACGCCGCCGAGGTACAGGACCTGCTGGGCGAGCCCGTTTTGCAAGCCATGCGGCAGGCCGACCTGCGTGAATTCAATACCCGCCTGCACCCGGCGCAGGCGCTGAATGTAGAGCGCCCGGCCGCTGCGTTTGCCAGCTGGTATGAAATGTTCCCACGTTCGCAAAGTGCGATTGCCGGGCGGCACGGCACCTTTCGCGACGTCATGGCGCGCCTGCCCTATGTTCGTGACATGGGATTCGACGTTCTGTATTTTCCGCCCATACACCCTATAGGCCGGCGCAACCGCAAAGGCCGCAACAACAGCCTGGTGGCAAGCGATAGCGACCCCGGCAGCCCCTACGCCATCGGCGCCGAGGACGGTGGCCACGATGCTTTGCACGCCGAGCTTGGCACCTTGGCCGACTTCCGTGAACTGGTGCTAGCCGCGGCTGCGCATGGCCTGGAAATCGCACTGGACTTCGCCATTCAATGCTCGCCGGACCACCCCTGGCTGCGCGATCATCCGGACTGGTTCGCGTGGCGCGCCGACGGCTCGCTGCGCTACGCCGAGAACCCGCCCAAGAAGTACGAAGACATCGTCAATGTGGATTTCCACGGCAAGGCGGACAAGCATGGCAAGCTGCCTGGCACGCCGGCGCTGTGGCTGGCCCTGCGCGACGTGGTGCTCTTCTGGGCCGACGAAGGTGTCCGTACATTTCGCGTAGACAATCCACACACCAAGCCCCTGCCGTTCTGGCAATGGCTGATCGCCGAAGTGCAGGCGCGCTACCCCGACACTCTTTTCCTGTCCGAGGCCTTCACGCGCCCGAACATGATGTACCACCTGGCCAAGATAGGGTTCTCGCAATCGTATACCTACTTCACCTGGCGCCATACCCGGCAGGAACTGACCGACTACCTGACCGAGATCGGCAATGCGCCGGTAGCCGATTTTTTCCGTCCCCACTTCTTCGTCAACACGCCGGATATCAACCCCTACTTCCTGCAGACTTCCGGGCGCGCCGGTTTCCTGATCCGTGCGGCGCTCGCCACCACGATGTCAGGGCTCTGGGGCATGTACAACGGCTTCGAGCTTTGTGAAGGTGCCCCGGTCCCCGGGAAAGAGGAATACCTGGATTCGGAGAAATACGAAATCCGCTGTTGGGACTGGGACCGCCCCGGCAACATCCGCGCCGAGATCACGCAGCTGAACCAGATCCGGCGCAACAACCCCGCATTGCACAGCCATCGCGGCATCGAGTTTCTGCCATCGGCCAACGAGCACGTGCTGTTCTATTCCAAGGCCACGCCACAGCGCGACAACGTGCTGCTGATTGCCGTCAGCCTGGATCCTCAGCATGCGCAGGATGCGCCGATCGAGCTGCCGCTCTGGCGCTTTGGCTTGCCCGACGATGCCGGCCTGTATGTGGAGGACCTGCTGCGCGAGCAGCGCTACATGTGGCAGGGCAAGCACCATGTGCTGCATCTGCACCCAGGTTCACCGTATGGCATCTGGCGGGTACGCGCGCAACCTTAGGTGCGCCTCTTGGATGGGTAGCAAAAAACATGAAAAACAGCAGAAACTCCGTCGTCAAAGCAGCCAACCGGGACGATCCCCTCTGGTACAAGGACGCCATCGTGTACCAGTTGCATGTGAAGTCCTTCTTCGATGCCAACGACGATGGGGTCGGCGACTTCGCCGGCCTGCTGCAAAAGCTGGACTACATTGCCGAGCTGGGCGTCGATACCATCTGGCTGCTGCCCTTCTACCCCTCGCCCCGGCGCGACGACGGCTACGACATCGCCGACTATCGCGGCATCCATCCTGACTACGGCACCCTGGCCGACATGCGCCGCCTGGTCAAGTCCGCCCACGAACGTGGCTTGCGGGTCATCACCGAGCTGGTGGTCAACCACACGTCGGACCAGCACCCCTGGTTCCAGCGCGCGCGCCAAGCCAGGCCCGGATCGGCCGCACGCAACTATTACGTCTGGTCGGACGATGACCAGAAATACAGCGAAACCCGCATCATCTTTTGCGACACCGAGAAGTCCAACTGGACCTGGGATGCCGAGGCCAAGGCCTACTTCTGGCACCGCTTTTATTCGCACCAGCCCGACCTCAACTACGACAACCCGCAGGTATTGAAGGAAATACTGGCGGTGATGCGCTACTGGCTGGAAACCGGCGTGGATGGCTTGCGCCTGGACGCCGTGCCCTACCTGGTCGAGCGCGAAGGCACCATCAACGAAAACCTGCCTGAAACCCACCAGGTGCTGCGCCAGATCCGCGCCAGCCTGGACGCTACGTTTGCCAACCGCCTGCTGCTGGCCGAGGCCAACCAATGGCCCGAGGACGCACAGGAATATTTCGGCCAGGGCGACGAATGCCATATGTCCTTTCATTTCCCCCTGATGCCGCGCATGTACATGGCCATTGCGCGCGAAGACCGCTTTCCCATCACCGATATCATGCGGCAAACCCCGGATATTCCGGCGAATTGCCAGTGGGCGATTTTCCTGCGCAACCACGACGAACTGACACTGGAGATGGTGACCAGCAGCGAGCGCGACTACCTGTGGGAGGTCTATGCCGCCGATAGGCGCGCGCGCATCAACCTGGGCATCCGACGGCGCCTGGCGCCGCTGCTGGAGCGCGACCGCCGCCGCATCGAACTGATGAACAGCTTGCTGTTTTCCATGCCCGGCACGCCGGTCATCTACTACGGCGATGAGATCGGCATGGGTGACAACACCCACCTGGGGGATCGCGACGGCGTGCGCACCCCCATGCAATGGACGCCCGACCGCAACGGCGGGTTTTCGCGCGCCGATCCCGAGCAGATGGTCCTGCCGCCTTTGTCCGGGCCGCTGTATGGCTACGAGATGATCAACGTCGAAGCCCAGCAGCGCGACCCGCACTCGCTGCTGAACTGGACCCGCCGCATGCTGGCCGTGCGCCGCCAGCACCAGGCCTTTGGCCGGGGTGCGCTGAGCTTTCTTTTTCCTGGCAATCGCAAGATCCTGGCCTATCTGCGCTGCCTGGATGACAAGACCATATTGTGCGTGGCCAACCTGTCGCATACGACCCAGGCGGTAGAGCTGGATCTTGCCGCCTTCAACGGCAAGGTGCCGGTGGAAATGCTGGGGGGCACGCCCTTTCCCACCGTGGGCGAGCTGCCCTATCTGCTGACCTTTCCGCCTTACGGCTTCTACTGGTTCGACCTGAGCACCGACGCCGCCCCGCCGAAATGGCATACCACGGCCCCCGAGCAGATGCCCGAATATGTCACGCTGGTACTGCGTGGCCGTACCGGCTACCAACTGACCGATGGCGCGCGGCGCATGCTCTACGACGATGTGCTGCCGGCCTACCTGCCGCTACGCCGCTGGTTTGCCGCCAAGGACCAGAAGTTGCGCGCCATCGAGCTTTCCTATATCACCCCCCTGCCCCACAGCCACGAGCTGTACCTGGCGGAAATCGAGGTACAGGTGGGCAATGCCCGGCATCGCTACGCCCTGCCGGTGGGCCTGCTCTGGGAGGAAAACCCCACCGGCCTGCCCCAGCAACTGGCGCTGGCGCGCGTGCGCCGGGTCTCGCAGATGGGCATGGTCACCGACGCCTTCACCCTGCCCGGCTTCACCCACGCCGTGCTGAAAAACCTCGGGCTGAGCACCGAACACACCATCAACACAGCCGAAGGCAGCCAGCGCATCCGGTTCAAGGGCCAGCCCGGCCTGGCCGAACTGGAACTGGGTGCAGAACCCACCATTATCTGGCCCACCATCGAGCAATCCAACAGTTCGCTGGTCATCGATTCGAAAGCCGTCCTCAAGCTGGTGCGGCACATCACGGGCGGCGTGCACCCGGAAGCCGAAATGAGCCGCCACCTGACCCAACTGGGCTACGCCAACGCACCCGCGTTGCTGGGCGAGGTCGTGCGCGAAGATGCCCAAGGCACGGCGCACACCCTGATGCTGCTGCATGCCTATCTCGTCAATCAGGGCGACGCCTGGAACTGGACGCTGGATTACCTGCGCCGGGCCCTGGACAATATCGAGTTGACCGGTGAAGACGGCGACAGCTACAGCGACCAGTTGCAAGGCTATGCCGCCATGGCCGCTATCCTGGGACGGCGGGTGGCCGAGCTGCATGCGCTGCTGGTCCAACCCAGTGACGATCCGGCGTTCTCGCCGCTGCAAGCCAGCGCCGCCGCCGCCCGCGAGCGCGGCAAGGCCGTGGGCGCCACTCTGCAGCGCGCCCTGCAGGCCGTGGCCGGCCACAAGGCCTGGAACGATGCCGACTTGCAGGCTTTGGCCGACGGTCTGCTCGCACAGCGCGATCCGGCGCTAAAACGCGTACAGGAATTGGCCGAGGCCGGGCGCGGCGCGATGCTGATCCGTGTCCACGGCGACCTGCACCTGGGCCAGATACTGATAGCCCAGGGCGACGCCTATCTGATCGACTTCGAGGGCGAGCCCGCCCGCTCGCTGGAAGAGCGGCGGGCCAAGAGTTCAGCCATGCGCGATGTGGCCGGCATGCTGCGCTCCTTCGATTATGCCGCCGCCGCGATTGCCGAGATCGCCGACAACGGGCCGGTGGCCGATGCCGAAGCCCCGGCCGCGATCGCCTCGCCGGCAGTTACCGTGCGCAATCGGCGCGATGCCTTGCTCGAGCGTTTTCGCACCGCCGCCAGCACCGCGTTTCTCGACGCCTACCGCGACACCGCGCAGGCCTCGGCGTCCAACTGGCTGGGTGCGGACAACGGCGCGGCGGAACTCGAACTTGCCATGCTGGAGAAAGCCGCATACGAGATCAGCTACGAAGCCGGCAATCGCCCCGCCTGGGTGCATATCCCTCTGCGCGGTCTGGCCGAAATCGTCCAGCGCATGCTGGACAAACCGGCGCCTGGATCATGAACGGCCCCACGCACAGCCACCCCGAGCTGGACGCGGCCATCGATGCGCTGGCCCAGGCCGCGCATGCCAACCCGTTCGCAGTGCTGGGCCCGCACCGGGTCGGCAGCCATATCCAGCTGCGCGCCTGGCAACCTGGCGCGCTGGCCGTCAGCGCGGTGCTGGCCGACGGCAGCCGCCAGGCGCTCGAGCACCTGCGCGACGGTTTTTTCTGCGGCGACCTCGCCACCGGCGATGGCAACTACATGCTGCACATAGAATGGCCAGGCAGCGTACAGGAAACCCGCGACCCCTATTCCTTCGGCACGCTGATCGACGAAGCAGACCTGCAACGCATCGCCGCAGGCAGCCATCCCGCCCTGGCCGACTGCCTGGGCGCACATGCGCTGCGCGTGGGCGACGTCGACGGGGTGCGCTTTGCAGTGTGGGCCCCCAATGCCAGTCGGGTCTCGGTGGTGGGCGACTTCAATACCTGGGATGGCCGGCGCCACCCCATGCGACTGCGCTATACCGCCGGCATCTGGGAAATTTTTGTGCCGGGCATAGGCCCCGGCACCCGCTACAAATACGAGATCGCGGGCCCCGATGGCAGGGTGGGTGTCGCACGCGCCGACCCTCTTGCCCGCCAGACCGAAATGCCGCCGGCCACGGCCTCGGTGGTGGCGGATGAAACCCCCTTTGTCTTCAGCGACCAGGAATGGATGCGTACCCGCGGGGCGCGGCAGGCGGCCAATGCCCCCATGTCCATCTATGAAGTCCATGCGGGCTCGTGGCGCGAGGCCGCACAAGCCCAAGGCTGCGGCTGGGACGTCCTGGCCGATCGCCTGATTCCCTATGCGCGCGATATGGGCTTCACCCATATCGAGCTGCTGCCCATCATGGAGCACCCCTTCGGCGGCTCCTGGGGCTACCAGCCCTTGGGGCTGTTCGCACCGACCGCACGCAATGGCGACCCGGTGGACTTCGCACGCTTCGTGGATCGCTGCCATGACGCCGGCCTGGGCCTGCTCCTGGATTGGGTGCCGGCGCACTTTCCCAACGACGAGCACGGCCTGGCCCTGTTCGACGGTACCGCCCTGTATGAATACCATGACCCCCGGGAAGGCTACCACCCGGACTGGAACACCCTGATCTACAACTTGGGGCGCAACGAGGTGCGCAACTTCATGATCGCCAGCGCGCTGGAATGGTTGAAACGCTACCACGTGGACGGCCTGCGAGTGGATGCCGTAGCCTCCATGCTGTATCGGGACTACAGCCGCCAGCCCGGCGAATGGATACCCAATGCCTACGGTGGGCGCGAAAATCTCGAGGCGATCGCCTTCCTGCGCGAACTGAACCACAGCGTGGCCGAGCGCTGCCCCGGCGCCATCATGATCGCCGAGGAATCCACCGCTTGGCCCGGCGTGACTGCCTCGCTGGCCGTGGGGGGCCTGGGCTTTGACTACAAGTGGAACATGGGCTGGATGCACGACACGCTGCGCTACATGGAGTACGACCCCATACACCGCAGCCACCACCATCACGATATGACCTTCGGCCTGGTCTACGCCTGGTCGGAGCGCTTCATCCTGCCGCTTTCGCACGACGAAGTCGTGCATGGGAAATACTCGCTGCTGGGCAAGATGCCCGGCGACGACTGGCAACGCTTTGCCAACCTGCGCGCCTACTATGGCTTCATGTGGACCCACCCTGGCCGCAAGCTGCTGTTCATGGGCGGCGAACTGGGCCAGCGCACCGAATGGAACCATGACGCCGGCCTGGACTGGGAAGCGCTGGACCACCCCCTGCACCGCGGCGTGCAAAGCGTGGTGCGCGACCTGAACCACCTGTACCGCGAGCTGCCGGCCCTGCATGCGCAGGACTCGACCCCCGACGGCTTTGCCTGGGTCATAGGCGACGACAACACCAACAGCGTTTTTGCGTACCTGCGCCGCGCCGGCGGCAGCACCGTCCTGGTGCTGTGCAACCTGACGCCGGTGCCGCGCCCCGGCTACCAGGTGGGCGTGCCGCATGGCGGCTGGTGGCGCGAGCGCTTCAACTCGGATGCGCAGGCCTACGGCGGTTCGGGCCTGGGCAATGCCGGCGGCGCCCAGGCGCCGCCGGTGGCGGCACATGGCTGGGGCCATTCGCTGACGCTGCTGTTGCCGCCGCTGTCCACCGTGATTCTGCAGCATGAAGGGAATGCATCATGAGAGCAATCCACCCCGACCACCTGGCACCGGGAACGCCATACCCCCTGGGCGCCACCGCGGATGGACTGGGCGTGAACTTCGCCGTTTTCTCGGCCCACGCCTCGGGCATAGACCTGTGCATTTTCGACGCCACGGGACGCAAGGAACTGACCCGCCTGCCCCTGCCGGAATGTACCAATGAAGTCTGGCACGGCTACCTGCCCGATGCCGGCGCGGGGCTGGTTTACGGCTACCGTGCGCATGGCCCCTACGAGCCACGCCACGGCCACCGTTACAACCCGCACAAGCTGCTGATCGACCCCTATGCCAGGCAGCTTACCGGCCCGGTGCGATGGTCCGACGCCCTGTTCGGCTATCGCCTGGCCCACCCCCGGGCGGATCTGGCCATGGATCGCCGCGACAGCGCGCCCGCCATGCCCAAGGCCATCGTGATCGAGGACGCTTTCAACTGGGATGTCAGCCGGCGCCCGGAAACGCCCTGGCCCGACACCGTGATCTACGAGGGACATGTTCGTGGCCTGAGCATGCGGCGCGACGACATTCGCCAGGATCTGCGCGGCAGCTTCAGCGCCCTGAGCGACCCGCGCTTCATCGATCACCTGCATCGCATCGGCGTCACCGCCATCGAACTGCTGCCGGTGCATGCCTTTCTGCAGGATCGCTTCCTGCTCGAAAGGGGCCTGCGCAATTATTGGGGCTACAGCACCCTGAGCTTTTTCGCCCCCGAACCCGCTTACCTGTCGGGCTCGTCGCTGAACGAGCTGCGCGTCGCGATCCGCCGACTGCATGCCGCCGGCATCGAAGTCATACTCGATGTGGTCTACAACCACACCTGCGAGGGCAATGAACTGGGGCCGACGCTATCGTGGCGCGGCCTGGACAATGCCAGTTACTACCGCCTGGTGCCTGGCGACGAGCGCTCTTACGTCAATTACACCGGCTGCGGCAACACACTGGATCTGTCGCATCCGCGCGTGCTGCAGATGGTGATGGATTCGCTGCGCTACTGGGCCACCGCCTACCAGATAGACGGCTTTCGCTTCGACCTTGGCGTCACGCTGGGCCGCAACGGCGAAAACTTCGAGCAGCGCTCGGGGTTTTTCCAGGCTATCGGCCAGGATCCGCTGCTGTCCAGGCTCAAGATGATCTCCGAGCCCTGGGACCTTGGCCCCGAGGGCTATCAGTTGGGCAATCATCCCCCCGGCTTCGCCGAATGGAACGACAAATTCCGCGATGGCGTGCGACGCTTCTGGCGCGGCGATTCCGGCACCCGGGGCGAGCTGGCGGGACGGCTGACCGGTTCGGCCGACCTGTTCGACCGGCGCCATCGCCGGCCCTGGGCCTCGGTCAACTTCCTGACCTCGCACGACGGCTTCACCCTGCATGATGTGGTCAGCTACAACGATAAGCACAACGAGGCCAACGGCGAGGAAAATCGCGACGGCCACAACGAAAACGCCAGTGCCAACTGGGGTGTCGAAGGCGAAACCGACGACCCGGCCATCATCGAGCTGCGCACCCGCGTGCGCTACGCCATGCTGGCCACACTGATGTTTTCCTATGGAACCCCGATGCTGCTGGCCGGCGACGAAATCGGTAATAGCCAGCAGGGCAACAACAACGCCTATTGCCAGGACAATGAAACCTCGTGGCTGGACTGGAGCGACGCCCTGCTGCCGCAAGGCAAGGCGATGCGGGCGTTCCTGGGCAAGCTGACGAGCCTGCGCCGCGAACATGCCTCGCTGCGAACACCGCGCTATCTGGTGGCCGATATGCAGATCGCCCCCGAGATGAACACCCTGGCCTGGTTCGACTTTGATGCCACCCCCATGCACCAGGGCCTGTGGGACGACCCCGAGGGCCGCGTGCTGATGCTGCGCCGGGCGGTGCGCGACGCCGAGGGCCAACTGGACATCACCCTGACGCTGCTGAATGGCAGCGACGGCGCCATGGACTTTACCCTGCCGCCGGCCGGCCCCGGCAGCTGGACCATACTGCTCGACAGCGCCAATACCAAACAATTGCCTGCGATTTCGGCGCAGAATACGATCATCGTGCAGGCCCATAGCCTGATCCTGGCCTATGCCGCATTGCCGCAGACAGAGCCAGCATGACGCCATACGACTTCGCCTTCGGCCCGCGCGTTCTGGGCCCGCAACGCACTCGGTTCCGGCTGTGGGCGCCCGGCCTGCAAGCCGCGACACTGCAACTGGCCGGCGCGCCGCCGCTGCCCATGACGGCTTGCGCCGACGGCTGGTTCGAATGCGAGGCCGACTGCGGCCCGGGCACCCGGTACCGCTACGGCGTGGGTGCCATCTCGGTGCCGGATCCGGCCTCGCGCCTGCAAGATCTGGACGTGCACGATGCCAGCGTGGTCACCGAGCCGGCCGGATACACCTGGCGGCACGACGCCTGGCGTGGACGCCCCTGGCATGAAACCGTGCTGTATGAACTGCACGCCGGGCTCTGCGGCGGCTATGCCGGCATCGCCGAACGGCTGCCCGAGCTGGCCGAGCTGGGCGTCACCGCCATAGAACTCATGCCCGTCGCCGATTTTCCGGGACACCGGAACTGGGGCTATGACGGGGTCTTGCCCTACGCGCCCGACACCGCCTATGGCACGCCGCATGAGCTCAAGGCCATGATAGATACCGCCCATGGGCTGGGCATCATGGTGTTCCTGGATGTGGTCTACAACCATTTCGGCCCCGACGGGAACTACCTGGGCCTGTACGCCCCCGATTTCTTTCGCAGCGATATCGCCACCCCCTGGGGGCCGGCCATCGATTTCAGGCGACCGCAGGTACGCCAGTTCTTTGCCGAAAACGCCTTGTACTGGCTAACGGAATTCCGTTTCGACGGTTTGCGATTCGACGCCGTGCACGCCATTGCCGAGCCTGGCTGGATCGACGACATGGCCGCATTCGTGCGCCGCCACCTGCCGGCGGACCGCCATGTGCACCTGGTGCTGGAAAACGACGACAACGGCGCGCGCCATCTGGACGGCCCCTTCGATGCACAATGGAACGACGACGGCCACCATGCGCTGCACGTGCTGCTGACCGGCCAGACCGATGGCTACTACCAGGACTATGCCCTCGACCCCGCACAGGGCCTGGCGCGCTGCCTGGCCGAGGGCTTCATCTACCAGGGCGAACCCTCGGCACACCGGCGCGGCAAGCACCGGGGCGAATCCAGCGGCCACCTGCCACCCACGGCCTTCGTCCTGTTCCTGCAAAACCATGACCAGATCGGCAATCGCGCACTGGGCGAGCGCCTGACCACGCTGCTGGATGCGCGCCCCCCCGATGAACGCCCCAATCCGCTGGCCGCGGCCGTGGCCCTACAGTTGCTGTGCCCGCAGATACCCTTGCTGTTCATGGGCGAGGAGCTGGCTTGCCGAGCGCCTTTCCTGTATTTCACCAGCCACAACGAGAAACTTGCGCTGGCCGTGCGCGAAGGCCGCCGCCGGGAATTCGCCGACTTCGCCGCCTTTGACAAGGGGACGGCACCCATCAGGCTGCCCGACCCGAACGACAGGGCAAGCTTTATGCGCTCGTGCCCCTTTACGGCGGGCCCGCCCGACGCCGACAGCCGGATCTGGCATGCCTACTACTGGCATCTGCTCGATATCCGCCGGCGGGTTCTGATGCCTCGTCTGCCGGGCGCCCGCGCCTTGGACGCCCAGGCCGTGGGGCCGGCTGCGGTCGTGGCGCGCTGGCGCTTGGGCGACGACAGCGTCCTGACGCTGGGGGTGAACCTGGGCAAGCAAATCACCTCGACCATCCAGCCCCTGGCCGGTGAGCTGCTGTTTGAAAGCCGCCGCGGACCGGACTCCACCCGCCTGCCACGAAACGCGTTGGAACCCGGAACCCTGATCGCCACGCTGGAAAGAGGCCGGCCATGATCCCGGACGTGCTCCTTCAGTTGGCCCGGGCAGCCGGCGTTGCCGTGCATTGGCAGGACGCCCAGGGCCTGCCCAAGACGCTGGAGCCGGATGTGGTGCGCACAGTACTGGGTGCGCTGGACCTGCCTGCCGGCACCCAGGCCGACGCGCAACGCAGCCTGGCTCAGCTCGAACGCGAGCAGCGCACTTGCCCACCGCTGGTCACAAGCACCACGGGGGCCGCAATCGGGCTGCCCGGGCGCTATGCGGGCGATACCGCCTTTCAGGTGCAGCTCGAAGATGGCGACAGCCTGGCGGGCACGGCGCAATGCCTGGGCGACGGCACCTTGCGGCTGCCACCTGTAGCGCAGGCGGGCTACCACCGCCTGCTGGTAAACGAGCGCGAAATCACCCTTGCGGTAGCGCCAAAGCGATGCACGTCGGTGGACGAGCTGAGCGGCACGCCAGGGTCCAGGCTGTGGGGGGTCGCGGCCCAGCTATACAGCCTGCGGCGAGGCGCCGGCCCGGCTGGCACCGGCACGGCGGGCATGGGAGACTTCACGGCACTGGCCGAGCTGGCACGCGCCACGGCGCAAAGCGGTGCCGATGCGCTGGCCATCAGCCCGGTGCACGCGATGTTCAGCGCCGATACCCACCGCTACAGCCCATATGCGCCCTCGAGCCGCCTGTTCTTGAACGCCCTGTATGTCGACCCGCTCGATGTCTTTACCGCGGGCGCCATTGCCCAGACGCTGCGCCGCCTGCGACTGGGGCCGCGCCTGCTCGAACTCGACCAGCAGGCGCTGATAGACTGGCCCGAAGTCGGGCGCCATCGGCTGACGCTGCTGCGCGAACTCTTCCAGGGTTTTCCGGCCAATGCCTCGCCCGATGCGCAAAAGGCCTTCAGGCTCTTTCGCGAGCAGGGCGGCGAAGCCCTGGAGAACCATGCGCGCTTCGAGGCGCTGCACGCTTTTCACCTGGCCGATGGTGCGCAGGGCTGGCAGCAATGGCCGGCGCACCTGCGCTCGCCCGCCAGCGCCGCGGTGCAGACTTTCGCCGCCTCGCATCCCCAGGAAATCCGGTTTCACGCCTTTTTGCAATGGCTGGCAGACCGGGGCCTGGCCGCAGCCCAGCAAGCAGCGCTGGACGCGGGCATGCGCATCGGGCTGATCGGGGATCTGGCGGTTGGCACCGACCCTGGCGGCAGCCATGCCTGGAGCCGCCAGGGCGAACTCATTACCGGCTTGTCGCCAGGCGCCCCGCCCGACGTCTACAACCCCACAGGGCAATCGTGGGGGCTCACCGCGATTGCGCCGCGCGCCTTGCGCCAATATGGTTTTCACGCCTACATCGAACTCTTGCGGGCTTGCCTGGCCCATGTGGGCGGGCTGCGCATAGACCACGCCCTGGGCATGGCGCGCATGTGGCTGGTGCCGCAAGGCGCCGACCCGAAGGACGGTGCCTATGTCAGCTACCCGCTGGACGATATGCTGCGCCTGAGCGCACTGGAATCCAGCCGCCATCGTGCCGTGATCCTGGCGGAAAACCTGGGTACCGTGCCGCCCGGCTTCAATACCCACATCCAGGATGCCGGCATGCTGGGCATGAGCGTGCTCTGGTTCGAGCGCACCCCTGGCGAGCCCCCCGGCTTCGCCCGGCCTTCGCGCTGGCCGGCGGCCAATATGGCCATCACCAGCACCCACGACCTGCCCACGGTGGCCGGCTGGTGGGCAGGCCGTGACCTCGATTGGCGCGCCCGGTTGAACCTGCTCGGCCCGGTGCCGCAGGATCAACAGCGCCTGCAGCGCGAGCAGGATCGCCAGGCCCTTTGGCATACGCTGCACCCCACCCAAGCCGCTGGCCCTCTGCCCGCCGCCGCCCCCATCGATGACGTCATCCGGCATGTGGCAAGCACCCCGTGCCCCCTGGTGATCCTGCCCCTGGAAGATGCGCTGGGGTGCGTCGAACAGGCCAACTTGCCCGGCACCCTGGATGCCCATCCGAACTGGCGCCGTCGACTCGACGTGCCGCTCGAGGATATAGTCAGCAAGCCGCAGCCCGCTCACAGGCTGGGCATACTGGCCAAGGCCAGAGGAAAACCATGAGCACCCCGCGCGCAACCGTGCGACTGCAATTCCATGAAACGTTCACCCTGGAAGACGCCATCCCCTTGGTGGACTATTTCGCCGAACTGGGCATCAGCCATATCTATGCCTCGCCCCTGACCCGAGCCCGGGCCGGGTCCACCCACGGCTACGACACCATCGACTACTCGCAGATCAGCCCCGAGCTGGGCGGCGAAGCGGCGCTGCGGCGTCTGGTCCAGCGGCTGCGCGCAGCCGACATGGGGCTGATACTGGACATCGTGCCCAACCACATGTCCACCAGCTTTACCAATCCCTGGTGGTGGGACGTACTGGAATGGGGCAGGAACAGCCGGTATGCCGGCTATTTCGATATCGACTGGGACGATGCCGACCCGCGCCTCAGAGGCAAGTTGCTGGCGCCCTTCCTGGGCAGACCCTACGGCGAAGAGCTGAAGGCGGGCAATCTCCAGCTACATTTCAACAGTTCGCGAGGCAGCTTCGAAATCTCGTATTTCGATATCCGGTTTCCCCTGGCGCCGCTGAGCTACACCAACATACTGGCAGCCGCCCCGCAAAGCGCCCGCATGCTCGCGCTAACCCGGGTTTTTGGCGCCCTGGAAGAAAACAGCGAGCCCCACCACCGCGAAGCCGCCTGCAACGTGTTGCGCCAGGCCGCCCAGACCAGCGAGACGAGCGCCGCCCTGCAAGCCGCCGTCCAGGCCCACGACCCCAAGTACCCCCAGGGCCGCGACCGCCTGCACCGCCTGCTCGAGCGCCAGCACTACCGCCTTACCTGGTGGCGCAATGCGGCCGAGGAAATCAACTGGCGGCGGTTTTTCGAGATCAGCGACCTGGTTGGCCTGCGCATGGAAGACCAGGCCGTCTTCGATGCAGTCCATGGCCTGGTTTTTTACCTGTATGGCGAAGGCCTGATCGATGGCGTGCGCATCGATCACATCGACGGCCTGGCCGACCCACAGAAATACTGCCTGACCCTGCGCGCAGGCCTGGGTGCCGTGAAGGCCAGGCGCGCGGCCAACCTGCAGCAGCCGCCCTATATCGTGGTCGAGAAAATCCTGGGTCGCCAGGAACGGCTTGCCGCGCAGTGGCGGGTGGACGGCACGACCGGCTACGACTTCATGAACGAGGTGGGCGGCCTCTTGCATGACGAACGCGGCGAGGCCGAACTGACCCGGCTCTGGCTAACGGTGTCAGGCGACCATCGTAGCTTCCCGGAAGTGGCCGGCGAAGCGCGGCGCCTGCTGATCAGCCGGCATTTTGCCGGCGAGCTCGAAGGGCTTTCACGCGCGGTTTATCGCATCGCCCAACTGGACATCGCCACCCGCGACTGGAGCCTGCCCGCTGTGCGCCGGGTCATGATCGAGCTGCTGGCGGCCTTTCCGGTATACCGCACCTATGCCAGCATAGGCGGGCGCAGCGCCGACGATCAGGTCATTTTTTCCCAGGCCCAGAAACAGGCCTCGGCCAGGCTGCAGCCGGATGACCGCACCCTGCTGGACATGATTGCCGACTGGCTGGGGGGCGAGGCGCCCTATTCGTATCAGCCCGGCCCGCAACGTGACGCCAGGTTGCACGCCATCCGCCGCTTCCAGCAACTGACCGCGCCGCTGGCGGCAAAATCGGTGGAAGACACCGGCTGCTTTCGCTACGGACGGCTGCTGTCGCGCAATGAAGTCGGCGCCGACCCGGGCGAGTTCGCCATAGATGCCGCGTCGTTTCACCAATTGGCAGAGCAGCGCGCACGCACCTTGCCGCAGGCGATGCTGGCGAGCGCCACCCATGACAACAAGCGTGGTGAAGACGCGCGCATCCGGCTGACCATACTCAGCGAAATACCCGCCACCTGGAATAGCCTGGTCGGCAACTGGCTCTCGCGTAGCAGCGGGGCGCCGCACGCGGCCGATCAGTACCTGCTGTTCCAGACGCTGGTCGCGGCCTGGCCGCTCGAACTGGCCGCGAACGATGATGCGGGCGTGCAGGCGCTGGCCGCACGCGTGGCCATCTGGCAAACCAAGTCCCTGCGCGAAGCCAAGCTGCGCTCGAGCTGGTTTTCCCCGGCCGCCGGCTATGAAGCCCTATGCGCCGCTTTTCTGCAATCCAGGCTCGGCGACCAGGCATTCCTGGCCGAACTCGTGGCCTTTGTCGATAGCATCGCCCCCGCAGCCGCAGTCAAGAGCCTGTCGCAATGCCTGCTGCGGCTGACCGCGCCCGGCGTCCCCGACCTGTACCAGGGCACCGAGTTCTGGGATTTTTCACTGACCGATCCGGACAACCGCCGGGCGGTGGATTTTGCCGCGCGCCTGCAGGCCTTGAACCATGCCGCGTCGCCCGGCGCCTTGCTCAAAAACTGGAAGAACGGACACATCAAGCAGTCGCTTATCCGCCATGCGCTGCAATATCGGCGCAATCATGCCGAACTCTTTGCCCGCGGCAGCTACCAGCCCCTGGCGCTGCAGGGCTCCGGGGCGCGGCACGCGATTGCCTACACCCGCCATTACCAGAACCAGGTCCTGGTGGTGATCGCGCCCAGGCTGTGCCATGGCCTGCCCGATGCGCAGGACCACCAGCCATTGGCCCTGCCCCTGATCCCCGCCCAAGATTGGGGCGATACCGCAGTCGTGCTGCCCCAAACCATGCAGGCCATGACGCTGCACAGCATTTTAGACGGCAAGCTCGTCGCGGCACAGGCCGGGCAATTGGCCCTGGGCGAAGCCCTGGCAAGCTTTCCGGTCGCCATGTTTCATGGCGCATGAAAGGGAGAACATCATGCAGATAGGCAGAAAAACCTGGGCTATCGCCGAAGGCTATATTCCCGGCCAAAGCGCCAGCAATGCGCGCGAACTGGTGTCACACGAAACCGCCTGCCTGCTGAACACCAGCGATCAGGACGCCCATGTCAGCATCATGCTGTATTTTGCCGATCGCGAACCGGTAGGCCCGTATCGCGTGATCGTGGCGGCACGCCGCACCTTGCACCTGCGCTTCAACGACCTTGACGACCCCGCACCCGTGCCGCGCGACACCGATTACTCGTCGGTGATCGTATCCGACGTTCCCATCGTGGTGCAGCACACCCGGCTGGACTCCCGGCATCCCAATATTGCCTTGCTGTCCACCATGGGATTCCCGGACGGCTCCGGCGCCTGAGGCTATCGTGCGGCGAGCCATGCGCAGCAGGCATGGCAACCAGGCTCAATCGCCGTCGCCGTCGCCGTCGTCCGAATCGTCCATGGGTGGCGCACCCAGGGCCGTCTCGAGCATGCTGCGCGCATTGACCATCTCTTCGGGCTGGCCGCTGCTGCGGGCGTAGTGCAAAGCCTCGAGCACGCCGCGCCAGATACCGTCGGGATGCTCGAATGTGCCCGAGCGCGGTTCCACCAGGGCAATCGCCTCATCCAGGTTGTGGATAGTGCCGGTTTGGCCATCCATGTCATAGTCTATCGGTGGGCCGAAATCGGATTCGACTTGTTGTACCGAAGTATCCTGGCTCGCAGGTTTGGGCTCGTGTTTTGAGTCGGCGTGGTGCTTCTTGCTGGGCATGGGAGATCTCCGGACCGGGCTTTGCCGGCAACATCTTCAACAGGCACGCTGGCGATAGCTGCCCTCTTGGCCACCCCGATTGGGGAACCATGACGACACGGCCAGCCTGCTCATGAGCAAATGGCGTGCCAAGGTGGCGCATCTATCCGGCAAGCCGCCATGCCAGGCCCACGCCAATAGCCGCGGGCGCGGTAGACTGCATGGCGGGTTCGGACTGCACGTACAGTCTGCCCTTGTTCGTCTGGCCGGTCATTGGGTGTCTCCCTCAGAGAAACGCAGTGATTTCCATTTACCAGTATTAACCAATCCGCGCCGGCCAGATGCTGGTGCTTACCCTGATGATCCGTATCACCCCTGGCCTGTCGCTGGACGAGCGCGAAATCGAAGAAACCTTCGTGCGCGCCTCCGGCCCGGGCGGCCAACACGTCAACAAGACCTCGAGCGCGGTCCAGTTGCGCTTTGACGCGCGGCGCTCGCAGTCGCTGCCACCTGAGGTCGCCGAGCGCCTGATCGAACTGGCCGGCCACCGCGCCACGCAAGAGGGCGTGATAGTGATCACGGCGCAAAGCCATCGCAGCCAGCCGCTGAACCGGGAAGATGCCTTGCAGCGCCTGGTCGAGCTCATCCGTCGAGCCACGGTACGCCGCACGGTGCGCCGCCCCACTGCGCCCACCCGGGCTTCCAAGCGGCGGCGCCTGGAAGCCAAAACGCGCCGCGGCCAAGTAAAAGCCCTGCGCGGCGGCAAAACCGACGACTAGGGCTCGGCCGGGCTACCCCAGCTGGCAGTTGTTGCGGCCCGCGCGCTTGGCGGCATACAAAGCCTTGTCGGCACGGTCGACCAGCCTTTCGGGATCGGGATGGCCATCGAACGCAGCCGCCCCTACGCTGATGGTCACGGCGTGCGTGTCGCCATTGGGCAGGCGAAACCGATGCTGCTGGACCGCGGCGCGAAGTTTCTCGGCAAGCTGCTCCAGCACTTGGACACCGGCATCCACCAATACCACCAGGAACTCTTCGCCGCCGTAGCGGAACAAATAGTCACCCGCCCGGCAGCTGTCCTGCAACAGTTCGGCGACCTGGCGCAACACCGTATCACCGCCGGCATGGCCGTAACGATCGTTGACCTGCTTGAAGTGATCGACATCGGCCAGGAATACCGAGAAGGTGCTGTGGCCGCTGTTGGCCAGCGCAATTTCACGCGCCAGCACGGTCGACAGGAAGCGGCGGTTCAGCAGCTGGGTCATCGGATCCCGGCCACCATCGACTTCGGCCACGCGATCGAACAAGGTCATCAGCAGGTACTTGATGTCGTCGATCTTGTGCTGGAAAACCTGGATCTCGCTGGCGATCAGAGCGGTATTGCCGGCGGCGATGGCGCCGGCAAGTGATGGCAGCACGCTACTGTCCAGCGCGGTCATCGACGCCAGGATGGCGGGCAGCTCGGCGGTGCCATCGAACATGGCGCTTCCCTTGTGATACATCCACAAGCCGAAGTCCGAACTGCGCAACACCGGCAAGGCCACCTGCTGCCCGTGCAGCGGCGTACAAAACAAAATGGCCTGCGACCATTCCAGCAGCGCGGCACGCTGGCGCTCGCGCTCGGCGGCAACGTTCTGCCCCAGGGAAAACAGCCGATAGGCCTCGTCCGCCCGCACTCCTCGCCGGGTGTCCTGCAGATAGGCCGTGCTCATGACTTCCAGCGCCAGATCGAACAGCCCGCCCACGTACTGGTGGGCCCAGGACAGGTCCTCGCGCCCCAGGTCGCTGGCGCGCAAATACGTGCCGATCTGATCCTTCAGAATACGTGCGCCACGCGACACCAGCGGCACCGACACGGCCAGGCGCGCATGGACTTCCCCCACGCGCTGCTGCATGGCCACCAGGGCGGGAACATCCACTTCGTCGGGGGTAGCGAACAGGGCCAGCAGCCAATTCTGCAATGCCCCGTCCAGGCGCTGCGCCACCAAATCGTGCGACAACAGGCGGCCGGCCTGCTCATCGGCAAGCAAGCTGTCATAGAAAGAAGCCGCCAGTGTGGCGGCATATTCCTGCACGATGCGGGCAACGCAGGCCAGCACAGCCGGGCTGGGCGCTGCATACAAGCGGTTCCAGGCGTCGTAGTTGGCGGCCTGCGCCGAGTCTGGCGGCACAGCCGTTTTCTGCAAGGATTTCATCTAGCCTAAAAGCCGTTATCTGGGATAAACCGCAGCATTATCGCAAACCGCCCCGTCACGGCCTAATCCAGATCAAAGAGAGGCCAGTTCCCGCTGGGGTACCCCCAGGTCTTTCCAGGCCGCGGCGTGGCAGGTAAACATCAGGATCTGATGTCGGGATGCCGCATCGAACAGGGCACGCTTCATCCATTCGCGCCGATGCTCATCGGTATGCACCATGGCGTCGTCAAGAATCAGCAAGGTTGGCCGCCCCGCCTCCTGCAGCAGGTCGGCATAGGCGAAGCGGGCAAGGATGCCGAGCTGTTCCTGGGTGCCGAAGCTGAGCCCAGACAAGGCGTCTTCGTCGCCGTCGCGCACCATGCCGCTGGGTAGCAGCATGTCGTCAAGACGCAACTGGGCCTCGGGAAACAGCAAGCGCAGATAGTGATTCAGGCGGCGGGTCAGGGGCGCCTGCAGCCTCTGGGTAGCGGCATCACGCTGGGTTTGCAGCAAGTGATGCAGCAGGTTCAGCGCCTGCGCCCTGCCGTGCAAGGCATCGCGACGGCGCAGCAAGCGCTCGCTTTCAGCCTGGCTTTGCGCCAGGCTCTCGCCTATACCCTGTTCACCGGCCTCGTCCAGCCGGCCCTGCAACAGCAGGATTTCGCGCTGGCGGGCATGAAAGGCGTCGCGAGCGTAGCGGGCCGAACGGTCAAAGCGATCGATGTCCTGCTCGACCAGATCGGGCCGGTACGCCGCGATCGCGGACTCGGCCCTGAGCACCCGCCGCTCGATATCGTCGCGCTGGCTGCGTGTTTCGGCCAAGCGCCGCCCAAGGTGTTCGCGCCGCGCCACCGAGGCGGCATCGCCCAGCCGCTGGGCCAGCGTGCCGCAGCGAGCGGCCAGTTGCTGCCCTAGGGACTCGGCTTCCTGCACTCGCTCGCGGCATGTGTCCAGTTGCGTTTGCGCCCGCGCCAGCGCAGCCTCGGCCGCCGTCAGCTCGGACTGCAATGCCTGCTGGTCGCGGATGACGGCGCCGGCCTGGGCCAGGCCGGGCTCGGCCAGCCTGGCATTGAGCTTGAGCATCAGGCGCCGTGCGTCCTCGATCAGGTTCTGCAGGGCCTCGACACCGTCGGGCGCATGAATGGCAAGTTCTCGCCGCACCGCATCGGCTTCCCGGCGCGCCGCGTCGAAATCCAGCCAGCGCGCCTCGGCCTGCTCCAGCGTGGCGACCGCCAGCGCCTGCAGCAGTTGTGCCTGCCGGCCACGCAGAACACTTTCCTGGCTCGCCAGCGCAGCCAGGTCGGCCCCGCCGGGAATGATCTGCAAGGAGCCGCCATCGACCAGGGTCAAGCTTGCACTGGCCGTGACATGCCGCTCGCCGGAACCACGCAGGGGTTCGCCATCCAGGCTCAGCCCGCCTTGCGGCAGTTGGTATTGCAGGCGGGTTGCCGCCGCTTGCCGGCGCACGGCAAGATTGTCGAGTTCGCGGCAAGCTTGGCGCAAAGCCTGTAGATCGGCCTGCTGCATATCCAGCCCGGCGATGGCCTGCTGCAACTCGCGATGCCGCGCGGCCAGGTTTGTGGCCTGCTGCGCAGCACGTTCCAGCCGCTGCAATTCTGCCCCCTGGCGCTCGGCCATGACGCCCACGTCGCGCTTCTCGGCGGCCAGGCGCGCAGCCTCGTAGGCATTGCGCGCCGCAGCCAGCCCGGCATGGGCTTGCACCCGGACGGCCTCCGCCCCCTGCAGTGCCGCTGCAGCCGCAATCCGCGCCTGCTCGGTTTCCAACAATTGGGCGCGCAAGCCCTTCAATTCGTCGTCGTCCTGTTGATCACGACGGACCTGCTCGTGCAGCAAGGCCAGGGTTTCCTCGGCCTGCCGGCAGTCGCGGCGCAAGGCCTCGAGCTCGGCTTTCTCCTGGCGTATGGCCTGCTGACGCGCACGCGCTTGGGCCGCTTTGTTTTCGAACTGCTGCCAGGGCTGGTCGCGCTCGTCCTGGACATGAGCCGCACGCAAACCCGCCAACTTATCAACGGCGGCGTTCAGGGTTTCGCGCGCGCTGGCGTATTTGTCGCGCTCGGCCAGCGCCTGGGCCAGTTTGTCTTCAGCCTCGCGGTAGGCGCCACGCGGCTTGCCGCGCAGATCGAGCAGCTCGGCGCGCTCGGCCGACACGCGCTGCAACAGCCTGTCGCCGTCGCCCACGGCCAACTCGCCCGACACCCGGTTCAGGGCGTCGCGCACATGCGCGCCGGCATGCTGCAAGGCAAGCAGGCTGGGACTATCGCCCTGCTGGATCCAGAGCAGTCCCGGCACGCCGGCATGCTCGGGCCGGCTCTGTCCCTTGCCGGCGAACTCGAAACCCAACAGGCTGGCCAGGGTGGTCTGCGCCTGCTCGCCTTCCAGGCGCAGCGAGCCATCGATGATCAATTCGCAGCGCGGCTTATTCAGGAAGGCTTTGCTCAGGTGGTAGGTTTTACCGCCCAGCTGGAAATCCAGTTCCACCTGGGGCCGCGGGCCGGCCTGTCCACGCGGGGCGAAATCGGCAACCTTGCTGGTGTTGTAACGCTCGAGGAAAGCCGCGCGTATGGCGGCGGCAATGGTGCTTTTGCCAGCCTCGTTGGGCCCGGTGAAAAGGTTCAGGCCAGGCTGAAGGTCAAGGATTTCCAGCCCCCGGGAAAACCGGCGGAATTCCGACAAGCGAATGCTCTGTAATTTCATCGTGCGGCCTCTGTGTCGGCATCCACTTCACGTTGCAGGCGTACCAACAGGCGCAGTGCCTCGCGCGCGGCCCCACCCTGCTGCGGGTCGTCCTGCAAGGCGCGCAATTGTTCCACGACGTCGGCCAGATAGACGCTGTTGCCCAGCGCCTCGATATCTTCGGTATCCGGCTCCAGGGCCAGAGCCTGGGTATCCAGCCTGAGGGCTCGCACCTTGGCTTCAGCCCGGCCCACCGCGGCTTCCAGCGCCAGATGCCCGGCGCCATTGGCGCGGCCCTCCAGGGTCAGTTGCAGCACGTCGCTGGCCTGCAGACCTTCCAGGCGCATGGCCAGCGCCTCGATATCGCCAGGCAGGCCGATACGCTCGTTCCAGGCCTGCCAACGATACTGGCCCACCGCAATACGCTCGACCTGCGGCACATCGCCCAGCCCGGCGATGCGCACGCTCAGGACATGGCCTGGTTCATTGCCACGAAAGCGATCCTGTTCCGGGGTGCCCGCATACCAGGTGCGCGAGTCGACCTGCAAGCAGCCGTGCCAGTCGCCCAAGGCCAGGTAATCCAGTTGCGCGCGCACCGCGCGATCCGGCGCTATCGGGTTGGCCGAATCTATGCTGTCAGGCAGCAGGCCTGTCACGCTGCCATGCGCCAAGCCCACCCGCAACAGCCCCGGCGAGCTGGCCAGGCCGTCGAAAGCCGCAGTCACATCGTCGTAGGTATGGCGCTGGGTCAGCGGCGCGGCCAGGACGGCCAGCCCGGCCTGCGCCAGTTCCACTACTTGAACCGACTGGGGGATATGAACATGATCGGGCACGCAACCGAGCTGCAGCGCACGCGTCCAGACGCTTGCGCCCAGCGCCGCATCATGGTTGCCCGCGATCATGACCCAGGGCCCGGGAAAGTCCTCGAGCAACTGGAACAGCCTGCGTATCGTGCGATCCGATACGTCCTGCATATCGAACACATCGCCCGCAACCAGGACGGCATCCACCTGCCGCTCGCGAGCCAGCCTGGCAATGGCTTGCACAGTGCCAAAGCGGGCTTCGGCCAGGATTGCCCCGTCTTCCGGATTGAGCTGGCCGTACTGGCGGCCGATCTGCCAGTCCGCGGTGTGCAGGAAATGAACCATACGAAAACCTTAATTTAAGCGCGTGCCCTTGGGAGCCAGGCCAACCTTCAAGCATACATGTAACGCAAAGTTCCGGTAAGCTGTGCCAACAACACGGAACAACGCCGTTCCCATACTAAAAATACAAGAGACAACATGCATCCGCTGTCGGCAATATCGCGCCTGGCCGTTCCCAACCTGATCCTGTTCGTGGCGCAGATGCTGATGGCCGCGGTTGACGGCATTGTTGCGGCGCGGCTGGGCAGCAGCGCCCTGGCAGCGGTAGCGTTGGTCCTGCCCTTTCAGATGTTCATGGGCCAGGCAGCCAACGGCGCCTACGGCTCGGCCGTGGGCGGGATGGTCGCGCGCGCCATTGGCGCGGCCGACACCAGGGCAGTGCAAAACATAGGCTGGCACGCCATTTTCACCGCCCTGGCCTTTGGCCTGGCCTTCATGGCCGCCGGCCTGCTGCTGGGCCCCACCTTATACCAGCTGGCGGGCGGAAGCGGCGAAGCCCTGCTGCTTGCACGCAGCTATGCCGCCCCGATTTTCCTGAACTGTATCGGCGTCTGGTTAAGCGGTGCGCTGTCCGGCATTGCCCGCGGCCAGGGGAAAATGTGGCTGCCCGCGATCTCGCTGCTGCTCTCGGCAAGCTGCCATGTCCTGCTCGCGCCGGCGCTTGCCCAACGTTATGGCATCAGCGGCATTGCCATCAGCTGGGCCGTCTCGTACTGGGTAGGCGTCGTTGTACTTGCCGGCGGCGTCTATCGCGGTCGCCTGCTCACCGGTTTCGCACTGTTTCACTGGGCACGCGGCTATGTCAGCAACATCCTGCGCCTGGCCCTGCCCTCGATCAGCACGACCCTGCTCAGCAATCTTTGCATTGTGCTGGGCATACGCTATGCCGCCGGCTACGGCCAGGATGTCCTGATCGGCTTTGGCATCGCCGCCAGACTGGAATACGTGCTGATCCCCTTCGCCTTCAGCATCGGGGTCTCCCTGATCCCGCTGGCTGGGCAGGCGCGTGGTGCGGGCGAGCACCTCACCGCACGCAAGCTGGCCATGACCGGCGTCGTGGCGTCGGGCATCCTGCTTGGCATTATCGGCACAGTCATTGCGGTGTTCCCGCAGCTCTGGCTGCGCTGGTTTGAAATTCCCGCGGCGGCCCAAATCGCCGCCGTCCATTACCTGCGCTATGTGGGGCCGTTTTACCTGTTCTTTGGCTTTGGCCTGACCGCCTACTTTGTCGGCCAGGCTTATGGGCGCATCATGCCGGCCGTGGGCAGCTCCGCCGTACGCGTCCTTGCCATCGCATTGGGCGGCTGGGCCGCCGCCATGTTGTCGCCCGATCCGCGCGTGCTGTTTGCGGTGATCGCCCTGGCCTTCTTTCTGCACGGCCTGTTCAACCTGCTTGCCGTCCACGCCATTTCCAAGCCTCCCGTGCCTGCGGCGGCCAGCCTGGCGGGGGCCGGCGGCTAGCGCCGCGTGTAGCGAAGGGCCATCGCCGCCAGGCAATCCAGCGCGCTACCCACCACGATATGCGCGCTGCAGCCCAGCATCAGATTCACATTCAGGCCAAAGTTCTCGACCACATAACCCTCGCTGTCGAAATAATGCTCGTCAGGCAAGGCAATCGCGGCGCCGTTGGGGCGCTGGGCAATTTGCTGGACCAGATCCTGATGCTGGGTGGTGTAGCCCCAGGCTTGCTTGCCCAGGGCGGCCGCAAACCCCAACTCGAACGCCGTGCCTGAATCCGGCTCGTAGCCACGAAAGGGATTCAGGTTGGCCATCACGCAATCGGCCTGCCGGATCAGTTCGAGGTTGGCCTGGCAAATCAGCTCGGCCGCGGCACGGCCATGAACCCCCGCCGGCAATTCGTTATCCAGGGGATACAGGCCTTCGAAACCGTGCTCGACGCAGGCCTCTTTCAGCGATTGGCCATAGGCCACGGCATCTGGCCGAAAGACATCGAAACCAGCCAGGTAGATTTTCATGCGAATGCTCTTGGTTGCGTCACCGCGAGGGCGGCCATCCTGCGTGCAATGCCCTCGCTCCCATCGTAGACGGGGTCCGTGAAGCAGCGTAGCACAGCGCTGCCCGCCCGCTCCGCCATCCCGAAAAAGGGCGCAAACCCGCCCTAGGCCAGCAACTTGGCATCCATCGTGATAGCGGCATTCAGCACCTTGGATACCGGACATCCCGCCTTGGCCGCCCCCGCAGCCTTCTCAAAAGCCGCCTGATCCGCGCCCGGGATGCGCGCGCGCACATCCAGGTGTACCGCCGTAATCGAGAACCCGCTCTCGGTCTTTTCCAGGGTCACCGTCGCCTCGGTCTCGATACTCTCGGCCTTCAGGCCGGCTTCGCCCAATTGCAAGGAAAGCGCCATCGAAAAACATCCGGCATGAGCCGCGCCTATCAGCTCTTCCGGGTTGGTGCCCGGCGTGTTTTCAAACCGGGTGTTAAAGCCGTAGGCGGCGTCCTTGAGTACGCCGCTCTCGGTCGAGATCGTGCCTTTGCCATCCTTCAGGCCGCCCTTCCAGACGGCAGATGCCTTTTTCTTCATGACGTGCTCCATTGGTAGTCGAACCGGACGCCCTCTTTCGAGGGCCAAGCGCAGCAACAGCGAAAGAATCGGTGCACGACGCAATAAATAGGCCCGGGCTTGCCGCCCGATGGCGCCCATGACCTCGCAGGTAATTGAGAAGACGCACCAGGCTGACCAGAATGGGCCTACTGAATACCAGCTCCAGGAATCGTCATGACCAGCTCCGCCAAGATAGCCGCACTTGCGTCCGCCGCCGACACCGCACCCATCGCGGCTCACGCCGGCCGGGGTAGCTGCTTGGGCCCGGCTGGCCCTTTACCCGTCATTTTGGCCGGCACTTTCATGGTCACTCTGGATTTTTTCATCGTGAACGTGGCCGTGCCGTCCATCCAGCAAGATCTGCATGCCAGCGATGCCGCCGTGCAATGGGTGGCTGCCGCCTATGGCCTTGCATACGCCGCCATGCTGATATGCGGCGGCCGGCTTGGCGACATGTTCGGACGCCGGCGTATGTTCGGCCTGGGGCTGGCCGGTTTCATACTGGCGTCCACCGTGTGCGGCTTGGCCGCCAGCCCCGCGCTGATGATTTCCGGGCGCATCGCGCAAGGCTTGGCCGCTGCCATGATCTCGCCGCAAGTGCTGGCCATGCTGGGCACCCTGTTCGTCGACCAGGCACGCACCCGTGCGTTTTCGGCGTATGGCCTGACGCTGGGGTTGGCCGCGGTAGGCGGACAGTTGATAGGCGGCCTGCTGATCAATGCCGATATCGCCGGCACCGGCTGGCGCAGCTGCTTTCTGATCAATCTGCCAGTGGGCCTGCTGGCCCTGGCCCTGCTCTCCCGCCGGATACCGCACACGGCGCCCTTACCTGGACAAAAGATGGACACTGTCGGCGTGTTGCTGGTGGCCTCGGCCATGGCGGCCCTGATGGTGCCACTGATACAGGGGCGCGAACTGGGCTGGCCGCTCTGGACCATCGCAATGCTGGCGGTTGCCGCTGCCCTGACGGCTGCCTTCATCCTGCACCAGCGTCACCGGGCCGCCCAGGCCCAACCGGTACTGCTGGATCCGGTGCTCTTCACCGTCAAGCCCTTTGCCTTTGGACTGGCGGCAACACTGGGCTACTACCTGTCCAATGCATCGTTCTTTCTGATTCTGGCGCTATACCTGCAGAACGGGCACGGCCAGGCACCCTTGCAATCGGGACTGGTCCTCACCATCTTGGGCCTGGGCTTTTTCGCCACCACCCTGGCCGCCCCGCGCCTGGAACGCCGGCTGGGCAAGCAAATCATTGCCGTGGGTGCGCTGACGATGACGTTCTCGCTCTTGATGATGTGGTTCACCAGCCGCAGCATAGGTCTCGAGGGCAATCCTCTGTTGATTGCGCCTTGGCTTTTGCTCGATGGCCTTGGCATGGGACTGCTGATGGCGCCCCTGGCTTCGGCCGTGCTGGCCAGCGCACCGCCCCAGCACGCCGGTACCGCCGCAGGCCTGATGACCACCTTGCAGCAATTGGGCAATGCACTGGGAATTGCCCTGATAGGCCTGGCTTTCTATGCCGCACACAATGCTCAAGCCAGCGGCGCGGCGGCCACAGTGGCTGGCTTTGAAGCCGGGCTGCTCTATCTGGCCCTACTGACCGCCAGCGTGGCGGCCCTGGTCCAGGGCATGCGCAGCTTAGAGCCTGTTAACAGGCTCTAAGCTGCCACCGCCGCCCTCACGGCCTCGGCCGTGAACGCATCCGCCGGAAAAAACGACTCGACCGCCAGTTCCGCCAGGGTGATATCCACCGGCGTGCCAAACACCGTGGTCGTGCTCAGGAACGACAGTACGCCGGCCCCGGTGCGCAGGCGAAACGGCACGACCACGCCCGCATAATCCTCATCCGGTTCGGGTGGCGTGGCCACGGCAGGCGTGGGGAAACCGCGCAGCTCGTCGAATAGCGCGGCCAGGATGGGATCGCCGCTGACTTCGATCTGGCTGTGAACGCGGGCCAGCAAATGCGCC
This sequence comes from Verticiella sediminum, assembly GCA_040392445.1. Taxonomy (GTDB): domain Bacteria; phylum Pseudomonadota; class Gammaproteobacteria; order Burkholderiales; family Burkholderiaceae_B; genus Verticiella; species Verticiella sediminum_A. The sequence continues at coordinate 138,381 of JBEBVZ010000001.1, forward strand.
CGCCACTGCGCAAAATTGACGATGCGCCTGGCCAGCCCGTCTGGGTGCAGGCTCAGGCGCAGCACATTCACGGGTGGCTGCAGCAGGGCTGCATCGACACCTTCGAGCAGCGGCGCCACCGCCCGGTTGGCGGCCAACATGTGCCAGTGCCTGTCCAGCGCCAGGGCCGGATAGGGCTCATGCCCGGCCAGTACCAGATCTACCGCGCGACGCGCCGCCAGCATGGCCGGATCACCCAGTGAGCGCTCCTGGAAAATGGGGGCATAGCCACCCGCGGTCAACAGGACATTGCGCTCGCGCAGCGGAATCTCCAGTTGCTCCGCCAGGCGCAAGAGCATGTCGCGGCTGGGCCGGGAGCGCCCGGTTTCCATGAAACTGAGATGGCGCGTCGAGATGCAGGCTTCGCAGGCCAGATCCAGCTGGCTGAGCCGGCGCCGCTGGCGCCAACTGCGCAACATGTCTCCTACCGGTTCTTTTGCAAGCGCGACAGTATGCATTTCCGGGTTCTGCCTTGAGGCCGTATGGCGGGAAACCCGATCTTATCGCGCCTGCCGGACGTTGCCGATTACCTGCCAGGTAATCGGCCGGCGCTACGAGGCGTTGTCATGCTCGTTGGTGCTGCCAGTGGGCTCATCCGCGTGGGCAATCTTGCGGCGGTCGCGAAACAGCGCAGCGCGCACCAGCAGGATGCTGGTAACCGGCGCCGTAATGAAGATGAAGCAGCCGATGAGGATCTCGTGCCATACCGGGCGGCTGCGCAGCATGGAAAAAAACAGCATCGATGCCGCCACGACTATCCAGGTGGCCAGGGTATTACCCAGTGCCGGGGCATGGATGCGCTGGAAGAAGTTATCCAGGCGCAGCAAACCAACCGCGCCTATCAGGGCCAGCACCGAACCGATAAGCAGCAATAGCGCCACTATCCATTGCGCCCAGACGGGGACGTCGGCCGGGCTCATTCGATCACCTCGCCGCGCAGCAGGAACTTGGCCATGGCCACCGAGCCGGCAAAGCCGAACAGGGCAATCAGCAAAGCCACGTCGAAATACAGATGGTGGCCGAACTGTATCCCCAGCACCAGCAACAACAGCATGCCGCAGATATACAGGGAGTCGAGCGCCACGACACGGTCCTGCGCGGTCGGCCCCTTGAGCAAGCGAACCGCGGACAAAGCCATCGCCAACGCCAGCAAGAACAGGGAAGCGTTGATCGCCCATGAAAGAACAGGGGTCATTCGAAAATCTCCATCAGCAGCTTCTCGTAGCGGTTCTTCACGATATCCACCCACTCGGCCTCATCCTGCAGGTCCAGCACATGTATGGTCAGGATGCTGCCGTCTTCCGTCAGGCCGGCCCACACCGTACCGGGGCATCCCGTCAGGATGCAGGCCAGCGCAGCCAGGCCATGAGGGTCGCGCATATCCAGCGGCACCTGCATGAAACCCGAGTTCAGATGGCGCTTGCGCCCGCCCAGGATCACGGCGGCGACCGCTACATTGGACTGCACGATATCGACCGCGACCCGGCCGATCAGGCGTAGCGCCGCTGTGGGGCGGCGTACCCGCACCGTTGTGGGGCGCAGCGCAACCGTGACCAGCGGCCCCAGAACGGCCAGCGCCGCCCCCAGCAGCACATGGCCCAGCGCCAGGGTCTGGTTGAGCAGCAGCCACAAGCCCAGCAGGAAGATGGACAGCAAGGGCGAAGGTAGCCAGCGCTTGATCATTGCTCGTCCTCCGCCGTGGCCGACGGCACCCGCGGCTTGGCGATCACGCTATCGCTATAGTGGCGCGGCGTATGCAAGGCGGCCGCGGTTGCATCCAGGTAGCTCATGGCGGGGCCGGCCGCCACCGTCAGTCCCATGCAGGCTGCGAGCAGGATCGCGATCGGCCCGACTTCCATCAGCCGCAGGCGCGGCGCGGCGCGCTCGTCCGGCGCCCAGAATACGCGCACACCTGCCCGGGACAAGGCAACCAGGCCAGCCAGGCCGGACAGGATCACCAGGCTGACCAGCGCCCAGACATGGCTGATGGGCATACCCGGCCCTTGGAGCCCTTCCGGGTTCAGCGCGGCCGAGAGCAAGGCGAACTTCCCGATGAATCCCGACAGCGGGGGCAGGCCGGCGATCACCAGTGCGCAGGTGAAGAAGGCCAGGCCCAGGAACGCCATGGCCATGGGGATGACCACCCCGACCTCGTCGACCTCGGTATCTTCGATGGCGCCCTCGGCACGGAAGGCCTCCATGGTCAGGGCCAGCATATTGGCCCCGAAAACCTGGGTGCGCTCGACCAGCTCGGCCAACAGGAAAAACGCGGCGACCGCCAGGGTCGAACTGACCATGTAGAACAAGGCCCCGCTGGTGACGCTGGGTTGGCCCAGGCCGATCGCGGCCAGCAATATGCCTGACGATACGATCAGGCTAAAGCAAGCCATGCGCGTGAGCTCCTGCGAAGCCAGCAGCCCCACCGACCCCAGGGCCAGCGTGGCCAACCCGCCATACAGCAGCCATTGCCCGCCAAATCCGGCGGAATCCCCCGAGCCGTCGGCGAACAGCAGCAGCCAGATACGCAAAATGGCGTAGACGCCCACCTTGCTGAGAATCGCAAAGATGGCGGCCACCGGCGGGCTGGCCGCTGAATAGGCCGGCGGCAGCCAGAAGTTCAGCGGCCACATGGCGCTCTTGGCCAGGAAAGCCACCGCCAGGATCGCGGCACCCGCTTCGAGCAGCGCGCGGTCGGCGTCGACGACCAAGGGCACCTTGCGGGCCAGGTCGGCCATGTTCAAGGTGCCGGTAACACCATAGATCAGGGCTACGCCGATCAGGAATAGCGACGAAGCCAGCAGGTTGATCACGATGTAGTGCATGCCCGCTTTGACGCGCGGCCAGCCCGAACCGTGCATGACCAGCCCGTAGGAGGCGGCCAGCATGATCTCGAAGAAAACGAAAAGGTTGAAAATATCGCCGGTCAGAAAGGCGCCATTGAGCCCCATCAGCAGGAACTGGAACAAGGGGTGGAAATGCACGCCTGCGCGATCCCAGCGGGCAATCGCATAGATCAGCGAACACACCGCCAGGACCCCGGCCAGCACCAGCATCAGCGCCGTCAGGCGATCTGCCACCAGCGAAATGCCGAAAGGCGCCGACCAGTTCGAGACCAGGTAGACGGCCAGCGAGCCGGGCCAGGGTCCGCCGGACTCGCCCGCATTGATCAGGCAAAGGATGGTGATGGCCACCCCGAGCAGCATCAGGGAAGACAGGACATTGAGGCCGGCCTTGAGCGCGCGGCGCCGCTCGCCCAGCAGCAGCATCAGGCCGCCCACGAACATAGGCAAGGCTATGGGCACCACCAACAGATGATCGAACCAGCTATTCATGCGTCCGGCTCCTTGCCGTCGACGTGGTCGGTGCCACTGAGCCCGCGCGAGGCAAGCAGCACCACCAGGAACAGCGCCGTCATGGCAAAGCCGATCACGATGGCCGTCAGCACCAGGGCCTGAGGCAAGGGGTCGTCATACTGCAGCAGGCTGGCAAAACGCCCGGCCTGTTTGATGGGAGCCTGGTCGATCGCGATACGCCCCATGGAAAAAATGAACAGGTTCACCGCATACGACAGCGTGGACAGGCCCAGAACGACCTGGTAAGTCCGCGGGCGCAGCAGCAACCAGACGCCGCAACCGGTAAGCGATCCGATGGCCAGGGCCAGTATCAACTCCATTAATCGACTCCTGTATCGGATGGGGCAACCGCGGCGCGATGGCTGCGTACGGACTGGTGGGCCAGCGCCGTAAGAATAAGGACGGTGGAACCAACGACCAGGGCAAACACCCCCAGGTCGAAGATCAGCGCGCTGGCCAGGGGCACCTCGCCCAGCAGGGGGATGACCGGATGGGCGGAATGCGAGGTCAGGAAGGGGAAACCGAAAACCCAGGCCCCCAGGCCGGTGCACACGGCCAGCAGCAACCCGACCCCCATCCATTTCTGCGGCCGCATCTTCATGTTCTTCTCTACCCACAGGGTGCCGCCCACGATGTACTGCAGAATGATGGCCACCGCCGTGATCAGCCCGGCCACAAAGCCGCCGCCCGGCAGGTTGTGGCCGCGCAGCAGCAGATAGATCGACACCATGCCCAGAATGGGCAGCAAGAGCCGCACAAGCACGCCAGGCACGCGCAGGTAGCCGCTGGCCGCGGAGTCTTCCGCGCTGCGCGCGAGGCTGCCGTCGCCGGCGGCCACATCGCGTTGCTGGTTGGGGATTTCCAGGCTCTCCGGCGCCGGACGAAAACGCCGCAACAAGGCATAGACAGTCAGCGCCACGATGCCAAGCACGGTGAGCTCGCCCATGGTGTCAAAACCACGGAAATCGACCAGGATCACGTTGACCACGTTGGTGCCGCCACCCTCCGGGTGGGCCCGTTCGAGGTAATACGGCGAAATGCTCTGGGGGAAATCGCGCATGATCATGGCGTAGGCCAGGGCCGCCATGCCGGCCCCCGCCGCCACGGCAAGCGACAGATCGCGCACGCGGCGCGTCGCACGCTTGGCAAAACCCGTCGTATCGGGGTCTCGCTTGAGCGCCGGCAACCAGCGCAAGCCCAGCAGGATCAGCACCATGGTCACCACTTCCACCATCAGCTGCGTGAGCGCCAGATCGGGGGCCGAGAACCAGACGAAGGTAATGCAGGTAACGAAGCCCGAGCCGCCCATCAGCATGAGCGCAGCCAGCCTATGGTATTTGGCTTGCCAGGCGGCGCCCAGGGCGCAGGCCACCCCCACCGCCCACAGCAGGGCGAAGGCCGGGTCCACCGGCGTCAGCGGTTTGTAGCCCCATTGGATGGGTGAAGCATAGAAAGGGGCATAGCCGACGATGACCGCCAGCGCCACCATCAGGAACAACTGGGGCTGCAGGCGGCGTGTGCTGAAGATGCGTTCGATGCGGTCGGCCAGCGCGCCCACCCCGTTGAGCGTGGCCTCGAAGGTGCTGCGCCCGTCCAGGCGCGAGATCAGCGGCACCTTGTCCAGGGTGCCCAGGCGCAAGTAGCGATGCAGGACGCGATAGAGCACGACGCCGCCGACCATGGCCAGCACGCTCATGAGCAAGGGAAGATTGAAACCATGCCAGACCGCCAGCGTGTAGTGCGGCATCTGGGGGCCCACGACCGAACGCGTGGCGTTTTCCAGAAAGCCGCCCACCGTCAGGCCGGGGATGATCCCCACCACCAGGCAGGCCAGCACCAGTAGCTCGATGGGCACCCGCATCCAGCGAGGCGGCTCATGCGGCTCGTGCGGCAGGTCGGTGGCCTTGGGTCCGAAGAAAACGTCGAAGATGAAGCGCAGCGAATACGCCACTGCAAACATGCCCGCCACCGTGGCTGCCAGCGGCAGGCCGATGCGCACCAGGGCATGGCCGCTGACCAGCACGGTTTCGGCAAAGAACATTTCCTTGGAGAGAAACCCATTGAGCAGGGGCACACCCGCCATGGAAGCGCTGGCGACCATGGCCAGCGTGGCCGTATGCGGCATGACCCGGTACAGCCCGCTGAGCTTGCGGATGTCGCGCGTACCGGTTTCGTGATCGATCACGCCGGCCGCCATGAACAGCGACGCCTTGAAAATGGCGTGGTTCATGATGTGAAAGATCGCCGCCCCTGCCGCCAGGGGCGTATTCATGCCCAACAGCAGGGTGATGAGCCCCAGGTGGCTGATGGTGGAATACGCCAGCAAGCCTTTCAGATCTTGCTGGAAGATGGCCGTGTATGCACCCAGCAGCAAGGTGATGAGCCCGGTCCCACCCACTATCCAGAACCACTCGTCGGTGCCCGACAGTACCGGCCACAGGCGGGTCAACAGGAACACCCCGGCCTTGACCATGGTGGCCGAATGCAAATAGGCCGAAACCGGCGTGGGCGCCGCCATGGCGCGCGGCAACCAGAAATGAAATGGGAACTGGGCGCTTTTCGTGAAGGCGCCCAGCAGGATCAGGATCAGCGTGGGCACATACCAGGGATGGGCGCGCACGGCGTCCCCCGACTGCAGTACCACGTCGAGATCGTAGCTGCCGGCGATATGCCCCAGCATCAACATGCCGCCCAGCAGCGCCAGCCCGCCGGTGCCGGTCACGATCAGCGCCATGCGCGCGCCACGCCGCGCTTCCGCGTTGTGGTGCCAATAGCCGATCAGCATGAAGGACACCAGGCTGGTCATTTCCCAGAACAGCACCAGCTGGATCAAGTTGCCCGACAGCACCAGGCCCAGCATGGCTCCCATGAAGGCCAGGAAAAACGAGAAAAACCGGGGCACCGGGTCGTCGGGCGACATGTAATAGCGGGCATACAGCACCACCATCAGGCCCACGCCCAGCACCAGCATCGCGAACAGCCACGCGAAGCCGTCCATGCGCAAGACGAAATTCAAGCCCAGTTGCGGGATCCAGGGAATTTCGTAACGTAATACTTCACCCGCCGAGATGGCCGGGTAACAGGCCACGGTGATACCCAGGCCAAGGAAGGCCACGATACCGGCCAGCAGGGCCGCACGGTTCTGCGCTTTGGCCGGCAGCATGCCAGCCAGAAAACTTCCAAAAAATGGCAGCAGAATGAGGGGAATTAGCGTCATATAGAGCAGCCTGAGCGAATTGTGTCCCGACGCCATCGCCGCGATAACATAATTTTAACTTACGGGAACTACTCGCATTTAAGGAATAAAAGGCGCGAAATACCGATAATTCGTCACTAAATATATTTGTGTCAAAAATCGCCAAAAAGCCAGGAAATGCTGGCTGGAATGGTTTTTACAAAAAAATGAGTTGCAATAAAACAACAAATATTGCAAACCATGATATAGTCTTTCAGACCGCAGTCGATATTTGTCGACACAAAACAAAACTGCTGGTAGCCGCATCCTGGCAGGAAATCTCCTGCATCCCTTCCCGCATCAGATGTTCCACGCGGGCGCCGCCTTATCAGGCGGCGATCTTGCATCGGCGTTTGCCGGTGTCATCCAGTCTTACCGGCTGACCTACTCGTAGGCGATCGCGCTTGGTTTGCGCGTCGTACGGCTTTTTGCCGGGCATTGTGCCGCCCCGCCAGACCCACAGGCATTCCAACTTTTTTTGGATCTTCATACCCGTCCACGGCCCACCCATTTCTTTTACAGGATTCTGTAACGCATGAACGACGCAGGCTTATTCCAATTATCCACCTCCACAGCGGTTCTGCTGCTGTTCGGTTTCTATGCCGCCACGTTTTTGCTGTCCCTGACGATAGGACGCAAAAACGAAAACGTGGACGGCTACATGGTTTCGAACAATGCAATCGGCTTCGGCATGTCCGCGGCCAGCATGATCGCCACCTGGATTTGGGCTGCTTCGTTCTATGCCAGTGCCACCTCGGGCTTTACCTACGGCTTGTCCGGCCCCATCCACTACGGGCTGTGGGGCGCACTGATGATTCTGTTCATCTACCCCTTCGGCAAGCGCTTTCGCAAGCTCGCGCCCAACGCGCACACCCTGGCCGAGGTCATGCACGCCCGCCATGGCCGCTCCAGCCAGATGATCATGGCGGTGTCCAATCTGATAGGTAGCGCGATCAGCCTGATGGTGAACTTCACCGCCGCCGGTGCGCTGGTGTCCGTGCTGTCGCCCCTGAGCTTCATTCAGGGCGTGCTGATCGCCGGGCTGGGCGTGCTGTCCTACACCCTGTGGTCGGGCTTTCGCGCGTCGGTGATGACGGACTTCGCCCAACTGGTGGCGATGATCCTGTCGGCCGTCATCATCATTCCGCTGATTTACTTCAACATCGGCGGCACGCCCGAGCTGATGAGCAATATGTCGCGCCTGACCGACGAGCAGTCCAACTTTTTCTCGATGACGGCATTCCTGGAGCAAGGCGCGCCCTACTTCGTCGCCGTGCTGGCCTATGCCATCGGCAACCAGACCATAGCCCAGCGCCTGTTTGCGGTTCGGGAAGACCTTATCAAACCCACCTTCATTACCGCCACCCTGGGCTACGCCGCGGTGGTGATAGGCCTTGGCATGATAGGCCTGCTCGCGGCGTTCGTCGGCCTGCAGCCGCTGGACGGCGACATGAACAACATCATCCCGCAGATGGCGTCCACCTACCTGCCGCCGGCGGCTATCGGCCTGTTCTTCATCCTGGTGATAGGATCGCTCTCGTCCACGGCCGATGCCGATCTTTGCGCCCTGTCGTCGATTGCGATGACCGACCTCTATGCAAAGAACCTTGCCCGCGGCAAGGCCAACCCCAGGACCATGCTCTGGTTGGGCCGCGCCACCATGGTATTTGCCACCATGATTGGCGTGATATTCGCCAGCCTCAAGCTGGACATCCTGGTCATGCTGGTGTTCGTCGGGGCCTTGTGGGGCGCCATCGTGTTCCCGGTCATCGCCAGTTTCTACTGGAACCGCATTACCAATCGCGCCTTCACGACGTCCGTGCTGAGCGCGCTGGTGCTGTTCACGGTTGTGCGCTTCGAGCTGCTGCCCCTGGAGGGCGTGGTGGCGGTGTTCTTTGAGATCTGCGCGTCCATTGGCGGCGGCGTGGTGATCGGGCTCATGGTGTTCGCCTTCTGCGGGCGCATCGCGGGCATTTCGCTGGGCGTGATCGCGAGCATCGCCCTGACCATCCTGGGCATAGGCTTTCTGCGCGACTACCCTGTCCTGCTGGGTTCGCTCACTTCCTACGGCGTGAGCACGGTCGTGTGCGTGGCCATGAGCTGGCGCAGCAAGGAGCGTTTCGATTTCAAGCTGCTCAACGAACGTGTGACCCACTTCGATGATCGCGACGAAACCGCCGACGCCCGCAACCTGCCCGCCCCCAACCTCGCCCCCGCGCGTGCCTGAACAAGGAGCCACCATGAGTCCCTTCCTGCTTTCCCTCTATATCCTGGTGTGGCCGTTGATTTCGGCCATCATCCTCGCGGTGCTGATCGGCGCCGTGGTCATCGACTACCGCAACGCCCGCCGCAAGGGCGAAGACCTCGTCTAAGCGATCAGGGCAGCGGGCGCAAGCTCATTGCGCCTGCGCTCAGTTGTCGGCCGGGTCGTCGTTGAAGGCAGTAATGCTCGAGACCCGGAATGTGCCGCCCAGCGAACGAAGTTCGGCCTCGTGCAACGAGGCCAGGCGAGCCAAGGCGTCTTCGCCCGCCGGCAACAGGTGCACTTCCATCTGCCGGCGGTCTACCGTACTTTGCCGGCGCACCACCAAGCCGGCGCGCTCGCAGCGCGTCGTCAGCGCAACCACGCCGTGGTGCTGCATCTGCAAGCGCTCGGCCAGCTCGCCCACGCTGGCCCACTCCCTACCCGGAAACCCGCGCACATGCAGCATCAGCAGATACTGCAGCGGGGTGAGGCCTTCGGATTTGGCGGCGCGCTCGCTGAAATGCAGAAAGCGCCGCAACTGATAGCGGAACTCGGACAGCGCCTCGTACTGCGGTTTGGAAAGTGATTTCTGCTGCTTCATAACTGACTACCGTAGGTTTCATAGCTATTTTTTATATCATGGCATGATATATTTTTGCGCCGTGGACGTAGTGCTTGTGCCTCGTTCTTTCACCTTACGGAGACTCTCTCTTGGCCCAGGCGCTCGCCCGGTTTTTCGCACTTGCGTTCCCGCAGCAACTTCTATCCCGCTTTCCGGACTGGCTACGCAGCTTCATGCCGGCCGCCCTGCATATGTCGCAGCGCGAGCGCATCCTGGCTTGCCTGGGCGCAGGGCTGGGCGTATTCGGCACTGAAATCATCAGCCGGCTGACCTGGGGCACCAGCAACCCCTGGTTCATCGCCCCCATGGGCGCCAGCGCCATCCTGCTGTTCGCGGCACCTTCCAGCCCCCTGGCGCAACCCTGGTCCGTCATCGGGGGCAACCTGGTCGCCGGCATCATCGGTGTGACCTGCGCCCGCTGGATAGACCAGCCCGGCCTGGCCGCCGCCGTTGCCATTACGGTTTCGATCAGCCTGATGATCCGCCTGCGCTGCCTGCACCCGCCCAGTGGCGCCATTGCACTTACCGCGGTGCTGGGCGGCCCCGCCATCCAGGACATGGGCTACCACTTCGTCCTGTGGCCGGTGGCGGCCAACTCGCTGGTCATGTTCAGCCTGGCCCTGCTCTTCAATACCGCGCTGCGTCGAGGCTACCCCTATCGGCCGGCGCCTGCCGCGCGCCATGGCACGAATGATCCGCCGCCCAACCAGCGCGCCGGCTTCACCGAAGAAGACCTGGCGCGCTCGCTCGAGGAACATGCCGAATTCATCGACGTCAACCCGCATGACCTGAAATCCATCCTGGCGACTGCCGAACTGCATGCCTGGCAGCGCAAGCACGGCGCCTTGCGCTGCGAAGACATCATGTCGCGCGACGTGGTTGGCGTCCAGCCGGAAACACCCCTGCAGGAAGCCCGCCGCCTGCTGCACCGGCACCGCTTCAACGCCCTGCCCGTCGTGACCGAAGACAATACCCTGGCGGGCATCGTGTCCATGCGCGATCTGCTGCCTAACCCCGACACCAATCTGGAACAGGCCGAGACCTGGTATGCGCAGAACAGCGTCAGCGACGTCATGACGCTGGCCGTGCGCTCGGCCCGGCCGGAACAGTCCATCGCCGAACTCGTGCCGCTCTTTGCCGGCGACGGCCTGCACCACGTTCCCGTCATCGACGAAAACAACAAGGTGCTGGGCATGCTGACCCAGACCGACCTGGTGGCGGCGATGTTCCGCCAGGGCCTGGCCTAGGGCCAGGCCGGCCCGTCAGCGGGCGTGGGTCACGCCGCCATCGACGATCAACGTGGAACCCACCACATAGTCGCCGGCACGCGAGGCCAGATAGATCGCCGCGCCGGCGATGTCTTCGGCGGTGCCGATACGCCGGGACGGAATGCGTTGCGCCACCGCATCGGTATTGTCCCTGGCGTCGGTATTCATATCCGAGGCAAATGCGCCCGGCGCGATCGCGCTGACGACCACGTTGTCCTCGATCAGGCGCAAGGCCATGCGCCGCGTCAGTTGAATGACACCGGCCTTGCTTGCCGCATAGGAATAGGTTTCTAGCGGATTCACTGAAATGCCGTCGATGGACGCAATATTGATGACCTTGGCCGGGCGCTGCGGTGTGGCCGCCGCGCGCAACAGGCCGGCCAGCGCCTGGGTCAGGAAGAACGGTGTTTTCACATTGAGGCTCATCACCTTGTCCCAGCCCGATTCCGGAAACTCATCGAAATCGGCAGCCCAGGCCGCGCCGGCATTGTTCACCAGGATATCCAGCCGGTTTTCGGTCTTGGCGATGGCCGCCGCCAGCGCTTTCGCACCCTCGACGCTGGAGGCATCGATGGGAATGGCGATGCACTGCCCGCCATTTGCCGACAGTTCGGCCGCGGCCTGTTCCAGCGGAGCGACCTTGCGCGACGCAATATAGACTTTCGCCCCCTGGTCCAGGAAACCCTGGGCGATCATCCTGCCAATGCCGCGCGAACCGCCCGTTACCAGGGCAACCCGACCTTCAAGCGAAAACAGATCTTTATGCATAAAGCCCATCCTTGGTTTCGTGTGAAAAAACTGGCAATGCAACGCTGAAAAGCCCGGATCCGCCCACTCAGGCAGCCCGACCGTGGCCCAACTGGTTCTTCAGATATGTGATCAGCGGCTCGGAGCTTTGCAGGATATCTTCGTGCAGGCCGCGCCGGGCCAGGTCGGCATCATGGGTTTTCAAGCCCCGCAGCACGGTGTAGTGCGGGTGCCTGGCCCCGCGCCTGATGGTGGGAACCTGCTGCAGGGCCGTCATCAACGGGCCGCACTGCAGCCACAGGCTTTCCACGATGCGCTGCAAAACCGGCATCCGGGCCAACACGCACAGTTCGATATGAAAGCGTTCGTTCTCGGCCAGCGCTTCCTTGAAGCTGCCGTTCTTGCGATAAACCGTGAGCCGCTCCTGGATCTCTTCCATGCGCTGGACATCGGCGGGCGTGCACAGCATGGCGGCAACCTGGGCCGCATGCCCTTCCAGGTACAGGCGCAAGTCGCGGATTTCAATATAGCGTTCGTGATGCATGACCGGCACGCATACCGAGTGATGGTCGACCTGCTCGAGCGCCTGCTCGGAAATCAGGCGGGCCATGGCCTCGCGCACCGGGGTCACGCTGATGCCCAGCTCTTGCGCAAGAACCCTGAGCTTGAGCTTTTCGCCCGGTCGGTAGCGCCCCGACTTCAGGTCCAGGCTGATGCGCTGGTAGGCTTGCGCATTAAGACTTTCCCGTACCAAAGGTGCTGCACTCATAGGGTTTCACCCGGCTGCTGGTGGACGAAAGACACAGGACTCGCACGTTATATTGTATAACTTCCTGCATGCCGCAGGTCGCGGCAAGCTTGCGATCGCGCTGCGTACTGCCCATATCTTCGACGAACTACCGGCATACGTACGCACCCGCTCTATATATGCCCTATTTTTGGCGCGACTTGTCGCGCGGCCGGTCTGCGGCCCAAAGGAGAGGACATGTTTCTACGCTTGCGCCAGCTATGCCTGGTTGCCCAGGATCTGGAGCCGGTAGTCGACGACCTGGCCGCCGTCCTCGGCATTGAGGTTGGCTATCGCGATCCGGTGGTCGGCCGCTATGGGCTGCACAACGCCGTGCTGCCCATAGGCAATAGCTTTCTCGAAGTGGTTTCCCCCTTGCGTGAAAACACCACCGCTGCCCGCTACCTGCAGCGCCGCCAGGGCAATGGCGGCTATATGGTGATCCTGGACACCGATGCCCTGCCACGATGGCGGGATCGCATGGCAAGCCTGGGTGTGCGTATCGCGGCTGCCACCGCGCACGGCGATTACCAGGGACTGCAACTGCACCCGCGCGATACCGGGGGCGCCTTGCTGGAAATCAATTCGACAATCGGGGGCGCATCCCTGGACGGGCCTTACGGGCCAGCCGGCCCGCACTGGCGACACGCGGTCAGGACGCAGCGGGTGCAAGCCGTGGCCAGCGCCGAACTGCAAAGCGACGACCCCGGCAGGCTGGCGGCGCGCTGGGCCGAGGTCCTGCAACGCCCCGTTGCCGCATCCGGGGATACCTGGCGCATTCGGCTCGACAACGCCTTGCTGCGCTTTGTCCACGCTGCCGATGAACGCGGCGAAGGCTTGTGCGGCATCGATATCCGCACCGTCCGGCCACATGAGGTTCTGGAGCAGGCGCAACGACGCGGCCTGGCAACAACCGCGGGCTCGGTCACCCTGGGCGGCGTGCGTTTCTACCTTGATGACAACTAGCGGATGCAGCCAGGCGGCAGCGCACCACGAAATACGGAGGGCGCACATGGCGCGCGGCCATGCCGCCAGCAGCCTGCCTAAGCTGGGGTGGCCAGATACCGGCGACGGAAGTCCTCGGCGTTGAGGGCTTCTCCATAAAGATAGCCCTGGACGTCGTCGCACCCATGCCGGCGCAGGAAGGCTTCCTGCGCGCGCGTCTCGACGCCCTCGGCGACCACATGCAAGTGAAACTGCCGGGCCAGGTAAAGAATCGCCTGGACCAGCGCCGCGTTCTCGGTGTCTTCAGGCAGGTTCGCAATAAACGAGCGGTCGATCTTCAGGCCGGTGATGGGCATGCGCTTGAGCAGGCTCAGCGAGGCAAAGCCCGTGCCATAGTCGTCGAACGCAATTTTGACCCCCGCATCTCGCAAGGATTTCAAGGCATTGCCCGGATGCTGGCCCGGCTTGAGCACAGTATTCTCGGTAATCTCGAGCTCCAGCCCTTCGGCCGGCAAGCCGCTGGCGGCCAATGCCTCGTGCACGAGTTCCTCGAGGTGGGGGCTGTGCACCTGGGCCGGAAAAAGATTCACCGCGATCCGAAAATCCGGCAGCGCTTCGCGCCGCCAGGCCGCCGCGTACCGGCAGGCACTGGCCAGTATCCACGCCCCGACCCTAACGACCGACGGACTGGTTTCCAGGACATGAATGAATTCGCCGGGGTGCAGCAGCCCACGCACCGGATGATGCCATCGCAGCAAAGCTTCGGCCCCCACCACCTGGTTGGTCCGCAGGCTGATCTGCGGCTGGAAATGGACTTCCAGCTGCCCGTGGGTATAGGCACTGCGCAGCTCGGCCTCGATCTTCTTACGCTGCATGACCGCCTCGCGCAAGTCCGGAACAAAGAAGCGGTAGACATTGCGATCGTGCTTCTTGGCTTCGTACAAGGCAAGGTCGGCGTTGGCCAGCAGCGACTGGCTATTGCCATGCATGGGGCATACGGCCACGCCCATGCTCGCGCCGACCTCTATCCTGACATTATCGAGTTCCATAGGATCGGCCAAGGCCTGCAACGCCCTGCGGCAGTGCGCACGCAAGGCGGAAAAATCGGCCTCTTCGATCAGGACGGCAAACTCGTCCCCCCCGAGCCGCGCCACGGTTGTCGCACCCGAGAACACCAGGCGCAGGCGATGCGCCATGGTCTTGAGCACCGCATCGCCCGCAATGTGCCCCAGCGTGTCGTTGACATGCTTGAAGCCATCCAGGTCCAGTAGCAACAGCGCAAACGGAGTCTGCCCCGCAAACAGGTCATCAAGCGCAAGATTGAAGGTTTCCCGATTGGCCAGTTCAGTCAGGGAATCCACCCGTGCCATCCGGAACAGGCGCTCTTCGCTGAGCTTTTGCTCGGTAACATCGCGCACGATAGCGCCAAACGCCGGCACTCCAGCTTCCTGCCACATGGAAAACGACATTTCCAGGGTGAATCGGGTGCCGTCCTGGCGCAAACCAGGCAAGGTCATGGCTTGTCCGACCGGCAAGACACCGCCGCTGGCGGCCAGCCGCGCGATACCCGAGCGAAAATCCTCGCGGGCGCCGGCGGCGACCAGGGTAGCGAAAGGCTGGTCCAGCATCTGGGCTGCGCCATAGCCAAAAATGCGCTCGGCGGCAGGGCTCCAGAAGGTGACGATACCGTCGGCACTCAGGCATACGATGCCATCGGGCGAAGTCGCGGCGATACGCTGGAAGTGCAGCCTGCTGTCCAGGCTGGCAGCCGCCAGGCGGCGCAGTTCCATGCGATCCATGGCCAGCGCGGCAAGGTCGGCCAGGATGCGGCAATCCTGCTCGGACATACCCGCCGCGCGCGGCTTGCGATCCCCTATGCAGAAGGTGCCCAGGAAATAGCCATCGGGATCGATCAAGGGCACGGCGGCGTAGAAACGCAGATGAGGATCCCCGACCACCAGCGGGCTGGATGCGTAGCGGGTATCCAGCAGGGTATCGGGTATCACCAGCGGCTGAGCCAGGCCGCTGTCGATCACATGGGTGCAAAACGAAATATCGCGCGCAATTTCCGTGACGCCCAGGCCAACGCCTGCCTTGAAATACAGGCGATCGTCGGCAATCAGCGTGACCAGGGAAATCGGCACATCGAAAATGCGCGCAGCCAGCCGAACCAGCCGATCGAGGTCTTCCTCGGGTGGCGTATCCAGGATGTTGTAGGCCTCAAGCGCCGCCAGCCGTGCTGCTTCATCGGCGGTAACGGTATACGTTTTGTCCAGGCCTGGCATGGGGAACTCAGGCGACTCATGAGAAAAATGCGGGAGATCCATCGTAACGCAAAGCCGGCGCAAAAATGGAGCGCGGAGAAGGCTTAATGCTCAAAATGCAGGCGCATCCAGGCACCCTGCTGGTTTTCCCCGGTTTCGATACGGTCGGCCATCCGGCGCAGCAACACATGCGAGACGCCAGCCAGGGCCCGATCGATGGCGCTATCGTCGTCGCCATCCAGCAGGGCATCGACATCCACAGGGCCGGCATCGAGCGAAATCGCCAGGGGCGGCCCCGAATGGGCCAGTTCCAGGCGCAGCCGGAACTCATCGAACACCACCGTCATGGCCTGCAGATGCCGTGCCTGGCCAGCGCCGGCCAAGGCTTCGGCCGCTTCCACCGCCGCCAGCGTCGCGCGTTGCACGACTTCGCGCCGGGCACCCCACAAAGCCCCCTTGGCTTCGAGAAAATTCTGCAATTGCAGCAGCAGCGACGATCCCGGCTCGGGCCGCAGCGTGGCCCGGTTGGATATGCCTATGCGCAGCACCAGGTTGAGCACGACGGCGGTGAAGCCGCCGACGATAAAGCCGCTGCCCACCAGGAAGTGCAATGCGGGCGGCGCATGCTCTTGCATTTGGGGCAGCAGCATCACCGCCACTCCCATCAGCAGGGAGATCCCCACGGTGAATATCGCCCGGCTATCGAGCGCGCGCGACGCGATCAGCTGCATGCCCGAGACAATCAGGTAGGCCGCGGCGTAGATTTCCACGGCGCCCAGCACAGGCGTGGGAATCAGCGTCAGCGCCAGAGTGACCTGGGGCATGAAGACGACCAGCGCCAGCAAGCCGGCCGCGGCCAACCCAATGTAGCGCGAGGTGGAACGCGTGACGTGGCACAGCGCGATGTTGGCCGATGACAGCGCACAGGGAAAGCCGCCAAAAAAGGCCCCCGCGACATTGGCCAGCCCGCCCGCCTGCATGGCGCGTCCCACGCGCACCAGGTCGGGACGGCGCCAGTCTGCATCATCCATTTTCTGCATCATGATGACGCTGCCCACCACATCCAGCTGCCCCAGCGTGACGGCCAGCGCCACCCCCATCAGGATCGTCGGATCCACAGCGAACACCGGGGCCGGAATCGCCGGCAACTCGAATGCCGGCATATGCGCGAGCTGTTCCAGGCCCACCAGTTGGCCGCCAAGCGCGGCTGCGGCCACGCCGCCAAGCAGGCCCAGGGCCAGGCCAAACAGCTTGAGACGACGCCCGCCCCAGACCGCCACCCCCACGATGATGGCCAGCGTCACGGCCGAGATCTGCAAGCTGGGCAAGGAGATGACCTGCGATGCCTGCAAACCCAGCGAATGTTTCAGCGACGAGCCGACCAACGACAATCCCACCAGGCACACCACCACGCCCGCGATCGTCGGTGGAAACAAGGGCCTCAGCTTGTGGGCGATGCGGCTCATCAACAGGGCGACCAAGCCGACGGTAAGCCCAACCATGACCATGCTGCCCGCGCCATGCTGCGAAATCGCCGCCGCACTGAATACGATGAGCGCCGGCCCCGGAATGTGTACGATCAGGCTGCCGCTGCCCAGCCGCCCACCCCAGGACTGCAGGAAGGTCGCGATCGCCATCGACAGGATGGACACCGCCACGAACGACCTGGCGGCTTCGCCAGACAGCCCGCCCAATTGTGCGGCGACCAATACATAGGCGGTCAATGCCAGCGCAGTCAGCGCGTGTTGCCCAGCCAGGGTCAGCAACGAGCCCATGGGCGGCTGTTCGTCCCCGGCAAAGATCAATTCAGGAGGGCGGCGCCGCCGAAAAACCGGCGTCAGGCGGAACGGGAAAAGTGGCGGCATGGGCATAGCCAGAATCATCGCGTCTACGCCCGTTACAAGCAAATACTTTTGATTCGGCAGATACAAAAAAGCCGCGCCAGAATGCGAAAAAGCCCCTTTCGGGGCTTTATCAGCTAGGCCGTCGGCCGATTGCCGCGCAAATTACAGCGGCTGAATCTTGGTAGCTTGCGGGCCCTTGGGGCCTTGACCAGCAACGTAGCTTACGCGCTGATTTTCTTCGAGGGTCTTGTAACCCGCGCCTTGAATTTCGGAGAAGTGAGCGAAGAGGTCTTTGCCACCCGAATCAGGCATGATGAAACCAAAGCCTTTTTCTGCATTGAACCACTTGACGATACCGGTTTCCATACTGCTTTCCTAAAAACTAATTTGTGGGGGTAGGCACAATGCCCGGTTACCAGAAAATCAAGGAATAGACAGTAGAACAATAAAAAAGCGAAACCGGCTTTAACACTGTACGCACTTCACTACACTTGACTATCTTGCCCGCGCACTATCGCAATGAAATAAAAGCTTGTCAAGCCCAGAATCTGTAATTTTTTACTGGAAGATTTGAAGACCATATAAGCCATTGTTTTGGTATAGGGGACACTACCTAGAAACGTGGTACGAATGCCACGATCCAGGCTGCTTGACTCCCCCATACGCGGTAGCCATACTGGTTTTACGACGTACGGAGGCACACCATGCAAGCTGGCATTATTGGCCTGGGCAGAATGGGTGCGAACATCGCCCAACGGCTGATGCGGCACGGGCACGCTATCGTTGTTTACGACCACAACCCCACCTCGGCGACAAGCCTGGAACAAGCTGGCGCCAGCGCGGCCACCAACCTTCAACATCTGGTGCAGCAGCTTCGCGCACCGCGCACGATCTGGATCATGCTGCCGGCCGGCGAAGCTACCGAAAGCACCGTCGCGGCGCTGACACCGCTACTGGATCCGGACGACGTCATCATTGATGGCGGCAACACATTCTACAAAGACGACATCCGCCGCGCTCGCACGCTGGCAACCCGGGGTATTCACTATCTGGACGTGGGTACCTCCGGCGGCGTCTGGGGCCTGGAACGCGGCTACTGCCTGATGATAGGCGGGCCCGAAGCCGTCGTGCGCCGCCTGGATCCCCTCTTCGCTGCACTGGCCCCCGGCGCGGGGGCCATCCCCCCCACGCCGGGACGCAGCAAGACCGACCAACGCGCGGAACACGGCTATATCCACGCCGGCGCGGTGGGCTCAGGCCATTTCGTGAAGATGGTCCACAACGGCATCGAGTACGGCATGATGCAGGCCATGGCCGAAGGCTTTCACCTATTGAAGGCGAAATCCGACCCGGCCTTGCCCGACGCCGAACGCCTGGACATCGATGTCGCCGACGTGGCCGAAGTCTGGCGCCGGGGCAGCGTGGTGTCGTCCTGGCTGCTGGACCTGAGCGCCCAGGCCCTGGCCCAGGATGATGAACTGTCGGCCTATGCCGGGGCCGTGGCCGACAGCGGCGAAGGCCGCTGGACGATAGACGCGGCGATCGAACATGGCGTGCCCGCCCCCGTGCTGGCCAGCGCGCTGTTCGCCCGCTTTCGTTCGCAGCAAGACGACAACTACGCCGACCGCATGCTTTCGGCCATGCGCTTTGCCTTCGGCGGCCATCGCGTCGCACCCAAGCCATGAGCGCCGCCCTCGATCCCCAAGCCGTGCCGGCCGCGACGCTCTTCCTGTTTGGCGCGCATGGCGATCTGGTGCAGCGGCTGCTGATACCGGCGCTGTACCGGCTGGAATGTGCCGGACTGCTGCCCGCACAACTGGACATCGTTGGCGTGGATCACAATGCCAGTACGGATGTGACGTTTCGCGCCCGGCTGGGCAAGTTCATGTTGGAACTCGCCGCCGACCCTTGTGCCGAAGCCGGCGGCGAACCGGTAAAAAAACGCCTATGGGCACATTTTGCGCGGCGCCTACGCTATATCCAGGGCGACTTCCTGGAACCGGACACCTATGCGGCGATCGCCGCGCACATCGAATCGGCGGGCACCGGCAATGCCGTGTTCTACCTGGCCACCGCGCCGCGCTTTTTCGATGAACTGGCCACCCGGCTGGCCGGCGCGGGCCTGTTGACCGAATCGGCCGGCGCTTTTCGCCGCCTGGTGGTGGAAAAGCCCTTTGGCGCCGATTTACGCTCGGCCCATGCGCTCAATGCCCATTTGCTCAAGGTCATGGACGAGAGCCGGATCTATCGGATCGACCATTTCCTGGGCAAGGAGGCCGTGCGCAACATCATGGCGATGCGCTTTGGCGTGAGCTGGATGGAAGCGTTCTGGAATCGCCATTACATCGACCAGGTGCAGATCAGCGCGGCCGAAACCCTGGGCGTCGAAACGCGCGGCAAGTTCTACGAGGGCACAGGTGCGCTGCGCGATATGGTGCCCAACCACCTGTTCCAGCTGCTGGCCATGGTGGCCATGGAGCCTCCAACCGCTTATACGGCCGAGGGCCTTCGCAACGAAACGGCAAAAGTGCTGGAGGCCATCCGCAGGTTCACCCCTGGCCAGGCCCGGCGCCACGGCGTGCGCGGCCAGTACACCGCCGGAGAATACGGCGGCATGCGCCTGGCCGGATATCGCAATGAACCTCGGGTGGCGTCAGACAGCGACACCGAAACTTTCGTGGCGCTAAAACTCTTTGTCGATACCTGGCGCTGGGACGGCGTCCCCTTTTACCTGCGCACCGGAAAACGCATGCACAAGCGCGCCACCGGGATTTCCATCGGTTTCAAACCCGCGCCGGCCTCCAGCTTTGCGCCGGCGGCGGAACCGACATGGCTGACCCTGCTGATAGATCCGGAACCAGACTGTGTGCTGGACATCCATGTCAAACAACCGGGGCCGGGCATGACCGTGGGCCCGGCACGCTTGCGCCTGGCGCTTGACGATGGCCCGGCACGGCACCCGCTTACCGGCTATGAATCGCTTTTGCATGGCTGCCTGACGGGCGACCAGACCTTGTTCCAGCGTGCCGACACCCTGGAAGCCGCCTGGCGCGCAGTCCAGCCCTTCCAGCAGGCTTGGGCCAAGGACGACACCCTGCAACGCTACCCCGCGGGCAGCGACGGCCCGGCCGCGGCACACGCGCTTTTGCGCCGGGATGGACACAGCTGGCATGCGCTCTGACACCACCATCGTCGCGCCGGATGCCGACGCCCTGGCCATCCGGCTTGCCGAGTGGCTGATTGGCCGCCTGGCCGAGCGCGCGGGCCAGGCCACTAGCCTGGTGCTGGCTGGTGGCAACACGCCCCTGGCGCTCTATCGCCACCTTGCCCAGCCCGCGCAGGCGCGGCGCATAGACTGGTCGCAAGTGCATCTGTTCTGGGGCGACGAACGCTGGGTGCACTATACCGACCCCGACAGCAACTATGGCGCCGCCTACCAGGCACTGATCCGCCATGTGCCGGTTCCCGCCCATCACGTGCATCCCATCCCGGTGCTGGGCTCGCCGGCGGGCGCCGCCCATGCTTATGCCTTGCAGTTGCAGGCCTTTCATGGCGCCGCCCACCTTGATCCGGAGCGACCGCTCTTTGATATCGTCCTGCTGGGCGTGGGCACGGACGGCCATACCGCCTCCCTGTTTCCGGGCTCGCCCGCCCTACAGGAAACCCGGCGCTGGGCCTGCGAGGCCAGGCCTGCACACCAGTTGCCCCGCATTACCCTGACCTTGCCCGCTCTAGCCAGCACCCACGCCCTGGTCTTCCTGGCTGCCGGCGTGGCCAAGCAGCCTGCTTTGCAAGGCATCAGGGCTGGCGACCAGACCTTGCCGGCTGCCCTGATCCAACCCGTGGGCGAACGCTTCTGGTTTCTCGATAGCGAAGCCGCCTCATGAAACCCGTCATCGTCGTCATGGGCGTGACCGCATCGGGCAAGACCACGTTGGCGCGGGCACTTGCGCAGCGCCTGTCATGTCCCTTCCAGGAGGGGGACGAGCTGCACCCCCCCGCCAACATCCGCAAGCTGGCGGCAGGTATTGCCCTGACCGACGAAGATCGCGCGCCGTGGCTAGATGCCGTCGGACGCTGGATAGATGAGCGCGAGGCTGCCGCAGAATGCGGCACGATAAGCTGCTCGGCGCTGCGGCGCTGCTATCGCGACCAGTTGCGCCGCCACCGGCCCAGCGTGCGTTTTGTTCTGCTGGCGGGCGACCCGGCCATCATTGCCCGCCGCCTGGCGCTGCGCAAAGGCCACTTTGCCTCGCCCAAGCTGCTGGGCAGCCAATTGGCCACCCTGGAGCCTGTGCAGGACGATGAGCATGCCTTGGTGGTGCCGCTGGAGCTGACGCCCGATCAGCAATGCGATCGGATACAGGCCTGGCTCAAGGAATAAGCGATCAAGAGGCAATCGCCGCCTGTGGTGCAAGCAGATCCAGCGTCGCCCGACGAGCCGCCTGGTATTCGTCAGCGGTCTGGGCGATAAGCTCGGCCACGCTCGGCACACCGGTCACTCCGGAAACGGAATGCCCCGCGCTCCAGATATCACTCCAGCGCTTGGGGCCGCTGGCGCCACTGCCATACAGGGCCGCCGCCCGTTCTTCGGTGAGGTTGGTTGGCAAGTTGGCCGGGTCCAGGCCCGCCGCTATCACCGAGGGGCGCAGCGTATTGGTTTCCAGGCCGGTAAACGCCGTACTCAGCATGATGTCGTCAAGACGGCTATCCACCAGCATGGCCTTCTGGGCATCGCCGGCCAGGCTTTCGCGTGTGGCAATGAACTTGGTACCCATATAGGCCAGGTCGCAGCCCAGGGTTTGCGCGGCCCACAGGGCATGGCCATCGGAGATGCCCCCGGCCATCACCACCGGGCCGTCGAAGAACTCGCGCACGGCGCGGGCAAAGGCAAAGCCATTGGCCCAGCCGGTTTGCCCCCCGGCACCCGCTGTGAGCAATATCAGGCCGTCGACTCCGGCGGCCACGGCCTTCTCGGCATGGCGCACCGACGCCACGTCGGCGAACACCACGCACCCCACATCGTGCAGGGGCTTGAGCGCGGGTTCGGGCGAGCCCACACTGGTGATGACCAGCTCGGGCCGATGCCGCACCAGGCAGGCGATTTCTTCCTGCAGGGCATCGCGGCGCATGATCAGGTTGGGGCAATAGGGCGCATCATCAGGGCCCAAGCCTTGCTTGATCTCGACCAGCCAGCGGTCGAACTCCTCGACACTGCGGCAATTCGCCGTGGGAAAGGAGCCTATGACACCCTGACGGCAGGCGGCAAGCACGAGTTGCGGGCCGGACACCCGGAACATGGGGGCCGCGATCAGCGGCAGGCGCAGGCGGCTGGAAATGGAAATCGGCAAGCTCATGTTTATCCCACCATCCGGGCCTGGTTTTCCCAGAACAGCGAACGCAGGGCCTTTTTATCGACCTTGCCCAGGCTGGTGGTGGGCAGTTCGTCAACGAACTCTATTCGTTTGGGCGCATGCGTGGCGCCCTTGCGTTCCTTGACCTGGAGCATGAGTTCTTCGGCACTGACCTGCGCGCCGGGGCGCCGCACCACCATGGCGGTGACGGCCTCGCCCCATTTCGGGTCGGGCACGCCGATGACCGCGGCCACGGCCACCGACGGGTGCTCGGCAATCGCATCCTCGACTTCCCGGCTATAGACGTTGAAGCCGCCGGTCACGATCATGTCCTTCTTGCGATCCACGATGTAGAGCCGGCCCTCTTCGTCCGCGCGGGCAATGTCACCGGTATGCAACCAGCCGAACTTCAGCGCCTCGGCCGTCATCTCGGGCTGGCGCCAGTAGGCCTCCATGACCTGAGCGCCCCGCACGCAGATCTCGCCGGACTCGCCCGTTTTGACTTGCTGGCCGTCATCGTCGAGCAAGGCCACGTCGCAGCCGCTGATGGGGAACCCGCAGGCGGCGAAGACTTCCGGTCGAGCCGGGTTGTGATCCGCCTTGGGCAGCACTGCTATCGGATAGCATTCGGTTTGACCATACAACTGCGAGAACACCGGGCCGATCCGCTCGAGGCCTTCCAGCAAACGCGTAGGCGACATCGGTGATGCACCATAGAGCAGGAGTTCGAGCGACGAAAGATCGTGACGATCCAGCGCCGGGGAATCCAACAGCGTGTACAGCATGGTAGGCACCAGCAGCGTGCAGTTGATGCGCTCGCGCTCGATCCGCGCCAACAAGCGTTCGGGCTCGAACCCGGTCTGCAGGTGCACTGTGCCGCCCCGCGCCAGCGTGGGCAAAACCTTGGTGCCAGATACATGGCTGATGGGCGCCACGGCCAGATAGCGCGGGGTTTCCGGCAACTCGAAATCGGCCAGGACCGCACTCATGGCCGCGGCCACGGCGTGCTGGCGGCGCACGACCCCTTTGGAGCGCCCGGTAGTGCCGCCCGTATAGTTGAAATAGGCCAGGTCATCGGGCCGGGACAGATCCTTGGCGCTGACGGCCCCGATGCTTGCGGCCGCAGCCAACAGATCGATGCCGTAGGCGGTTGGCCCCAGCGAAAAAACCAGGCAGTTGCTCTGGGCGGCGAGCTCGCCGCCACGATCCGCAAATGCCGCCGGGTCCACGATCAGTACTTTGGCCTCGCAGTCGTTCAACTGAAAGAGATGATCATCCAGCGAGCCCTTGGGATGCAGTGCGGTGGTGGCCGCCGAAGAGGCTTGCGCCGCCACCATGGCGCACCAGGTTTCGGCCCGGTTTCCGCTAAGCAGCGCCACGCGGTCAGGCCGGGTGATGCCGTGCTGATGAAACACCGCCTGCATGCGGCTGATCAGGTCGGCCGTGGCGGCATAGCTGAGCTGCCCGCCTTCCCAGGCAAAAGCCACCCGCTGGGGATACCGGCGCAGAATACGGAAAGTTGTGGTGCCCAGCGTGGGGCCTGCCCAGATGGCCGATGTCATGATGTCTCCGATGCGTTATGAACAGCTCGTGGCGAGCTTTATGTTTTTTCCACTTTAACGCATCCCGTTTCCTTGCGCCGGCGCCGGACTACAAATACCCCATCAACAGCAGGATGATGACAATGATCAGCACCAGGCCCAGGCCGCCAGTAGGACCATAGCCCCAGGCGCGGCTGTGTGGCCAGGTCGGCAGCGCCCCGATCAGCAGCAGTATCAGAATAATCAGAACAATAGTGCTGAGCATTGTCGTTCTCCTTCTCGGACTTTCTGGCGACAAAGCGCAGATTCGCACGATGCCGAACGATTCAATGCATAGATCGCAAGAATCGCTCCTGCGATGTCCAGAAGGCCGTTCGCGTCAGGAGCGCGCCACAGGTGCGGGCAACAAGGCAAACGCCAGCGCCCCAGTCGTCAGCAACGCGGCGGTCATGCCGAACACCGCCACAAAGGGGTCAGTTCCGTGGTTCAGGGCGAACGATGCCACCACCCCCGTGAACCACTGCATGAATGCGACCCCCAGGAACATTGCCATGGTGAACACCGCCATGGCGCGTCCGGTAATCGCAGCGGGGTAGGCGATGCGTACATCCGCGTATTGCAGAACCATATAGCCGGACATCAGGCCGATCAGGATAGACAGGCCGACATGCACCATCGGCATAGCGCTGATGGCCATGATGGCGAACAAGCCCGCCAGCAGCAGTGTGAACCCCACCAGCCAGCGCCGCCGCCAAGTGTCGCCAGGATCAAGCCGGCCAAATAGCGGCGGACTGATCAGCGCGACGATGGAGACGGCCAGGGCCACGTTGCCGCTCTGGACCAGGGAAAACCCGTGCTTCTCGATCAGCACCGGCCCCAGCCAGAGACCACGCAAGGTGATGAATGCCGCATACGTGACCGAACCGAGCACCACGATGCCCCAGGTATGCGGCAAGCGGAACAGCGCGGCGAAACTGCGCACGGCCGTCCAGACCGATTCGCGGTGCAGATCGCGGGTGCTGCTATCGTCGGCCACAAGCTGCTGGATGGCCAGCCACGCCAGACCCGAACACCCTGCCAACACCCAGAAACCCATGCGCCACGACGTTTCCTGAACCAGCCAGGCCAGGGGCGTGCCGGTCAGCAGCATACCCACCCCGCCCAAGCCCAGCACCAGCCCGGACACTGCGGCGAAGCGATCCGCGGGAAAACGCCGGGCAATGAAGACCGTACAGACCAGGAATGCGGGCGCGCAGCCCACGCCGATCAGCGCCTGGCCGGCCAGCAACATGGCATAGCTGGTGGCCAGGGCCGAGAGCACAGCCCCGGCGATGGCAAACGGAAACGCCACCAGCACCGTGCGGCGCACCCCATGCAGATCGATACCCACGCCCATGAACAATTGCATGGCGCCAAAGGCAAAATGAAATGTTCCTGCAAAAGCGCCCAGCTGCTGGGCCGATAGCGAGAAATCAGATTGCAGCGGACTGGCCAGGATGGCCGCTACCGTGCGGTAGGCATGGCTCAAGGCAAAGGCCGCACTGAGCGCCATCAACATGGTCCAGCTCGAATACGCGGCACGTCGGCTGATGGTGGTGTCTCCCGCGACTCTGCTGTGCATGGTTCTTACGCCTCGAGACGTTTCTACGCTTTTATCTGTTCAGTGTACCGAGCACCGTTGCGCATTGCAAAAAAGCCGCCAGAGGCTGATTTGACACCTGAAACCCACGACTAGGCCAGCAGGTAATCCCCAATGCTTGAACGGTAACACCCTGTGCTAGGATAAAAACAGCCCGGAGGAGACACCCCGGGGCTATGCCTTTGCCACCACATGCAAACTTCCAATACTGGGGCAAGGGAAATGTACCGCTCACTGCTGGCGGCAGGCCTTTGTGTCTGCAGCCATGCCATGTGCACGCCCAGCACGTACAACTGCCCGGAGAAAACACATGCAAGCCAACTCTACATTCACGCAGCGCCTGCTGGTCGCCGCCACCGCGGCAGCGCTTGTTGCATCCAGCGCTTTCGCATCCCTGGCCAGCGCCGCCGAGACCACACGCTGGCGCGTGCAATCGCACTGGCCCACATCCAGCAGTTCGTACAAAGACACGCTCGAAAAAATACAGCGCCAGGTCAAAGAGCGTACGGATGGCCGTCTGCAACTGGATATCTATCCCGACGGCTCTCTCTTCAAGGCCAGTGAAACCTTCAACGCCGTCAGCCGCGGCGTCATCCAGATGGGCACGCTCTCGCCCGGCTATGCACAAGACAAACTCACCCTGGGCGGCATCGCCTCGGGCCTGCCATTCGCCTTTCGCGAAGTCTGGGAAGTAGCCTATTTCCACAGGCAACTGGGCTTCGAGGATATGCTGCGCGAGGAAGCGGCCAAGCATGGCGTGTACTACGCAACCGAGAAAATCTACCCGGTCGAGATGGTGCTGAAAAAACCCATCAATAGCTGGGACGACTTCACCAGCCTGAAAATACGCTCATCGGGCGCCACCCAGCGCTTCCTGACTTCCGCCGGAGCGGCCGGCACCTACCTTCCCGGCAGCGAGCTCTACCCTGCACTGTCGAGCGGCGTCGTGGATGGCGCCCACTGGGGTGCTTCCCAGGGCGCCAAGAGCATGGGCCTCTACGAAGTGGCGAAGTATCACGTCAAGCCGGCCTTGAATATTGCCGGTGCCGACATTTTCATCGTCAACCAGAAGGCGCTCGACAAGTTGCCTGACGACGTTCGCAAGATCCTGCTGCAAACCCTGGACGAGCACTTCTGGATGCGCACCAATGAATATATCTACCAGGAACAAGTGACCCTGGCCAAGGCGGTGGCAGACGACGGCGTCCAGATCAACACCATGCCGGACGACGTCCAGAAACGCCTGACCGCCAGCGCACAGCAGTTCTGGGACGAAGAAGCCAAGCGCAGCCCGCAAGCAGCCGACGCGGTTGCACGCCTCAAGAAATTCCTGGGCGAGCTGGGCTATATGTAATCCCCATGCGGGCCCGACGTATCCGGGCCCGTGCCTACATTCTGGCTATTCAGGAGAGGAGCATGCGCGCACTGCACGCGTTCATGAATGGCGTCACTCGCTTGAATGACTGGATCGGTCGTGGCATAGCCCTGCTGATCGTGGTCATGACCGCTTTGCTGCTGATCGAAGTGTTTTTCCGCTACATCCTGGCTACACCCACGGTCTGGGCCAACGAACTCACCCAGCTGCTATTCGGCTTTTATGCCGTCATGTCGGGCGGCTACATCATGGCCCACCGCGGCCACGTCAACGTCGATATCGTCTACTCCTCGCTTTCCAGGCGCGGCCAGGCCATTATCGACATCATCGGCTCGCTGCTGTTCTTCCTGTTCCTGGCGGCGGTGCTGTATTTCGGCAGCTCGATGGCCTGGGAATCCGTCAGCAACCTCGAGACGTCCTTCTCGGCATGGAACCCGCCCATCTGGCCGATCAAGCTGGCCATTCCCGTGGGCTGCGTGCTCTTGCTGCTGCAGGGCATCGTCAAGCTTATACAAGACATATCCGTGGCGCTGAACCTGGGGCCCATTGACGCTGGCAATCTGCCCCCGGGAGCCCACTGATGAGTATCGAAGCCCTGACCCTGCTGTTTTTCGCCTCGCTGCTCTTTTTCCTGTTCCTGGGTGTACCGCTGGCTTTCGTGCTGGGCGGTGTCTCGGTGATCTTCCTGTATTTCACCTGGGGCATCGAAGCCTTCTACATGGTGGCCTCGCAGATGTGGGGCACGATGGAAAGCTTCACGCTGGTTGCCATCCCGCTCTTCGTCTTCATGTCCATGGTCCTGGAACGAACCGGCGTCGCCAACGACCTGTACCGCATGATGCACCTATGGTTCGGCGGCCTGCGCGGCGGCCTGGCCATAGGCACTCTCTTCATCTGCGCGATCTTTGCGGCCATGGTGGGCATCAGCGGGGCCACGGTCGTGGCCATGGGCACCATCGCCCTGCCGGCCATGCTGGCCCGCGGCTACTCCAAGACCCTGGCCCTGGGCTGCATCAACACCGGTGGGGGCTGGGGAGTACTGATCCCGCCCAGCATCCTGATGATCCTATATTCGATCATCACCGGCGCCTCGGTGGGCAAGATGTTCGCCGCCGGCATCATGCCAGGCCTGCTGCTGGTCGTGCTGGTCGTGCTCTACGTGGGTATACGCTGCTACTTCCAGCCTCACCTGGGCCCGGCGCTGCCCAAGGAAGAACGCGGCACCTGGCCGGAAAAAATCGCGGCGATCAAATCCGTGATCCTGCCCATACTCATTGTGGTCATGGTCATGGGTTCCATCATGGCGGGCATCACCACCCCGACCGAAGCCGCAGCCGTGGGCGTGCTGGGCGCCCTGATTTCGGCCCAGGTCTATCGCAAGCTCACCTGGAGCCTGGTGCAGGAAGCCTCTATCCGCACCCTCAAGCTCACCGGCATGATCATGTGGATACTCTTTGGCGCCCACGCGTTCAGCGCCGCCTACCAGGGCATGGGCGCGCAGCAGTTCATCGAAGGCCTGATGCAAATGCTGCCCGGGGGTCCCTGGGGCATCATCATCACCATGATGGTGATCGTGTTCATCCTGGGCATGGTGCTGGATCCGGTCGGCATCATGCTGATCACCCTGCCGGTGTTCGTGCCGATAGTGAACTCGCTGGGGTTCGATCCGATCTGGTTCGGCATCCTGTTCGTGATCAATATGGAAATCGGCTACATGACCCCGCCTTTCGGCTTCAACCTTTTCTACCTGAAGGGAGTCGTGCCGCCAGGCATCACCATGGGCGATATCTACCGCTCGGTCGTGCCGTTCGTGATCGTGCAGATAGTAGGCATGGGCATCATCATGGTGTTCCCGAAGATCGCCACCTGGCTGCCGGAACTGTTGTTCTAGTCCTGGCCATGCGCGGCGCGGGCGGCCCCACTGCCCCCGCCCGCTGCGCATGGCCAAGCACCACCAGGGCTATCTCAAGCCTTCAGGTGGTAGCCGGTCTTGAAAATGCCCCACACCGCGCCCACGCATAGCAGCAAGAATACCAGCGTCATGCCCACGCTGACGCCCACGCTCAGGTCCGATACCCCATAGAAGCTCCAGCGAAAGCCGCTGACCAGGTACACCACCGGATTGAACAGAGTCACCTTCTGCCAGAACTCGGGCAGCATCCCGATGGAATAGAAGCTGCCGCCCAGGAAAGTCAGGGGCGTGACGATCAGCATGGGCACGACCTGCAGTTTTTCGAAGCCTTGCGCCCAGATACCCAGGACAAAGCCGAACAAGCTGAAGGTGATGACCGTCAGCAACAGGAAGCCCACCATCCAGACCGGGTGCTGGATGCTGTACGGGATGAAGGCCCTGGCGGTCAGCAAAATGATCGCGGCCAGGATCAACGATTTAGTGGCTGCCGCGCCCACATAGCCGATGACGATCTCGACCGCGGAAATCGGCGCCGACAGAACTTCGTAGATGGTGCCCGAATATTTGGGCATGAAAATGCCAAACGAAGCATTGGAAATGCTTTCCGTCATCAGCGACAGCATCAGCAGGCCCGGGATAATGAAGGCGCCATAGCTGATGCCATTGATTTCACCGACGCGCGACCCGATGGCCGCGCCAAACACGACGAAATACAAGGATGTGGAAATGACCGGCGCGGCAATGCTTTGCATCAGCGTACGCCAGGTGCGCGCCAGTTCAAACAGGTAGATTGCGCGTATGGCATGCACGTTCATGCTTGACCCCTTACCAGACTGACAAAAATATCTTCCAGCGAACTCTCGCTCGAGCGCAGGTCCTTGAACCCTATGCCCGACTCGTTCAGTTGGCGCAGCAGCTCGGCAATGCCGCTATGCTCGGCCTGGGTGTCAAAGGTGTAGACCAGCTCGCCACCGTCATCGGACAGCGTCAGGCGGTACGCCGCCAGCGACTCGGGGATACCGGCCAGCGGGCTTTGCAGTTGCAGGGTCAACTGCTTCTTGCCCAGCTTTTGCATCAGCACAGCCTTATCTTCCACCAGGACGATCTCGCCCTTGTTGATGACCCCGATGCGATCAGCCATTTCCTCGGCCTCTTCGATGTAATGGGTAGTCAGGATGATGGTGACGCCGCTTTCGCGCAGGCGCCTGACCATTTCCCACATGTCGCGGCGCAATTCCACATCCACGCCGGCGGTGGGCTCGTCCAGGAACAGGATCTGGGGCTCGTGCGACAGGGCCTTGGCAATCATGACCCGGCGCTTCATGCCGCCGGACAGGGTCATGATGCGTGAGTCCTTCTTGTCCCACAGCGACAAGGCGCGCAGGATTTTTTCGATATGGGCGGTGTCCGGCGCCTTGCCAAACAGGCCGCGGCTGAAGTTCACCGTGGCCCATACGCTTTCAAAGGCATCCGTGAACAATTCCTGCGGCACCAGTCCGATCTTGCCACGGGCTGCCCGGTAATCGGAGACCACGTCGTGGCCGTCGGCCAATACCGTGCCTTGGGTTGGGTTCACCAAACCGCAGATGACGCTGATCAGCGTGGTTTTTCCCGCGCCGTTGGGTCCCAGCAAGGCAAAGATTTCACCCCGCCGGATGTCCAGGTTGATGTTATTCAGTGCCTTGAAGCCGCTGGCATACGTTTTCCTGAGGTTTTGAATGGAAATGATGGGCTGCATGCAATGTCCTTGGTCATGTGCCGACGCGCGAACGAAGGCTGGCGACATCATATAAGGGGTGCCCGGATTGCCTGGCAATTGCCTTGTCCCTGCCGAGGTTTTATCGCCAGTCCGCGTACACTGCCGCATTGCCTACTTTGCCGAAAAGAGCCGCTCGATGGAGCAAATCAATCTTGACGACGGCACTGCCGATCGTTTCCTGCTGGACGCCCGCGGCGTATCGCTGCTGGTGTTTCATAGCGTCAGCTGCGGCACCTGCCGCCTGGCCAGGGAAAAACTTGCCGACATCAGCCTGCCCGTAGAGCGCATCTGCTGGGTGGATGCGGCCGAGAACCGGGGTCTGGTCGAACGCTATGAGGTGTTTCATTTGCCATCGATGTTCGTTGTGCGAGACGGCGTGTACTACGGCCCGGCCAACACCACGCTGGATGGCTGGGATATCCGCCGGCAACTTGCGCTGGCCCTGAGCAGCTATCCCGCCGAACTGCCCTGATCGCCCTGGCCGGGGTGTATATATGCGCCCCGGGCCGATCGCCAACCAGCCGGATCTAAGCAACGATAACACTCGACGGCATTAAAATGCGGGGCCAAAACACAGAGATCCTGTCAAAAATGCCCACACAAAGCCGGTTGTCTCCATGACCCAGCGCAAGCGAATCAGCAACTACATCCTTCACGGCAGCCTGGTCGGCCAGATTTGTATCGGCCTGGTCCTGGGCATTGCGCTTGCCGTCGTGTCTCCGGCCGGGGCGCAATCCGTTGAAATCCTGGGCACCCTTTTCATCACCGCCTTGAAGGCGGTGGCGCCAGTGTTGGTACTGGTGCTGGTGATGGCGTCCATCGCCTCGCACAAGCAAGGGCAGAAGATCAACATCCGGCCCATACTCTGGCTCTATCTGCTGGGCACATTTGGCGCCGCAGTCATAGGGGTGGGGGCCAGCTTCCTGTTTCCGTCGACCCTGGTGCTGACGGGGTCGATATCCGATATCGCGCCGACCACAGGCATCCTCAATGTGCTCAAGGTCCTGCTGATGAGCATGGTGGACAACCCGTTCAACGCGGTGGTCAACGCCAACTACATCGGCATCCTGGTCTGGGCCGTCGGCCTGGGGATTGCCCTGCGGCACGCTTCGGACCACACCAAGGCCATTCTGCATGATGTGTCCAACGCCGTTGCCGCCATCGTGCGCGTTGTCATTCGCTTCGCACCCATCGGTATTTTTGGCCTTATCGCCTCTACCATGGCCACTGCAGGATTCGATGCCCTGCTGGGGTATGCCCACCTGCTGGCGGTGTTGATCGGCTGCATGCTGGTGGTGGCGCTGGTGCTCAACCCCCTGCTGGTGTACTGGAAAATACGCCGCAACCCCTATCCGCTGGTGTTCATGTGCCTGCGCGAAAGCGGGGTCACGGCCTTTTTCACGCGCAGTTCGGCGGCCAACATTCCCATCAACATGGAGCTGGCCAAAAAACTCAACCTGCATGAAGACACCTGCTCGATCTCGATACCCCTGGGCGCCACCATCAACATGGCCGGTGCCGCGGTAACCGTCAGCGTGCTCACGCTGGCGGCCGTGCATACCCTGGGTATCCAGGTGGATATTTTCACCGCCGTGCTGCTCAGCGTGGTTGCCGTCATTTGTGCCTGCGGCGTCTCGGGCGTGGCCGGGGGCTCGCTGCTGCTGATTCCCCTGGCAACCAGCTTGTTCGGTATCCCGACCGAAATCGCCATGCAGGTCGTGGCGGTGGGCTTTCTGATCAGCGTGCTGCAGGATTCCGCCGAAACGGCGATCAACTCGTCAACCGACGTCCTGTTCACCGCTGCCGCATGCATGGCCGAAGACGACTACGTGGCCCCGCCTCAGGTCAAGGAACACATCTAGGGAAAACAGGCCCGGGCTCTCCCCGGGTTTTTTGCAGTGCAGCACTTCCGCGCGACCAAGGGTTATCCCTATAATACGGCCAACGAGCGCCCACTACCCCTGGGCGTGCGCGCGGTCTTCCTACCCGGGACACCGCCCTATTCCCGGAACACCGCACCATGGCTATTCCCGCACCGACATCGACCGGCACCGCGCCGGTGACCCTGCTGATTACGCGACGCATCGCGCCCGGCCGCTACGCCGATTTCCTGGACTGGATCCAGCGCGGCGAAAAACTTGCCCGTGAGTTTGCCGGCCACCTGGGCTCGGGCGTGTTGGCCCCACCGCCCGGCGGCGCCGACTACCAGATCGTTTTCCGCTTCGATAGCGATGCCACCCTGGCGCGCTGGGCCGGCTCGCCCGAACGCCAAAGCTGGCTGCGCGAAGGGGTCGAACTCGTTCACGATAGCCGTGCAACCCAGGTCAGCGGGCTGGAAGGCTGGTTTGGCAATACGCCCGCGCCACGCTGGAAGCAGGCCGTCATGATCTGGATGGTGTTCTTTCCGGTTTCGCTGCTGTTTACCGGCCTGCTGGGTGAACAGTTGAACAGCCTGCCCCTGTTCTGGCGCGTGCTTTTCAGCACGATGATGATGACGCCGGTCATGGTGTTCGTCTTCATTCCCCTGGCCAGCCGGGTGCTGCGCAACTGGCTGCAGCCCCGCCGCCCGGCCAGCGGGGCAGGCAAGGCGTTCTAGTTTTTCAGGCCCTGGCGGCTTGCAGCGCCGCCACGACAGCCGGCAGCACCACGCCGGCCGGCCCATGCAGATTGAACGTGGCGGTACCGTCCAGCGGCGTGGGCAGGGGATTCACCTGGACCACGGTTGCACCATGGGCCAGCGCCCGTTGCGGCAGCGCCGCAGCCGGATAGACCAGGGATGACGTCCCCACGCTGAACAACACGTCGCACTGGTCCGCCATGTCCATGGCATGCTCCCAGTCCGGTTGCGGCAGCGCTTCGCCAAACCACACCACGCCGGGGCGCACGTTGCCATCGCAGCGAGAACAGCGTGGCGGCTGCATTTCACAGCCACCCTCGG
Source organism: Verticiella sediminum (assembly GCA_040392445.1). Lineage (GTDB taxonomy): Bacteria > Pseudomonadota > Gammaproteobacteria > Burkholderiales > Burkholderiaceae_B > Verticiella > Verticiella sediminum_A. The sequence goes on from JBEBVZ010000001.1 coordinate 172,248, forward strand.
GGATATCCGGAATGCCATCCGGATGCTGGAAGGGATGAAGGCAGGCAAAGCAGCGGGCGCGCTCCAGCCTGCCATGCAAATGCGTCACGCCGATGCTGCCGGCGCGCTCGTGCAGATCGTCCACATTCTGCGTGATCAGCGCAAAATCCCTGAAGTGTTCTTGCAGGCGGGCAATGGCCTGGTGGGCGGGGTTGGGGTGCGCGTTGAGCACGCCGGCCCGGCGCCATTCGTACCACCCCCACACCATGGACGGGTTGGCCTTGAAGGCCGCTGGCGTTGCCAGGTCGTGCGCGCTGTAGCGTGTCCACAAACCGGTATTGCCATCGCGAAAAGTGGAGATGCCACTTTCAGCAGACACCCCCGCTCCGGTAAAGACAACGACTTTTTCAGCCTGGGCAAGCGTCTGGACCAGGTTGTCCGGGATAGGAAACACGTCTGGCTGGAACGGAGTCGGGGTCGACATGGTTAAAGAGGGATCGTAGAAGGAGCGGAATTATCCCACTGTGCAACAAAGACCCCGGCGCCCAGCGTCATGAAAGGCGTCTCGAAACCTGCGACGACGCCTTCCAGGGAACCAAGACTCTAAGGTTTGGCGATATGCCAAACGCCTCCGACGCCATCACCGCCGGCCACCCCTGCTTTCTCGTCTTTCGCCCAGGTATACAGCGGTTTTCCCTTATAGGCCCACTGGCTGGTGCCGTCGTCGCGCTTGACCACGGTCCAGTCGCCCTCGGCCATGGCGCCGGCCTTCACTTCCAGAGGCGGCCAGTTCTGCGCACATTTATCGACGCAGTTGGACTTGTCCTTGGCATCCTTGTCAAAGGTGTAGAGCGTCTTGCCTGTGGCGTCGACCAAAGCCTCTCCCTTGTCGGTCTTGCCTTGCATGACAGGCGCCGCGGCCTGGGCGAGCCCGACCATGCCCATCAGGACTGCTGCGGCAGCGATAGTTGCAATCTTCATGTTGAACGACCTCCGTGAGTTGGACAGCGAAAGCACATATCAGCATCTTTCGGGCCGCACTGCCATGGTTTATGCGGCCACCGGATCCAGAATATCCGCGCACACCTGCAGCCACGCTCGCGCCGCATAGGATAGGTAGCGATCCTTGCGATAGATATGGCCCACTTCCCAGCGCAGGCCCGGTCGGGTCAAGCGCGCGGTGCTCAAGCCATGCGTTCTCATGCGCCGCATCAGCGGCTCGGGCAGCAGCGCCACGCCCAGGTCCGCCGATGCCATGGCCACCAGGAAATCCCAGTGCGCGCTTTGGGCCGCGATGCGCGGCTCAAAGCCCGCGTCGTGAAAGGCCTGGCGCAAACGTCGCATCAGCGCGAAATCATCGGTAGGTGTCAGCAGCGGGGTATCGCGCAGTGCCGAAAAGGGCAGCGACGACTTACCCGCCCAGGCCGCATGCGCAGGCCCTACGACCCAGAGGGGATAACTGCCGAAAAGCTGGACCTGCAGTCCGCTGTCGGGCCCCAGAGGCAGGATGGTGGCGCCGATTTCCAGCTCGCCCGCGCTGACCAGGCGCTCCACGGCTTGCCCGGTGTCTTCGCGCAAAGTCAGCAGGATGTCGGGGTAGCGCTCGCGAAAGGCCTTCACCACCGGGGTGAACAAGAGGTTGATCATGGGTGGGATGCCTAGCTGCAGGCTACCCCGGCGCACCTCGGTGGCTTCGCGCAACTCGGTCGACAACTGCTGCATGGCGCGCAGGATTTCCTGGCCGCGCTCGTAGACGATGCGCCCGGTGTCCGTGGGCCGCGCCGTATGGCCGTCGCGGATCAGCAAGGGGGTGCCCGCCTCTTGCTCGAGCTGGCGGATCATCTTGCTGACGGTCGACTGGGTCACGAACAAGGCTTTTGCCGCTTGCGTGAAACTGGCATGGCGCACGGTCTCCACGAAATAACGTAGGGCACGAACATCCATGGCAGCCTCCAAATCATGAAAAAACCGACTCAATTTCATGATTTTAAGTCATTATGAAATTCGATAAGCCATTCCTATACTGCCGGTCAGATCGCCGTGCATGCCCTGATCCAGGGCGTTTGCATTGAAAAAACATGCTGCGGCGCAGCGAACTGAGCAGCCAGGCAGTCATGCCGGTGCTGTCTGCGCATACGCGGCTTTTCCAGGAGACACCATGCATCTCGACCGAATTCGACACCATGGGCTGCGAGCCAAAATAACGACCGCTGAAAAGGCGGCGCAGCTGGTTCAGGACGGTATGACCGTCGGCATGAGCGGCTTTACCCGGGCCGGCGACAGCAAGGCGGTTCCCGCCTGTATCGCCGAGCGCGCGACACAAGAGCCCCTGCAGATCACCTTGATCACCGGTGCTTCGCTGGGCCATGACACCGACAAGGCGCTGGCCCAGGCCAATGCCATCGAGCGCCGCCTGCCCTTCCAGGCCGACGCCACCCTGCGCCGCAAGATCAACCAGGGCGAAGTCTGCTTCATCGACCAGCACTTGTCCGAAACCGTGGAGCAACTGCGGGTACATCACCTGAACCCGGTGGATGTGGCGATTATCGAGGCGGCCTGCATTACCGAGGACGGTCATATCGTCCCCACCATGTCGGTGGGCAATTCGGCTTCGTTTGCCGAACAGGCCGACCTGATCATCGTCGAACTGAACCTGAGCATCCCTACGGCCATCGAGGGCCTGCATGACATCTACGTGCCGGCCGATAGGCCCGCGCGCCAGCCCTTGCCGCTGCTGAGCGCCGACCATCGCATAGGCCAGCCTTACATCAAGGTCGATCCGGCCAAGGTAGCCGCCATCGTCATCACCAATGCGCCCGACAGTCCATCAAGCACCCTGCCGCCAGACGACCAGACCAATGCGATCGCCGGGCACATCAATGTTTTCCTGCAACAGGAAGTCGATGAGGGGCGCCTGGACAATTCGCTCATGCCCTTGCAGGTCGGCATCGGCACCATCGCCAATGCGGTACTGCACGGCTTTGCCAGTTCGCCCTTCGAGAACCTGACGATGTATTCGGAAGTGCTGCAGGACAGCGCGATCGAACTCCTGGACCAGGGCAAGCTGGCCTTCGCATCGGCATCGTCGATTACCGTAGCCGAGCCAGCCTATGAGCGCATCCTGGCCAACCTGGATCACTATCGCAGCAAGATCGTGCTGCGCCCGCAGGAAATCAGCAACTCCCCTGAAATCGTTCGCCGCCTTGGCCTGATCTGCATCAACACGGCACTGGAATTCGATATCTACGGCAACGTGAACTCCACCCATGTGGGCGGCACCCACATGATGAACGGCATCGGCGGCTCGGGCGACTTCGCGCGCAATGCCCACCTGGCCATCTTCGTGACCAAGTCGCTTGCCAAGGATGGAGATATCTCGAGCGTGGTGCCCATGGTCAGCCACGTGGACCACACCGAACACGATGTGGACATCCTCGTGACCGAGATCGGCCTGGCCGACCTGCGCGGTTTATCGCCGCGCGAACGCGCCCGCGCCATCATCGCCAACTGCGTACATCCTGCATATCGCGACGCCCTGGACGACTACTTCGAGCGCGCCTGCCTGCGTGGCGGGCAGACCCCGCACTTGCTGGAAGAAGCCTTTTCTTGGCACCAGCGCTTCAACCAGACGGGCTCGATGAAGCCCCCGGCACAAGCGGCAAGAAACGCAGCCTGACACCTGCCATGCGCCAGACCGGCACATGAATATGCCCGCCGACATGGCGGCGGGCATAAGCAGGCTAAACCTTACCTGGCCCGGCCGCTTGCGCAACCCTTGGCCGGCCCTGATCGCAGGCTACTGGAACCTGCCGAACATCTTGGACAACATGCCGGTCAATTCGCCGGCATCGAGCTCTTCGTCCTTGAGGGATCCATCGGGACTGAGCTTGTCGATGACCAGCGGCAGCAGCGAAGTCAGGTCCTGCAGGACGGCATGGTTGTCCACCCCTGCGGTCTTGGCCATCTCATTGACCATGGTCGGATCGAGCACCGAGCGCAGTTGCTCGGCGGAAACCTGCTCGTTCGGACCCGTACCTACCCAGGACGAGACGATGCCGCCCAGCCCGCCCTGCTGAAAGGCGGCAATCAGGCCAGCTATGCCACCCGGATACTTCTTCAGCTGCTCCAAGAGTGCCGGCAGCAGGGTGGCGGCATTCGATGTCGTGCCGCCGGCCATTGACGCGATAGATCCGAGGATATTCATCTTGTGGCTCCTGAATGGGGGTAACCCAGTCTAGCCCATAAGCGCGCTTTACAGGCGCCTGGCGTTGTTCCCCGCATCACTATGACCGGCAGCCCGCCGACTCTTCAGCGCCTGGGCGAGCGTGCCTCGGGCTGAAGAGCCCCGGGCAAACGTGCCTCGGGCTAACGCGCCGCGGGCGAGCGTGCCCCGGGCTAGCGCGCCGCGGACAAAATCCGGCCTGAGCCCCAGCAGCCCGGCGACGCATCGACGCACGCCGCCACGGGCATGGCCCTGACCTCGCCCGGCCGCGCTCGGCAGGACCATGCCCGTCGAGTCGGCGAATTTTTGCATCGTCCAGTTGCAGCCCAGCAGCAGCATGCGGGTATTCAGATCGCTCTGCACCGTCATCGGCACCGTACTGCCCAGCGAGGTCAACTGCTTGCGGTGCAGGCCCACGTAGGCAAGTTCATAGTTCCGGGCCAAGGAGTGCCACAGCGCATTGGCGCCTTGCGACTGGCGTGCTCCCGACACCAGGCACAGTCCGGCATCCAGCGCCCAGCGATAAATGGCGGTTGCCAGGCCCCGGCCCTGATAGGGCGCAGCGTACTTCGAGTGTGGCGCCCGAACATGGGGGTCGGCGCGCTTGCCGACCTCGATCAGCCGGTTGAAGACGGTGTAGCCTGCCAGCCTGCCGTGGGCGACGTCCTCGAGGTACACGTAGTACTCGCCGTCGGCTTCGCGATAACGAAGTATCAAGTCCGGGAAGATGGTCTCGACCTCTGGCAGGTCGTAAAGACAGTCTTCAGGACTGTGCAGACGCCCGTATAGGGTATCCAGCTCGTTAGCCAGCTCTTGCGGGCTATGGCTAACGTCGATGCGCAATGGCATGACATCGGGGATGCATGACACTGCGTTTAGCGCCAACACTGGCACGGCCGCCTCCTGATCGGTTAGCGAAGTGTGTGGATGAAGCTCCTGGTAAGGGTGAGAGGCTGCAGGCAGGCAAGGCCCCCGCGGCCTCGGCCGCATGATAGCCCGAATCGCCGAGAACGGCCAGGCCGTTGCCAGACGAAAAAAGGCGTTAATGAATTTTCACGAGCGTTAACCGACAAAAGGCGCGGAGTCAGCCCCCCCCGCGCCTCAACCCGATTGCTAGATCACGGCTTCGATCAGGAAGGGCCCGCGATGCGCCAGGCCCGTCTTGAGCGCCTGGCTGAACGCTTCGGCGGTGGTGGCGCGCACCGCCGGCACCCCCATGCCTTCGGCCAGCTTGGTCCATTGCAATGCGGGCTCGTCCAGATCCAGCATGCGGCTGGCGTTGCGCCCGGCCTCGCCCGCCCCCACCCCACGCAGCTCACCATGCAAAATCGCATACGAACGGTTGGCGAACACGACGGTGACGATATCCAGGTTCTCGCGGGCATGCGTCCAGAGCGCCTGCACCGTGTACATGCCGCTGCCATCGGCTTGCAGGCAGATGACCTTGCGATGCGGGCAGGCAAGCGCCGCACCCGCGGCCAGCGGCAGGCCTATGCCGATGGCGCCTCCCGTCAACTGAAGGTAATCGTGCTGCGGCGCGTTGCGGGTGAACTCGAACAGATTGCGCCCCGACGTCACCGACTCGTCGCAGACAATCGCCTGCTCGGGCATCAGCGCAGCCAGCGCGGTGGCAATGCTGGCGGGGTTCAACGCGCCAGTGGGCAAGCCCGGACGCTGAAGCAGCGGCATGTCGGGCACGATACTGGTCGGCACCTGGAGTTCGTCGCTCAACCATTGCAGCGTATGCAAAAGATCGTCCCCCGCCCCCGCCAGCTGCAGAATATTGCAGCCTTCGGGCGTTGGCACGCTGGGCTGGCCCGGATAAGCAAAGAAGCCGACCGGCGCCCGGGCTCCGACCAATATCAGGTGTTCGACCCCCTTGAAAGCTGCGGTCGCCTGCTCGCTCGGATATGGCACCCGTTCGATAGCCACGCGCCCCGCACCGCGCTCCATGCGAGCATTCGATTGCTGCGCCAACAGGCGCACGCCGGTGGCCTTGGCCAGGCGCCCGGCCACGGCCAGGGCTTGCTCGCGCAGCGCCACGCCCGAGAGCATCAATACCGTGGGTTTGCCCGAGCGGATGGCCGCCACCGCCTCGCTGATCCTGTCGGCCGACACATGCGCGCGGGCGGCGGGCGCGACCACCGGCGCAAGCGGCGCACTCACGGGATTCCAGGCGGTGTCGGCGGGCAAGATCAGGGTGGCGACGCCCCCTGGCGCCGCACTGGCCTGGGCGATGGCCTCGGCGGCGTCGCGCGACACCTCGTCGGCGCTGTGCACGGTCTTTACCCAGCGCGACATAGGCCGGGCCAGCGATTCGATATCGCTGGTCAGCGGGGCGTCGTATTTCAGATGATAGGTAGCGTGGTCGCCCACCACGTTCACCATCGGCGTATTGGCCCGCCTTGCATTGTGCAGGTTGGCCAGGCCGTTGCCCAAGCCGGGCCCCAGGTGCAGCAGGGTCGCGGCGGGCTTGTCGGCCATGCGCGCATAACCGTCGGCGGCGCCGGTGACGACCCCTTCGAACATGCCCAGCACGCAGCGCATTTGCGGCTTGCGATCGAGCGCGGCCACGAAATGCATCTCGGAAGTGCCGGGGTTGGCAAAACAAACATCAACCCCGCCCGCCAGCAAGGTATCGCACAGCGCATCCGCTCCGTTCATGTCATCTCCTCCGTTAGACCCAGATCTTGTTTTCGTATCAAGACTTATAACCCAGCGCAGCTCATCAGGACGAGAGCCCGTTGTCCGCGCAGCGCAATCGACCGGGATCGCGCCCCGATCTCGGCCTATCTACAAAAATAGCTTGAAATCCGGACACAGCGAAAATAAGATCGTACTTATTCAATAAGTACGGATTTATTACTCAACGCAGCAATCACCGTCTCCACTCAAGGACTCCGGCAATATGAGCTCGAAGATTCGCTTTTTTCTTGGCGCCGCAGTCGGCGCGCTTGCACTGACATCGCTAAGCCCCGCCATGGCGGAACAACGCTGGGATATGTCGCTGGCCTGGCCCGCGGGAAACTTCCATAGCCGCAATGCCCAGACCTTCGCCGAAAAAGTCGAATCAGCGACCCAGGGAGAGGTGAAGATCACGGTACACCCGGGTGGCGCGCTCAACGTCAAGGGCCCAGACACCCTGATGGCGGTGGAAACCGGCATCGTCCAGGTCGCCGACATGCTGGTGTCCCAGCAAGCCGGGGTCGAACCGCTGCTGGGCATGGATGCGCTGCCGGGCCTGATCGCCGGCCAGCAGGAAATGCGCACCTTCCTGACGCATGCCCGGCCCGTGTACGACAAGCTGGCGGCCAAGCACAACCAGAAGATCCTGTACGCCGTGCCCTGGCCTTCGCCCGGCATCTACAGCAAGCGGGCGATTTCGGCCCCAGCCGACCTGCAGGGGCAAAAGCTGCGCGCCCATGACAAAGCCGCTTACGAATTCATGAGCCAGCTCGGCGCGGTTGCCACCCAGCTTCCCTGGGGTGAGGTCGTACCGGCCCTGGCGGCAGGCACCATAGACGGCGTCGGCACTTCGGCAGCGTCCGGTGTGGACGGCAAATTCTGGGAATTCACACCTCATTTCCTGCCGCTGAATTGGGCGACTTCCCTTAGTCTGGTGACGGTCAACCTGGATGCCTGGGAAGCGTTGTCCAAGCCCCAGCAGCAAGCCGTCATGGCCGTTGCCGCCGAGCTCGAGCCGGCATTCTGGGAAATCAGCGCGCAACAGGACGAAAAGGACATTGCCACGCTGCGCAGCCACGGCATGCAACTGAGCTCGCCGTCGCCAGAGCTGACCGCCAAGGTGGCCACGGTCGGACGTCCGATGTGGGACACCTTTGCCAACAAGGCCGGCCCGCAAGCCCGCCAGTTGCTCGATGCCTATCTGCAGGAAAGCGGCAAGTAAAAGGATAGGCCACAGCCATGAATGTATTCCTTCGCCTGACGGACAGGCTTTGCACCTATGGCGAAAATCTTGCCATCGTCCTGCTCTACGGCATTGCGGCGCTGATGTTGGCCGAGGTCTGCGCCCGCAGCTTTCTGCAGGCCAGCATCAGCTTCTCGTGGGAATACAGCGCATACGGCATGGCCGCCGCCTTCTTCCTGGGTATGGGTTCGGCGCTGCGGGCGGGCTCCCATATCCGGGTGATGTTCCTGCGCGATGCCCTGCCGTCGCGCTACCGCCTGGCCATGGATGTACTTGCCACCTGCGCCGGGCTGGCCTTGTCCGGTGTCATCGTCTATTCGCTGGCCAAGCTGGTCGCGCGATCCATCTCGCGCGAGCTGGTGTCGACCATGGTGTCGCAGACCCCGCTGGCCATCCCGCAGGCCATTGTGCTGGCGGGTGCCATATTGATGCTGCTGGCTTTCGTCGCGCGCCTGATCCGCCAACTGACCGGGCAAGCCCCCGAACTCGCGCCCCCGGGCGGCGAATCACCTTGAACCGCCCCGGAGCCCTCCATGCTTGAAACCGCGATCGTCACAGCGGCGCTGCTAGTTCTTTTTCTCAGTGCATCGGTGTGGGTCAGCCTCAGCCTTTTTGGCGTGGCCTACTTCGTACTCCTGATATTCAAGCCCAACCTGCCCGTCGAAACCCTGGTCGGACAACTGTTCTGGACCTCGGCAACCAGCCAGGAACTGCTGTCCCTGCCGCTCTTCGTGCTGATGGGCGAGATCCTGGCCAAGACCAATGTGGGACGAGCCCTTTTCTCGGGCCTGGCGCCCTGGGTCAAGGGCCTGCCAGGCGGACTCGTGCATGTGAATGTGCTGGGATGCACCCTATTCGCGGCAATCTGCGGCTCGTCGGTGGCAACCACCCAGATCGTCGGGCGCGTGACCCTGCCCGAGCTGGACAAGCGCGGCTACGACCAGCGAATCTCGATAGGATCGCTGGCGGGCGCGGGCACGCTCGGGTTCCTGATCCCCCCCAGCCTCATCATGATCGTATATGGGGTGCTGGCCGAACAATCGATAGTCGAACTCTTTATCGCCGGCGTCATCCCCGGCTTCGGGTTGGCCGCCATCTACATGGCCTACATCGCGATCCGCAGCAAGCTTGGGCGGCCATCCGGCCTGCCCGATGGCCCCGGCTTCACCTTAAGCGAGCGCCTGGCCGGACTCAGGCAGATCCTGCCGGTGGTCATCCTGATCGGCGCCATCATGGGCACCCTGTATTTCGGCATTGCCGGGCCGACGGAAGTTGCCGCGGTGGGCGTGCTGGGCGCCATATTCATCGGCCTGCTGCAGCGCTCGCTGGCTTTTTCCAGCCTGGTCGCAGCAGGCCGCAGTGCGGTGCGCACCTGCAGCATGATAGGCCTGATCCTGGCCGGAGCCGCTCTCATCTCGGTCTCGATGAGCTACGTGGGTTTGCCCAAGTTCATCGCGGCCGAGATCGGCGCCCTGGGCCTGTCGCCGCTGTTGTTGATTGCCTTGCTGCTGGTGTTCTATGTGGTGCTGGGCAGCTTCCTGGACGGCACCTCCATCATCGTGCTGACCTTGCCGATAGCCCTGCCCCTGGTCGTTGCCGCCGGCTACGATCCGATCTGGTTCGGGATTTTCCTGGTCGTTGTCGTCGAAATGGCCCAGATCACCCCGCCCGTGGGCTTCAATCTGTTCGTGATCCAGTCGATCACCAACAAAAGCCTGAACTTCATCACGCGCGCCACTCTGCCCTTTTTCTTCCTGCTGCTGGCCTGGGCAATGATATTGGCGATTTTCCCGGAAATCGTGCTTTGGCTACCTGGAACGCTACGCCAGTGAAATACCACAACACTTCCGACCCCGCCCCTGCCAACCCTGGCAAGGAACCCCTGTACAAACGCGTCGCCCGCGACCTGACGCAATCGCTGGCCACCGTTGCGCTCGGCAGCATCCTGCCAACGGAGGTCGAGCTGGCTGCGTCCCTGGGCGTGAGCCGCTCCACCGTGCGCGACGCCCTGAAAATCCTGGAAGAGCAGCGCATGGTGGAACGCGTGCGCCGCCTGGGTACGCGGGTGCTGCGCAACACGCCGGACAAGCGCTACATCCAGCGCATGGACGGGCTGGCCAACATCCTGGAATTCGCTGGGGAAACGGTCATGCGCATCGATCACGTCGAGGACAGCGATCATCCAGACGAGCCGGATCTGGCCGGCCTTGCCAACCCCACCGGCCATTGGCTGGCCATTACCGGCGCCCGCCACCTGGCGGACGATCTGTCGATATCGACCTGGACCCGGGTGTGCGTGCCGGGCCGGTTCGCCGGCATACAGCCGCTGCTGCATGGCGAACTCGACTCGATTTTTGAAGTGATCGAAGGGGTCTACGGCATCAGCGTCAGCGCCCTGCACCACTCGGTCACCGCCATCGCTTTACCTGACTATGCGGCCCCCGTCCTGCAGTTGGCGCCAGGGTCTGCCGTGCTGCAAGTGCGGGCCTGGCTCTACGACCGGCATAATAGCCTGGTCGAATATGTCCGTTCGATCCACAACCCCGAGAAATTCAGCATTGAATTCTCCAGCAAGGAATCGTCGTAATTGGCGCAAGCCGGCCGGCGCCATCCAACCTTATCCACTACACAGGAAACGTACAACATGAGCATGATCCAACTCAAAAGCCAGGAAGGCACGACGTTCAACGCCTATTTCGCCGCCGGCCCTTCGCCTGCCGCTCCCGGCATCGTCCTGATCCAGGAAATCTTTGGCGTCAATGCCGCCATGCGTGCCGCCGCCGACCAATGGGCCAAGCTGGGTTTCAACGTGCTGTGCCCTGATCTTTTCTGGCGCCAGCAACCCGGCATCGAGCTGGACCCGACATCCGAAACCGAATTCGCGCGTGCGTTTGAACTGATGCAAGGCATGGACCAGGACCTGGCGGTTGCCGACCTGGATACCGCCCGCGCCTGGCTGGCCCAGCAATCCGGCACACAAAATGTCGCCGGCCTGGGCTATTGCCTGGGTGGACGCCTGGCGGTGCTGATGGCCATGCACTCCCCCGTCAAGTGCGCCGTCAGCTACTACGGCGTCGGTCTGGAAGAGTTGGTGCCGGCCCTCTCTGACAAGGTTGCCCCCATGCTGCTGCACGTTGCCGGCCTCGACCGCTTCGTGCCCGCCGAGGCGCGCGCCACCATCATGGCGGCCGCCGCCGACAAGCCGGCCTGCACGGCCTACCTGTACGACAACGTCGATCACGCGTTTTCCCGCCCGGAAGGCGAGCACTACGACGCCGCCGCGGCAACCCTGGCTGAAGAACGCTCGGTTGCCTTCATGCTGAGCCACTTCGGATGATCTGCTCGTGATGATGGCCACCCCATCCTTGAAGGCACCGGCCATGGCCGTCGACTTTAGCGGTCGCACGGCCATCGTCACGGGCGGCGGCGCGGGCATCGGACGCGCAACCGCCTTGCGGCTGGCGCAGGCCGGGGCGAAGGTGGCGATCATCGACATCGATGCCGACGCCGCCCGCGACAGTTGCGCGGCCATCGTCGGCGTCGGTGGCTGCGCGCTGGCCTATACGGCCAGCGTCACCGACGAGGCCTTGCTTGCCGATATCGCACAAGACGTGCAAGCCAGGCTGGGGGCATGCAGCATTCTAGTCAACAATGCCGGCGTGCTCTTGCGTGGCGCGTTTACCGATGACGATGCCCGGGCGTCCTGGCGCCAGACGCTGGATGTGAACCTGAATGGCCCCTATCTGGTAACACAGGCGTTCTATGCTCAGCTGTTGCAAACCAGCGGCAGCGTCGTCAATGTCGCTTCCATCCACTCATTCGTGGCCGTGCGCAATTCCTGCGCCTACACCGCGTCCAAAGGCGGCATCAAGCAGCTGACCCAAGCCCTGGCGCTGGAACTGGGCGCCGACGGCATCCGTGTCAATGCGGTCGCCCCCGGGCTGACCGTCACCAACATGACCAGCGGCACGATGGCCAAGCCCGAGGAACTCAAGCGTTTCCTGACCCGCGTGCCCCTGGGCCGTTCAGGCCAGGCCGACGACGTCGTCAACGCCATCTGCTTTCTGGCCAGCGATTGGGCTTCCTACATTACCGGTGTGACCTTGCCGGTGGATGGCGGTTACATCGCCAACTGACGTCCAGCCGGTATCGGCGACGCCTGTTCGTGGTGCACCTTGAATGCACTGACCGCCGCCACCAGCACCGCCGCCTGCTGCTCGAGCGAACCGGCCGCCGCTGCCGCCTGCTCGACCAGTGCGGCGTTCTGTTGGGTGGTGGCGTCCATCTGCGCCACCGCCTCGTTCACCTGCGCAATGCCTGAACGCTGTTCGCTGGTGGCCGTGCTGATTCCTTCCATCACGACCCGCAGCTGATCGATGCCGTGCACGATCTCGCCCATGGCGGCGCCCGTATCCTGCGCCAGGGCGCTGCCCTGCCCTATGCGTTGCACAGTCGCCTCGATCAGATCCTTGATGTCCTTGGCCGCATGGGCCGAGCGCTGCGCCAAGCCGCGCACCTCGCCCGCCACCACGGCAAAGCCACGTCCCTGTTCGCCCGCCCTGGCCGCTTCCACCGCCGCATTCAAGGCCAGGATATTGGTCTGGAACGCAATGCTGTCTATCACCCCGGTGATCTGATTGATGCTGTGCGAGGACTCTCGGATGGCACTCATGGTTTGCACCATTTGCGACACCATTTGCCCGCCACGCCCGGCACGTTCGGATGCCGCTGCCGCAAGATCGGTGGCATGGTGAACATTATCGGCGTTGTGCTGCACCGTGGAGGCCAGCTCTTCCATCGATGCGGCCGTGACTTCCAGACTTGCCGCCTGCTCTTCGGTACGTTGCGATAAATCGCTGTTGCCGGCCGCGATTTCCTCGGTACCGACACGGATGGAATCGGAAACTTCCCGAACCTTCATCACGATGGCGCCCAGGCCCTGGTTCATGGAACCCAGCGCGGCAATCAACTCACCGGTTTCGTCCTGGCTCTGGGCCTGCACCTGGCTCGTCAGGTCGCCTGCGGCCACGGTTTGCGCAATGGCCACCGCCCGCCGCAAGGGTTGCACAATGCCGCGCACAATCCAGACCGTAGCGGCCAGGCCCAGCAACACGCCCAGGCCGGCCACCCCCAACAGCCACATGGTCGTCAAGCGGTATTGACTGGCCGCCGCCGCCAGGTCCTGCCGGGTGCTGTCATCGGCACGCTCTTCCACGAACTCGGCAACGCGCTGGATAAGCTCGGTAGGCGCCCTGTCCATACCCTGCACCACGGCGTCCACGATCTGCACACTGTCCGGATCGCCAACCATGTATTGCGCTAGCGCAGCCAGATAAGTGCGTTCCAGTTCCTGTTGCATCGCCAGGGTCTGCGCCAGTTGCGCGGTGTCCAGCCCCAACTGCCGCATCAGTTGTCCAAGCTCGGTCAGTTGCTGCCTGGTGACGGCACCACTCTGCAGGAACCGCGCCTTGTGTTCCTCGAACTCGGTCACCCCCACGCTGCGTATCAGCAGGTTCTTCCAATCCTGGATTTGTGTCTTGAACTGCACTTGCGCCATGCGTGCCAGGTCGGACGCCGCCTCAAGCTGGGCCGCATGCGCCGCGAACTGATGGAGTTGGGTGTTGCTGCGCTGCAATGCAGCCCAACCCGTCAGGCCGCAAGCTATCGTCGTGCTCAGAAGAAACAGTGTCAGGCAGAAAAGGCGGGTGGAAATCTTGAGATTGCGGATGGACATAGGCATGCCGGCACCGGCAAGCCAGGCGCCCGGCTCCAGGTAAGTAGAGGTGGGGGAAATCGTTTAACGACTCACCCGACCGTTAACTTTAGGGTTTACCCGAATTCGCCAGACGCCCCCCGATCAAGTGGCCTTGAGTTCCTCCGGCACCAGCGGCAACTTGCGAACGCGCTTGCCCGTGGCGGCAAATACCGCGTTGGTCAGCGCGGGCGCAATCGCCGCCGTGCCGGGCTCGCCTATGCCCCCGGGCGACTCGGTGCTTTCCACCAAGTGCACTTCCACCACCGGCGTCTCGTTGATGCGCATCATGCGGTAGTCGCCGAAATTGGTCTGCTGCACCCGGCCCTTGTCCAGGGTGATCTCGCCCCATAACGCCGCCGTCAGGCCAAACACTACGCCACCCTCGATCTGCGCACGCACATGTCCCGGATTGATGACCTGGCCGCAGTCCACCGCGCAGACCACGCGGCTGACGCTGACCTGGCCATCGGCACCGACCGAGACTTCGGCAACCTGGGCCATATAGCTGCCAAAAACAAACTGCACCGATATGCCCCGCCCCACGCGACGGCCCTCGATAGTCGGCAGCGGCGTGCCCCAGCCGGCCTTGCTTGCGGCCAGATCCAGCACCTTGCGGATGCGGGATGGCTCTTTGAGCATCGCCTGGCGATAGGCCAGCGGGTCCTGTCCGGCCAGCGCCGCCAGCTCGTCGACGAAGCTTTCCACCACCCAGACGTTATGCGTGGCGCCCACCCCTCGCCAGAAGGCCGTGGGTATCGGCGGCTCGTGGCGCACATATTCGACCAGGACGTTGGGAATCGCCGGGCCATACGGTAGATCCCTGGCCCCTTCCACGGCATCGCTGTCAACACCATTCTTGACCGCTGCCGGCGCAAAACGCGCCATGATGGACGAGCCGGTTATCCGGTGCGACCAGGCCAGCGGCATGCCTTTGTCGTCGAGCGCGGCCGCCATGCGATCCAGGTAATAAGGACGGAACATGTCGTGCTGGATATCTTCCTCGCGGCTCCAGACGAACTTCACCGGCCCCTGCACCTGCTTGGCAAACTGCACCGCCTGCACGACCACGTCGACCTCCAGCCGGCGGCCAAAGCCGCCGCCCAGATATTGGTTATGCACCTGGATCTTGCCCGGCGGCAGGCCGGTGAGCTTGGCCACGGCACCCTGCACGAAGGTGGGTACCTGGGTGCCTATCCACACTTCGCAGCTATCGCCGCGCAGGTCGATGGTGCAATTCATGGGTTCCATGGTTGCATGGGCCAGGAAGGGCATCTGGTATACCGCCTCGAGCTTGCGGCTGGCGCCGGCGAGAGCGCCGGGTGCATCGCCGTCCTTGCGGGCCACGGCACCGGGCTTTTCCGACGCTTTTTCCATATCGCGCACGATGCTGGCGGTGCTGACATCGGCATTGGCGCCGTCCAGCCAGGTGGGCGCCAATGCCAGCAAGCCCTGACGAGCGGCCCACAGATGGTCGCCCACCACCGCCACCGCGCCATCGAGCTTGAGCACCTGGCGCACGCCCTTCACGGCCAGCGCCTTGGCGTCTTGTGTGGAAGCGAGTTTGCCGCCCGGCACGGGCGAGGCCGCCACGGTGGCAATGCCCATGCCGGGCAGCCTGACATCGATACCGAATTGCGCCTGGCCATTGATTTTGTCGAGCGCATCCAGGCGCTTGTGCTCTTTGCCGATCAAGGTGAAGGCCGACGCCGGCTTGAGCGGCAGATCGGCCGGCACCGGCAGCTTGGCCGCGGCGTCGACCAAATCGCCATAGGCAAGCTCGCGGCCTGTGGCTTCGTGCAACACCTTGCCCATGCGCGCCTGGCAACTGGCTGCGTCAACCCCCCACTGCTGGGCGGCGGCGGCCACCAGCACCGCGCGGCCGGCCACGCCGGCTTCGCGCAGCGGTTTCCAGGCCCCGCGTATGGATGTGGAGCCGCCCGTTATCTGCCCGCCCAAAAGCGGATCCGCATAGAGCGCATGGTTGGGCGGCGCCTGCTCGAGTATCACCGTATCCAGATCGACTTCGAGTTCCTCGGCGATCAGCATGGGAATCGACGTAAAGGTGGCCTGCCCCATCTCGACCTTGGGCATCACCAGGGTGACGCGGCCCTGCCTGTCGATACGGATGAAGGCGTTGGGGGCAAAAGGTTCGGCCTGGCTGATCGCCGCCTGGGCGGCCGCGCCCACCACCGCTTCGGCGGGTTTCTCGTTGCGGCCTTGCCCCAGGGCAGGCAATGCCACGCTAATCAGAAGCCCGCCGCCCGCGGCCGCGCCTACCTCGAGAAAGCGCCTGCGCGCGGGCGACGCCGGAGAGGAAAAATCTGCAAGCTTGCGCACGTCAGGCCTCCTTGGATGCGGCGACCTTGATCGCGGCGCGAATACGCGGATAGGTGCCGCAGCGGCAGATATTGCCCGCCATGGCGGCGTCGATCTCGGCATCGCTGGGCTTGGGGTTGGACTGCAGCAGGGCGGTTGCCGCCATCACCTGGCCCGGTTGGCAGTAGCCGCACTGCACCACGTCGGTGGCATGCCAGGCGGCCTGCACCCGCTGGCCGACGGGATCACCGCCGATGGCCTCGATGGTGACTATCTTCCTGCCCACGGCCGCGGCCACCGGCGTCACGCATGACCGCACCGGCTGGCCGTCCAGGTGCACCGTACAGGCGCCGCACAGGGCCACGCCACAGCCGAACTTGGTTCCTGTCAGGCCCACCACATCACGTATGGCCCAAAGCAAGGGCATATCGTCGGGGACATCGAGCGTATGGGTTTGGCCGTTCAGACTGAGCGTGGGCATGAGGATTCCTTATGGTGGAATTTTGCGGGAACATCGGGGACTAGCGGCGGTACACAGCAAGACCTCAGACGGCCACCCAGGGTGGCCGCCCGATAAAGACGAAAACGGAATGCAGGCCATAGTCCGGCCCGAAAAGAACATGGCCTTGTCCTCGGGACAAGGCCTGGGGGATGCACCGCCGACAGCGCGGCGCCATCGCTTGTTAACCCCTGACGCCCGTGATGTAGCGTTCGAGCTGGGTGATGATGAACTCCTGCTCGTTGATGATGTCCTTGACCAGGTCGCCGATGGAAATCAGGCCGACCAGATGGCCGTCGTTCATGACAGGCAGGTGGCGCACCCGCAGTTCGGTCATCAGCGCCATGCAGGCCTGGTTATCGTCGCCGGGCTGCACATACACAACAGTGGAAGTCATGATGTCGCGCACGGGGGTCGAGGAAGACGACCTGTCCTTCAGGATCACCTTGCGGGAATAATCTCGCTCGGTCACGATGCCCACGACCTGCTCGCCTTCGCGCACCACCAGCGCGCCTATGCTGTATTGCGCCATCATCTTGATGGCCTCATAAACCGAGGAATCCGGCCCTATGGTGTAGACCATGGGGTTGGCTTTGGACTTGAGAATTTCAGCGACAGTTTTCACGGCCCGGCTCCCAACACAATATGCACGTCTTGATTCTACTGCCCCAACTGCGCCAGGGATACAGTACAAGCCCCCAGGCAAAAAAGGCGCAATTGGTGTCATCATGTCCGATATGCAGCAAATACCCCTATTTCCCCTGAGCAACGCCCTTTTTCCGGCGGGCGTGATGTCGCTGCGCGTCTTCGAGATTCGCTACCTCGATATGATCAAGAAATGTATCGCCAACCAGACGGAATTCGGCATCGTGCCGCTGCTGGACGGCAGCGAGGTGCGCACCCCCAAAGGCCATGAAACCCTGGCCGGCGCCGGGACGATGGCCCGCATCGAAGCGTGGAGCTCACCCATGCCGGGGCTCATGCAGCTGCGCTGCATCGGTACGACCCGCTTTCGCCTGACGCACAGCGAGCAGGGAAAATACGGCTTGTGGATGGGCAGCGCCACGCCGGTCGCCGACGATCCGGTACTGGACATTCCCGCGGCGCTGCAACCTTGCGCCAATGCGCTGGGCCGCTTGATTGCCCAGCTTCAGCAGCAAGGCACGCCTCCCGACGAAATGCCGATCGTCCCGCCGTTCAAGCTCGATGAAAGCGGCTGGGTCGCCGACCGCTGGAGCGAAATGCTGCCCCTGCCGCCGCAAGCCAAGGCAGACCTGCTGCTGCAGCAAGACCCGCTGCTGCGCTTGGGCCAGATTCACGCGTCCCTGGGCGAACTGGGCCTGCTGTAGCGTTTTACTGTCGCGTTTTATCGTGGCCGGGCCCCGCTTTTCGGCGGAGCCCGGCCACTCGCATCAGCGGTTGACGTCGACGACGGTGCGCCCGCGCACATTGCCCTGCAGCAGGCTCAGCGCCACGCCGGGAACAGCCTCGAGCGCCACTTCGGTGGTCGTGCTCTCGAGCTTGGTCGCATCCAGGTCTTGCGCAAGCCTGTCCCAGGCTCGCTGGCGCATGGCGAACGGCGCGTTCACCGAGTCGATGCCGGCCAAGGTGATGTTGCGCAGGATGAAGGGCAGCACCGAACCCGGGAAATCCGGGCCCTGCGCCAAGCCGCAGGCGGCCACCGTGCCGCCGTAGCGGGTTTGTGCCAGCACATTGACCAGGGTGTGGCTGCCCACCGAATCGACCGCGCCGGCCCAGCGCGGCGAGGCAATGGGCGCCTTCGGCTCGGACAAGGTCGAGCGCTCGATGATTTCGGCAGCGCCCAGGGATTTCAGGTAGGCGGCTTCGTTGGCGCGGCCGGTGGACGCCATCACGTGATACCCCAGCCCGGACAGAATCGCGATGGCGATCGAGCCGACTCCGCCATTGGCACCGGTGACCAGAACAGGCCCGTGGTCGGGCGTGACGCCGCCATGCTCGAGGGCCAGCACGCACAGCATGGCGGTGTAGCCGGCGGTACCGATGGCCATGGCCTGGCGCGTGGAAAACGCCGGCGGCAGCTTGACCAGCCAGTCGCCCTTGACCCGGGCCCGCTGCGCATAGCCGCCGTGGTGCGTCTGGCTCAAGGCCCAGCCGTTAAGAACAACCTTGTCGCCTGCCTGAAAGCCGGCATGCGAGGAGCTGGCCACCGTGCCCGCCAGGTCTATGCCCGGAATCAGGGGAAACTTCGCAATGACCGGCGAACGACCGGACAGCGCCAGGCCATCCTTGTAATTGATCGTCGAATACTCTACGTCGATAGTGACGTCACCCTCCATGAGATCGGAGTCTTCGAGCGTCGCCAGACGCGTTTCTATACCGCAACAACCCTTGGATGCTACCAGCGCCTTGAACGTCAATTGAGTCTCCCTGTATGGCCCTACGGGACGTGGGCCGAAAAAACCTATCATACCCACACAGACCGCGCGCTGCCGGCAATGCCGCGCCGCCAGCTACAATCCAGCCAGCAGCGCACAGGCATGTTTCAGGTCGGCATGCCTGCCCCTGTTGCCCTTAACGCGGCGCCGGCTTTACGCAAGACTGGCACACCCCCCGATCATGTGCCTGAACGAAACTAGCGAGATAACGCTCACACCATGGATTACTCGGTTGAGAACTTTATCCAGTGCCTGCAAGACCACAAGACTGCAACCCTAGCCCTGAACCATTGGTGCACCGGCCGAAAGCTGCCGGGCGCCCACGCTTTGCAGGCCCAGGTTCTGCAGGATATCGTCGTCGATCCTCAAAGCTATGACGGCCCGTTGTCGCTGGAACCGGGAGAAATCCTGCGCCACCGCCGGGTATGCCTGAACTGGGGATCAACGACGGTGTCCGAAGCCGACAACTGGTATTTGCCTGAACGCTTGCCGCCAGCCATGCGTGAACAACTGGCACTCACTACCGTGCCTTTCGGACAGGTGGTGATGGCTCTGGGGCCGGTGCGCACCAGAACACTCCAGGCCAAAGCAACAGGCGCCGAGCAGGACCCGCGCTTCATCCTGCACGTGAACGCCGTGCTGCACACGGCAGATGGCACACAGATAGCCGAAGTCCGGGAGCATTACCGGCGCGAGCTGGTCGACCCTATCCGCAATTGCGCCTATTGAAGACCTTGCTGCCTGTAGCCAGGAACAGGGGGACTTCGTCCTGCAGACGTTCATGGGGTGCCGGTATCGATACTGGCCAACGCCTGCGCGATCGGGGCGGCCTCGGTGGGGCGCACCAGCCGAGCCAATTCCTTGCCTTCGTGAAGAAAAACCAGGGTCGGCCACAGCTTGATGCCAAATGAACGGCCCAGAGGGTGTCCACTGCCGTCTTCTATCTTCAGATGACGCACATCGGGATGGGCGCCAAAGGCCGCGGCCAGCGCCGGCTGGGCCGCCCGGCAAAAGCTGCACCAGGGCGCGCCGAATTCCAGCAGCGTCGGACCGGTCAGCGCATCGATGTCGGCACGCGCGGGCTCGGTCAATGCATAAGCTTCAGTCATTGCCATGCTGCTCTCCTTGGAAACAGGCTGACTTAGCAACTCCTGGGCCAAGCCGCCCGTCGCCAGCGACGCCGGCAGGCCCCGAGCGCCAAAGTCAGGCGTGCGCCAGGACAGCTGCGTGGCGCGCCCCCCGAGTTGGGGATCCCGCAGATTGATTGCCCATCTGCGTGATGTCCCGGCTGACGTCGTCTATCGTGGCCGACTGCAACAAAGAATCGTCCACCACCTGCGTCATGATCTCGGTGACGCGGTGCGACGAGGTCAGGATGTCCTGCATGGTCGATCCCGCCGACTGCACCATGTGGGCGCCGCGCTCAATCTGCTCGACCGAAGTCGTGATCAACGCCTTGATCTCGTTGGCCGCGGACGCACTGTTTTGCGCCAGGCTGCGCACCTCGGCGGCCACCACCGCAAAACCCTTGCCATGCGTACCAGCCCGGGCGGCCTCGATGGCGGCGTTCAGCGCCAGGATATTCGTCTGGAAGGCAATGGTGTCGACCACGCCTATGATTTCCGAAATCTTGCGCGAGCTCTCGGTTATCGCCCCCATGGTGCGCACGACGTCCTGGACTGTTTGCCCACCATGCTCGGCCACCTGGCAGGCCTCGTGCGCCAGGCCGTTGGCCTCGGTGGCTCGCCCGGCATTGCTCTTGAGCCCATCGACAGCCTCGCGCAGAGCCTGCGCGGCGGTAAAGCGGCGGGTGATGTCGGTGGCGTACTTCACAACCTTGAACGGCCTGCCCTGGGCATCCAGGATAGCGATATAGCTGGCCTCTATCCATACTTGCCGGCCGCCCTTGCCTATGCGCAGGTATTGCCCGGTTTCGTATTCCCCCCGGCCCAACTTGCGCCAGAACTCGGCATAGGCCAGGCTTTTGCGTTCAGCGGGTTCCACGAACATGCTGTGTTGGCGGCCGACGATCTCATCCTGGGTATAGCCCAGTGCCTGCAAGAAAAGGTCGTTGGCCTGGATGACAGTGCCGTCCAGCTCGAACTCGATAATCGCCTGCACCTTGGAAATGGCCTCGAGCTGACCTGCGGCATTGGCATTGCTGCGCTGCTGCTCGGTGACGTCGCTGGCATATTTCACGACCTTCCACGGTCGGCCATTGCTATCCAGGATAGGGTTGTAGCTGGCTTGCAGCCAGACTTCGGCGCCACTTTTGGTGATACGCCGGTAAAGGCCGGTATCATAGTTGCCAAGGCTCAGTTTGCGCCAGAATTCGGCATAGGCCGACGATACCTGGTCCTGGGGATCGACAAAAACCCTGTGGTGCTGGCCTCGGATTTCCTGCAGCGTATATCCCATCACATCCAGGAAGTTCTGGTTGGCCGTCAGGATCGTGCCGTCAAGATCAAAGGTAATCACCGCCTGGGATTTCTGGATCGCGGCCAACTGGCCGTATAGATCTGCCTCTTGCATCCGGCGCCGACGAAAGAAGAGACGTCCCAGTCTGAAGTTTTGCATGCGTAAAAGGTCCTGCCAGTAGTATAGAAAAATCGGCGAGCCAAACGCCCCGAGCATTGGCTTGCAACCGATATCCTGTGCTGCGAACACGCTTAAATTGCGGATTACGCAAGCACAAACTAGCATACCCCCTTTAGATGACCGTGAAAGGTTTTGTCACACAGAACCGGCAATATGTTGATTTTCCGGCACAGCTGCAACTTGCGCAAAAAAACGGGGCCGCTCGTTGGCGGGCCCCGATCATGCTTAGCCCCGCAGGGCCAAGAAGAAGATTACGCCGCGCCGCTCAGGTGCTCGATCAGAATCATCGTACCGATCCCGATCAGGATCAATCCGCCGGCGATTTCGGCGCGACGCCCTGCGACAGCACCCAGGACCCGGCCCAGCATGACGCCCAGTGTCACCATCAACATCGTAGCCAGGCCGATGGCGGCCGCGGTCGAGACGATATCGGCATCGATGAACGCCAGCCCCACGCCCACCGCCATGGCGTCGATGCTGGTCGCCAGGCCGGTCGCGGCCAGCAGCCAGACCGAGTGCTTGCCCGGCCTTTGCTCGGGCACATCGGCCGCCGCCGCACAGCCATTGCGGATCATGAGCAAACCCAGGCTACAGAGCAGGCCGAAGGCGATCCAGTGGTCCCAAGCCGCGACATATTGCGCCGCGACCAGGCCCAGCGCCCAACCCAACACAGGCGTAATCGCTTCGATGACGCCAAAGATGGCGCCGGTTTTAAGCGCTTCCGAAAACCGGGGTTTATGCAGTGCCGCACCCTTGCCGATAGCTGCGGCAAAGGCATCGGTCGACATGGCAAAGGCGATCAGGGCCGTAGAGGCTACATTCATGTGGAGGAGTTCCTGGTCGGGCGACGAATCCATGACACGACAGAGCGCCCGACCTGCTTGCGCTGAAGTGTCAATGGTCTCGCCAAGCCGAACGGCTGTACGCGCCACAGCACAAGAGGTGCCGAGTATGTTGACGCGCACGCTTCCTGGGGCAGGAAGCAGGCTACTCCCCAAAGATGGCGGCATAGTAGCACGGACATACGCCCGACTGTACCGGCCAGGGCGACAAGACGACTTGAGCCCGCCATAGCTGCCATCGCCTTGCCAGACCTATACTTGCCCATTCAGCGCCAACACAAATAAAGGGAACCCCATGAAGCCAGCCGCACGAGCCCTTATCGGTGCACTATGCCTTGCGTCATCCGCCTGGGCCGCCGAGCCGCAGTCGACGCTGCAGCTTGAATCGCAATCCGGGCTGACAGGGTGCGCGGCCAAGCTCGAGCGCCTTGAGAACGAGCTGGCCTGGGCACGCCAGCATGGCAACAGCCGGCAGGCCAGGGGCCTGGAACGTGCAATCGCCGCAGCGCAACACTGCGACGATGCCGCATTGCGGGCGGATCGTGAGAAAGACCTGCGGCAAGCCGAGGAAAAAGTGCGCGAGCGCGAACGCGAATTGCAGGAAGAACAGAACGAAGGCGATCCCAAGGATATCGCCAAGGCCAAGCGCAAACTCGAAGAAGCCCAAAGCAAGTTGGCGCAGGCCCGGGCCGAGCTCAACCGCTAGGAGTCTGCGTCGCCGCCAGGCATATGTGTATTGGCCGTCATGAACGAAGTCCCTCGTTAGGCTGGTAATGCAGGGCGCGGCTATACGATCGCACAGGCCTCCTCGAACTCCAGCCTGGGCAGTCGAGGATGGTCTCCTCCCTGTACCCGATACCCCAGGTTGCACATGAAATTGACCTCGATCGCTTTGCCGGGGAAAAAAGTATGCGCCGCCGCCTCGGCATCGAATCCGCCCATCGGTCCGCAATCGAGGCCCAGGGCCCGGGCGGCCATAATCAGATACCCGCCCTGCAGACTACCGTTGCGCAGTGCACCTTCACGCGCGATGTCTTGTGTTGTGCTGAACCAGGAGGCGGCGTCCGGTTGATGCGAAAACAGCCTGGGCAACTGCTCGTAGAACCGCAGGTCGTAACCCACGATGGCGGTTACGGGCGCAAGGCGGGTCGACTCGACGTTGCCTGCATCCATCAGCGGCAATAGCCGTCGCTTGGCCTCTGGGCTGGTCACGAACGCGATGCGCGCTGGTTGGCAGTTCGCGGCAGTCGGGGCCATGCGCATCAGCCCGTACAACTGTTTGAGCAGCGCTTCGGATACCGTGCGGTCTTGCCAGGTACGCACGGACCGCGCGGCAAGAAACAGCCGATTGAGGTGGTGCTCGTCCAGTTGCCTGGGCATGATTGAATCAGGGTCTCTATACATGACGGGCCTTCGTGCCGCGAAGCAGTTTGCCGGGAAGTGCGCCGGTCTCCTTTCCCATTTCGAAGATGGGTAACCCGTTGACCAGGGTGGCAAGATAACCGTCGGCCCGCTGCACCAACCGCCTTCCACCGCTGGGCAGATCAAATACCATTTCGGGGCAGTGCAGCCTGATCGCCTTGGGGTCGATGATATTGACGTCCGCCTTGTAGCCGGTGCGCAGCAAACCGCGGTCGTGCAAGCCATAGAGTCTGGCAGTGTCGAGCGTCTGGCGCTTGACGAGATGTTCCAGGGCAAGCAAGGGGCCCCGCTTTCGGTCGCGTGCCCAGAAACTCAGCATGAAGCTAGGCAGGCTGACATCGCAAATGTAGCCGCAATGCGCACCGCCATCCGACAGGCTGTTGACGGTATTGGGGTGCTGCATCAGCTCATGCAGGTGATCGAGGTTCTCATTGGAATAGTTGAACGAAGGGTAGTAAAGGATCGCTTTGCCGTCGTTTTCCAGCATGAGGTCGTACACGATTTCGAGTGGTGCACGCCCACTGCGCGCCGCCATGGCAGCCACGCTTTCTTCAGGGTGCGGCTCGTAGTCGGGATTGCTGCCCAGCCGATAGATTTTGTGAAAACTGCTGAACAAGGTCTGCGCCCCACGATCGAGCAGGCCACGCTCTTCATTCATAATGCGGGCCCGAACCTCGGGGTCGCGCAGGCGTTCAAGCCGTTGCGCAAAGGGTAGGTCCTGCAACGCCCGGAAAGTGGGATGCGCAATGAATGGGTGCAGCGTGCTTTCCCAGGAAAAAAGGATTCCCAGTGGCCGGCCGCTGATGCCTGCCATAAGGGGAACCTGTGCGTCGCGGGCGCGGTCCAGCGTGTAAGTGATCTGCTTCCAGACATCAGGCGCTGCATCGGTCTGCTGAAGGTTGAAGAGCACCGGCAGCTTGTTGTGGCGGGCAAGGTGTTCGAGCCAGGGCAGCTCGGCTTGCATGGCCGGATGGTTGGCTGTCATCTGAAAGACGCCATGGCCTACCTCTCCCAGTACGGACCCCAATGCGCTTATCTCTTCATCGGTGGCGAAGGTACCCGGGGGATACTTGCGCTCGTCGTACTTGTGAAGAAAAGTGCGCGATGTCGAGAACCCTACTGCGCCGGCCTGCATTGCTTCGCGCACGATCTGACGCATCGCCTGCAGATCCCGCGGAGATGCCTCGTCATGGTGTATGCCCCGGTCGCCCATGACGTAGGCGCGTACCGCGCTGTGGGGAATCTGAGCGCCGATATCCAGGGCTTTCGGGCGCCGCTCCAATGCGTCCAGATACTCCGGGAAAGTTTCCCAGTCCCACTGTATGCCTTCGGACAAGACGGATCCTGGGATGTCCTCGACACCCTCCATGACTTTAATGAGCCATTCGCGACGCTCTGCCTTGACCGGAGCAAAGCCGACACCACAGTTGCCCATGATGGCGGTCGTGACACCGTGCCAGGTGGAAGGGCTTAGATAAGGGTCCCAGGTGGCCTGTCCATCATAGTGAGTATGGATGTCCACCCAGCCTGGCGTCACCAGGCAGCCATCGGCATTTATTTCCCGGCGGCCTGCGCCCGCACGACCACCAACCTGCTCAATGGTCCCGTTTGTGATGGCCAGGTCCCCACTGTAGGCCGGCTCTCCGGAGCCGTCGACTATCGAGGCGCCGCGAATAACTAAATCGTGCATGATGTTTCCAGAGTGGTTAGGGCCTAGTCGAGCGAGAGGTTGGAGTGGCGAATGACTTCGCCCCAGCGCTCGTAGTCACGCCGCACAATCTCGGCGTATTCCTTGGGCCCAGCGCCACTGACCTCGTTGCCTTGCGAGACAATGTTTTGCGTGACTTGCTGCGTGTTCAGGGCATCCCGGAAAACCGATGCAATGCGCTCGGCAAGATCCGGCGCCAAGTTGCCCGGGGCGAACAGCCCCTGCCAGCCGACAATATTCAGCCCGGGTATGCCCTGCTCTTCGAGCGTCGGCGTGTCGGGCAATACGCTCAGGCGCTTCTCGGTGGCAGGCCCCAGCACTTTCACTTTTCCGGCTCGCGCGTTATCCATAGCCGTGGCGGTGGCATCGAAATAGATCTGAACATTGCCTGAGAGCAGGGCCAACGTAGCGTCTGCGGTGCCTTTGTATGGAATATGAACAATATCGGTGCCCGTGCGCATCTTCAGTAGTTCGCCATTCAGATGCGACGTGGAGCCGGGGCTGTAGGATGCATAGTTAAGCTTGCCAGGATGCGCTTTGGCATAGGCAATCATTTCAGCGGTGGTATTGAAAGGGGCGTGATTCGAAGCGACAAGCACTGTCGCCGAGCGAACCGTCTGCAGGACCGGGGTAAAGTCCTTGAACGGGTCGTAGGGCAAATTTTTGTACAGGTGTGGGTTCTGCGTGTGCGTCACCACGATGGTGTACAGCAGGGTGTAACCGTCGGGATTGGCACGCGCCACTTCCTGAGCGCCAATAATCGTCCCGGCGCCCGGCTTGTTGTCGATGATTACCGGTGCGCCGGTCTGCTCTGTCACCTTCATTGCCATCTGGCGCAACATCGAGTCGGACCCCGCAGAGAAAGGTACGACAATGCGAATGCTCCTGCCCGGTTCCGGCCAGTTGGACGCGTCGGCTGCGAACGCCGGAACGCCAGCCAGTGCAACCACGCCAACGGTGGCGGCAAAACCAACCGCCGCGTGTGCCAGGCGTGTTGAGTGTGAATGACTACTCATGTCTCTCCTCTTTGGGGCTGCTGCTTCCCGGTGCGGGGACAGCGATGTCATGTTTTGAGGTATCGCGCCTGGCATGCCTGTGGCCAAGGCGCAACAGCTCATTTATAGTCTGCCGATCATCTTGAATCCAATGCATATTGGGTTGATGTTCAATGAGAAAAAGTCATGAGACTTACGATTCGCGGCATGCAGCATTTTTCAGTACTGGCGGAAGAGCGGCACTTTTCTCGCGCAGCTCAGCGTCTCCATCTGACGCAATCGGCACTAAGTCGAAGCATCCAGTCTCTCGAAGAAACGCTGGATCTCGTCCTGCTCGACCGAAGCGCGTCGGGCGTCACGCTGACACAGGCGGGTAGTACGATCCTTGAGCATGCACACCGTATTCTTGTAGAGGTGACTGAACTCCAACGGCATGCAGAGAAGATTCGCGGTTGCGATTCCGGGCACGTGAGTTTCGGCGTGGGGGCTTTTCCGGCCGCTACGTTTCTGTCTCCGCTGCTCACGCGCCTTGCGCAGGATCATTCGGGGCTGAGTGTGCATGTCGAAATTGAAAGTTGGCAGCGGCTGCTGGACAAGCTGCAGCAGGATAAGCTGGACTTTGCCGTCGCTGTCACTCACAGCCTTCCTCCGCCCGCAGACTTCGTGGTGTACCCGCTACCACCCCAGCATGGGGGATTGTTCGTACGCCAGGGACATCCTTTGCTCGACGTCACGCCTGGGCAACTGAAACTCAGCTTGCAAAAATATCGCTTGGCGACGACTCTGTTGCCACAGCCAGCACGTGACTATCTCTCCCGCCTTTACAAAATATCCGACCCGGACCATCTGCCCATAGCGTTCGAATGCGACAGCATCGCTGCGCTGCGCGATGTGACGCAGGGCAGCGACATTGTGCTGTTCTGTACGCGTGAGGCGATCTCAAGCGAACTGCTCGGAGGCAGTTTGGTAGCGCTGTCTGTGACACTTCCCGGCACCGGCTCTTTGACAT
Organism: Verticiella sediminum; assembly: GCA_040392445.1. Classification (GTDB taxonomy): domain Bacteria; phylum Pseudomonadota; class Gammaproteobacteria; order Burkholderiales; family Burkholderiaceae_B; genus Verticiella; species Verticiella sediminum_A. The sequence continues at coordinate 199,938 of JBEBVZ010000001.1, forward strand.
ATAGCGTGATTCACCGTGCTCGACGCACCCTATCGCCAGCATCGGAATTGATTGTTTCGCTCGTCAAGGGCTTTTTGGACGGCGTGGAAATGGGGGCAGGGGCAGCCGAAAATTGCTAAACAAGCGCCAAATGAACGCGGCTCGATAGCAATGAACAAAAACGTGATAAACACAGGAAACAAACTACTTAATTGATGTTGATTTTTTCATGGGCTATCGCAGCGTTCGTCTGCCATAGCCACGATAAATAAACAGCGGCATGAGAAACCGGTACTTGCAGCCGGGCACAGTCCCAAGCTGGCCTGCCGCTACGAGGTCGCAGCACTCATGGTTGAAGCAACATTCCCCGCCCCATCGTCGTCGCCCATGCAAGCCGCAACAGCGCAAGCTACGCTCAAGCTGCTCGGCCCCTTCGAGCTGATCGTACAGGGCGAAAACCGCAGCCACATCCTGACCTACGACAAGTCAAAGATCCTGCTTGCCAGCTTGGCACTGGCACAGGGCCGCCCCATGACACGCGCCAAACTGGCGCAAATGCTCTGGCCCAGCGTCGAAATCGCCCATGGGCGAGCCCGAGTGCGCCACGCGCTGCACCTGCTGCGCACGGCGTTCGAAGCCACGCCCGGCGCCCTGCTCATCGAGTCCCAGGATGTCGCGCTGCAACCAGCCAGCCTTCAAACCGATGTACTGGAACTGCTGGCGGCGCCGGCGACCACAACGGCCTGCTCCAGCCGGCGCCTGGATCTTTACCGCGGTCCTTTCCTGCAAGGCCTCAAGCTGCCGCAAAACGAAACGTTGCAGGCCTGGCGCCAGAGCTGGACGGCACGCATCGAGATCGAGCTGGCGCAGTGCCGCAGCGACCTGGCGGCAAGCCATCTGGAGCAAGGCGATCCGCAACAGGCCCTGGCGTACGCCAAACACTGGGTCTCCCGGTGGCCCGAAGACGAAACCGGCCACCGGCAACTGATACGCCTATTGCTTTGCATGGGCGAACGCGATGCCGCCATGCACGCATTCGAGCATTGCCGCGACGTGCTGGCCCAGCGCCTGGGCGTGGCCCCCAGTGCCGAAACCCACTCCCTGCTCGGCCCTGCCCACCCGCCATTGCCTGTCGCAGCCGCGCATCACTCGCCACACCAGCGTGGCTACCGTCCCCTGGCGGTGCTGGCCATTACCCTTGCCTGGCAAAGTACCCTGTCGGACGATGATGCCGAGCAGGCCATGCAGGAACTCGAAGCCAGCCACCAGCGCATCGGCGCCTGTATCCGGCGCCATGGCGCCTGGCTAGCCCCACGCGGCACGGACAACACGCTGCTGGCCTACTTCGGCTTTCCCACGGTTTGCGAACATCCCGCCTTGCGGGCCGCCGGGCTGGCGCGCGCCATTACGCAGATCCAGCTTCATGCCCGGATCTCGGTAGGCATGGGACTGCACGCCGATATCGCCCTGGCCGAACCCGGGCACAGACCCGATAGCGGCGCACTGCTATGCCAATCGGCGCTACCGTTGGCGTGGCAGGCCCGACACCACGAAATACTGCTCAGCACCGCCGGCGCCGGCCGGCTGGAAAGCAGGCAGGTCGCCACCATCAAGCGGCATGGCCATCAACTGCACGTCCTGAGCAACGTCATGGCGGCGCCCAATGTGCCCCGCATGCACGGCCGCACGCCAGAATTCGACCACTTGCTGAATCTCTGGTCAGGATTGGCAGGCAAGCGCACACCAGCCGTGGCCTTGATCCACGGCGCACCGGGCCTGGGCAAAACCCTGCTGGCCCGCACCCTGGCGGAATACGTGCGCAAAGCCAATGCGCAAGCGATCTGGCTGGAATGCCAGGAAAACTTCGATGCAGCACCCTGGCATCCGCTGGCCTGCTGGCTGTGGGCCTATGCCAGCGATGGCGACATGCCCCAGGATGGCCTGCCCTCCCAGGACGCCGATGCGCTGCTGCAGGCCATCCAGGCCAGGCTGCCGCTACAGCCCGACACCTGCTCAACGCTGCGCAAACTGCTGCAGGGCGATACGACCAGCCTGCATCTCCCTATGCTGCACCAAGCCCTGCTTGATGCCGTCACTGCGATGCAAGACCGCGACCTGCCCCCAGGGCCCCTGCTGATCGTGTGTGAAAACCTGCAATGGGCAGATGCCGGCACGCTGGCTCTGCTGCAACACATGACTAACGGCGCGGCGGACCGACCCATCATGCTGCTGGCCACGGCCCGCGAGGAGTTCATGTCGCCCTGGCCGCAACAGACCCTGCGACTGCCACCGCTGGATGCAGCCGCGATCACCGAACTGATATCCGCGCATGCCCGCCGACGCGGCTTGGTCAAAGCGCAGCGCGCCCACATCATCGAGCACAGCCTGGGCATACCCTTGTATGCCGAAGAGTTGTTGCAGCAAGCCGCCCGGGGCAACCCGGCGGGGCTCGCACCGCGGCTGCTGGACCCAATATGCGCACGCTTATTGAATGCCGATGCGCTCGTGCGCCATGTCGCCCAGCTTGCCGCTCTCATCGACTTGCCGCTGGATGCCGATCTGCTCGCGCAAGCCCTTGGGCAACCCACACCCGCAATCAAAACGGCCCTGGCAAGCCTGGCCCGAATGGGCATCCTTTGGCCTGGCACGACAGGTGGTGTCCAGTGCCCACCGCTGCTGCGCCAGGCACTGGGCCGGCCCATGCTGCGCCACGAACGCCGAAGGCGGCACGGACAAGCGGCCTCTTACCTGATCGCGGCCCAGCAACCTGCCGCCAGCGTCGCTCCCCATCTGGAAGCCGCCGACGACATCCGTGCGCCCGCCTGGTGGCGCCAGGCCTCGGCCGATGCGCTGGTGGAAGGCGTGCCCCGTGATGCCGCCGCCTGCCTGGAACGAGCCCTGGAACTCAGCCATCGCATTCCCGACGAGAAAGAGCGCCAGCGCTTCGAATTCGAATGCAAGCTGGGCCTGGGCACGATTGCGTCGGCCCTGGCCGGCCCCGCCGACCGAAGCGCCGTCACGGCTTTCGAGCAGGCCGCCGAACAGTGTCCAGCCAATGACCTCAGCGCCTCGTTGTCGGCTTTATGGGGACAATGGATGGTGTGCCAAAACCAGGGAGAACCCGCCCAGGCGCACAGCATTGCGCAACAGTTGCTGCGCATCTCCGTCCAGCTCGATGACAAAGCGTCCCGCGGCTGGTCTCTCTATGCGCTGGCGCAGTACCACATCTGGCGCGGCGAAGGCGTCCAGGCTGAACAGTTGCTGCTGCAATCCATCGAAGCGCTGCAAGGCTTCACCGTGCCGCAAGGTTCCGCCTTCGGCACCCAGACTGCGGCGCTGGTCTACTGTTCCCTGGGTACGGCGCAAGCTTTGCAAGGCCGCTTCGAGCCCGCCCTGGAAAATGTCCGGTCAGGCATAGAGCAGGCCAATCAGGGCAACGCGTCGGTCACGCTGGCGATCTGCATCCTGAGCGCCGTGCGCGTGCATTACCTGGCCGGCGATCTGGCCCTGGCCGCGCAGGCCGCACAATATATTTTGCATGACATTACCCAAGCCCAGCTGCTGGAACCCTGGTTCACCATCGCCACGGCGTATGCCGTCCTGCCGCAATTGCTGGAACAGCCCAACGCCGAGCAACTGGCCAGCCTGCAGCAGGCGCTGCCGGTCATCCGGCAAGGCATGCCACTGGCCCTGGACAGCCATTTGTGCATCATGGCACGCGGGCTGATCGCCGCTCATCGCGCCGACGAAGCCCTGGCGCGGCTGGATGAAGCCGCCATAATCGGCACCCGCCGAGGCTCGTACGCCCTGGTCCCCGAGATTCATTGCCTGCGCGGAGACGCCCGGCTGGCCCTGGGCCAACCCGACAGCGCCGAGCACGAATGGCGACAAGCCCAGGCGGCTGCCGGCAAATACCAGTTGCTGGCCTATAACGCATGGGTACAGCCCAGGCTGGACAGCCTGGCGCAACAGCGCCAAAAACAAGACCCTGGCAGCACGACGGCAGCCAGGGTCGAAAACAGGGCAAAAGGAATTCAGACGCAAGCATCGTGACCGAAGCCGCCGAAAACCCGCTTAACCCAGCCTGGCCCCCCGCTGTTGCGCCGCATATACCGCCTCGCCCTTGCTGTTGACTTGCAAGCGCTGATACAGCGTGGAGCTATGGGCTTTGGCGGTGGCCGTGGAAATATTCAGGATCCGGCTGACCATTTTCAGTGGATAGCCCTTGGCCAGCAGCCGAAGAACCTCGAACTGGCGCGGCGTCACGTTCAAGAGCTGGGCACCCTCGGAAATCTCCATCGAGGCTTCGACGGCAGGCGTCTGCGCAGCGGGACTGACGGTTGTCGAAGGTGGATATGCCGGCGTGCCGTCACCAACCGTGTTCCTGGCGGCGTTCATGCTCTCGTTCCCGGCAGGCCGCATCAACGATGCATCGCCTGGAGCGCGCCCCGCGCTATTGCGGCCAGACGGCATGGCCAGGGTCGGAAAACACTCGCCCCCTGCCAGGCCCAGTTGCAGCGCCGCGTGCAATACCTCTGCGGATGCTGTCTTGCTGATACAACCATAGATGTTGGGCATGGCGGTTTGCGCCAGGCATGGCCGCTCGCCCGTGGTTTCATACAACACCAGGACCCGCATGGGGCGCAGCAATGCGGCCACCTTTGCCAAGGCCTGCATGCCTTGCTCGGCATCAAGAGGAGATCCAAAAACCAAAAGATCGATCGGGCACTGCAAGGCGGCAAATTCCGGCACCGATTTCTCGTCCATTGCCACGATATCCAGCTTTCGCGGAAAACTGCCAAGCATGTGGTGCAACCCGAGACGCATCAGTGGGTGTGCCTCGATCAGGACTATTTTTGTCATTGTCTTATCCCCCTTGCCTATTCAGCCTATGCAATCCGGCTTACTCTTTTCTTATATCGCCTGCGACATTGCCTCGTAAAAGCGCTACCAAAGGCTGACCTGAACCTGTCTGGATGTAATCATATGTTTGTCACCCCAACTAATGGAGATTCAAGATGGCTTACATCGTTTTGCTGCCTCTGTTACTTTTCGATCGCTCAAACGGTCTAATCCGAATCTGACATTCCTTAGACCTTTCAAGTAGTTACTTAGCAATTAGAGGCAACCCCAGGTTACAGACGATAATTTTAGGTTGCCTGGCCTGCGACCTGCCTTTGGCCAACATATCAAGTTTGATAGCATAGTGTTACTTTTCGTGATCATTGTTTATCTTCCGCCGCAAAATTATTTTGTAACAGCGGAAAATTCTATGCAAACGCAGGCAGCAACATGCTATTTAACGTTGAAACCAGGGATGGGATGGGCACCAGGTATGGGTTTTGGGGATGAGGCCTACACCGTCGGGAAAGCCTTCCGGTTAGCGTCTGAAACCGCAGGCCAGTGTCTACACACGCTGTCAGCGCAGCAGCGGCGCGGTCCGCCTACCCAGCTCGGCCACCAGCGCGCCGATAACAATGCCCAGGCCATCCGCCAATAGATCCGCCCACTCGGCGTAGCGGTGCGGGGTCATGAACTGCAGGATCTCGATCAGGCCGCCATAGGCCAGCAACCCCAGCAACACCGCAGCCGTGCGACGTGGGTAGGCCCAGCACCCCAGCAGTGCCAACACGGCAAAGCCCAGCAAGTGGTTGGTCTTGTCCCAACCTGTGGTCGGTACCGGCACGCCCACCGGCATCAAGGACAGCACAAGAACGGCCAGCATGGCCACCCAGAACATCATGCGCCGGCGCAATATCGTCATCCAAGCCAAGACAGCCTCCTTCGCTTGCAGTCTAGCCGCAGATTATCGCCCGGCCACCACAACGCGGGAGCCACCGGCAGCATTTGTGCTGGGTCCGGCAAGCATCAAGGCAAGCACGCCGGCCATGGAAAGCGTAGCGGCCATGAAATAAGCGGCACCATATGCTTGCTGCCAGGTGTAGAACAGGCCCATCAAGCCCGGCCCCAGCAACACGCCGGGAACACTCCACACCCGCGACAGGCCATACAGGCGAGAATACGCCGCCGTGCCAAAGGTTTCGGCCAGCAACAGCGACTGCATGGTCACCAGATTACCCAGTGTAGAGCCGTAGACCACGATGCAAGCCATCAGGACGATGGTATTCGTCGCCACACCGCAGCCGTAGAGGGCGGCCCCTTGCACCGCAAGCAGCAGCGCCAGGAAGCCGCGGGTGGACATGCGAACCAGCGCGGCCACTGCCAGGAAACGAGCCAGCACACTGGAAGTGGCCATCAGCGCGATGGCCAACCCGGCCAGTTGCAAGTCGGCGCCACGATGCATGAGCAAATTGAAAAGATGGGTCTGGCCGCCAACATGCGCGGCCATGCCCAGCATGAAAGACACATTCAGCATCCGGTAGAAGCGCGTACGCACGCTCACGCGATATTCCTCATCCCCAGAATCCGCAGCAGCCGGGGCCGCAGCACCGCCGGCCTCGCCATAGGCGGCCAGATTGCGATCCCGCGGCCAGGAACGCAACACGAACCAGGTCATCGGCAGGATGCCAAGCAGCATGATCAAGGCGATCCATACACCCGAACGTCCAATCCCCAACTCGCCGATCAGCAGAGCCACGGGTGGCGTCAAAACGATGGCCCCAAACGAGTTCCCTGTCGAGGCGATCGACAGCGCCACCGAGCGCTTTTCGGTAAACCACCGGGCCACCAGGGTCGTACAGGGAATCAGCGCCGCCGTGCCATAGCCCACGCCCAGCACCAGATAAAACCCATAGAGCGCGGGCAGATTTCTTACCAACGGCAGCGCCAGCATGGCCGCCGCCATCAGCAAAACCCCGCCGGTAATGACGTGGCGGACATCGTGGCGATCGAGCAGCCGCCCAACCCCAAGCCCGACCAGGCCTGCCGCCGCCGAGAAAATCCCGGATGCAAACGACACCTGTCCGGTCGAGAACAGGCCTTCGGCCACGAAAGCGTGCAGATAGACGGAAAGGCTGTAGACGGTCAGGCCGGAGCAAATAGTGAGCACCAGGAACACCACCGCCACCATGTACCAGCCATAGAAAATGCCGCTCTTGCTGGCAGCGGCAGTCACAGGCGTCGGAAGCTGGCTCATGGCGTAGCAGGGAATCGTGTTCGAGGGCATGTCGGGGCGTTGCCCCTGAGCTTAACGTGATTCGTTTGCGGCCGTGCCGGACTTAGGGCGCTCGCGGCGCAATCGCGTTAACAGCCCCTAGCTCCAGTTCGAATACTTTTCGCAGATCGACTTGTACTTGCTGCCTTCCTTGGTCTTTTCGCCCCATTTCACCAGGTCGCCATCAAAATCCTGCGGCGACTCGCTCCACATGCAGGTGCAATAGGCCTCGGCCTTGCTCTGGCCCGCGATAGGGCTCTTTGCCTTGCCGCCGGTGAATGTTTCGTTGGCGTTGTGCACGCAGCCGAAATACTGGACAGCGCCGTGGGCGGGAACCGGATCGTAGACGTCGGCTGCGACAGCTGCGGTTGGTGCCGAGCAGATGAAGAACAGACAAGCGAGAGCTGAGGAAATCCTTTTCATGGGTGTAGTGCCTCTAATGTGGGATTGCGCAATGGATGCAAGCTCCCGGCCCTGGCATAGGCATGTCAGATTCAGAAACCTGCGGTCGCAAGTGTATCCGAATCGTAACAACGATATTTTGTGATGAATGTTCGGGTTTGTTGCCTGGGGTAAGGCAGTGCGTTGCCGGCGCCTCCCGGAAAGCATCCGGGCATCCATCCCGTTTTCGGCCACAGGAGATGGCTCTAAACCAAGCGACAAGCCAGGAGATACGCCCGACTCTCGGCCAACGCGGATCGCAAAAAAAGAAAAGCCGCCAATGATGGCGGCTTGAATGACTAACTTCTATAGGTATTCTTGGTGGGCCCCCCGAGAGTCGAACTCGGCACCAACGGATTATGAGTCCGCTGCTCTAACCAGGCATGAGCTAGAGGCCCGAAAAACTAAAGGCGCAATTGTATCTGAAACCAGACCAACGGATTAAGAGTCCGCTGTTTGCGCTTCAGGCAAACCGAGCGAAGAGCACGGTTTGCCTGCCAAAAAGGCTTATTGCCCTTCCAGGAAGCTCTTGAGTTTATCAGCTCGGCTGGGATGGCGCAGCTTGCGCAGCGCTTTGGCTTCTATTTGACGGATCCGCTCGCGGGTAACGTCAAACTGCTTGCCCACCTCTTCCAGGGTCTGGTCGGTGCTCATTTCGATACCGAAACGCATACGCAAGACCTTGGCTTCGCGCGGAGTCAGCGAATCCAGCACTTCCTTGACCACGTCGCGCATGGAACCATGCAGGGCGGCGTCGGCCGGTGCCAGGGTATGGGTGTCTTCAATGAAGTCGCCCAGGTGGCTGTCGTCGTCGTCGCCGATGGGGGTTTCCATCGAGATCGGCTCTTTGGCGATTTTCAGGATCTTGCGGATTTTGTCTTCCGGCATGTCCATCTTTTGCGCCAAAGTGGCGGGATCGGGTTCGACACCGGTTTCCTGCAGGATCTGGCGATTGATGCGATTCATCTTGTTGATGGTTTCGATCATGTGCACCGGAATACGGATGGTGCGCGCCTGGTCGGCGATCGAACGGGTGATCGCCTGCCGGATCCACCACGTGGCGTAGGTGGAGAACTTGTAGCCACGACGGTATTCGAACTTGTCCACCGCCTTCATCAGGCCGATGTTGCCTTCCTGGATCAGGTCCAGGAACTGCAGGCCGC
>JBEBVZ010000002.1:0-206732 GCA_040392445.1 Verticiella sediminum
CATCCGCGGGCCTGTTTTCCTGCCTTGTCCTTGCCCGGCCCGCGCACCCTGCGCCGGCCGGTTTTCCCGTTTCCCCCACGTTGACAAGCAAGTCCTCATCACGTTACATTGATTTGTCTGACAAACAGACTTCAAGCAAAATAAAGCCTTCAGGAGACTCGCGTGAACGAACTGGATTTTTCCGGCAAATCGGTGTTGGTGGTTGGCGGCTCTAGCGGAATCGGCAACGGAATCTCCCAGGCCTTTCGCGCACGCGGCGCCAATGTTCATGTGTGGGGCACCCGTGCCGCCCCCGAAGACTATGCCGACACCGACGGCTCCGACCTGACAGGCCTGCACTACACCCAGGTCGACGTTGCCGATGCCGATCGCATCGAGACCGTGGAAGTACCGTTCAAGTCGCTGGATGTTCTGGTGCTGGCGCAAGGCATGGTGCTGTACAAGCGGCGTGAATTCAAGACCGCCGCATTCCGGCAGGTACTGGATGTCAACCTGACCAGCCTGATGGCATGCGCCGACCGCTTCTACGACATGCTCAAGAAAAGCCAGGGCTCGTTGATCACCATCAGTTCCACCGCGGCGTTTCACTCCACTCGTGGCAACCCGGCCTACAACGCTTCCAAGACCGGCGCCGTGGGCCTGACCCGCACCCTGGGCGAAGCCTGGGCGCGCGAAGGCATCCGCGTCAACGGCATCGCCCCCGGTTTTGTCGCCACCAAGATGACCAAAGTCACCACCGACAACCCCGAGCGCCTGGAACACGCCGTCAATCGCATTCCGGTTGGCCGCATGGGCACCCCCAACGACATGGCCGGGGTCGCCTTGTTCCTGGCCTCGCCCCTGGCCGCCTATGTGGTCGGCCAGACCATTCCGGTAGACGGCGGCCTGATCCTCGCCTGAGCCACCCGCCACACAACAAGAAATTTGCACCAAATACAGGAGTAGAGACATGTCTTGGGATTTTGAAACCGACGCCGAATTCGCCCGCGAACTGGAATGGATAGAGAAGTTCGTTCGCGAAGAGATCGAACCGCTGGACCACGTACTGGGCAGCTCGGCCAATATTCATGACCCGCGTTTCACCAAGCTGGTGCGTCCGCTGCAACAGATCGTCAAGGACAAGCAGCTGTGGGCCTGCCACCTCGGGCCCGACCTGGGCGGCCCTGGCTATGGCCAGGTCAAGCTTGCCCTCATGAATGAAATCCTGGGCCGCTCGCATTTCGCGCCCATCGTGTTCGGTTGCCAGGCCCCTGACTCGGGCAACGCCGAGATTCTGGCCCACTACGGCACGCCGGCGCAAAAGAAGCGCTATCTGGAACCCCTGCTGAACAACGAGATCGTGTCGTGCTTTTCCATGACCGAACCCCAGGGCGGCGCCGACCCCAAGGTCTTCACCACCACCGCTGTGCGCGATGGCGATGAATGGGTCATCAGCGGCGAAAAGTGGTTCTCGTCGAATGCGCGCTATGCGGCGTTCTTCATCGTCATGGCGGTTACCGACCCCGAGGTCTCGGCCTACAAGGGCATGTCCATGTTCATCGTGCCGGCAGACACCCCGGGCGTGGAATTCGTGCGCGACTCCGGCCTGCTCGGCGAGCGGGCGAATTCGCACGCCTACCTGCGCTACAACCAGGTGCGCGTGCCGGCGGACCACATCCTGGGCAAGCCCGGCCAGGCCTTCGTGGTGGCGCAGACCCGGCTGGGCGGCGGGCGCATCCACCATGCCATGCGCTGCATAGGCCAATCCAAGCGCGCGCTGGATATGATGTGCGAACGCGTGATTTCGCGCCACACCCAGGGCTCGCTGCTGGCCGACAAGCAGATGGTGCAGGAAAAAATCGCCGACTCGTGGATAGAGCTCGAGCAGTTCCGCCTGCTGGTGCTGCGCACGGCCTGGCGCATCGACAAATACAACGACTATCGCCTGGTGCGCAAGGACATCGCCGCCGTCAAGGCCGCCATGCCCAAGGTCTTGCACGACATCGCCTCGCGCGCATTGCACCTGCACGGCTCGCTGGGCCTGTCCAGCGAAATGCCGTTTGCCGGTCAGGTTCTGCACTCCTTCATGCTGGGCCTGGCCGACGGCCCCACCGAAGTGCACAAGGTGACGGTGGCCAAGGAAGTGCTGGGCGAATACACCCCCAGCACCGAGCTGTTCCCCTCGTATCACCTGCCGCGTGCGCGTGCCGCCGCCGAGGCCAGGTACCGCGAGGCCCTGGCCGACATCGAGCCCGCAAACAAGGCGGCCTGACATGACGGCGCCGCAAACAGAACAACCCCGGCGAGTCGCCATACAAGAGGACTGGCGCAACCTGGTAGACCCACAGCGCCTGGCTGACTGGATGGATGGGCAGGGGCTGGAATCCGGCCCCATCGCCAACCCTACCCTGCTGGCCGGCGGCACGCAGAATGTCCTGCTGAAGTTCCAGCGCGGCAATCGGGAGTTCGTGCTGCGGCGTCCGCCCCGTCATCCCCGCATGGACGGCAACGTCACCATGCGGCGCGAAGCCAGCGTGCTGGGTGCGCTGGCCGGCACCACGGTGCCGCACCCCGCGCTGATCGCCGCCTGCTCGGAAACCGACGTCCTGGGCGCGGCCTTCTACCTGATGGAGCCCGTGGCTGGCTTCACCGCCAGCATGGGCATGCCCGCGCTGCATTGCGGCGACCCCTGCATGCGCCATCGCATGGGCCTGGCCATGGCCGACGCCATCGCCGGCCTGGGCGCGCTCGATCCCATCGCCCAGGGGCTGGATGGCTTTGGTCGTACCGAAGGTTTTCTGGAACGCCAGGTACCGCGCTGGCTGGGCCAGCTCGAAAGCTACCAGGAATACGAGGGCTGGCCGGGCACCAGCGGCATCCCCGGCGTGCAGGAAGTCGCAGCCTGGCTGCAGGCCAATCTGCCTGGCGGCTTCAAGCCCGGCATCATGCATGGCGACTACCACATCTCCAATGTCATGTTCCGCCATGACAGCCCGGAACTGGCCGCCGTCGTCGATTGGGAACTCGCCACGGTGGGCGATCCGCTGGTCGACCTGGGCTGGCTAGTGGCGACCTGGCCGGACAAGACCGGGCGCGGCAACGTCGGCGTGCAGGTCATCGAACCCTTCGATGGATTCCCCGACACCAATGAACTGATAGAACGCTATGCCAAGCGTTCGACGCGGGACATGTCGCACATCGATTGGTATGTGGTGCTGGCCTGCTTCAAGCTCGGCCTGATACTGGAAGGCACCTACGCCAGGGCCCATGCCGGCAAGGCACCCATGAGCACCGGACAGGCCTTGCACAATTCCTGCGTGGCCCTGCTTCGGCAGGCCATGCAGCGTATCGAAAAAAACTGAAAGCCGCGGGCGCGCGCGTATCAGCGTGCGCCACGCCGCGACAGCGAAAGCAGCGATGCCTCGAAGGCTTCAGGCACTTTGCGGGCAGCCTGCGGCAGCCACCGCCACAGGTTGACCGCATACCCGGACGAGCTGCGGGGGATAAGGCGGAATTCAGCCACCGTCCATTACAATCCTCCACATTGCAATTACTCAGCAGGATTCGCCATGGCTCGTACCGTTCATTGCGTCAAACTCAAGCGTGAAGCCGAAGGTCTGGACTTCGCCCCCTATCCCGGCGAACTGGGCAAACGCATCTGGCAAAACATATCCAAGGAAGCCTGGCAGGAATGGATAGGCGTGCAAACCCGCCTGGTCAACGAGAACCGCCTGAACCTGGCCGACATCCGCGCACGCAAGTACCTTACCCAACAGATGGAACGCTTCCTGTTCGAAGACATCGACGTCGAAGCCCAGGGCTTCGTTCCGCCTTCGGCCTGACACCTGCCATTCTGGTTTACGGTTTATGAAAACAAGCAGGCTGCTGTCCCTTTGCGTTGCAGCCAGCCTGCTCGCCGCCTGTGGCAGCGACGGCCCGATGCCGTCGCCACCGACACCCGATGATGCACCGCTGCAACTGACCCTGCTGCACATCAACGATCATCACTCGCACCTGGATGAGGAAGCGGCCCTGATGCCGCTGGCCACGGCCGGCGGCCAGCGCGAGAACATACAAGTGCGACGCGGCGGCTTTGCCCGCGTGGCCGGCGCCATCGATGCGCTGGCGGCGCAATCTGACAACGTCATCAAGATCCATGCGGGCGACGCCACCACAGGCGACCTGTACTACAACCTTACCGACGGCCGCGCCGATGCCGACCTCATGCAGGCCGTGTGCTTCGACACCTTCACTCTGGGCAACCACGAGTTCGACCACGGCGACGCCGGCCTGAAGTCCTTCCTGGACTTCCTGCGCGACGGCGACTGCAAGACCCAGGTGCTGTCCGCCAACGTGCGCTTCGGCCCGAACTCGCCCCTGCATCCCGAGCGTGCGCCCGGCTATGTGCAAGGCTCCACCCTGCTGCAGCGCGAAGGCCAGTCCATAGGCCTCGTTGGGCTGACGATTGCGCGCAAGACCTCGAACTCGTCGCGCCCCGACCCCGGCACCCATTTCGAGGATGAGGTCATCGCCGCCCAGGCCGAGATCGACGCCCTGCGCGCTCAGGGCGTCAACAAGATCATCCTGCAATCGCATACCGGCTACGACATGGACCTCGAGCTGGCCCGCCAGCTCAGTGGCGTGGATGTCATCGTCGGCGGCGACTCACACACCTTGCTCGGGCCGGCGGCCATGGCCAACCATGGGCTCAGCCCCTTGGGCGACTACCCCACCCGGACGACCAACCGCGATGGCGACCCTGTCTGCGTGGTACAGGCCTGGCAGTATTCCTATGTGGTCGGGCAGCTGGACGTGGACTTCGATGCGCAAGGCCGGATCACCTCGTGCCGGGGCACGCCGCATGTGCTGATAGGCGAAGAACTGCTGCGCCAGGGCACGCCGCTCAATACCGCCGACCGTACCGCCGCGCTGGCCGACATTGCCGCCAGCGGCAGCTTGCGCATCACCCAGCCCGATCCCGGCGTCCAGGCGCTGCTCGCGCCCTATGCCAGCCAAAAGCAGGATTTCGGCCGCGAAACCGCCGGCCAAGCCGATACCGACCTTTGCCTGCGGCGCATTCCCGGCCTGCGCTTTGACCCCGTTCGCTCCACGCTGGGAGACACCTGCAACCTGGATCCGCACGTCATTGCGCATGGCGGCGACATCCAGCAGCACGTTGCCCAGTCCATGCTCCACGCCGGCAGGCAATACTTCGGCGCGCAGATCGCCATCCAGAATGCGGGCGGCGTCAGGGTAGACATGCCACGCGGCACGATCACGGTGGCCGATACCTATAACGTGCTGCCTTTCGGCAACCTGCTGGTGCAACTGATGGCTAGCGGCGCCGAACTCAAAGCGGTGCTGGAAGAAGCCATGGATGCCCTCGTTACCCGCGGCGCCACAGGCAGCTACCCCTATGCCGCCGGCCTGCGCTGGCAGGTGGACTTCACCCAGCCCCGGGGCAAGCGGGTCAGCCGTTTGCAGGTGGCCGGCACGGACGGCATCTGGCAGCCCCTGGACGACGCCACACTCTACAACGTGATTACCATCGCCTTCCTGGCCGACGGCCTGGACGACTACACCACGTTTGGCAAGATCAAGGGCGATCGCCGCATCGATGTCGGCCTGGGCGACGCCGAATCCTTCCTGGACTACCTGCGCGCCCAGCCCGGCTCACCGCCACGCCTGCAGCGCCTGCCTTCCGACCAGTACAGTACCCAGGCCTTCATCGACCCCGCCCCCACAAACTGAAAAACCGGGGTCAGACCCCGGTTTGCTTGCCAATAATCGAGGTCTGACCCCGGTTTTATTCGGCGGCTTGTTTTTCGACGTTGTCCACGCCGGTATGGCGCACGTCCTTGCCCTTGATCATGTACACGATCTGCTCGGACATATTCTTGGCGTGGTCGCCGATGCGCTCGAGCGCCTTGGCGATGAACAACAATTCGATAGAGCGCGAAATGGTGCGCGGGTCTTCGATCATGTAGGTGATCAGGTGGCGGATGGCCCCCTGCCACTCGATATCGACACTCTTGTCCTGACGCACCACCTGGGCCGCCACCATGGCATCGGTGCGGGCAAAGGCGTCGAGCATCTGGCGCATCATGGTATTGACGTAGCCGGCCATATGCCAGAGTTCCACCGGCGGCATGTGTCGGCGCCCGGCCTCGTGGATCATCTTGGCCATGCGGGCGATTTTCTCGGCTTCGTCGCCTGCGCGTTCCATGTCGGTGATCATCTTGGTCAGCGTGATCATCATGCGCAGATCGACTGCGGCGGGCTGGCGCAGCGCCAGGATGCGGCCGATGGCTTCATCCAGTTCGGTCTCGTAGCGGTTGACCTCGGCCTCGCGGGCGAGCACGCGCTCAAGCAATTCAAGGTCGCCATTGGCCAGGCCATCGATGGCGCCGGTAATCTGCGCTTCGACCAAGCCGCCCATTTGCAGGAAACGCGAGCGCACGCTTTCCAGCTCGGCATCGAATTGTTTGTGTGTGTGTTCGAACATGCCAACTCCTTCGGATCGGGATCATCCCCGAGGATGCCTCACGGCAAGTGTATGACTTCTGCGTGACAGGAATATGTCGCTCGCAGCGGGGTAAGCAATACGGATTTTGCGGAAAAACCGTGAAATTCGATTCGGAGCGAATGCACACCCCCGATAATGGTTCTCATTTCTTCTACAATAATGAATTCCCGCAATTCATCATTCTAGCCCTACACTGGAGGATTCAACGTGCTCTTACTCCGAACTCTGGCCGCATCCGTGCTGGCGGTTTGCGCAACAACGGCTACCGTTGTGCAAGCGGCTCCGGAACCCGTGACGATCTACTCGTCGCGGATCGAGCAGTTGATCAAACCCATCCTGGATCAGTACACCAAGGAAACCGGGGTGGAAATCCGCATGCTTACCGATAACGGCAATGCGCTGATCGAGCGCCTGGCCGCCGAAGGCGCCAGCACGCCGGCCGACCTGCTGGTCACGGTAGACGTGGGCAACCTGTGGCGAGCGGCCGATCGGGGCGTGCTCAAACCCAGCCAGTCCGATGTCCTCACCGCCAACATTCCCGCCTCGATGCGCGCGCCCGACGGCAGCTGGTACGGTCTATCGCGCCGCGAACGCACCATTTTCTTCGACCCGAAGAAAATCAAGCCCGAGCAACTGTCCACCTACGAAGACCTGGCCGATCCGAAATGGAAGGGCCTGCTGTGCCTGCGCACCGGCAAGCAGACCTATACCCAATCCCTGACCGCCATGCTGCTTGCGCATTACGGCGTCGAAAAAACCGAAACCATCATCAAGGGCTGGGTCAGCAACCTGGCCACCGATGTCTTCACCAGCGACGCCAAGCTGCTCGAAGCCATCGCCGCCGGCCAGTGCGCGGTGGGCATTGCCAACACTTACTACTACGGCCGCCTGATCAACCAGGATCCTGGCTTCAAGGACAAGGTTTCGCTCTTCTGGGCCAACCAGGGCAAGGACCAGGGCGGCGTGCACGTCAACCTGTCGGGCGGCGGCATCACCACCCACGCCAAGAACCCCGAAGGGGCCATGAAATTCCTGGAATGGCTGTCTTCCGAGCATGCGCAAAGCGGCTACACCCACGGCACCTTCGAGAGCCCGGTCAACGAAAAGGTCCAGGCCGACCCCATCGTCGAAGCGTGGGGTGAGTTCATCCCCAACACGACCAATGCAGCCGACGTAGGCCGCCTGCAGCCCGAAGCAATTCTGCTGCTGGATCGTGTCGGCTACCGGTAAGCGTTTTTCACGCGGAGCCCTGTACGCCCTGCCCGTTGCCCTGCTGACGGTCATCCCGCTGGCGGTCGTGCTGGGCTACTTCCTGTACCCGCAACCCGAGGTCTGGGATCACCTCAGGCAATACGTGCTGCCGCGCGTATTGCTCAATACCGGCGTGCTGATGGCGGGTGTGGCGGCAGGGGTGCTGCTGGTAGGCGTGCCCCTGGCTTGGCTGACCGCGGTGTGCGAGTTTCCCGGTCGCCGGTTTTTTTCCTGGGCGCTGATGCTGCCCCTGGCGATACCCGCCTATGTGCTGGCTTTCGTGCACGTCGGCATTTTCGACTTCTCCGGCCCCGTACAAACCTGGGTCCGGGATACCTTTGGCAGCAGCAGCATGTTTCCCAACGTGCGCAGCAGCACCTGGGCGGTTACGGTCGTGCTGGTCATGGCCTTCTACCCCTACGTCTATCTGCTGGCGCGCAATGCCTTTCGCACCCAGGGCCGGCGCGCCATGGAAGCCGCCCAGACCCTGGGCATGTCGCGCACCCGGGCCTTCTTCAAAGTCGCGGTGCCCATGGCCCGTCCGTGGATAGTGGGCGGCCTGACCCTGGTCATGATGGAAACCCTGGCCGACTTCGGCGCGGTGGCGGTGTTCAACTACGACACCTTCACCATGGCCATCTACAAGTCATGGTTCGGCCTGTTCAACCTGCCTGCGGCAGCGCAGCTGGCGTCGCTACTGATCGTCTTCGCGTTGGCGCTGGCCGTATTCGAGCAGCGCATGCGCGGACGCCGGCAGTACCAGGTGGCCTTTGGCAGCAGCCCGCGCATCGTGCTGACCGGCGTTGCGCGCTGGGGCGCGATCGCCGCCTGCAGCCTGGTGCTTGGCGCAGCCTTCCTGATCCCGGTGACGCAACTGGCCCTGTGGTCGCTGCAAGTCTGGCGCGAAGACCTGGACGTGCGCTATTGGGGCTTTGCCTGGAACACGGTCAAGCTGGCGCTGTTTACCGGGGCCGCCGCCACGATCCTGGCCATGCTGCTGTCCTGGGTGCGCCGGCATCACACCGATACCGCCACCAACTGGACGACACGCTTCGCGATCCTGGGCTATGCCGTACCGGGTTCGGTCCTGGCCGTGGGCGCTTTCATCCCCATCACCTGGCTAGACCAGTACCTTCTGGCCATAGCGCAGAGCCTGGGCTATTCCGGCTACCAGATACTGAAAGGCACCCTGGCAGCCATGCTGCTGGCGCTGACCGTGCGTTTTCTGGCCGTGGCTTTTCAGGCCACCGACAGCGCCATGCACCGCGTCACGCGCAGCCAGAACGACGCCGCCCGCTCGCTGGGGCTCAATGCCCGGCAAACCCTCAGGCGGCTGTATGTACCGCTGGTTCGCCCGGGCTTGCTCGCCGCCTTCCTGCTGGTGTTCGTGGATGTGCTCAAGGAAATGCCCATCACCCTCATGACCCGCAGCTTTGGCTGGGACACCCTGGCGGTACGGATTTTTCAGCTCACCTCCGAATCGATGTGGGAACGCGCGGCCCTGCCCGCCGCCTTCATCGTACTGGTGGGCCTACTGCCCGTGATGCTGCTGGTGCGCCATAGCGACGGCGGCCACGGCAGCCCTTAAGCCATCGCCCTGCGCGAACGGAAAAAATCATCATGCTGGATCTGGATACGATAGCAGTTGCCTACGGTGCCACCCCGGTCGTGCAAGACCTGAGCGTGCATCTGGCCGAAGGCGAAATCGGCTGCCTGCTGGGGGCTTCGGGCTGCGGCAAGACCACCGTATTGCGCGCCATTGCCGGGTTCGAGCCCCTGCGTGCCGGCGAAATCCGGCTGGCGGACGAAGTCGTGGCGGGCAAGGGCCGCATGCTGGCGCCTGAAGCTCGCCACATAGGCGTGGTCTTCCAGGACTACGCCCTTTTCCCTCACCTGACCGTGGCGGCCAATATCGGTTTTGGCCTGGGCGCTCAGAGCGCCACGCGGCGCAATGCGCGCGTCATTGAAATGCTGGATCTGGTTGGCCTGCTGCATGCCGCCAAACGCTATCCGCATGAGTTGTCGGGCGGACAGCAGCAGCGCGTGGCCCTGGCACGCGCGCTGGCGCCACAACCGCGCCTGATGCTGATGGACGAACCCTTCTCGAACCTGGACGTCACGCTGCGAGAGCACCTGGCCGAAGAGGTAAGAGTCATACTCAAGCGTGCCGGCGCCACGGCCATCCTGGTCACTCACGACCAGCGCGAAGCCTTTGCGGTGGCCGACAAGGTTGGCGTCATGGCCGACGGCCACCTGCGCCAGTGGGATACGCCCTATGCCCTGTATCACCAGCCGGCCGACCGCTATGTAGCGGGCTTTATCGGCGAAGGCGTGCTGCTGCCGGCCACGCGGCAGGCTAACGCCAGCCTGCACAGCGAGCTGGGCACGCTATCGTTGGCCGGCCAGCCGGGTATCCATGGCGACGCGGCGTCGGCCGACCGGCTCGACATCCTGATCAGGCCCGATGCCATCGGCCTGGACCAGGAGGCCGGCCTGCGGGCACGCGTCGTGGGGCGGGCATTTCGTGGCGCCGAGTTCCTGTACACGCTTGAACTGCCTTCCGGCAGCAAGGTGCTGGCCCTGGCCCCGAGCCGCCAGCCTTACGAGCTGGGCGGCAACGTGGGCATCCGCCTGCTGACCGACCAGGCCGTGGCCTTTCAGCGCCCGGCCTGAGGCCTATTTTCCGGCTTTGGATGCCTCGACGACGGCCTGGTAGCGCTTGAAATCCGAGGCAATCAGGTCAGCGAAAGGTTTACCCGGTGTCCCGACAGAGATCAGTCCGGCCTGCTGCTTGAGTCCGCTTTGGAAATCCGGCTGCGCGACCACCTCTTGCAGCAGGGCTTCCAGCTTGTTGAACACCGGCTGTGGCGTGTCGGCACGCACACCATAGCCGACAAAAATATACATGTTGTAGTCGGCTATGCCGCTTTCCTTGACGGTGGGCACATCGGGCGCAGCCGGCACCCGTTCGTCGCTGGTCACCGCCAGGGCCTTGAGCTTGCCAGCCTCGATCAACGGCAGCGCGCCGCTGAGGTCGACCAGGGCGGCCTGGGTCATGCCACCGATGACATCGTTGACCGTCGGGCTGAACCCCTTGTAGGGAATATCGTTGAACTGCACGCCGGCGGCCCTGGCCAGCACCTGCGCGCCCAGGCGATAGCTATTGCCATACAGGCCCATGCTGACCGCGCCTGGGCGTATGCCGGCCGCCTTGAGCATATCGCCCAGGCTGTTGAACTTGGAATCCGCCCCCACCACGAAGACCCCCACGTTGCTGGTCAGGTGAAGTATCGGCTTGATCTGCTCTGGTTTGTACGGCAGATCCGCAATCAACAGGGGGTTGATCAGCATGGTGCTGGGGCTGATCAGCAAGACGGTGTAGCCGTCCGCGGGCTCATTCAACGCCGTGGTGGTGCCCACGATCAAATCGGCGCCAGGCTTGTTTTCCACGATGACAGGTTGCCCGGTCAGCTTCTGCAGCCGGTCTGCCAGGGACCGCGTATTGGTGTCGGCCGCGCTGCCTGGCCCCAGGGGCACGATAAAGCGCAGCGGTTTCGCTGGATAGCCATCCGCCGCCTGGACCCCCAGGCTGTACAGGATACCCAGGCTGACGACCAGGCCGGCAAGCAAACGATTTTTCATTTTTTGTCTCCCCTTGCGTATTCCGCGGCGGGCGCTGGCCAGCGCCCAGCTTGACGGTACGGCGCATGCTCTTGCCCGCAACGAGTCGCCGCGGGTCGCCATAATCTATGCGTGGGCACCTGCCGCCGTCCAATATCCGATTCGGATTCCCCGATACTTGTCGCGTATCGGCGCAATCGTTATGCCGTCGACCGTAAAACTGCGCTAGTTAGCTTGTATCCCTGCCCTTTTCACCACGTCGGCCCACTTTTTCTCTTCACGCGCATAGTATTGCGCATAGGCTTGCGGCGTACTGGGAAACGCCTCTGCGGTCTGCGCCAGCAGACGCGCGCGCATGGCAGGGTCGCCAAGCACACTGGCGAGCGTTTGGTTCAGGCGCTGGACGATGAATGGCGGCGTTCCTGCCGGCGCGGAAAGACCGAACCAGGTGGTGATTTCATAGCCCGGCACCCCGGCTTCCTGCATCGTCGGCGTATCGGGAAACAGAGCGGATCGCTTGCTTGCCCCAACGGCCAGCAAGCGCAGGCGCGCGGCGGCGATATGGGGTTGCGCGGTGATGCCGTCAGCAAACATCATGTCGACATGCCCGCCCAGCAGAGCCACCATGGCCGGCGCGCTTCCTGCGTAAGGGATATGTCGGATGTCTACATTGGCCAGACTGCGGAACAGCTCGCCCCCCAAGTGCGTGCCACCTCCGTTGCCGGACGAGGCAAATGTCAATTTCCCCGGTTCGGCCTGCGCCAGCTGAATCAGTTGCTCCACGCTTTGCACCGGCAGGTCTGGCCTGGTCACCAGCACGATGGGCAGGGTGATGAGCGAGGAAACCGGTGTGAAATCGCGCTCCATGTTGTAAGGCAGCTTGGATTGCAGGCTGGCGTTGACCGCATGATGGATCGTGGACAACAGCAAGGTATAGCCATCCGCTGCGGCGTTCGCCACCAGTTCCGCCCCAATGGCGCCACTGCCGCCGGGCTTGTTTTCCACGACGAAAGGCTGCCCGAGCTCGTCGGAAAGCCGGGCGGCAATGATGCGTGTCAGGGTATCGGTTGGCCCACCTGCGGCGAAGGGCACCACGAAGCGAACCGGGCGTGTGGGGTACTGCCCGGCGCCGACGGCGCCATCAGCGGCACGGGAAAACGGCGCGGCAATCATACCCAGCGCACCCGCCAACCCGGCGGCAAGTACGCAACGGCGCATAGGGCTCTGCATGGTTTTCATATTGTCTCCTGTGTCCGGTGTTGCGCTCACGCAGCGGCTCCTGTCCGGCCAAGACTGGAGTGCATAGACCGGACTCTGGCGTCCGGCTGGACGCCATATTCGACGCTGTCCTCGACGATGCGGCGATGCGTCTCTAATCGACCTTCGCGCCGGAGCCCTTGACGACCTTGCCCCAAAGATCAAGGTCTTTTTTGATCAGCGCTGCGAATTGCTCGGGAGACGAGTATTTGGCATCGAAACCAAAATTCGCATACTGCTCAACCAGGTCGGGCGAAGTCATGGCCTTTCTGACTTCGGTGCTCATTCTGTCGACGATGCTTTGCGGCAAACCGGCAGGCCCGATCAGGCCGATCCAGCCGAGCACCTCGTAGCCCGGCACGGTGTCTGAAATGGGTGGCACGCCCGGCAGCTTGCTCGACCCGCTGAGGCTCGTGACACCCAAAGCCCGCACCTTGCCCTCTTTGATCCAGGCCAAAGGATTGTTCACGACATCGAACATGAAGGGAATCCGGCCTGCAATGAGATCGTTCAGCGCGGGACCTGTTCCCCGATAGGGAACATGCGCGAACTTCACGCCCGTCATACTGGCCAGGAGTTCCGCGGACAAATGATTCGACGAGCCGTTGCCGGCTGAACCGAAATTGATTTTCCCGGGATTCTGCCTGGCCGCCTTGAGCAGGTCGTCGACCGACCCGTAAGGTTCGTTCGCATTCACGATAAGCACATTTGCATATTCGCTCAGTTGGGCAATGGGCGTGATGTCCTTGACGGGGTCGTACCCCAGCTTTGAGTAAAGATGGGGGATGATGCACAGCGTGCCAACAGCGCCCATCGCAAATGTGTAGCCATCGGCCGGCGCCAGGGCGACGCGCGCGGTACCGACGCCGCCACCGCCGCCCCCTATGTTTTCCACGACGACGGACTGGCCAAGCGACTTTTCAAGCTTTGCAGCGAGTGCCCGCACCGGACCATCCGAAGAGCCTCCGGCGGGAAAGGGCACGATGACTTTGATGGGCCGGGAGGGCCAGGCTTCCGTGGCTTGCCCGGTGGCAACGCCGCCGAGCACGAGCACGGGAATGAGCACGGCTTGAAGCAGTTTCCTCGATATCATCATGCTGTCTCCAGAATTATTCTTGGCCGTTCTGCCACTGCAAAAAGCCTGAATTCGCCCCTGACCAGCGTGTTGTCGCCTGCAGCGCAGGCCCGTCCGTCAGCCCATCCAGCGCGCAGGCGCCCCTGGGCACGACGATGACGGAATGCCGCACCGGCTCGCCGCCCATGTCGTCATAGCGTGAGTTCACCGTTTAACAGGCGCAAGGCAATCGTGCGTTTTTGGATTTCGGTAGTACCGTCGGGTATGCGCATCGCCCGCGCATGGCGGTAACCTTCCTCGAGGCGAAGCTCGTTGGTCAAGCCCATGCCGCCATGGGCTTGGATGCAACGATCCATAACGCGATTGAGCATTTCGGTGCTGTAGGCCTTGATCATGGAGATCTCGGCTTCAGCTGAAAGCCCCTGATCGACTCGCCAGGCACAGTTCTGCACCATGTTCTTGGCCGCGTAGATATCGATGGCGCATTCGGCGAGCATGAACTGGACTGCCTGATGCTCGGCGATCGGACGACCGAAGGTATGGCGCTGCTTGGCATACTCGGTGGTGCGCTTGAGTGCCCATTTTGCCAACCCGATCATCTGCCCGGCCATGCCGACGCGCCCGTTGCTGACACCATTGATTGCCACCGACAGCCCCTTGCCCTCGGCTCCCAGTCGATGGTCATCGCGCACTCTCACGCCGTCAAGCGTGATGACGCCAATATCGGAACCCAGATGCCCCATCACTGAAATCACCCGTGGGACACTGAACCCGGGCGCTTTGACGTCGACCAGAAAGCCGGTAATGCCGCCGGCACGCTGCCGACAGCGTTCGGGATCGGTAATAGCGAAGACCATCGCATAATCGGCATAGGGAGAATTGCTGATCCACTGCTTTGTACCGGTTATCACCCACTCGTCGCCATCGCGCACGGCGCGCGTTTTCATGCCATAGACGTCCGAGCCGGCATCCGGCTCACTGAGGGCGAAGCACAGCATTTTGTCGCCGCAAGCCAGTTGGTCGCGATAACGCGCGAAAACGGCAGGATCCAGGTTTACCAGGACAGGAGACAAGCCGTTGCTGAACGGAGATGGCAGGACAACCGGCTGGATCAGGTGGCGGCCCGGACCGACATGTTCGTACAACATTTCGTGGATGGTGGTTGACGCCACCGCCCCCATCCCTTCGCCACCCAGCGCCGCCGGGCCAAAGAGGTTATAGAAGCCCAGCTCGGCCGAGCGCATCCGTATCTTGCGCCGCAAGGCCAGCACCTCGTCGACATACCGGCCATCCGCATCGAAAACGTTTCTTTCGCTGGCAAGCAGCTCGCGGTTCGCTGCTTCGATAGGAATCACTTCTCGATCGATGAATCGGAGCAAGGCATCGCCGACAGCGACAATCTCTTCGGGAATTGAAAAGTCCATTTACGGGGCACCTTTCGTCGCGGGATGATCAACATGTTTGCTTGTACGTACAGGATATCACGGCAAATCAAACCTGAGCCGTTACCGTGGCGTGATTTCAGTTAATTTGGCGACGCATCAGGCACCTGTGGCTTATCCATGGCCGACACGGGCGCTGCATGCGCGCCGACTGCGGCATGGCCACGCGCCCGCCTCAGGCCTGGGCAGTTGCCGACGCCAGGCGCACACGCATCGAATAGCTGAACATATCGGCCGGATGCACAGAGCGGCTGACCTCGAGCAATTGCCCACCCGTCCCATAATAGTGGCGCACGATCTGAAGCACCGGATCCCGCGGGGCAACCTTCAGTATTTCCGCTTCGCCGGCAGTTGCCCTGGTTGCGATGATGTCCTGGGTGATTTCGACGATGGCCTTGCCCAGGACATCTTCCATCAAGGTCATGATGGTGCCGCCGGACTCATCCAGATGATCCAGCACCGAGCCGAAAAGGTAGGGAATAAAAATCTCGGATGAAGCCACGCGGGCTTTCCTGTCCTTGGAAAAACGGATGGTTGAAATGCGCCACCACCGCTCTCCCGGCTTGCAACCTATCCATGCCGCCAAGGTTTTATCGACCACGACCTCCGACTTCCCCGTCATTTCCACAAGGGTGTTGGCGGCATACTGAAGCAGGTCGTCAAGTGAATCGAATGACTGCGCATAACGCACCGGCACAGAGTTTGCCCGCACAATGTTGCCCACGCCCTGGTGGCTGGAAATCAGGCCCATTTCATGCAGCGTCGCCAAGGCCACCCGTATCGTATGGCGGCTGACTCCAAATGAGGCCGCCAACTCGTTCTCGGAAGGAAGGGCCAGCCCGACAGGATACTTTCCCGCCTGGATATCGTGGGAAAGCATGTTCGAGATCAGGGCGCGTTTGGTCCCTGCAATAGGAGCGATTTTCTTGATCAAGTCAGATTTTCTATTGTAAGAACTAAGCCGGAACGGCATCGTCGGCAAGAAACCTTCCCGCATTGTAGGGGCCCCATACCAGGGTCGCCGCACATGAGGTTTCATGGCCAGCGCGCAAGGGCGTATCCACGCCCGCCGCACGCCTGCAAGACCGGGCCGCGATCATGGTCCGAACAGGCAAGCCAACCAGGACTTTATTTCTGCCATCTGGCCCAGGCGCATGCCCTGCTCGAACAGGGCACGCGCCTGGGCGCTACCGACTTGCGGCAAGCCATGGGCAAAACAATCGATCCATTTATCTTTCAATTGCTCGCAGGTAATCGGATCGGCAGACGAGCCTGGGGACAGGCTTATCGTTTTCGAGAGCAGACGTCCATTGCGCAAGGTGATATCCACGGTAACCGGGCCCTTGCCGAGATCGCTACCCTCATTGGAAGCCGTGCCTTCCTCGATAACCACGACATCGGCCAAGCGGCTCTGCACGCCGCGGCGCAACACTGCCGCATCCTGAAAACTCGCCAGGTTGATGCATCCGTCGACAAGGCTGGCGACAACCGCATAAGGTGCACTGAACTTGCCGTGCAGACCAGTGCGCGCAAAAGGATGGTTGAGCGGCTGCGTGCCGCCACGGGGCATGCGCACCAACACCTCTTTGACATCATCGAGCACAACGCCATGTTCGCGGCGCAAAGCCAACGTCGCTTCGATGATCTTGTGCAACAGGTAGCAGCAGGGGTAGCGTTTCTGCTCGAAACCGGGCTGTTGCAGCGCAAACGGCGCACCCAGCACAAGGCCAGCCGGCCAATTGTCGGTAGCGCCGCCAGAGAAGGCACGCAGGAAACCACCGGACTCGAAGATATCGGCTGCCCCCTCGATGCCAGCTCGCGCAAGCTGGACCGCGCGCACGCCATTGGCGGCAGCCAGGCCGACATGCAGGGGCTTGACCATGGTGCCGAAGTTGCTGCGCAGACCGCCGGCCATGCTGGCCGCGATCGCCATGGCATGTGCGGTCTGCGCCGTACCCAGGCCCGCCAATCGGGCAATGGCCGCAGTGGCGCCAAGATTGCCCAGGGTCGCAGTGGCATGAAAGCCCAGTTCGTAGTGGCGCAGTCCCATCGCCTGTCCGACGCGGATCATGACCTCCGTTCCCAGGCAATACGCGGCAATGAAAGCACGGCCGGTCAGGGCGCGGCCACTTGATTGCGCAGGCACGACACCGCAGCCTATCGCAGCCAGCATCGCGGACAGGACCGGCGCACTGGGATGGCATACGCAGATCATGCTGACATCGTCGTAGTCAAGCGCATGACTGGCAGCGCCGAGCACGACGGCGGCATCATCCGCGCGATAGCGCCTTGCGCTCCATGGCATGGTCAGCCAGACCACGCCCTCTTGCGACAACGGCGGCAACGCCCGCTCGAGCGAACGCACAACATCCTGCTTGCCGCCAGCGACCATGGCCCCCAGCGTGTCCAGTACATTGCCCGCCGCACTCGCTATGCACTCGGCAGACAAGGCTTGCTCATCGAATTCACAGATGAATCCTGCGATCCTGGCGGTGGCGCCCGACGCGATGAAATCCATGGGCATATCGTTGATGGCTAGCTATTGGTCCAGCGTGGCGGGCGCCTTTCATTGAATGCGGCAACGCCTTCACGCCGGTCGCTTGAGGACACCAGCACGTTATACGCAGCGATATCCAGGGCATACCCGGTGTGGAAGTCAACTTCGCCACCCCGCGCCGCGCTTAGCTTTGCATAGCGCACCGACATGGGGGCTGCCTCGACGATGCGGCGCGCGATGCCGGCTGCCGTGAAGAGCGCCTCGCCAGCTGCAGTCAGCTCGTTGACCACGCCCCACTGCGCGGCATCGGCGCCGGAAAACTTGTCGCCCGTGAATAGAAGCTGCTTGGCACGCCGCATGCCGGCTGCGCGCACCAGATTCTGCACCCCGCCGCCGCCCGGAAGAAGGCCACGCTTGACCTCGGCAAGCGAAAACGTCGCCGTCTCGGAAGCCACAATGAAATCCGCCATCATCGCAAGCTCGAACCCTCCGCCATGTGCGTGCCCTTCCACCGCGGCCAGCACCGGCAAGGGGAAATCCTTGACCGCCAAAAAGACCTCCTCGATGATCTGGTGCTGCTTGCGCCATGCCTGGTCGCTCATGCCGTTGCGCTCTTTCAGATCGCCACCGGCCGAAAATGCCCGCGATCCCTCACCCGTCAGAATCAGCACTCGCAGATGCTCGTCATAGGCTAATTGATGCAGCGCTTCGCGCATTTCGTAGAACATTTTGGTGTTCATTGCGTTCATGACGTCGGGGCGGTTGAGAACCAGCACCTTGATGTCATCGCCAGGCGCCGTACCTGGCGCCGTGTCCACACGCAAAGTCTCGAACTGCATTGGATCTCCCTGGAATGACGGTTTACAGAAATTCATCGACTAGCCGGCATGCCCTCTTTCAGTGAGCGCGGCAGCGACTTCATGCAATGATCGCCCCGCGCCTGAACTCGGCGATTTCCGCGACCGTATAACCGCCATCCCGGAGAATCTCGTTGGTATGCGCCCCGAGCGCGGGCGGCGCGGATCTTGCCTTGCTGCGCGACCCGCGCAGCGCCAGAGGAACAGCAACCACTTGATGGTCCGCGGCCCCCTCGACGGGCAGTTTGGCAAGCATTCCCGTTGCCCTTACCTGCTCGTGGGAAAGCACTTGCGACAAGTCATTCAGTTCACTGCACGGCGCCCCACGCTCGCGCAAGGCGGCCACGGCACTTTGCGTGGTCATGCGAGCGGTGTGCTGCTCCAGCTGCTCATGGAGAAGATCGCGGTGCGCCACCCGCTGTGCATTCGTGGCAAACCGATCTTCATCGGCAAGCTGCGCACAGCCCAGCGCATGGCAGACCTTGACGAAAAGCCGGTCGTTGCCGGCTGCGATGAACACATGCCCATCGCATGTTCTAAAGAGCTCATAGGGAGCGGTCATGGCCATGGCCGACCCCATTTTTTGTGGAACGCTTCCCGAGGCCAGATAGCTGGCGATGAAAACGGTCATCCAGGACAAGCTGGTATCCAGCAAATTCGCGCGAACGTCCACACTTTCGCCCGTTCTGCTTTTATGCAGAAGTGCGCCCAGGATGCCCAAAGCCGCCCACATTCCCGTACCCATATCGATCAGCGAGACGCTTACCCGAACGGGATCGTCTTGAAGATTGCCGGTAACGCTCATGATGCCGCTGAACGCTTGCATCAATGGGTCGTACCCCGGCATCTGCCGCAGCGGCCCCACTTCGCCAAATGCACTGATGGCGCAGTAAACAAGATCCGGCTTCATCCGTCTGAGATCTTCGTATCCCAGGCCGCGCGACTCGGCACTGCCGGGCTTCAGCGAGTGAATCACGACATCGGCTGAAGCCACCAGCTTGCGCAGGATGGCTTGGCCCGCGTCATGATCCAGATCGATGCAGATGCTTTTCTTGTTCCGATTCAAGGCAAGAAACGTTGACGAAACGCCACCGGCTTCGGGTGGCCTCCAGGCACGCGTATCGTCACCGGTTTCCGGGCGTTCGACCTTGATGACCTGCGCGCCAAAGTCACCCAGTATCTGGGTGCAGAACGGCCCGGCCACGTTTTGCGTTAAATCGATGACACGGCATCCGGCAAGGATTTTCTCGATCATGGAATGAGTGCAGGCGTGAGACACATCGCTGGAAAACGCCACGACACCTTCGTTTTCCGGATGAGGCGGCATACTTGACTGGTTGTACGTACCATAACCATGGTAAATGTCGCCAGAGGCCGAGTCAATCCATTTATGGCGCGTCGTACCAGCGGTGTTCCGACAGCATGATCTGGTTGTGCCCCGCCCCGGCCGGAATCATCGGAAAGCAGTTCTCCTCGGCAGCCACCGGCACGTCCAGCAGATAGGGCCGGTCGCTGGCCAGGCAGCGACCCAGCTCTTCTTCCAGGTGCGCCGGGCTTTCCACCCTGGCGGCCTCCCAGCCGAAGGAGCGGGCCAAAGCGCAGAAATCGGGCAGGCATTCAGTGTAGCTATGGCTGTAGCGCTGACCATGCCCCAACTGCTGCCACTGGCGGACCATGCCCATATAGCCGTTGTTGGAAATGATCAGCTTCACCGGCAGACCGTGCTGCCGCGCGGTGGCCAGTTCCTGGATGTTCATCAGCACCGAGGCGTCGCCGCTGACGCACACCACGGTTCTTTGCGGATACGCCACCTGCGCGCCTATCGCCGCGGGCAGGCCGTAACCCATGGTACCCGCGCCGCCAGAGGTCAGCCAGCGGCGCGGCGCGTCGAACGCCAGGTACTGCGCCGACCACATCTGGTGCTGGCCCACATCGGTGGCGGCCATCCAGTCGTGGCCGCCTTGGTGCAAGAGCCGGTTCAGGGTATGCAGCAGGCGCTGCGGCCGGGTCACACCGGCGTCGTCGGCAAACGCCAGGCAGTTGGCGGCGCGCCAGCCCGCAATGCGCTGCCACCACCCACTGCGATCGGCCATGCCCGCGCCACGTTGCAGGGCTTGCTCCAACGCCTGCAGGGCCACCCCGCAGTCAGCGATGACCGGCACATCCACAGCCACGATCTTGTCGATCGAAGCCGGATCGATATCGATGTGGATTTTCTTCGCGCCGGGGGCAAACTGGCTCAGCACGCCGGTGACGCGATCATCGAAACGCGCGCCCACGGCCACGATCAGGTCGGCCTCGTGCATGGCCAGGTTGGCTTCGACGGTACCGTGCATGCCCAACATGCCCAGAAAGCCCGGATCGCTGGCCGGGTAGGCGCCCAGCCCCATCAAGGTCAAGGTGCAAGGGGCGTTGGCCAGCCGCACGACCCGGGCAAACGCCGCGCATGCCTGCACACCGGAATTGACCAGTCCGCCGCCGCCATAGAATACCGGGCGTCGCGCCGCCGCAATCAGGCGCGCGGCCTGGCTGATCTTGTCCTGGGGCACAGCCGACAGCGATGCCCGTGCGCCCGCCATCGCACCGAGGCTGGCTGGCTGTGCGACCGGCGCCAGTTGCTGCTGCAGGTCCTTGGGGAAGTCCACCACCACGGGGCCGGGCCGGCCATCCAGGGCCAGGGCGAAGGCGGTCCTGACGGTGCCCTCGACTTCTTGCACGCAGCGGATCTGCCGGTTCCATTTCGTGGCCGGGCGGGTCAGGCCAATGGCATCGCATTCCTGGAAGGCATCACTGCCTATCAGGTTGGAAGCCACCTGGCCGCTGATGCAAAGCACCGGCACCGAATCGCACAGCGCATCGACCAGTCCGGAAATCGTGTTGCATACGCCGGGGCCCGAGGTCACCAGCACCACGCCCACCCTGCCGGTGCTGCGGGCATAGCCTTCGGCCGCATGCACCGCCGCCTGCTCGTGGCGCACCAGGATATGGCGCAGCCTCGATTCGGCATACAGGACGTCGTATATCGGCAGTACGGCGCCGCCGGGATAACCGAAGATGGTATCGACGCCAAGATCGACCAGGGTGTCGATCAAGACCTGTGCGCCGGTGTTTGCGGCAGGCTGGACGTGGGCAGCCGCCGCGGGTGTGCCGGGCAGCCTGGATTGAGCGGTAGAGGTGACGGTTTTCATGCCATCAGGATGCATGAAAAGCCGCAGAAAAGGCTTCTATAGATTTCGATGAAAACCGGCGATATAGAAATATTTTCTATAAAAATCAAAAACTGAAGAATATGCCAGGAAAACCTCGCCCTACGCTTCGTCCAGCGGATAGTCGGATTTTTTGAGTGTGCGCAGCACGAACCCCGACTTGCTGTGGCGTATGCCCCTGATTTTGTACAGGCGCTCACGCAGCAGGCGTTCGTAGTCCTGGGTGTCCTTGACCGCGACACGCAGCAGGTAATCGTAGTCGCCAGACACCAGGTAAGCCTCTATCACTTCCGGAATCGCCGCCAGCGTTTTGCCAAAATCCTCGAGCGTGGTGTCGGAATGGCTGTCCAGCGTTACCTGCACCATCACCGTATCGCCCAGGCCTATGGCGGCCGGGTCTATCCGCACCGTATAGCCCTGGATCACGCCCGCTTCTTCCATCTTCTTGATCCGGCCCCAGCAAGGCGTGGTGCTCAAGCCGACGACCTGGCTGATTTCCTGCAAGCTGGCTCGGGCATTGTCCTGAAGCACTTTCAGGATTTTCCTGTCGATCTTGTCCATACCCTGCTCCGATGCTGGCGCCACTTGTGGCGCCAGCACGCTCCTTGTTCCTGTCTGCCACGGATCGGGCGACGCCATGGCCACGGGGCGAGCCGCGCGCAATGTCTACAGGCGGCGTATCCCGTTCTGGGTGGCCAGCAGCGCCACGTCGGCACCGGCCAACGCAAACAAACCGCAGGTGACGACACCCGCAATATCGTTGATTTCGGCCTCGAGCGCCATGGCATCGGTAATGGCCAGTCCATGCACGTCCAGTATCTGGTTGCCGTTGTCGGTGATGAAACCTTCGCGCAGCACGGGCTTGCCGCCAAAGGCGGCCAGGCGTCGGGCCACCGCGGCGCGCGCCATGGGGATCACTTCCACCGGCAGCGGGAACTTGCCCAGTTGCGCCACCAGCTTGGACTCATCGGCGATACAGATAAAGCGCTGCGCCACCGAGGCCACGATTTTCTCGCGGGTAAGCGCGCCGCCCCCGCCCTTGATCATGTGCAGATTGGCGTCGATCTCGTCGGCGCCGTCCACATAGATGGGCATGGTCTGGACATCGTTCAGATCGAACACCGCCAGGCCATGGCCGGCCAGGCGCGCGGCGCTGCGCTCGGAACTGGCCACGGTGCCGCGGATGCGGCCTTTGTAGGCCGCCAGTCCGTCGATGAACAGATCGGCGGTCGAGCCTGTGCCCACGCCGATCACGACGTCGGGCGCGGCCACTTCGGCCACGAGCTGCAAGGCAGCCTCGGCTGCCTGTTGTTTGAGTTGGTCTTGAGTCAGCATGTGCGAATCAGGTAGTGGTGGATGAGGTAAAGGGTTCGTCATCGGCAGCCAGGTCCAGCAATTGTGCTGCCTGCGCTTCCGGCAGGGCTTCCACCGCACGCAGGCTGCGCAGCATCACGCGTGTGCGCGTCTCGGTTTGCCCGATGCGGCTGCTGGCGGTATCCAGGGCTTTTTTGACTCCTGCCAGGCTATCGCCAAACTTGTTGAATTCGGTTTTCACCGCCCGCAATACCTGCCAGACCTCGGAGGAACGCTCTTCGATCGCCAGGGTACGAAACCCCATCTGCAGGCTGTTGAGCATGGCGGCCAGGTTGCTGGGCCCGGCGACGTTGATACGCAAGGCCTGCATCCTGTCCATCAGCCCGGCGCGGCGCAACGCTTCGGCATACAGGCCTTCGGTGGGCAGGAACATGATCGCAAAATCGGTGGTATGCGGCGGGGCCACATATTTGCCCGCGATCCGGCGCGCCTCGAGCTCGACCACCCGTTCGAAGGCGGCGCCCGCCTGCCGGATGGCCTCTTCATCGGCACGCTCGTGCGCATCCATCAGGCGCTCGAACGCTTCCTTCGGAAACTTCGCGTCTATGGGCAGCCATACCGGGCTATCCAGGTCGCGTCCGGGCAGGCGGATGGCGAACTCCACGACTTCGCTGCTACCCGGCACCGGCTTGACGTTGCGCGCGTACTGGTCGGGTGTCATGGTGTCTTCGATCAGGCGCGACAACTGCACTTCGCCCCAGGTGCCCCGGGTTTTGACATTCACCAGCACACGCTGCAGATCGCCCACCCCGGCGGCCAGCTTGCGCATGTCGCCCAGGCCCTGGTGCACGGCCTCGAGCCGCTCGGACACCAGCTTGAAGGATTCCCCCAGGCGTTGCTCCAGCGTGGCATGCAGCTTTTCGTCCACGGTCTGACGCATCTCGTCGAGCTTGGCCGCGTTCTCGGTCTGCAAGGCGTGCAAGCGGGTTTCCAGGGTTTGCCGCATCTCGGCCATGCGCCGCTCGTTGGCGTCGGTAAGCTGCTGCAGTTGCTGGCCGAATTGCCCGGCAAAGCGCTGCAGCGACAGCGCGCTTTCCTCGCGTGCCGCCGCCGCGTCGCGGGTCAGTACGGCACGCAGGTTCTCGTGGCTGCGCAAGAGTTCGCTGCGCAGCGCGCGCGAGGAATCCTCGACTTCGGCGCGCAGGCCCCGATGGCCGTCGGCAATATCGGCGCGCAGCACGCGCTCGAGTTTTTCCTGCCCTGCCAGCAGCAGGTCGATACGCGGATCGTGGGCGGGCCGGCGCCGCCCGGCCAGCGCCAGGACAATAGCCAGCACGGCCAGCACGATGGCGGCCAGGCCCAGCCATGGCAGGAAAGGTTCAGCGGCGGTCACGGCTATCCCGATGCGAGAAAGCCGTTATTGTAGGACGCCGCAAGATCGGGCCGCGCCTGGGCTGGGCTGACGCGCGCTCGCCTACAACATGCGCAGTCGGCGCCACACCCGCCAACCCAGCAACGCCGCCAGCACGGCGCCGAACAGGAACACATCCTCGAAGTCGTTCTTGCCGGCCTTATGCAGCCACAGGTGCAGGATGGCGAACAGTCCGGTCAGGTAGATCAGCCTGTGCAACGATCGCCAGCGTGGCCCCAACCTGCGCATCCAGCCCTTGGTCGATGTCACGGCCAGCGGAACCAGCGTCAGGAAGGCGGTAAAGCCCAGGGCGATGAAAGGACGCTCGATAACATCGGCCACGATGCTGCCCAGGTCGAACCACTGGTCCCACCACACGTAGGCCAGAAAATGCAGGCAGGCATAGAAAAAGGTGAAGAGTCCGCACATGCGGCGCAACCGGATCAGCAAGGGCTGCTTGAGCATCACCCGCAAGGGCGTATTGGCCAGCGTCACCAGCAGGCAGATAAAGGTCCAGGTACCGGCCGAACGCGTCAGGAACTCAACCGGATTGGCGGTGAGGTTGTCCGTTGCGCCCAGCCATATCCAGCGCGCCAGCGGCACCAGGCCCAGGATAAAAAGACAGGCTTTGGCGAGGCCCAGCGGCATGCCGGCGATGCGCAAGGCAACAGGCTGTGCCGGCACTGCGCCGGCAGGGGTGGCTAAAGGCATAGAAACGACTCGTTATCTCAGTAGTTCGATGTCAGGTCCAGCCCCTGGTAGAGGCTGGCCACCTGATCGGCATAGCCGTTGAACATCAGGGTTTTACGCTTGCGGCTGAAGACCCCGTCTTCGCCTATGCGCCTTTCGGTGGCCTGGCTCCAGCGCGGATGGTCCACGTTGGGATTCACATTGGCATAAAAGCCGTATTCGTGGGCGGCCGATTTCACCCAGCTGGTGGTGGGCTGCTGTTCGGTGAAGCGGATCTTGACCAGCGACTTGCCGGACTTGAAACCATACTTCCAGGGCACGGCCACCCGCAGCGGCGCGCCGTTCTGGTTGGGCAGCACCTGGCCATACACGCCGAACACCAGCATGGTCAGCGGATGACGTGCCTCGTCCAGGCGCAGGCCCTCGATATAGGGCCAGTCCAGCACCCGGCCGCGCACCCCCGGCATGGCCTCGGGCTGCACAGCGGTGACGAACTCCACGTATTTGGCATTGCCGGTGGGTTGCACTTGGCTGATGAGCTTTTCCAGGGAATAGCCCACCCACGGAATTACCATGGACCAGCCTTCCACGCAGCGCAACCGGTAGATTCGCTCTTCCATGGGCGCGAGCTTGAGCAAATCGTCGACGTCGAAGGTACGCGGCTTGGCGACCTCACCTTCCACCTGCAGCGTCCAGGGTTGGGTCACCATGGCCCCGGCATACCGGGCAGGGTCGGTTTTCCCGGTGCCGAATTCGTAGAAATTGTTGTAGTGGGTGATGTCTTCCAGGGACGTGGGCTTGTCCATGACGACATACTCGGGATTGCGCTCGCCCGGCAGGGCCGCAGCGGTGGCTGCGAAAGCCTGGCGATCGGACCAGCCGGCGATGCCCAGGGCAGCGGCGCTGGCGCCAGCCTGCAGCATAAGCCGGCGGCGCTGCTGGTACACCGACAGCGGCGTGATTTCAGACGGCAGGATGTCTGCAGGTCGACGGATAAGCATGATCTTCCCCTTTGCGAACCGTCGCGGGCGGGCCGCGGCGTATCTTCCCAGCATACGCCAGCTGCCTGAATCCGGCACCGGGGCACGGATCCAGGCAAGGTGTGCTACTGCTGGCTGGCGCGACGCTGCTGCACCCAGTGCGCCACCCCCATTCCCACCGCGACCAGGCCTATCATGATCGCGGCCAGGGCGTTGACTTCAGGCTTCAAGCCCAGCCGCACACGCGAGAAAACCTCCAGCGGCAAGGTGGTGGAACCCGGCCCCGACAGGAAGGAAGCGATCACCACGTCGTCCAGCGACAGGGTAAAGGACAGCAGCCAGGCGGCTAGCAAGGCCGGCGCAAGCTGGGGCAGGATAATGGCGAAGAACACCTTCAGCGGGGTTGCTCCCAGGTCCAGGGCGGCCTCTTCCAGGCTGCGGTCCAGGTCGCGTGCGCGCGACTGCACGATCACGACCACATAGGCCATGCACAGCATGACGTGGCCGGCCCAGATGGTCAGGCCGCCACGCCCGGCGGGCCAGCCAAAGATATTGCCCATTTCCACGAACAGCAGCAGCATGGCGATGCCCAGCACGACCTCGGGGATGACCAGGGGCGCGCTGACCATGGCCACATACAGCGAAAAGCCCCGGAACCGGCCCATGCGGGCCAGCACGAAACCCGCCCAGGTACCGACGATGACCGCCGCGGTGGCGGTGAGCGCGGCAATGCGCAGCGACAGCCAGGCCGCCGACAGCAGGGCCTGGTCGTCCAGCAGCGAGCGATACCATTTGAGCGAGAAGCCCGACCACACCGTCACCAGGGTGGACTCGTTGAAGGAATACACCACCAGGCTGATGATGGGCAGGTACAAAAAGGCGAACCCACCCACCAGCACCAGCCAATACAAGACATTGTTGGACTTGCGCATCAGCGTCTGGCCTCCAGTTCGGCAACCTGGCTGTGCTGGAACAGCGCCAGCGGCACGAGCAGCAGCAAGACCATCACGCAGGTGACGGCGGCCGCCATGGGCCAGTCTGTATTGTTGAAGAACTCAGTCCACATCACGCGCCCTATCATCAGCGTGTTGGCGCCGCCCAGCATCTCGGGGATTACGTACTCGCCCACGGTGGGTATGAAGACCAGCATGCAGCCGGCCACAATGCCGTTGCGCGACAGCGGCAAGGTCACCGCCAGGAACGCTCGCCAGGGACGCGCGCCCAGGTCGTAGGCGGCCTCGAGCAGGCGCATGTCCATCTTCACCAGGTGGGCATACAGCGGCAGGATGAAAAACGGCAGATAGGCATAGACCAGCCCTATGTACACGGCCAGGTCGGTGCGATAGATCTCCAGCGGCGCATCGATCAGGCCCAGCCACATCAGCGCATTATTGAGCAGGCCGTCGTTGCGCAGGATGCCTATCCAGGCATAGACCCGCAACAGCAGCGAGGTCCAGAACGGCAGGATCACGCCCAGCAGCAGCAGATTGCGCACACTGGGCGCAGAACGCGCGATGCAATAGGCGATGGGGTAGCCGATCAGGGCGCACACCAATGTGGTGATAGCCGCCACCTTCAGCGAATTCAGGTAGGTGGCCACATACAGGTTGTCGGTAAACAACATGATGTAGCCACGCGCCTGCAGCGTCAGGCGCAGCACGCCCTCCTCGATCTCGGCCAGCGGCGTATAGGGCGGAATGCCGAACTGCATGCCCGAGAAGCTGATCTTCACGACCAGCAGGAAAGGCACCAGAAAGAACACCACCAGCCAGAGGTACGGCGGCACGATGGCCAGCGCCCTGGCCGAGGGCATCAGACGGAAACGGGGTAGCTTCATCAGGCGGCTCATGTACGCAAAACGGTGGCGCTGTCGGCGGCCCAGCTGACGAACACCTCGTCGCCCAGCGACGCCGAGCCTTCTCGCGCCAGCAAAATGCTGGGCACGCTGGCCTCGACCTGCTTGCCCGTCTCCAGGCGCACCTGGTAGAGCGCATGGCTGCCCAGGTAGGCCACGTGGGTGACCGTGCCGCGCGCCCAGTTGGCAACGCCGGCGGGCGGCGCCAGCGAGACGGCGACACGCTCGGGCCGGATCGCCGCGGCCACCTGCATGCCCAGCGGCTCGCTCACGCCATGGCTGATGTACAGGGGCTGGGGCAACTCGGCGGTCTCAAGCACGATGCGGTCGGGCTCGTCCTCGATGATGACGCCCTCGAACAGATTGGTCGAGCCGATGAAACCCGCCACGAAGCGCGAGTTCGGATATTCGTAGACATCGTGCGGCGTGCCGCACTGCACGATCAGCCCCTCGCTCATGACGGCCAGGCGGTCGGCCATGGTCATGGCTTCCTCCTGGTCGTGGGTCACCATGATGCAGGTCACGCCCACCTGCTCCAGGATACGGACCAGTTCGATCTGCGTCTTCTGGCGTATCTGCTTGTCCAGCGCCGACATGGGCTCGTCCAGCAGCAAGAGCTTGGGACGTTTGACCAGGCTGCGCGCCAGGGCCACGCGCTGTTGCTGGCCCCCCGAGAGCTGGTGCGGACGCCGCCGCGCGAACTGGGCCATCTGCACCAGTTCCAGCGCGCTGAAGACGCGATCCTGGATTTCATTGGCCGCGATGCCCTCCTGCTTCAGGCCGAAAGCCACGTTGGCCTCGACACTCATGTGCGGAAAGAGCGCATACGACTGGAACATCATGTTCACGGGCCGCCGGTATGCCGGGACATCGGTGATGTCCTTGCCATCGAGCATGATGCGCCCGGACGTGACCGACTCGAAACCTGCCAGCATGCGCAGCAGGGTGGATTTACCGCAGCCCGAACTGCCCAGCAGGGCAAACAGCTCGTTGCGGGCGACCGAAAGGTTGACCTGGCGCACGGCTATCGTGTCGCCGAACTGCTTGGCAACGTCGATGATCTGGACGAACTCGTCCGGGTTCGCGGCAAGATGCGCGCTGTAGCGCTCGCTTTCAGCTTGGTTGGACATGGCGCAAGCCCTTCTTACAGCACAGCGCCCCCGTCAGGAGGCGCTGTGAATACATGGATGTGATGGCGGGATGATCCGTACAGGCCCGCCGGCTGCAACGCTATCGGCCGGACTTCAACTCGGCCCAAAGCCGGTTCTGCAGGCGCTGGATATCCAGGGATTGCGACTGGATCAGGAACAGCGTCTTGGCCACCTCCGGCGGCGGATAGATCATTTCGTTCTGCGCCACGTCGGGCGCCACATGTTCGCGCGCCGCCTTGTTGGCGTTGGGATAGAACATGGTGTTGGTGATGGCCGCATGCACTTCGGGGGTCTCGATGTAGTTGATAAAGGCATGCGCCTCTTTCACGTTCTTCGCGTCCTTGGGAATGGCCATGACGTCGAACCACACCGGCGCCCCGCCCTGGGGAATGAAATAGTCGATGGCATAGCTTTTCTTGGCTTCGGCGGCGCGGCGCTTGGCGATCATCACGTCGCCGGAAAACCCGTACACCATGCACAAGTCGCCCACGGCCAGCTCATCGATATAACCCGACGAGCTGAACTGGCGCACATAGGGGCGGATTTTCTTGAGCACTTCCAGCGCATCGCGGTAATCCTGCGGCTTGCTGCTGTTGGGGTCTCGCCCCATGTAGTGCAGCACGGCGGGAAACACCTGGGCCGCTTCATCGAGTATGGAAATGCCGCAGCTCTGCAGCTTGGCGGCGTTTTCAGGCTTGAACAGCATATCCCAGCTGGCCAGCGGGGCGTCGTCGCCCATCAGTTCGCGCACCCGGGTAACGTTGTAGCCCAGGCCGTTGGTGCCATAGCCCCAGGGGATGAAGTACTGGTTGCCCGGATCGGCCGCGGCCACCAGGGCCATCAGTTCGGGATCGAGATACTGCCAATTGGGAATCTGCGATTTATCCAGTTTCTGGAACAAGCCGCCCTGCAACTGCTTGGCCGCATAGTGGGTCGAGGGCACCACCACGTCGTAGCCCGACTTTCCCGTCAGCAGCTTGGCCTGCAGGGTATCGTTGCTGTCGTAGACATCGTAGTTCACCTTGATGCCGGTGGCCTTGGTGAAACCCGGCAAGGTGTCCGGCGCGGTGTACTCGGCCCAGTTGTAGACGTTCACTTCCTGGGCTGCGGCCGGCATGGCCATGCCGGCCGCCATGAGGGCGGCCAGTACGAAACCCTGGGTTGCAGTTGACTTCACCGTGGATGGCTCCTTGATGCTGGCGGTATCCAGGCACGCCTACCGTAGCGGGCCCCAAAATACCGGATTAATCTTTACAAGGCCGAATCATAAGGTCATTTGGCGGCCATACGCAGCAAAAAGGTCTTGCTGTGCCGGCTGGCGCGCACAATGTTGCCCCGGTCCAACTGCCATTGGACGGCGGCGCAGGCCACTG
The DNA here is from genome assembly GCA_040392445.1 of Verticiella sediminum. Taxonomy (GTDB): domain Bacteria; phylum Pseudomonadota; class Gammaproteobacteria; order Burkholderiales; family Burkholderiaceae_B; genus Verticiella; species Verticiella sediminum_A. The sequence continues at coordinate 30,486 of JBEBVZ010000002.1, forward strand.
GCGCGCTTTCGCGCCGGTTCACCCTGAACGCCCACGCCCGCCCACAGGCCGCTCGCAGGTAACACACCGGAACATCATTTGTCGAAACTTGTGCGCAGCATCGCAGTCTTTCCACAAGCAGCGCGCTGCGCGAGGCGGCGCTCTCTCTCCGAAACACCCCGTTGAAAGGAGATATCCATGCAGCCCCGATTCCTTGCCGCGCAACGCGCCCGCCTGCGCTACGCCCTGGGCGCCCTTGCCCTGCTATCCACCGGGCTGGTCTATGCGGAACAAGCCAAACCCCTGGACGTTCCCTATGTACCCACGCCGCAGGCCGTGGTCGACCGCATGCTCGAGTTGGGCCAGGTCGGCGCCGATGACTATGTCATAGACCTGGGCTCGGGTGACGGCCGCATTCCCGTTACCGCCGCCAAGCGCTATGGCGCACGCGCCCTGGGCGTAGACCTGAATCCGCAACGTATTGCAGAAGCCAAGCAGAACGCCAAGGACAACCAGGTCACCGACAAAGTCGAATTCAGGAACCAGGACTTGTTCGACACCCCGATAGGCCAGGCCAACATCCTGACCATGTATTTGCTGCCCAGGGTCAATATGCTGCTGCGGCCACGCATCCTGACCGAACTCGAACCCGGATCGCGCGTGGTGTCGCACGCCTTCGACATGGACGACTGGCAACCCGACCAGCAGGATATGGTCGAGGGCAAAACGGTATACCTGTGGATCGTGCCGGCCCAGGTGGCAGGACGCTGGACGGTCGATGGCGCCACCCCCTTCACCCTGGAGCTGTCCCAGCATTTTCAGGAGGTCCAAGGGACGGCCACGCTGGATGGCAGGAAGATTCCCCTGGCCAATGCCAAGCTGGAAGGCAAGCGGCTGCAGTTCGAGCTGAACGGCAAGTCCTACGTCGGGATTGTCGACAAACAGGGCATTACCGCTGAAGACGGCGGCAGTTGGCGCGCGGCGAAATCATGACGGCGCCCGCCACCGCCGGGTTGACCGTACTGGACGGCGTCGCCGTCCTGGTGGGCATCGTGGTGGGCATAGGGATCTTCGGTTTTCCCCCGCTGGTGGCGGCCAATGTCGATAGCGGGCTGACCTATATGGCGGTATGGCTGGCCGGCGGTCTCATCATGCTGGTGGGTGCACTATCGTATGCCGAACTGGGCTCTACCTATCCCAGCGCGGGCGGCGAATACCATTATCTGGCCCGCGCCTATGGCCACCGGCTGGGCATGCTGTTTGCCTGGGCGCGCGGCACGGTGATCCAGACCGGCGCCATTGCCGCGGTGGCCTTCATCTACGGCGAATACGCCAACCAGCTCATCGATCTTGGCACACACGGCGCCGGCCTGCATGCTGGCATCGCGGTGCTGGCGCTTACCGCCTTGAATCTGGTCGGCACTGTGCAGTCCAAGCGCGTGCAGTTGCTGTTCACTGTGCTTGCGCTCTTGGGGGTGGTGGCCGTGATGATCGCCGCGGCGGCCAGCGCCATGGGTGTGGGCCAGGCACCGGCCGCGGTGGCTGGCGGGGGAACCGGCTCCACGGGCTCGCTGGGCATGGCCATGGTGTTCGTGCTGCTGACCTACGGCGGCTGGAACGAAGCGGCCTATCTGTCGGGCGAAATGCGCGATGTCAAACGCGACCTCAGCCGGGTATTGCTGCTGGGCACCGCCGTCGTGGTGGTGCTGTACCTGGGCGTCAACCTGGCCTTTCTGCAAATGTTCGGCCTGCAGGGCCTGCGCGACTCGCAGGCGATCGGCGCCGACCTGATGCAGATCGTGGCCGGGCCGGCCGGCGCCATGCTGCTGAGTCTGCTGGTTTGCTTTACCGCGCTCTCGACGATTAACGGCTCCATCTTTACCGGGGCGCGCGTGTACTTCGCCCTGGGGCGCGACGTACCGGCCCTGGGTGGCCTGGCAAGCTGGAGCAATCGCGGCCTGACCCCGGTGAATGCCTTGCTGGCGCAAGGCGTCATCACCCTGGCGCTGGTCGCCTTCGGCACCCTCAGCGACGGCAGCGGCGTACATACCATGGTGGCCTATACGGCTCCGGTCTTCTGGCTCTTCATGCTGCTGGTGGCTGCGTCCATCTTCGTGCTGCGCCGGCGAGATGCGTTGCGTCCCCGGCCGTTCCGGATACCGCTGTACCCCTTTACCCCCTTGGTTTTTTGCCTGGCCTGCGCCGGACTGCTGTATTCCAGCATCCTGTACGCCGGCATCGGCGGCCTGGTGGGCCTGGCCGTGCTGGCCTGCGGCGTGCCGTTCATACTGAAATACGGCCGGGCTGGCTATGCATCCGAACCCGCCGACCCCGGTCAGCCCAAGCGCATTGCCTCGGATCCTGCGCCGTAGGCAAGCTGCTTGCCCAGCACATAGCACCGGGATATGGCACCATCCCGGATGGCGGCACAAGCGAAATTACCGCTGCGACAGGCACAGGCAGCGCGGTGAGCGATGCTGCCGGGCTCGTTATTTGCTTGGCGCCCCTATATTCTCCTGCGCACAGGGGCAGTCAAACCAGATAGGAGCCAAAGGGATATGTCATGAGAACGGCCGCCAAGTGGATATTCGGCACGCTTGCTGCGCTGGCGCTACTTGTGGGCGTGGCCGGTGCCGTGATCTATACCTTCGACTGGAATCGCGTCAAGCCGCGCATCAACGACATGGTCGCGAACGCTACCGGCCGCCAGTTCGAGATCCGCGGCGATCTCGAAGTGAATTGGCAGCGCGACCTGCTCGCGACCGGCGGCTGGCGCCGCTACATCCCGCTGCCCGTCATTCACGCCAACGACCTGGTTCTGGGCAACCCCGAGTGGGCCGAGCACGACATGATGGCCACCGCCGACGACATCCGCTTCGGCGTCGAACTGCTGCCGCTGTTCGAGCGTACCGTCACCTTGCGATCCCTCTCGGTGGGCGGCGCCAACGTGGCGTTGGAACGCGACAAGGATCGCAACAACTGGACATTCGCCAAGCCCGGCCCACAGGAAGAAAATCCAGGCAAGCCCTGGAAGCTGGCGGTCTCTGAAGTTCTGGTTCGCGAAGGCAAGCTGGCCTATCGCGACACCCCCCTGGAACTGGCGCTGGACGCCAACATCAAATCCATTGCCGATAAGGCCGGGGCGACGCCCAGCGCCGACCCAGCCTATGGCATGGCCTTCGATGTCACCGGCAAGTATCGCGCCGCCCGGATCGAGGGCAGCGGAAAAGTCGGCGAAGTGCTGTCGCTGCGCGACCCCGAAGTGCGCTTTCCCGTCCTGCTCAATATCCGGGCCGGCAAGGTAGAAGCCCAAGCCCAGGGCCGCATCGGCAATTTGTATGAACATCCCGAACTGGATCTGCAGGTCAGGTTGGCCGCGCCCAGCATGGCCATGCTGTATCCGCTGACAGGAATCGTACTGCCCAATACCCCGCCCTTTGCCACCAGCGGACACCTGACGGGCAAGCTCGACCCACACAGCAGGCTGTGGCGCTACGACAACTTCAAAGGTACGGTAGGCAAGAGCGACTTGCAGGGCAGCCTGCAGTACGAGGGCTCGGGCGAACGCCCCAAGCTCACCGGAGAGATGACATCCCGGTTGCTGCAGCTTGCCGACTTGGGGCCGCTGATCGGCGTGGGCGGCGAACGGGCCGACCCCGCGGCCAAAGAAGCCGCAGCCCGCAAGGGCCAGGCCACTTCCAGCAAGCGGCCCGGGCGCGTATTGCCCGACAACGCATTCATGACCGACCGCTGGCAGGCCATGGACCTGGACCTGCGCTTTAGCGGCGATCGTATCGTGCACGACGCCGAGCTTCCGCTGGAAAATGTGCACACGCATGCGGTTCTAACCAATAGCGTCTTGAAACTGACGCCGCTGGAGTTCGGCGTGGCCCAAGGCAAGCTAAGCGCCGACATCACGCTGGACGGCTCGAGCAACCCCATGCAGGCGCGCCTGGTAGCCAGCGTTCGCGCAGTCCAGCTGCCCAAGCTTTTCCCGACGGTGCAAGCCATGCAGCAATCGGCCGGACGGATCGACGGCGCGGTCGCCCTGGTATCCCGGGGCAACTCGATTGCCAGCCTGCTGGGCGCAAGCGGCGGCGAAATCAAGGTGTACCTGCAAAGCGGGCGCATCAGCAAGTTCCTGCTCGAGGCCGCATCGCTGAACATCGCCAGCGCCGTCGTCGCCAAGCTGTTTGGCGACAGCGAAGTCCGCATCCGCTGCGCGGGCGTCTCCATGGCGCTCAAGGATGGCCTGGCCACCATGCGCGATTTCCGCATCAGCACCGAAGACGCTCTGATCGACGTCACCGGCGCTATCGACTTCGCCGACGAGCGCCTGGCCCTGCATATCAAGCCGGAATCCAACAAGCTGAAGATTCTTTCCTTGCGCACCCCGCTCTACGTCAACGGCACTTTTGGCCAACCCGACATCGGGCTGGAAAAAGGCCCCCTGCTGTTGCGTGCGGGCGCGGCCATTGCGCTGATCGCCGCCGCCCCTGCGGCGGCCGCCCTGCTGCCGCTGACCGTGCCCGGAACAGACAAGCAGGCCAACTGCGACGAACTGCTGACCGAGGCGCGCGCCAAACCCACGACCCGGCCCGACACCAGCGCGCCCATCGAGGACAAGGCCGCACCCAGCACGGCTGGCGGCAATGCGGCCCAGGCCGGGAAGCAGAAGCCCGAGACGCGGCAACCCGGGACACGCCAGCCTTCGGGCAAGCCGTCGCAAGGCGCTCGGCAAGAACAAACATTTGGTAATCGGCAGAACGGCCCGGCCTCGACGCTCAGGGCGCACTAGGCAGGCAGCGCCCGCGCTGCCTGCCGCTACCGAGTTTGTCTGGACAGACCCGCAAGGGTAGACTGTTGGCGGCGGCTGTTGCGCCCCATACACAAGGAAGGAAGAACCATGGCAGGCCTGACGGCTCTTGAACTTGCGCGGATCCAGTTCGGTTTTACGATCTCCTTTCATATCATCTTTCCTGCCATCACCATCGGCCTTGCCAGCTACCTTGTCGTGCTGGAAGCACTCTGGCTGCGTACCGGTCGAAGCGTGTACCAGGATCTCTATCATTTCTGGCTCCGGATTTTTGCCGTGAACTTCGGCATGGGCGTGGTTTCGGGCCTGGTCATGGCGTACCAGTTCGGCACCAACTGGAGCTTTTTTTCAGATTTCGCCGGCGGCATCACCGGCCCCCTGCTCGCCTATGAAGTCCTGACTGCCTTCTTCCTGGAAGCCGGCTTCCTGGGCGTGATGTTGTTCGGCTGGAATCGCGTCGGGCGCGGGCTGCACTTCACGGCCACCGTCATGGTGGCTATCGGCACGCTGATCTCCGCCACCTGGATCCTGGCTTCCAACAGCTGGATGCAAACCCCGCAGGGGCACGAAATCATCAACGGCATCGTGGTGCCTGTGGATTGGCTGGCCGTCATTTTCAATCCTTCCTTCCCGTACCGCCTGGCGCACATGGTCACGGCAGCCTACCTGGCCACCGCCCTGCTGGTGGGCGCCACCGCCGCTTGGCACCTGCTGCGCGGCAATGGCAACCTGGCCGTGCGCAAGATGCTGTTCATGGCCATGGGCATGCTGCTGCTGGTGGCGCCGCTGCAAGCGTTCATCGGCGATCTGCACGGCCTGAATACGCTCGAGCACCAGCCGGCCAAGGTCGCCGCCATGGAGGGTCACTGGGAAAACAAGCCCGGCCAAGGGGTGCCCCTGACGCTCTTCGCCTGGCCCGACCAGCAAGCGGAAAAAAATCGCTTTGCCATCGAAATACCCAATCTGGGCAGTCTCATCCTTACCCACAGCCTGACCGGCCAATACCCGGGGCTCAAAGAGTTCGCGCCGCAAGACCGCCCACCCGTGGCGGTGGTGTTCTGGACATTCCGCATCATGGTGGGCCTGGGCCTGCTGATGATCACCCTGGGCTTATGGAGCCTGGTGGCATGGCTGCGCGGCCGGCTGTATGAATCGCGCGGCATGCTGCGCATGGCCCTGTATATGGGGCCGGCTGGCCTGGTCGCGATCCTGGCCGGCTGGTTCACCACTGAAATCGGACGCCAGCCCTGGGTGGTCTACAACATCATGCGCACTGCCGATGCGGTGTCGCCCCATGGCGCACTGGAACTGGGTATCAGTCTGATCCTGTTCATCGTGGTGTATTTCCTGGTGTTTGGCGCGGGCACCGTCTATATGCTGAGCCTGATGCGCAAGGGGCCGGTGCCGCACGAAGGCACGCAAAGCATAGAGGGCGGCCCGGGCGAGCAACGCACTCCGGCCAGGCCGTTCTCGGCCGCATCCGATGCCGTCCCCGGCAACAACCACACTGTCCAGACCAAGGAGTACTGAAATGGGTATCGACCTGGTAATCATCTGGGCCGTCATCATTCTTTTCGGCGTGATGATGTATGTGGTGATGGATGGCTTCGATCTTGGCATCGGCATCCTCTTTCCACTGACTCCGGCCAAGGAAGACCGCGATGTCATGATGAATACGGTGGCGCCGGTCTGGGACGGCAACGAGACCTGGCTGGTGCTGGGCGGAGCGGGCCTGCTGGCGGCCTTTCCCCTGGCCTACTCGGTGATACTTTCGGCGCTGTACCTGCCCCTGATATTCATGCTGATCGCCCTGGTGTTCCGGGGCGTAGCCTTCGAGTTCCGCTTCAAGGCTACCGACGAGCGCCGCCACTGGTGGGACAAGGCCTTCATTGGCGGCTCGATCACGGCGGCTTTCTTCCAGGGCGTTACGCTGGGCGCCTACCTGAACGGCATCACCGTCGTCAATCGCGCCTTTGCCGGCGGCGCCTTCGACTGGCTTACGCCGTTCAGCATCTTTACCGGCATCGGCCTGGTCATCGCCTACGCCCTGCTGGGCAGCACCTGGCTGATCATGAAAACCGAAGGCCCCCTGCAGCAACACATGTATCGCATCACCCGGGTCACCGTCTGGGCCTTGCTGGCGGTCCTGGCCATCCTCAGCATCTGGACACCGCTGCTGCACCCCCGTATTGCCGAGCGCTGGTTCAGCATGCCCAACCTGCTGTGGTTTTCGCCCGTACCGATACTGGTGCTGCTGGCCGCTGCGGCGCTGCTGCGCACCCTGGCCGCGCACAAGCACACCGCGCCCTTCATCCTGACGCTATGCCTGATCTTCCTGGGCTACAGCGGCTTGGGCATCAGCATCTGGCCCTATGTGATTCCCCCCGGCATCACCCTGCAAGACGCCGCCGGGCCGCCACAAAGCATGGGCTTCGCGCTGGTGGGCGCGCTGCTGATCATTCCCGTGATACTGATGTATACCGCCTGGGGCTATTACGTGTTTCGCGGCAAGGTTCGGCACGGCGAGGGCTATCACTGATGCGGGCCGGCACCACCGAAAACCGGCCCTGGTGGCAAAAACTCGCCTGGCTGGTGGCCATCTGGACAGCCAGCGTCCTTGTCCTGGGCGCGGTTGCCTGGCTGTTCCGGGTGGTCATGCGTGCCATCGGCATGAGCCTGTAAGACGGCATGCCGCACCCGGGCGCGCGCGGCGCCGCCAGCAGCGCCCGAGTGCCCAACCCTACCAGGCAAAGCCTATGCGCTGGCCTTTCTTGCCTGCCACGGTAAAGTGGCGCGTCAGGCTCTTGCCACCATTGCTGGCGACTGCCGTGTACTTGCCATCCGGCAGGTTCAACAACAGATAGGGGCCGGCAGACGGGATGTCCACAGCGGCGCCACCGGCAGCCTTGATCTGTACCGCGATGTCGGCCAGATAGGCCCCACTGGCTTCGCTGAACACCATGGCTACCGAGTAGTCCGGTATGGCCGCTTTGAAAGCCGCCGACTGCTCCTCACCGAACCCACCCGTGATGTAGCTCACCCCATTTTGCTGCTGGGGTGCAGGCAGGCCGTTCGTGCCCCCCATGCTCCCCTGTGTATTCATCGGCATGGCCCGGTCGCTCGTCGACGGCGTATGCTTTTCCATCGGCATGGCCCGCTCGCCGGTGACAGGCGGCGTCATCGAGGGCGCGGAGGCGTCGCTGCCCGGGGCCGCGGGTATGGTCGACATATCGGTGGCCGCGCCTGCCGACGACATGGCCAGAAAGATGGCACCGATACCGATGCCAGAGATAATCAGCTTGCGATTCATGGCGACTCCTTCTTGGTCTTTGCGCAAGTCTTGATCACACGCAAGCTTTGTGCCGCTTGCCGAGTCAAGCGAGCAGGAAATCGCACGGCATGATAGTTTGACGGCTGCGTCGGCCATGGGTGCCGACCAATACCTGCGAAGCGCAGATGACACCGACGATGAAAGACCCCCACGCCACGCCAAGACGGATGGTGGCGCTGGGGCTGACCACTGCGGTCATGGGCAGTAGCACGCCCATTACGCTGTACCCGCTTTATCGTGCAGAGTTGGGACTCGATACATTCACCATGACGGTCATCTTCGTCGTGTATGTCTTCGCCGTCCTGAGTGCGCTGCTTACCGTCGGCAAGATCCTGCCCCGCGCGGGCAACCCCCACCGCGTTCTGGTTCCCGCCCTGCTGGTGGTCGCCGCCGGCGCGCTGATCATGTCCCAGGCGCATAGCCTGGCCTGGCTGCTGGTGGGCCGCGTCCTGGCGGGCCTGGGCACCGGCAGCGCCACCATCGCCGCCAACGCCGCCCTGGTCGAACTATCCCCCGGACGCGATGTGCGCCATGCCGCGCTCGTCTCCACACTGTCCTTCGGAGCGGGCTCGGCGATCGGACCGATCCTGTCCGGCGCGGCGCTGCAGCTGGATTGGTGGCCCACCACCCTGCCCTTCGTGCTGATCGCAATCTCGGCGCTGACGTCGCTGGTCTCGTCTGCAAGACGCTGGCGCCTGCCGGCGCTGGGCGCCACGGCGGCCGCCGGCCTTGGCGGCGGCGCCCCGACGGCAGCGGGCGAACTGGCCCCGGGGGGCGCTGTGCAATGGCGGCCCTTCATCCTGTGCGCGGCCACGGTGCTGGTGACCTGGTCCCTGGGCGCCACCATCATGGCGCTGGGCCCCTACTTCGGCGAGGCGCTGCTCGGCATTTCCGACTACGCCATCAGTGGCTACGCCGCAGCGATATTCACCATGTTCGGCACCAGCAGCCAATGGCTGCATCGGCGCCTGCCGCTGCGCCGGGCCTTTCTGCGCGGCTGCACGCTGGTCACCCTGGGCGTCAGCCTGCTGTGCCTGGCCATGGTGCTTGCCTCGCCGGCCACGGCCGCGGCCAGCCTGCTGCTGATCAGCATAGGCTATGGCGCGGCCTTCGGCTCGGCCGCGGGCCTGGTCAACCAGTTGGCGCCGCCCGAGCAGCGTTCCAGGCTGGTTTCGCTCTTCTATATTGCCGGCTATATCGGCAACCTGGTGCCCATGCTGCTGGGCGCCCTTACCGATAGCTTTGGCGCCAAGGTGGCGGCTACGGGCTTTCTGTCCTGCCTGGCCTTGGCCATCGCACTGATCGGCCTGAGCGCACGCAAACAGTTTCCCCGCCACTGAATGGCGTCATCTACGACAATCGCAAACCTGGGGCCTGTGGATGACGAAGCGCCTTGAAGCACCGTATCACTCTTGCTCCCACCAAGGGTAGAAAGGAGGCATCTCGGAAGCACGTCCGCTGAAGACTGGCGCCCGCTTGTCACGAAAGGCCGCCACCCCTTCCTTGCCATCGCCGATGCTGGCATAGAACATCGCCAGCGAATCCACCCGGTGCGCCTCGCGCGGGTGGCTCTGCGCGGAATTGCGCCACATCATCTGACGAATCAGCGCAACTGACACCGCCGAGCGCTCTTCGACCAGCGAGCGCGCAAACTCCTGGGCACGGGGCAGCAGCGCTTCGGGAGGCAGTATTTCGTTGATCAAGCCACAGCGCAGCGCTTCGTCTGCGCCGATGATCTGCGCGGAATACGTCCAGCGCAGTGCGTTTGTCATGCCGACGATACGCGGCAAAAACCAGGTGGAGCACGCCTCGGGCACGATCCCCAGCTTGCCGAAAACAAAGCCCATGCGCAATTGGTCGGACGCGAAGCGGAAATCCATCGGCAGGGTCATGGTGGCGCCGATGCCCACGGCGGCGCCGTGAATCGCGGCAATGACCGGTTTCTTGCAATCGAAGATGGCCAGCGTCACGCGCCCGCCGGTATCACGCACACCGCGTACGATGACCGGATCGTTCAGACGCTCATGCATGTCATCCATCGAAGGCTGGATCGACTCATCCAGGCCAAACACATTCCCGGATGTGGATAAATCCATGCCTGCGCAAAAGGCTTTGCCTTCTCCTGTGACGACAATGGCGCGAATGGAATCGTCCTCGCTGGCACGGGTAAAGAAGTCGATAAGTTCCTCGGCCATTTCCACGGTGAAAGCATTGAGCTTGTCCGGGCGGCTGAGCGTGAGGGTCAGAATGCCGGACGCATCGCATGCGCAGCGCAAGGTGTTGTATTTCATCATGAGAACTCCCATAAAAAACTCAGGCCGCTACCGGCTCGTTCCACGGCTGCCAGTGCAGCCGGCGTGGGGCTCAGGGCCGCAGTCCGGCCTTGAGGATGCGGCGTGCGAGCGTTGCACGGTGCAGTTCAGTCGCACCGTCATAGATGCGGAATGGCCGCAGTTCGTTGAAAATCAGGCTGACTGGCGTGTCCCCGGACATGCCCAGCGCGCCCATCATCTGGGCAGCGCGATCCACGACGCGAAATACTGCTTCAGACACGAATACCTTGGTCATGGCCGATTCATGTTTGACAGACTGACCTGCATCCATGCGTGCGGCCGCATGCAGGGTCATCAAGCGGCAGGCATGCAAATCGATGTGCGAATCGGCCACCATGGCCTGGATCTGCTGTTGCTCGGCCAAGCGCTGGCCAAAGGAGCTACGGGCGTTGACGTAGTCCTGCGCAATACTCATTGCACGCGAGGCACGTCCAATGAAACGCATGCAATGGGACAAACGCGCCGGCTCCAGCCGCAACTGGGCATAGGCAAGCCCCTGACCGACTTCGCCCAGCACAGCGTCATCACCGATCTCGCAGTTTTCGAAGCGAATCTCGCCGTGCCCACCGACCTGAAAGCCCCCAAGACTGGGGATGTTGCGCACCAACCGGTAGCCAGGGTTGTCGGTGTCGACAATGAAGGTCGTGGCGCCGTCGTCGGTCTGAGCCAATACGATGGCAAACGTCGCACCCACTGCGCCACTGATAAACCATTTGTGGCCGTCTATCACCCAGCCGCCGCCAAGCCGGCGGCGAGCTCGCGTCTGCAGCATGGAAGGATCCGAGCCAGCGCCAGGCGCAGGCTCAGTCATGGCAAAGCATGAACGGATATCCCCCCGCACCAGCGGCTCCAGGTAGCGGGTTTTTTGCGCCGGCGTGCCCTGGGCAAGCAGATTGATCATATTGGGTTGATCCGGCGGCGCGCAGTTCATCGCACCGGGACCGAGGAAGCTTCGCCCAGCCTCCTCCAGCACCACTGCACGCTCTTGCCAGCTCAGCCCCAGGCCTCCCAGTTGCGCCGGCAGTTGCGGCGCGTAGATGCCAGCTTTGCGCGCCAGCGGCCGCAGCTCGGCCAACGCCGCATCGAGCGCCTGCACATCATGCGCAAGTTCGGCGCTTTCGCGCGGAATGGCTTCGTGTTCGATGAAATCACGCACGCGGCCTTGCAGTGCGAGCAGCCGCTCGCTCAGCGCAAAAGGGTTGGCCGAGACCGTCATCCGATCACCGTTACTGTCGACTTCACTAGAACCTTCCATTTTTTTGACTCTCCTCCTGGATGAAAGCACTGAACCGAGCAGGTATATTGCCTGCCGGTTCGGCGCCCAATTTGGGTGCAAGCCGATCAAATCCGGCTTGCCGTATCAGCCGCGCAGCTCATGGCCGGCCTTGGCATAGGTGCGACGGGCGATATTCAACTGCTGGATCTGGCTGGTTCCCTCGTACCGGCGAAACAGGCGCACGTCGCGGTAGAAACGCTCGATCGGATTGTCGGCGATGAATCCATAGCCGACAATCATCTGCACGCATCGGTCGGCACTATGGCCTGCACCAGCTGGAAAGCGCCTATTGACTGGCCAAACTGGCGGCGCTGCGGGCTCAGAGAGATCAGTGCGTGCCAGCACAGTAAACAAACCTGCAATGAGCGCATTGGGACTCGCCTGATGCCGATAAACAGTTTCCCCGCCACTGATGGCGCCAGGCCCCGATACAATCCGGGTATGAGTTCCGCACCCCAAAATCCGCCCCCAGTCCCCAACTCGACCCATACTCCGATGATGCAGCAGTACCTGCGCCTCAAAGCCGAGGCCGGGCCATTGCTGCTGCTGTATCGCATGGGCGACTTCTACGAGCTCTTTTATTCGGACGCCGAGAAAGCCGCGCGCCTGCTCAACCTGACACTGACCACGCGCGGCAGCTCCAACGGCCAGCCCATACGCATGGCCGGGGTGCCCTTTCATTCGCTGGAAGGGTATCTGGCGCGCCTGGTGGCCCTGGGCGAATCGGTCGCGATCTGCGAGCAGATCGGCAACCCGGCAACGTCCAAGGGACCGGTCGAGCGCCAGATCGTGCGCATCGTTACGCCAGGCACCCTGACCGACGAAGCCCTGCTGCCGGCCAAGGCCGACCGCGCGGTGGCCGCCCTGCACATGCCCACCGGCAAGAACAAGCTCTTTGGCCTGGCCTGGCTGAACCTGGCCAGCGGCACGTTTCGCGTGGCCGAGTGCGCCGCCGAGCAGCTTGCCAGCGAGCTGCATCGGGTGGCGCCCGCCGAACTGGTGCTGGCCGAAGGACAGGGCATACCCGCCGACTGCGGCGACTTCACCGCGACACTGAGCCCGGTACCCACCTGGCACTTCGAAGCCAGCGGCGCGCATGCGCAGCTGACCGAGCATTTCGGCACCGATTCCCTGGCGGGCTTCGACATACAGGACATGCCCGCGGCCATTTGCGCGGCGGGCGCATTGCTGCGCTACGTGGCCCGCACCCAATCGCAATCCCTGGCCCACGTGCAGCAGATCAGCGCCGACCGGGCCAGCCAGTATGTGCTGCTGGACCCCGCCACGCGCCGCAATCTGGAACTGACCGAAACGCTGCGCGGGGAAGAATCCCCCACGCTGTTTTCCACCGTGGACCATTGCGGCACCCCCATGGGCAGCCGCCTGCTGCGGCGCTGGCTGCACCACCCGCTGCGCGACAACGCACCGGTGCTGGCGCGCCAGCAGGCCATCGCCACTTTGCTTGGCGGCGGCCTGCATGCCCTGCAGGATGCGCTCGCACCCTTGCCCGACATCGAGCGCATGGCGGCTCGCGTCGCCCTGCGCTCGATACGCCCGCGCGAACTTGCCAGCCTGCGCGACGCCCTGGCCGTGATGCCTGGGCTGCGCGAGCAGGTGCTGTCGATCGCCGTGTCCGGCGCCGCCACCAGCGAAGTCGATTCGCCTGAGCTATCCGGGGTCCAGGCCGCCGATGGCGAGCGCCTGCATGCGCTGGGCAACTGCCTGGCGATGGATGCCGCGCTGGCCGACTTGCTGGCGCGCGCGGTCGCCCCCGAGCCCGCCGTGGCGGTGCGCGATGGCGGCGTCATCGCCACCGGCTACGACGCCGAACTCGATGAGCTGCGCCAGTTGCAAACCCATAGCGGCGACTTCCTGGTGCAGATGGAAGCCCGCGAACGCGAACGCACCGGCATCAGCAACCTGCGGGTCGAATTCAATCGCGTGCATGGCTTTTTCATCGAAGTCAGCCGCGGGCAGGCCGAACGGGTTCCCGACGACTACCGGCGCCGGCAAACGCTGAAGAATGCCGAACGCTACATCACGCCCGAGCTCAAGACCTGGGAAGACAAGATACTGTCTGCGCAGGAACGCGCGCTGAGCCGCGAAAAGTGGCTGTTCGAACAGTTGCTCGACGCCCTGGCGCCGTATGTCGCGGCGCTGACCCGGGCGGCGTCCGCCCTGGCCGAGCTCGATGCGCTGGCCTCGCTGGCCGCGCATGCCCGCGACAACGACTGGGTGGCTCCGACGCTGGTCGAGGCCGCCGAGCTGAACATCACCCAAGGCCGGCACCCGGTGGTCGAGCGCACGATAGAGCGCTTCACCCCCAACGACTGCCAGTTGCATGCCAGCCGCCGCATGCTGCTCGTGACCGGGCCCAATATGGGCGGTAAATCCACCTATATGCGCCAGGTGGCCTTGATTGCGTTGCTGGCCCGCACCGGAAGCTTCGTGCCGGCACGCTCGGCTTGCGTGGGCAGCATAGATCGCATCTTCACCCGTATCGGCGCCGCCGACGACCTGGCCGGCGGGCGCTCCACCTTCATGATGGAGATGACCGAAGCCGCAGCCATCCTGGCCGCCAGCACGCCCTCCAGCCTGGTGCTGATGGACGAAATCGGTCGTGGCACCTCGACCTACGACGGCTTGTCGCTGGCGTGGGCGATTGCCCACCGGCTGCTCAGCCACAACCAGGCGCTGACGCTCTTTGCCACGCACTATTTCGAACTGACCCGCCTGCCGCAGGAGCGTCCCCAGGCAGCCAACGTGCACCTGGCAGCCGCCGAATCGCCCCAGGGCATTGTGTTCCTGCACGAGGTGCGCGAAGGCCCCGCCAGCCGCAGCTACGGTATCCAGGTGGCCCAACGGGCCGGCGTGCCGGCCGCGGTATTGCGCATGGCCCAGCGCGAGCTCGAACAGCTCGAGCTGCGCGGCGGCGGACCCCAGCCGCAACTGGATCTCTTTGGGCAGGCAGACGCAGCGGCATCGCATACCACCGCCGACCTGGACGAACCCGACGTTCCCCATCCCTTGGAAACCGCATTGGCCGAGATAGACCCCGATGCCCTGACCCCGCGCGATGCGCTGGCCGCCCTGTACCGCCTGAAGGCACTCCTTTCCGAAAGCACGTGATGAAACTCGATCGCCCAACCGCCATGCTTGGCGGCCTGTCACCCAACGCTTTCATGCAAGGCCATTGGCAGCGCAAGCACCTGCTGATCCGCCAGGCCTTTCCGAACTTCGTCGCGCCGCTGAAGATAGCCCAGGTGCGCAAGCTCGCGCGCCGCGACGATGTCGAATCCCGCCTGATCTGGCGCGAAGACGATGCCTGGCAAATGGAATCCGGCCCCTTCGCCCGCCTGCCGCGCGCCAAGGAAACGGGCTGGACCTTGCTGGTACAGGGAGTCGACCTGCACGACGACGCCATGGCCACACTGTTGCATCAGTTTCGCTTCATTCCCGACGCCCGCCTGGACGACGCCATGATCAGCATCGCCGGCGACGGCGGCGGCGTGGGGCCGCACTTCGACAGCTACGACGTTTTCCTGCTGCAGGCCGCGGGCAGGCGGCGCTGGCGCATCGGCAGCCAGAAAAACCTCGATCTGGATCCGGACGCGCCGCTGAAAATCCTGAGCAACTTCCAGCCCGAAGAAGAGTTCGTGCTCGAGCCCGGCGATATGCTGTATCTGCCGCCGCATATGGCGCACGACGGCATCGCCGAAGGTGATGACTGCATGACCATCTCGATTGGCTTTCGTTCTCCCAGCCTGGCCGAACTGGCCCGGGGCATGCTGGAAACCGCCGCCGATACCCTGATGGAAAGCCCCCGCAGCCAGCGCCTGCAAACCTTGTACCGGGATCCCGGCCAGCCGGCAGTGGCCGCCGCCGCGGCAATCCCCGAGGGGCTCATCGACGAAGCCCTGAAAACCTTGCAGGCCGTGCGCTTTGATCGGGCGCTGGCGGGCCGCTTTCTGGGCGCCTACCTGACCGAACCCAAGCCGGGAGTGGTGTTTGATGTGCCGGATGAGGCCGAGCTACCCGATCTGGCTGATGACTGGCCGCTGACGGGTTGCCTCGAACTGGATAGACGCACCCGCATGCTGTACACAGGCAAACGCCTGTTCATCAATGGCGAACCTGTGGATGAGCCACTGAGCCGCGTGCTGCGCACGCTGGCAGACCAGCGGCGCCTGCCCTGCGCCGGCAGCAAGCCCACCGGGCCCGAATCCGAACTGCTTCAGGACTGGCTGGATGCCGGCTGGATCCGGTATTGCGGGGAATAAGGCCGATAACGCACCAGCAAGCACGGCGGCAAGCTGACTAAATCGCTCAAACTGTTTCAAGTTATCGTGCCGAAGTTTGCCGCCGCTTGGCAAAGATTTGATGAAAAGCCCTTGTTTCCAAGGGCTTTTTAATGTTTTGCCGGTAAGCGAATAGATAAGTCAGGAGCATTCCCCCGTTACGGCAGAACACAATAAAAACTTACGTCATTCTTACAAAAACAGGAATCGAGCCTTTCAACTTGATAAGATGAATGCAGCTGAAAATCACGACAAGGAGGTACATCATGAAGCGCACTCTTATTATCGCCGCAGCTCTCTCCGCTGCCGCTGCCTTGGCTGCCTGCGACAAGGGCAATGAAACGGCTTCCGCTCCGGGCGCCTCCAGCACCGACAACAGCGTAACCATGCCCTCCCCGGCACCGGAAAACACCGCGCCGTCCACCGGCAGCATGGGTAGCGGCTCAGGCACCATGGGCGGCAGCTCGGGCTCGAGCAGCACCACGACACAATAAACAGAAAGACAGTAGGCGGCGCGAGCCGTCCACGCACGATCCAAAGGCCGTCACGCAAACGCGACGGCCTTTGTCATTCCCGGTACCCGTATCCAGGCTGATCGACTCGTCGCGCACCACTCCCCCGGCTGCACCCATGCAGGGCTACCCGGACGGGAAGCACGGTCCGGTGGGCCAGGCCGAGCGCGGCGCGACGCACCGCTTCAATGTGATTTAAGCTGGGAGCCTGTCCATATCTCGCTCCAGCCTTGTCGCCATGTCTGCCGCCCTTGCCGAGTTTGTTTTGCGCCACCCCAGGCTGTTCGTCCTGACCGGCGCGGGGTGCAGCACGGACTCGGGGATTCCCGACTACCGCAACCCTGACGGCGCCTGGAAACGATCGCCTCCGGTGGACTATCAGTCCTTCATCGGACAGCACGCTGTCAGGCAGCGGTACTGGGCACGCAGCCTGATCGGCTGGCGGCATTTCGGCCGCGCCGCGCCCAATCCCGCCCATCTCGCCCTGAGCGCGCTGGAAGCCCAGGGACGCATCCACATGCTGGTCACCCAGAACGTGGATGGCCTGCACCAGGCTGCCGGCCAGCGCCGGGTTATCGACCTGCATGGGCGGATCGATCAGGTGCGCTGCCTGGGCTGCGCCTATCGGGTTGGCCGGGCACAGCACCAGCAAACCCTGGTCGCCGCCAACCCACGCTGGGCAGCGCTCGACGCGCAACAGGCGCCCGACGGCGATGCCGACCTGAACGGCGTCGACTTCGGGGACTTCCAGGTACCGGAGTGTCCGCAATGCGGCGGCACCTTGAAGCCCGACGTGGTTTTCTTTGGCGAAAATGTGCCGCGCGCCCGAGTGCAACAGGCTTTCGATGCCTTGGAATCCAGTGATGCCATCCTGGTGGTGGGTTCATCGTTGATGGTGCTCTCAGGGCTGCGCTTTGTGCGGGCCGCGGCGCAGTCCAGCCGCCCCGTCGCCGCGATCAATCTTGGCATCACGCGCGGCGACGAGCTAATATCGCTTAAAATCTCGGAATCCTGTGCAACCGCCCTTACGCGGCTAACAGAGCATCTGGCCGCGTCGGCACCGCCGCGCGGCATCTGAAAACGATTCGATCCCGGCTGGCTAAGTGGTTATCTGGCCACAGGTGAATTGCCAAGGTCGCGTTTTCAGGCCATAATTGAATGTTTCCGACGCACTCGGCCGCCTTGCGCTCTTTTGGCCCGGCGTGCGGCAAGCAGCCTCGACACCCCAGAAAAGACACCAAGGATTACCGCCATGAAAGAAGGCATTCACCCCGCATACCGCGAAGTCGTCTTCGCCGATGTGCAAACCGGCACCAAGTTCATCACCCGGTCTACCGTGCAAACGCGCGACACCATCGAGATGGACGGCAAGACCTATCCGCTCTTCAAGTGCGACGTAACCTCGGAATCGCACCCCTTCTACACCGGCGCGCAAACCCGCATCGTCGAGACCGGCCGTGTGGAAAAATTCCGCGCCCGTTTCGCACGCACCACTGGCACCCAAGTCAGCAAGTAATTCGAGTGACTGCCCGCCCGGATGGCAAACGCCCCCGGGCTCGCATTGCACTCCAGGGCAAAGGATAGTCACCGCCGGCACGCTGCGGCACCGGACTATCCCTGTCGCGGCACAAAAGGCAGCCATCCGGCTGCCTTTTGTGTTTCATAATGCGCCTTGGCTGTGCATAGCAGCGCATTCGCATTCGCATTTCCAGGAAACCCGTGTCGACCTACCCTTTCGCATCCCGCGCTACTCCCGCCCGGCTGACGGCTCCCGCCGCAGCCAAGCTCTCGCGCTCGATGCTTTTGGGGATATGCCTGGTCTATATCGTGTTCGGGCTATTCCTGCGCGACCCCTGGAAAACCGACGACGTCATCGGCCTGGCCCAGATGTGGAGCGCCATGCATATGGGTGGCGAAGCCTGGCTGCTGCCGCAGGTGGCTGGCGTCACGGCGGCGCACAACGGCCCTCTCGGCATGTGGGCCGGCGCACTGAGCATGCTGTTTTTCGGCCCGCTTACAGGCGATATCGCAGCCGGGCGACTACCTAACCTGCTGTGGTTCGGCATTACCGCAAGCTCGCTCTGGTATGGCACCTATTTGCTGGGACGCCGCGCCGAAGCCCAACCCCTGGCGCTGCCTTTCGGCGGCCAACCCAGCGAGCACGATTACGGCCGCATGCTGGCCGACGCTGCGCTGCTGCTGCTGATCGCCACTCTGGGCCTGACCTGGCGCAGCCACGAAACCTCGGCCGTACCGGCCGCCTTGGCCTGCCAGGCGCTGGCGTTCTATTCCCTGGCCCGCATGCTCGATCGCCCCTGGCTGGGCGCGTTTTCGCTGGGCCTGGCACTGGCCGGCGCCTTTCTGACCCGGGGTGCCGCATCTCTGGCCCCGGTGCTGGTCGCGCTGCCTTTCGTCCTGTGCGCGCCACCCTGGCGCCACGCCGCCAAAGCCGCGATCACGTTGGCGCTGCCGCTTGCAGGCTTGCTGATTGCAGCATGGTGGATACCCGCGGCGCAGGCCAATTCCTACTGGATGCAAGGCTGGATGGCCTGGCATGCCGACTTTTTCGGCCAGTTGACGCTTTCCGGCGCCAACAGCGTGCTGCGCAACGCGCCCTGGTTCCTGTGGCCGCTATGGCCCCTGGCCGCCCTGGCGCTATGGCGCTGGCGCGGCTGGTACCGCGCACCCCACCTGCTATTGCCTTTGACCATGGCCCTGGCGGCCCTGGCCGTGTTGCTGGGCATCCGGCGCCCCGGCGAACCGGAACTGCTGTCCCTGGTCGTGCCCGCCGCCATGCTGAGCGCCTTGGCCCTGCCCACCTTGCGGCGCGGACAGGTCAACACCCTGGACTGGTTTGCCGTTATGGCTTTTTCGGTCGCCGCTTTCCTGGTGTGGTTCGGCTGGAGCACGGCAATGACGGGCTGGCCGGCGCAGATCGCACGCAATATCGACAGGCAGACGCCATCCTTTCACCTTGAATTCCGGTTCTGGGCCTTCCTGATCGGCGCGGCCGCCACGGCCGCCTGGGTTGCCCTGATCACCTGGCGCATGCGCGTGCAACCCGCCGCACTGTGGCGCGGTTCCATGCTCTCGGCCGGCGGCGTGCTCGTCAGCTGGATATTGCTCAATGCCTTGTGGCTGCCGTCCATCGACTATGCCCGCAGCTATCGCCCGGTCGCCACGGCCATCGACCAGACCCTGAAAACGCAAGGCGGCGGGGCCTGCGTGCGCACACGCAATCTGGCCATGGCCCAAAGAGCATCACTGGCGGTGCTCGAAGGCCTGGTGTTCAGCTTCGATCCGCGCTGCCCGCTGGTGCTTGAACAAACCAACCGGAACGTAGGGCCGCCCACGCCCTTGCCGGCAGATACCGAAATACTGTGGCAAGGCGCACGCCCTGGCGACCGCCAGGAATACTACCGCCTGCTGCGAGTCAGCCCGACCACCAACTAGGCCAGTGGCGCGATGCGCCGGTTTCTGGCCTTGCAAGGAACCGCATCACGATGAACGCTTCAACGCAGGCCATGTCGTTCTGGGCCACCTTGCGCCTGCTGCTGCAGCAGGCCTGGCCGATACTTGTCGGCCAATGGGCCGGCATTGCCTTTGGTGTTCTCGATACCGCGATGACCGGGCATGCTTCGCCAGCCGACCTGGCCGCGATGGCGCTGGCGGCTTCGATCTACATTACGATTTTCGTCGGGCTGATGGGGGTCGTGCATGCGCTGATTCCCATCATGGCGCAGCACTTTGGCGCTGGCCGCCTGCTGGAAGCCGGCTTTGCCTGGGCCCAGGGTGTCTGGCTGGCCCTGGGCCTGTCGGTCGTAGGCGGCATTTTCCTGCTGTTCCCCGATCCCTGGCTGGCGCTGTCCGGCAATGTCGATCCGGTGGTGCGCAGCCGTATCGAGGGCTACCTGACCGCCCTGGTGTTTGCCCTGCCTGCCGCGCTGGTGTTTCGTACCGTGTACGCCTTGTGCACGGCGGTTTCGCGCCCCAAGGTCGTGATGACCATCAACCTGGCGGGCGTCTTTCTCAAGGCCTTCTTCAACTGGCTGCTGATCTATGGCAAGTTTGGCTTGCCGGCGTTGGGTGCGGTGGGTGCCGGCATCTCCACCGCGCTGGTGTTCTGGATCAGCGTGATCGTGGGCCTGCTGATCGTGCGGCGCAACAGCTACTATGCCCCCCTGGGCCTGCGCATGCGTCGCCCGGATTGGCCCGCGCTCAAAGAGCTGCTGCGACTGGGCCTGCCCATGGGCGGCTCCTATTTGATCGAAGTCCTGTCCTTCACCTTCATGGCGCTGATCGTGGCGCGCGAAGGCATGCTGGTCACCGGCGCCCACCAGATCACCTCCAACCTGGCGGCCCTGTGCTACATGGCACCCATGGCCATCGGCCTGGCATCGTCCGCCCAGACCGCGCAGGCGGTCGGCGCGGGTGCCTGGCAGCAGGCCCGCCGCATCGGCCAGGTCGGCATGCTGCTGGCGCTGGGAGCCGCGCTGCTGACAGTAACGCTGCTGCTGGTCAGCAAGTCCGCCATTGCCCACGCCTATACCAGCAACGCCGAAGTCGCCGCATTGGCCATTTCCTTGTTCGCCATCCTGCCGTGGTTCCATGTGGCCGATTCGGCGCAGACCATGACGGTCTACCTGCTGCGGGCCTACAAGATCGCGCTGGCGCCCATGTTGGTGCAGATCGTTGCACTGGGGGGCATTGGGCTGACTGGCGGCTGGTTCATGGCTTTCGGCCCCGGGGCCGGCACGCTGGATCCGCTGCTGGCGAAGCTGGCGCCCCTGGCCCCATCGGGTGCGGCATCCCTGTGGACCATGGCTACCCTGGGCCTGCTGCTGTCGCTGGTGCTGCTGCAGCCGGTGTATTGGTATGTGATGCGCCAGGCATCCGGCCGCCACGCGCGCGCGCCGTTGGCGCAGCGCACGCCGGCCTGACGCGCCTATAGCTTGATGAAGTGTTCGCGGTAGTACTTCATCTCGTCTATCGACTCGTAGATATCGGCCAGGGCCTCGTGGCGCGAATGCTTGGCGAAACCCTTGTAGACCTCGGGCTTCCAGCGCCGCGCCAGTTCCTTGAGCGTGCTGACGTCCAGGTTGCGATAATGGAAATAGGCTTCGAGCTGGGGCATGTAGCGCACCATGAAGCGTCGATCCTGCCCGATGGTGTTGCCGCACATGGGCGACTTTCCGGCGGGCACATGCTGCTTCAGGAAAGCCAGCAACTGCTCTTCGGCCTGGGCCTCGGTAAGGGTGGACGCCTTGACCTTCTCGATCAGGCCGCTCTTGCCATGCGTGGAGCGGTTCCAGTTATCCATGGCGTCAAGCAGAGAATCGGGCTGATGCACCACCAACACCGGCCCTTCGGCGATCAATTCAAGGTGGGCGTCGGTAACCACGACGGCAACCTCGATGATACGCTCGCGCTCTGGATCCAGGCCGGTCATTTCCATGTCCAGCCAGACCAGATGGTTTTCATTGAGGGCCATATAATTTGTGCTCCGGATGTTGCGGTAAAGCCTGGAATTTTCGCATACCGCCATTCTTTTTCCTGGTACCTACATGGCATTCACTCTGTTGTTCGTCACGGTTCTCACTTTAGGTGTCATGACGCGCCTGTGGTTGGCGACGCGCCAGATCCGGCACGTGGTGCGCCATCGCGGCGCGGTGCCCGAGGTATTCGCACACAGGATCAGCCTGACCAGCCACCAGCGCGCCGCCGACTACACCGTGGCGCGCGTACGGTTGAGCATAATCGAAACCATTGTCGACGCGGCGGTCTTGATCGTTCTCACGCTCATGGGTGGCCTGCAGTGGCTGGCCGAATGGAGCTACACCCTGCCCGGCGGCGACATCGTGCGCCAGCTCGCGCTGATTGCCGCGGTCACTGTGATCCTGGGTGCGCTCGGTCTGCCCTTCACCTTGTGGCGCCAGTTCCGCCTGGAGGCCAAGTTCGGCTTCAATCGCATGAGCTTCAAGCTGTTCGTGGCCGATACGCTCAAGGGCATCGTGGTGGGCACCGTATTGGGCCTGCCCCTGGTGGCGGTGGTGCTGTGGCTGATGCAAAGCGCCGGCACGCTATGGTGGGTGTGGGCCTGGGTGGTCTGGGCGATATTCAACCTGGCCATCTTGTGGCTCTTTCCCACGGTCATTGCCCCTCTCTTCAACAAGTTCACCCCGCTGGCCGACGCCGAACTCACCGCTCGCATCAACGCCCTGACCCAGCGCTGCGGCTTCTCGCTCAACGGCTTGTTCGTCATGGACGGCTCCAAGCGCTCGGCGCATGGCAACGCCTACTTCACCGGCTTTGGCAAAGCCAAGCGCATCGTCTTTTTCGATACGCTGCTGTCGCGCCTGAACGCCGATGAGATCGAAGCCGTGCTGGCCCACGAACTCGGACACTTCAAGCATCGCCATATCCTGCGCCGCATCGTGCTGAGCTTTGCAATGTCGCTGGGCTTTCTGGCCCTGCTGGGCTGGCTGGCGCAACGTTCGTGGTTCTACACCGGGTTGGGAGTGGACCCCAACCTGATGGGGCCCAGCAATGGCCTGGCGCTGGTGCTGTTCTTTCTGGTCATGCCGGTATTCACCTTCCTGTTCACGCCCATTTCCAGCTGGTATTCGCGCCGCGACGAGTTCCAGGCCGACAGCTTCGCCGCCAGCCAGACAGAAGCCTCCCGCCTGGTCTCGGCGCTGGTCAAGCTGTACGACGACAACGCCGCCACCCTGACGCCCGATCCGACCCATTCGGCGTTCTACGATAGCCATCCGCCGGCCGCCATACGCATCGGCCATCTCAACCGGAGCCCGACATGAACGACCATACTCCCGTGCCACAAACGGAACTGCTGGCCGGCCGCTGCCGGCACATGACCGAAGACGATGCCCTGTCCGCCGAGGCTATCGCCGCCCAATTGCAGGCGCTGCCGCACTGGCGCCATCACAACGGCGCCCTGCATCGCACCTACTCTTTCGGCAATTACTACGAAACCATGGCGTTCGTGAACGCCATGGCATGGGTCATCCACCGCGAAGACCACCACCCCGAACTCACCGTCACCTACAACCGGGTGTCGGTGGCGTTCGATACTCACTCGGCCAAAGGCATTTCGATGAACGACTTCATTTGTGCGGCCAAGGTAGACGCGGTGTTCGGTTCGTGAGCGGCACCCATCGCGGACTGGTCGTGGCGGCTTTTGGCCGCCACTACACGGTTGAATTCGAAGATGGCACGACCCGCCAGTGCTACCCCAGGGGCAAGAAGGGCGCCGCCGCCGTTGGCGACCACGTCAACATCAGCCTGCAGGGCAGCGCCGAAGGCGCGATCGAATCCATCGAGCCCCGGCGCAACCTGCTGTTTCGCAGCGACCAGCAGCGCAGCAAGCAGTTTGCCGCCAATGTCGACCAACTGTTGCTGGTGGTGGCCACCGAACCCGAGTTTTCCGAGGATCTCGTCGGACGCTCGCTGGCCGGCGCCTGGAGCGCCGGCATCCCGCCGGTCATCCTGCTGAACAAAACCGACCGCAGCGCCCTGCTGGCGCGGGCGCGCGAGCGCCTGTCCACCCTGGCCGGGCTGGACGTACCCATCGTCGAGCTGTCGGCCCTGGATCCGGGCGCAACCCGCGCCACGCTGGAACCCTGGCTGGCGGGCAAGACCAGCCTGCTGTTCGGCCAGAGCGGCATGGGCAAATCCACCTTGCTCAATGTGTTGGTGCCGGGTGCGGACGCCGCCACGCGCGAGCACTCGATAGCCCTGGGAACCGGGCGGCACACCACCACCAGCACGCGGTTGTATCATCTACCTGTGTCTGCCCCCGATCTTGCGCCCGGCCATCTCATCGATTCGCCGGGCTTCCAGGGTTTCGGACTGCAGCATCTTTCACGTGAAGACGTAGAGCGCGGCTTTCCCGAGTTTGCCGAACATGCATCGCATTGCCGCTTCTACAACTGCACGCATCGCCACGAACCGGGCTGTGCGGTATTGCAGGCGCTGGGAACCACCATCACGCCCGCGCGGCACGCCCTGTACGTGCGCATCGTGAACGAAAACGAAGCCGGCGAGCGCTACTGATACGCGCGCCGGCAAGCAGGTCAATACGCAAATCAATCAAGTACACGGAGGAAACACCATGCGCGACGTATTCGTAGTAGCCGGCACCCGTACTGCCGTTGGCGATTTCGGCGGCAGCCTGAAAGACCTGAGTCCCACGCAGATGGGCGCCCTGGTCGTCAAAGAAACCCTGGCCCGCGCCGGCGTCAGCGGCGACGATGTCCAGCACGTCGTGTTCGGCAACGTCATCCAGACCGAACCCCGCGACATGTACCTGTCGCGCGTGGCGGCGCTGGAAGGCGGCGTATCGAAAGACGCACCCGCCCTAACCGTCAACCGCCTGTGCGGCTCGGGCCTGCAGGCCATCGTGTCGGCTGCGCAATCCATCATGCTGGGCGACGCCAACATCGCCATCGGCGGCGGCGCCGAAAGCATGAGCCGGGCCCCCTATATTTCGCAGAACGCACGCTGGGGCGCCCGCATGGGCGACGCCAAGCTGCTGGACATGATGCTGGGCGCCCTGCACGACCCCTTCCACACCATCCACATGGGCGTCACCGCCGAGAACATCGCCAAGCAGTTCGGCATCTCGCGCGACGACCAGGACAAACTGGCTTTCGAATCGCACCGGCGCGCAGCCGCGGCCCAGGCTGCCGGCTACTTCAAGGACCAGATCCTGCCGGTTACCCTGAAAAGCCGCAAGGGCGACGTGGTATTCGACACTGACGAGCATGTGCGCTCGGACATCACGCTGGAAAGCCTGGCCAAGCTCAAGCCGGTTTTCGCCAAGGAAAACGGCACGGTCACGGCCGGCAACGCGTCGGGCCTGAACGATGCCGCCGCCGCCGTGCTGCTGATGGACGGCAAGACCGCCGAGCAACGCGGCGCCAAGCCCCTGGGCCGGCTGGTAGCCTACGCCCATGCCGGCGTCGAGCCCACCATCATGGGCATCGGCCCGGTACCGGCTACGCAACTGGCCTTGCAGCGTGCCGGCCTGAAGGCCGACGACCTCGATGTCATCGAGGCCAACGAAGCCTTCGCCGCCCAGGCCTGCGCCGTCACCCGCGAACTCAAGCTGGATCCGGCAAAGGTCAACCCCAACGGCAGCGGCATTTCCATCGGCCACCCCATCGGGGCCACCGGTGCGCTGATCACCATCAAGGCCCTGTATGAACTGCAGCGCATCCAGGGCCGCTACGCACTGGTTACCATGTGCATAGGCGGCGGCCAGGGCATTGCCGCGATTTTCGAACGCGTATAAAAACCGGGGTCAGGCCACGTTTTCCTGATTGAAAACCGTGGCCTGACCCCAATTAGCCCTGTCAGTCGGCAGGGCTGGCCTGAATAAAAGCCTGGCTTGCCGGGCTTTTATTCAGGCGCAAGCGGCCAAAGCCACATCCACTACGCAGGCAAGAAGCACTGATCTCAGGGAGTCGCTGGCCTTCACTCAACTCGACCTATCGAGGTGTTGACGCTCCGGTCTCCCATCCCCACTTGGCAAAGATGCGCTGGCCTTCACTAGACTTCAAAAAATCGACGAAGCTCTTGGCCTGGGGCACGTCCTTTCCCTTGTTCGTGAGCACAACACCGACATCACGGTAGATGCGGTAAGGCTCTTCAACCGGCACTTGCTCTGCCAGTTGCGCATTCGCCACCTGCCAGATGTTCCAGATCAGCCACGCATCGATCTCAGTTTGCTCGACCCATTGCTGCCGAGCCATGGCGCTATTGCCTGCCTCCGGCAAAACGAGGTTCCGTCGGAAAGCCTTGAGCGTCTCTATATCCCCTGTACGGCCCGCGACATCCTCCCACACCCCGGTCTGCCCGGCACCTGCCACGGCCAGGACCTTGATGCCGGGCCGCAGCAAATCCTGGAATCCTTTGATGCCCTTGGGGTTGCCAGGACGAACGAGGATCGCGACCGGCCGCATATACAGCGGTTCCGCCTCTTTCAGGTCGAACGCACCGGGCAAGGCCTTGGCGAAGTCGCTCATCATGTTCTCGGCGCCACTGAACACGATATCCGCATCTTCCCGTGCCTTGTCGAGCCACTGGGCCGTTGGGCCGGCCACGACATCGACTTCGACGCCTTGGCTTTTTGCGTAGGCTTGAGCGGCCTCCTTCATGGCGGGTGCAGGCCCACCCGGACCGTAGACATGTATCGTTGCCGGCTGAGCGAGTGCCCCACCCAAGGTGACGGCAAAAAGCGCCATGCCTGCCAACCCATTTCTCAAGCGTGCCGGCACGTTAAAGCTGTGCAATTTCATATCAATAACTCCTTGTGAATACAGTAGAGTGCGGGGCCGCGGATGACTACTGGCGACCCTGCTCGAGTTGGCGATAAACCTCGGCCGATACCCGGGCCAACTCGGTGCGGCCGGCATACGAAGAAAGGGCATAGCCAAATGCCCCATCAATCCAGTAGAAGACATTGACTGCGCCGTCCTGCGCAAACTGGAAGGCTGTGTTGCCAGCGGGCAAGAGCCTGCCTGTTCTCGGCTCGGCAGGGGCTGCGCCACCTTCATTGGTGACATACAGGGTCAAGCGCATGCCGGAGGCATCTTCGTACATGAATTGCGCGACAGGTCCTTGACCTCCAGGCAACAGGCGCCCCCCTTCCAATTTGTAGCCCAAGGCTTGAAGGCTGGGAGGACTCATCCGCGCTCCCATGCGCTTGGATAGCCATGTGACGAGCTGATCTTCGTGCGCAGCGCTGATTTCAACAGGGCGACGCTGGTCCGGCACATAGACGGCGTGCGCTATCGCTGCGCGCTGAACAAACGACTCGGCGATTGTGGGCGGGGCGACTGCAAGCGTTGAGGTGTCGCTTATCTGCCCGCGAAGTCCCCAACCAGCCATGCCCCCTACCAAGGCAATGAGAACGCTCGCGGCGATGCGCCAAACCGGCCACGCCGGGCTGCTGCGTGCCTGTGGTTCCAGCTGTCGCAGCCTCCTGGGGATCTTCTCGCTCATTACCGGCGAGTACAGCCTATGCAATTCCCGGCGTTGTGATTTCCAGGCATTCACGCGGCGCGCCGCGTCTGGATGTGCATCCAGATAAGCCTCGACTTCACGCGCTCGACTTTCCTCAAGAAGGCCATCGACCAACGCGTGCAGATCGTTTTCTGTGATTGGGGAACCTGTATTCATGGCATCGGTACTCACTTCACGACCTTCATATGCCGCTGACGAGGGCTGCCACCTTCCATCAGCACCCGCAATCGTTCGCGCCCGCGCGAAAGCCTCGACATGACCGTCCCGATGGGGATGCCCAGGGTGGCTGCAACTTCCGAGTAGCTCATCTCTTCCAACGCAACAAGAAGAACCACTTCCTTCTGATCGGCTGGAAGCTGCGCAAGCGCAGCTTCCAGATCCATCAAATGCAAATTGGCATCGTGCGTGGGGGGCGTGGCGAGCCGGCCCGTTGCTTCGTCATCCCAGTCCACCGTTTCCACTTGCGGACGCCGAACCCGATCAACATACAGGTTGTGCATAAGAGCGAACAGCCACGCGCGCATGTCCAGGATTTGCGGCCAATGGCTCCCTTTCGCCCATGCGCGTTCCAGCGTTTCCTGCACCAGGTCATCCGCATCTTCAGGATGGCGCACCAGGGCACGGGCGTACCGCCTCAAACGCGGCACCCAATCCATTAACCCTGTTCCAGTCTGTGCGGGCATGGCCGAGTTCGCCGTGGTCAGCGAGTGGATGCGATAGTCAGCTTGGGGTCGATCTGCCAGACCTCATTGACAATCTTCCCCTCGCGAAAAGTCAGCACATACCGCACCTTGATCGGCGCCTTACCCTCGAACAGTACGTTTGCGGATACGGTCGCCCCCTTGGGGTTGGCCGACTCCTCGATCGCACCAACGCTCAACTTCAACGGCCCCTGGGAGGAAAAGAACTTGCTCCACACGCCGCGGATAGCTGCGGGATCGCTGTAGGCGCCATCGAGCGGCCCTCCCACCCACTGGAACTGCGCTCCACCGCCGTACGATTGCATCACCTTGGCAATGTCGCCGGCGGCAACCGCCTGGAAATGGGCACGCGCATCGTCAACCGGCGCGGCCTGAGCGCTGCTGGCGGCAAAGGCGAAAATCAGGGCTGCGGCAAGGGGGGCAAGGATAGTCGTCTTGGTCATGTGGACTCCACTCAGGTTTGTCGATTCGGATCTTGGACGTGCCGCTGCGACGGCTGTCATAAGGGCAGACGTCATGTGCCGAGGTTTTATTCCCTGGATAGGCAAAAAAGAGGCGAAACCCATGCGGGTCTTCGCACACATGCGACAGTCGCCCGCCGATCAGGCAAGCGCATGCCGATAATGCGTGTGCACCAGGAGCGTGTATTGCTTGGAGGCTCGCGGATTGGCCCGCGTGCCGATGCGGATGCAGTGGAAGCGCAAGGCGCTGAATGGCCGAGTTTTCGGCTATTCCATTAAGTCAGAAGGCAGCAGGCAAGTTGAAATTGACGCTCACCTATTGCCCCTCGACACTTTTTGGCCGATGCCACGCCGTACAAGGCTTGGCATCGGCCATTCTTCATGGCGAATGGAGGATCACGGCGCCGGGCACGCCACCACCGGTATCGTCGATGCGGTATCGGCCTCGGGCTGGCGCGTCAGGGTGTAGCGCAGGCTGTTGGCATGCTCGCTGGAATTGACCACCACCAGGTTGTTGCTGGAAGCGGCCTGCAGTTCGGTCAGGAGCTTGCCGCTTGCCAGGTACAGCATGAGCTGCCGCGGATCTTGCGAACCACGCGCCCAACAGCCCTGCAACTGGGACGCTGCGCCCGCCTTGCCGTCGGCCCCTACGCTATTGACGCGGGCATGCCAGCTGCGATTGGCCGACAGGGAAAGGACGGCATGCTGTCCCCGGCAATCCATGGTGTCCTCCAGGCATGGCAGCATGCCGCGGAAGGTTTGCGTGTCGGCCGGACGCGACAGCCGGACCAGCTCGGGAACCCCGGCCTGGCTGGCGGCAGGCGCCTGCCCCGCCTCTTTTTCCCAGCACGTATCCAGCCATTCGCGGCACTCGCCGTCTTCGGCTTGCCGAAAGCCCGTGGGGATCCGGATCTGCGAAGGCGCCATGACCCGGCCGACACCGCTGGCTTGCAGCCGTTCGGATTGGGCACGGGTAATGGCCTCGGTACTATCGCGATCGGGCCGGGAATTGGGCATGTAATGCTCGCAAGCGACCAGGCTCAGAAGTAGCGCGCCACCCGCGAGGGCGCGCAATGCTGGCATTTTTTGACGCATCAACGCGGACATGAGGGCAGCTCCATAGTATTGTCTCGTCCGATGGAATCATACTCTGTGACACTCGCGTATAGCGCTGATTTATGGTGGTTGCCGCTCGCGGGCCTGCTGGGGCTGGTCGTGGGCAGTTTTCTCAATGTGGTCATCGCCCGTCTGCCGGTCATGATGGAACACGCCTGGCAAGACGCCTGTGCCGAAATCCATGGCCAACCGGCGCCTGCGCGCCCTCGCTACAACCTGGCATGGCCCCGGTCGCACTGCCCCGAATGCCGGCACACACTGGCCTGGTACGAGCTCATTCCGGTTGCCAGCTGGCTGTGGCTGCGGGCACGCTGCGCGCATTGCAAGGCCCCGGTTTCTTGGCAGTACCCGCTGACGGAAATCGCCACCGGCATCCTGTTCGCGGCTTGCGCCCTACGGTTCGGACCTGGCGTCACCGCCCTGGCCGCCATGGGGTTTTGCGCGGCCATCGTCGCCCTTGCCATGATAGACGCGCGCACCATGCTGCTGCCCGACTCCCTCACGCAGCCCTTGCTGTGGGCCGGCCTGTTGCTCAACCTGGGCACCAGCGGTTTCGTGCCCCTGGCCGATGCTGTGATCGGCGCGGTGGCCGGCTATGTCTCGCTGTGGCTGGTAGCCACCGGGTTTCGCCTGGTCACGGGCAAAGAAGGCATGGGCCAGGGCGACTGGAAACTGCTGGCCGCACTGGGCGCCTGGTTTGGCTGGCAGGCCTTGCCCGTCATTGTCTTGCTGGCATCGGTGGCCGGCGCCCTGATCGGCGTCATCCAGATCCTGCGCAAGCGCGCCAGCCGGGGCCAGGCCGTGCCCTTTGGCCCCTATCTGGCCGCAGCCGGCCTGGTCACTTTGCTCTGGCCGGGGCTGGCCTGAGTATCATGCAACTTCCTTCCCTTTTCCGAAAAGGATACGAATGCCACATCGAACCGCACCCTATGCCTCCAGTGAGCCGCTACGCATAGGCCTGACCGGCGGCATAGGCTCGGGCAAGACCCGGGTCGCCGACCAATTGGGTGAATTGGGCGCAGCCATCATCGACACCGACCTGATCGCGCATTCGCTGACGCAACCCGGCGGCAGCGCCATCCCGGCCCTGCGCGCGCTGTTTGGCGAGCACATCATCGATGCCGAGGGTGCGCTGGATCGCGCCGCCATGCGCGACCTGGTATTCAAGGACAGCAGCGCGCGCGCCAGGCTGGAAGGCATCCTGCATCCGATGATAGGCAGCGAAGTGCAGTTGCAGGCATCGCAAGCCCGGGGCCTGTACCAGGTGTTCGTCGTGCCTCTGCTGGTGGAATCGGGCCGCTGGCGCGAACGGGTGGATCGCATCTGCGTCGTGGACTGCGACGAGGCCACCCAGATCGCCCGGGTCGGCCTGCGCAGCGGCCTGACGCCCGACGCGGTCCAGCGCATACTCGATGTGCAGGCCACCCGCCAGGCCAGGCTGGCCGCGGCGGACGATGTCGTCGTCAACGATGGCGCCACCACGCCCGCGCAATTGCGCGAACGCGTGGCGGCCATGCACGCGTACTGGATGACACTGCTGCACGCGCCGCACCTGGCCTGAAAAACAATCCGTCACGTGGCGCTTTATGGCCTAGTTCCTCATTTGTTTTATCCTGTTGCTGTCGAGGCACCCAATGCTCGCTACAATCGGACATTGCTACGGACAGAATGACTGGCGTGATTCTCTACGAATACCCCTTCAACGAACGCGTACGTAACCTGTTGCGTCTCGAAGACCAGTTCGAAAGGCTGTTCTTCTTCACACAGCAGGAAGATCCGCGGGCGCACCACGCCGCGTTGGGTACGCTGTTCGAAATCACCGATGCGATCTCGCGCTCCACCGGGCGCTCCGACGTCCGTACCGACCTGCTCCACGAACTTGAACGCCAGCGCATCGCGCTGGTGGCCTTGCGCGAGCACCCGGCGGTACAGGCCGAGGTACTGAACTCCACCATCGACCACATGCAAGGCGTCATCAACGAGCTGGCCAACCAGGTCAAGCCCAGCGATTCCATGCGCCAGCACGAATGGCTGGGCAGCCTGCGCAGCCGCCTGGTCATTCCTGGCGGCGTCTGCGAATTCGACATGCCGTCTTACTATGCCTGGCAGAACCGGCCGCTGGCCGAGCGCGCCAGCGACCTGCAGCAATGGTGCAGCCCCTTGCTGCCGCTTTACAACGGCCTGGTGCTGGCCCTGCAACTGCTGCGCCAGAACTGCGAAACCTCGTCGCAACGCGCGCCCAACGGCGTCTTCCAGCAATCGCCCAACGGCAAGATGTACCAGTTGCTGCGGGTCTACCTGCCAGACGATTCCCGCATCTTCCCCGAGATCAGCGCCAACAAGTATTCGATTTCCATCCGCTTCTCGGAACAAGGGCAAGACGGCCATGGCAAGCCGCAACCGGTGAACTACGACGTGCCATTCGACATGGCACTGTGCACCAGCTTCTGATTGAAGCCATGCGCTGCCAGGCCCGAACCCGGCCTGGATACCTGCCCGGATACCGGCATTGCCCGGCCGGCATCCGGCGCCGCCGGCGACAATCGAAACACCGCCACCGCATCGCGTAGCGCCGCAGCCTGCTCGGCCAGCACCGCCGCCGTCCTGGCGGCGTTATCCACCAGCACGGCGTTGCCCTGGGTCATCTGATCCAATTGCGCCACGGTCGCGTTGACCTGGGCAATCCCACGCGATTGCTCCTGTGCGCCGTCGGCCAGTTCCCGCATCAAGCCGGTGACGTCCTGCACCGCCGCCACCACGCCATCGATCGCGCTGCCCACCTGCGCCACATCGTTCATTCCCGTGCCTACGCTGGTCTCGGCGGACTGGATCAGGCTGCGGATTTCCGCAGCCGACTGGGCGCTGTGCCGGGCCAGGCGGCGCACTTCGGCCGCCACCACGGCAAAGCCCTTGCCATGTTCGCCCGCGTGGGCGGCTTCGATGGCGGCATTGTGCGACAGCAGGTTGGTCTGAAAGGCCAGGTCATCCATGACCTTGACGATGTCGGCGATCCGGTGCGAACGCTGGGCAATCTCATCCATCGATCGCACCACCTGGCTGGTCGCAAGCCCGCTGCGCCGGGCGGTGTGCGCGGCGGCTTCGGTCTGCGTGGCGGCCATCACGGCGTGCTCTGCGTTCCACTGCACCGCCGCGGCAAGCTCGTGCATGCTGGCGGCGGTCTGCTCCAGGGACGCGGCCTGCTCTTGCGTACGTGCAGACAAGTGGGCATTGTCGGCCTGCATGGCCGTCATTCTTTCGTCGATGGCGCCAACGCCGGCGCGCACCGTGCTGACCATGCTGCGCAGATCCTGTTGCATGGCGCGCAGGCGGTCTTGCAGCGCCCCGATCTCATTGCGCGCGCCCTTGCCGATAGGCGCCGATAAATTGCCCGAAGCAATGGTTTGCAAATGACGGCCGACGCCGGCCAGCGGCGCCAGCACCATGCGACCGACAAAAATGCGGAAAACCACGGCCAGCGCGATCACCCCGAGCAGCATCGCCAGCGCCGCCACGCGCGCCTGCTGCACCGAAGCTGCGGCAGCCTGCACGGTATCGGCGCCCTGGATCCGGGCCGCATCCTGCAGGGCGGCCACCGCATCCAGGAATACCAGGCCATCGGGCATCACCCGGTTTTGTTCCAGCTGCTGGGCCTGCAGGCCGTTCCAGCCGGCAATGGCTTTCGTCCAGGGCTCCAATCCTTCCTGCATCCAGGCCTGGTAAGCAGTCGCCACCGCGGTGGGCTGGCCATCATCGGCAGAGATAGCGGAAAAATCGGCAAAGCGTTGCCGCGCCTGCGCCATCTGCGCCTGGGTCTCAGCGAGCCGGGCATCGCGCTCTTCTTCCAGCCCGCTTTCCATCAGGATGCGGGCATCGATAGCCGATGTCTGGGCCCGCAGCAAGGCTACGGTGACGTCGCTAAGCGCGTTGGCCTGCTCGACCTGCTCGCGGCCAAGCTGATCTATCCGGTCGCTGGTGTCCTGCAACAGACGCAGGCCACCCGCGCACGCCACGGCGAACAGCAGGACGAATACCGCCAGCATCACGGCCAGGGCAGTGCTCACCCGCAGATTCTTCCAGTACGCCATTGCCCGCCGCCCTTTCTCGTCTTCCAAGCAGGGCATTCTGCACCGCGAACGTGACGGTAATATTACGTAACGTTTTGGTCTTCTTCGAACAGATGGCGGATACCCGCTATGCCATGCGCGCCATGGCTGAAAGCCTGCTTCAGCATGTCTGGCGATTGCCCTCCCAGTGCGAACACCGGCAGCCCCGCGTTCGCGGCAAGCTCGGCAAATGCGGTCCATCCCAGGGGCTGGGCATCAGGATGGCTGGCGGTTGGCAGCACCGGGCCCAGCACGGCAAAACGTGCACCCGCGGCTCGCGCCTGGTCCAGTTCGCGGGCATTGTGGGCGGATGCCCCTATCCAGCAATGCCCGGGCAGATCGCCGGTGGCGGCCGACAGCTCGGTGCTGCGCAGGTGCACGCCGTCGGCCTGCCCCCACCATTGCGCCGGGTGCACGCTGTTGACCAGTACGCGCGCACCTGCGGCACGGGTCAGCGCGAGCATCCGGCACAGGATCTCGTGCAGTGATTCTGCCGCCGGCCCTTGAGGCCAGGCGGGTGCGCGAAACTGGAACAAGCGCACGCCACGCTCGAGCGCAGCCGAGACCCGCGCCAGGAACGATTGCGCATCCGACACACCGGCAATGGCGTAGGTCGTGGGAACCTGCAACCAGGCCATGGGCGGCAAGGTGGCCGGCAACAACTGGCCGCCACCCAGGCCGGCTTCGATCTGTTCCACGGCCAGCGCGGGATCCACCCAGCGCAACTGCTGGCCTTCGCGGCCCCTGGGTTCGCCTTCCCAGCCAGTGACGCGGCAGAACACCAGGCGCACCGTGGCGTGGGCGTAGGCATGGACATGCGTGACCCAGGGCGTAGCCTGCGTTACCCGGATACCCAGTTCTTCGTCCAGTTCGCGCGCCAGGGCCTGCAAGGGCGTCTCGCCGGGTTCAAGCTTGCCACCAGGCAGTTCCCACCAGCCTTCATAGGGCTTGCCCGCCGGGCGGTTGCCCAGCAGCAGGCTGCCGTCCGCTCGCAGCAGCAGGCCGGCGGCCACATCGATCACCTTCACCGCCTGTTCAAGCGCCATGTCGAGCCGCCCAGTCCTTGGCAAACTGCCACGCCACCCGGCCCGAGCGTGAACCGCGCTCGAGCGTCCATTGCAGGGCCTCGGTGCGCGCGCGCTGGATTTCATCCGGCGGGCAGCCCAGTTCGGACAGCCAGTGCTGGACGATATCCAGGTAATCGTCCTGCTTGAAGGGGTAGAACGAAAGCCAGACACCGAAACGCTCGGACAGCGAGATTTTTTCTTCCACGGTTTCGCCGGGATGGATTTCACCATCGCTTTGGTGGCGCGCCTGGAGGTTTTCTTTCATGTACTCCGGCATCAGGTGGCGGCGATTCGAGGTGGCATAGATCAGCACGTTGCCACTCGTTGCCGCGATCGAGCCGTCCAGCACCGATTTCAGCGCCTTGTAGCCGGCCTCGCCTTCCTCGAACGAGAGGTCGTCGCAGAACACGATGTAGCGTTCGGGGCGCGCCGCCACCATATCCACGATGTCGGACAGATCGGCCAGGTCGGCCTTGTCGACTTCGATCAGGCGCAAGCCGGCGTCGCCGTGGGCGGCCAGCATGGCCTTCACCAGCGAGCTCTTGCCGGTGCCGCGTGCGCCTGTCATCAAGACATTGTTGGCCGGCCGGCCATTCAGGAACTGCACGGTATTGCGTTCGATGATGCCTTTCTGGCGCTCGATGTGCTGAAGATCGGCCAGCCCGATATGGGCGACATGCTGCACCGCCTCGAGCCAGCCGCGCGAACCGCGACGACGCCAGCGGTAGGCATGGGCCTGCCAGTTGATTGCGGGAGGCGCCGGCGGCAGCCAGGCTTCGAGCTGCGCAAGAACGCGCGAGGCCTGCGCCATCAGCGCGGCCAGGTCGGGGGGTGCTGCACTCACTTGGGAAACATCCTTCTGATCAGGAGCGGTAATCCGCATTGATGCTGACATACTCGTGCGAGAAGTCGCAGGTGTAGACCGTGTCTTTCACCTTGCCGCGACCCAGCGCGATACGCACGCGGATTTCAGCCTGCTTCATCACGCGCTGGCCGTCTTCTTCCTGGTAGTCGGGATTGCGCCCGCCGTCGCGAGCCACCCAGACATCGTCCAGCCACAGGTTCACCCGGGACACGTCGAGGTCTTCGATACCGGCATAGCCCACGGCGGCCAGGATACGGCCCAGGTTGGGGTCGCTGGCATAGAAAGCGGTCTTGACCAGCGGCGACTGCGCCACCGCATAGGCCACCAGCAGCGCCTCTTCACGCGTACCGGCTTCTTCGACCGCTATCGTCATGAACTTGGTGGCGCCTTCGGCGTCACGCACGATTTTCTGGGCAAGCTCGCGCGCCACGTCGATCAGCGCCGCGCGCAAGGTGACGAACCCGGCATGCGAGGGCCCGGTGATGTTCAGTTCGCTCTTGCCGGTGGCCGCGATGATGAAGGAATCGTTGGTCGAGGTGTCGCCGTCCACCGTGATGCGGTTGAACGAGCAATCGGCAACGTCGCGCACCAGCTGGTCCAGCACCGGCTGGGCAATGCCCGCGTCGGTGGCCACAAAGCCCAGCATGGTGGCCATGTTGGGGCGGATCATGCCGGCGCCCTTGCTGATGCCGGTGATGGTGACGGTATGCCCGTCGATGGGCACGCGCAGCGAGACGACCTTGGGCAGGGTGTCGGTGGTCATGATGCCGTGGGCGGCATTCATCCAGTTGTTGGCGCCGACATTGGCCAGCGCCTGCGGCAAGCCCGCCACGATGCGATCCACCGGCAGGGGCTCGAGGATGACACCCGTGGAAAACGGCAGGATCTGCTGCGGCTGCAGCTGCAGCAAGCCCGCCAGGGCCTCGCATGTGCTGCGGCAAGCCGCCATGCCCTGGGCGCCGGTGCCGGCGTTGGCATTGCCGGTATTGATCATCAGCGCCCGAATGCCGTTGCCCCGGATGGCCAGGTTTTCCTCACATACCAGCACCGGCGCCGCGCGAAAACGATTGCGCGTGAACACGCCCGCCACCGTCGTGCCCTCGGCCAGGCGAAACACCGTCAGGTCGCGTCGACCGGGCTTGCGCACACCGGCTTCGGCCACGCCGATATCCACCCCAGCTACGGGGAAAATCGCCTCTTCGACGGGAATGTGCAGATTCACAGCCATTTTTGGCCTTCCTTGTGAAAATCGGAAATAAACAACAGATGAAAAACAGGCTTACGCTGATTTGATCGTGCGCAGGGCCGCCTCGGCAACGTCCAGTGTGCGGTCGATGATGGCATCGTCGTGGGTGATCGACACGAAGCCGGCTTCGAACGCGGAGGGCGCGAAATACACGCCCCGATCCAGGCAGGCATGGAAGAAGGCATTGAAGGCCTGGGTATTGCCAGCCGACGCTTCGCCCAGGGTCGTGGGCACGGTGTCGCTGAAGTACATGCCAAACATGCCGCCCACCGAGTCGGTCGCCAGCGGCACCCCGGCAAGCTGCGCACGGCTGCGCAAGCCCTGCGCCAGACGGGCGGTCTGCCGGCCCAGGCGTTCGTAGAAGCCAGGCGCCGCGATCAGTTCGAGCGTAGCCAGCCCGGCAGCCACGGCAACCGGGTTGCCCGACAGCGTTCCGGCCTGGTAGACCGGCCCCAAAGGCGCAATCTGGGCCATGACATCGGCGCGCCCGCCAAAAGCCCCGACCGGCATGCCGCCGCCGATGACCTTGCCCAGCGTGGTGAGGTCGGGCGTGATGCCCAGCAGCCCCTGTACGCCCTGCGGCCCGACCCGAAAACCGGTCATGACTTCGTCGAAAATCAGCAAGGCGCCATAGCGCGTGCAGATTTCGCGCAGTCCCTGCAGAAAGCCTTCCTTGGGCTGGATCAGGTTCATGTTGCCGGCCACCGGCTCGACGATGATGCAGGCGATCTCGTCGCCCATGCTGGCGAAGGCGGCCTCGACCGCCTCGAGGTTGTTGTATTCCAGCACGATGGTATGCGCCGTGAACTCGGGCGGCACGCCGGCCGACGACGGGTTACCAAAGGTGAGCAGGCCCGAGCCGGCCTTGACCAACAGGCTGTCGGAATGGCCGTGGTAGCAGCCTTCGAACTTGACCAGCTTGGATCGCCCGGTAAAGCCGCGGGCCAGCCGGATCGCGCTCATGGTGGCTTCGGTGCCCGAACTGACCAGGCGCACCTGTTCCATCGAAGGCAGTCGCGCCACCAGGGTTTCGGCCAGCACGATCTCGGCTTCGGTCGGCGCGCCGAACGACAGGCCGTCGACCGCGGCTTCCTGCACCGCGCGGATCACATCGGGATGGGCGTGGCCAAGGATGGCCGGGCCCCATGAACCGACATAGTCTATGTACTGCTTGTCTTCAGCATCCCACACGTGGGGACCCTGTGCGCGCTTGATGAAACGGGGCGTACCGCCCACCGAACGGAAAGCCCGCACGGGCGAGTTCACGCCGCCGGGAATGGTGCGGCAGGCACGTTCAAAAAGTTCGGTGTTAAGCGTCATGGAATGGCTTCAAAAAAATAAAGTGGATACCCGCGTCACGGCTGGCCGCAACCCTAGCGTGGCGCCATGGCGTTGACTACCGCCCGCGCCGCGGCCTCGACATCGTGGGCCTCGAAGAGGCCGCTGATCAGCGCCAGGGCATCGGCCCCTGCGGCAGCCACCGGCGCCGAGTTGCCTGGAGTGATGCCGCCGATGGCCACTACCGTGGCGCGCTGGCCGCCGCGCTTGGCCGCCTCGCACAAACGCCGTGCCTGGCGCACGGTTTCAAGCGACACCCGCACCGCGCCCGGCTTGGTGGGCGAAGGGTAGACCGCACCCATGCCCACGCTGCTGGCGCCCGCATCGAGCGCCATGCGCACGCGGTCGAGTTCGTTGTAGCAGGATACCCCGACCTGCAAGCCCTGGCTAACCAGCTGCTGCACGACTTGCGCATCGGCATCGTCGCGCCCCAGGTGCACGCCATCGGCGCCGACATCCAGCGCCAGTCGCCAGTTGTCGTTGACGATGAAGGCGATGCCATGGGCCGAGCAGGCCTGGCGCAGCAGCCTGGCCTGCTCGGCCAGGACTTCGGGGCTGGCCAGCTTGCGGCGCAGCTGCAAGGCCTGCATGCCGCCGCGCACGGCCAGCGCCACCGCATCCAGCAAGCGCGCGGTGTCGTCCCATTCCGGCGTGATGCCATACAGCCCCGTTACCCCACGGATACCATCAAGATGCGCGCTCATGGCGTAGTTTCTCCTTCGTCGTCGCCGTTGGCCGGGGCGCCGCGCCGCGTCCAGAACAGGCGGTCGGGCAAGGTGCGCCCCATGCCTGGCTGGAAACCGGCTTCCAGCGACCTGCGGGTGTATTGCTGCGCGTCGATCACGGCCTGGCGCAATTCCAGGCCACCGGCCAGCAGGGACGCCAATGCCGCCGACAGGGTGCTGCCGGCGCCGCGGTAGGTGCCGGGCAGGCGGCGCCAGGACCAGGCTTCGGCCTGCGGGCTGGCGCCGGCCAGCACGTTCACCGGCGAGCCGCCGGCATGCGGCACCCCGGTTACCAAAACATGATCGGGGCCCAGCGCGAGCAGCGCCTGGACGGCGTTCTCGGCCTCGCCCTTGGGCAGGATGTCGTCGGTGAACCAGTGATCAAGCCGGCGGTGATCCACCACGACAATGTGCGCCTGGGGCACCAGCAGCTCGAGCATGGCCGCCAGCGTTTCGTCGACGGTTTCCTCGCTTTCGGCATCATTGATTTCCGGCGCATCGGCCCCCAGATGAACCACTAGCGGTACATCCGGGTAGTCGGCCACGATCTGCGCCACGGCGCTGACGGATTCGGGGGTATACAAGGCGCCAACCTTGAAAGCCCTCACTGTCATGTCTTCCAGCAGGCAGCGCGCCTGGTCGTCGATGAACTCGGGGCCCAGCGCCTGGACGTCTTCCATACCCGCACTATCCTGGATGGACAGGGCCGTGAGCACAGTCAGGACATGGCAGCCAAGACTGGCGCCAGTGAGCACATCGGCCTGCACGCCGCCGGCCCCGCTGGGGTCGGAAGGCGCAAAACTAAGAAGGAGAGGTGGAGTGGTAGCGGGATTCAAAACGTATATTTAGTAAGATGCTGAAATCGTTCCGGCTTGTCTTGGCCTGGAACAGGGTGTAGTGTCTTCTGGAAAGCCAGTAGACACTAGTTTAAAACGTTAGCAGGGAAACCATGCGAACCTGGATGTGTCTAATTTGTGGCTGGATCTACGACGAAGCCGCTGGCGTGCCTGATGAAGGCATCCCCCCCGGAACCCGTTGGGAAGATGTGCCTCCAAACTGGGTCTGCCCAGAATGCGGGGCACGTAAGGAAGACTTTGAAATGGTGGAAATCTGACCCATTCCCGCCGAACGGAGAGCGGCCATGACTGAACCGACCGAGCAAGAACCTCTCGACCTGTCCAACCAGTTTCTGATTGCCATGCCCTCCATGACCGAATCCGGCTTTGCCGGCGCGGTCATCTATGTCTGTGAACACACGCCGCGCGGCGCGCTGGGGCTGGTCATCAACCGCCCCACCGATCTCACACTGGAAACCTTGTTCGAACGCATCGACCTCAAACTCGAGATTGCACCGATCAAGGATACCCCCGTGTTTTTCGGTGGCCCCGTGCAAACCGACCGCGGCTTTGTGTTGCATGCACCCACAGGCGAATACAGCTCCAGCATGCAGGTGGGCGGCCTCACGCTGACCACCTCGCGCGATGTGCTGCAGGCCGTGGCCGATGGCGACGGCCCGCGCCAGATGTTGGTTACCCTGGGCTATGCCGGCTGGGGCGCCGGCCAGCTCGAAAGCGAGATGGCCGAGAACGCCTGGCTGACCGTGTCCGCCGACGCCCATGTCATCTTCGACGTACCGCCGGCTGAGCGCTATCCGGCCGCCCTGCGGCTGCTGGGTATCGATCCCATCATGCTGGCGGGCGACATGGGCCATGCCTGACCAGCTTGCGGCCAGCGGCCGCAAGCTGCCTGCCGCCGCGCCAGCCGCCGAAGAAACCCTGTTGGCGTTCGACTTCGGTACCAAACGCATCGGCGTCGCGCTGGGCAATACCCTTACCCGCTCGGCCCGGCCACTGGAAATCCTGGCCACCGAACCCGTCAAAACGCGCTTTGCCCGCATCGAGGCCCTGCTTGCCGAATGGCAGCCAGACCGCGTGGTCGTTGGCCTGGCGCTGGCCACCGACGGCTCAGATCAACCCGCAACCGGTCGCTGCCGGCGCTTCGCAGACCAACTGCGCGGCCGCTACGGCATCGCCGTCACGCTTCAGGACGAACGCAACTCCAGCCTGGAAGCCCAGGAAATGCAAATCCGCAATGGCCCCGACGACGCCCTTGCGGCGGCCGTGATTTTGCAGCGTTACCTGGATGCGTTATAAGTCTGCCCGCCGCCCCCCGTACCCGGCGCTTCCCGCCGGCACTTCCCGTGGCGGGCACTCCCGTGGCGGGCGCCCCGGTTGTATTCACATCCAATTCCACCTATGACAACCCTACCCGACGCCGAAGAGTTGTATGCCGAACTGTGCCGCGCAGTTCAGGCCGCCATCAATAAACTGCCGCCCGGCTCGGTGCATCTGGTCGGCATCCATTCAGGCGGCGCCTGGCTGGCCGAGCGCCTGCACGCCGACCTGAAGCTGCCCGATCGCCCCGGCGCACTGAACATCAGCTTTTACCGCGACGATTTCGACCGTATCGGACTGCACCACCAGGTGCTGCCCTCCGACATTCCGTTCGACGTCGAAGGCAAGCACCTGATCCTGGTCGACGATGTGCTCTATACCGGACGCACCATCCGCGGCGCCATGAACGAGCTCTTCGACTATGGCCGTCCGGCCTCGATACAATTGGCCGTTCTGATAGACCGCGGCGGCCGCCAACTGCCGGTAGCCGCCGAGCTGTGCGCCGCGCGCATCGAAGTGCCCGCCAATACCAGTATCAACCTCACGCGCGACGGCGAACGCTTCGCCCTTGCCCTGGAGACTTCCGCCGATGCGTAACCCCCAGCTCAATCGCAATGGCGAATTGACCCATCTGCTGACGCTCGATGGCCTGCCACGCGACATCGTCACCCACATCCTCGATACCGCGGAAACATTTGTGCCGCTGGCCGAACGCGATGTGAAGAAAGTACCCTTGCTGCGCGGCAAAAGCGTGTTCAACCTGTTCTTCGAGAACTCCACGCGCACCCGCACCACTTTCGAGATTGCCGCCAAGCGCCTGAGCGCCGATGTGTACAACCTGAACATCAACGCCTCGTCGGCCAGCAAGGGCGAATCCCTGCTCGACACCATCAGCAACCTGTCAGCCATGCAGGCCGACCTGTTCGTGGTGCGGCATTCGGCCAGTGGCGCGCCGCACCTGATCGCGCAGCACGTGGCGCCGCATGTGCATGTGGTCAACGCCGGCGACGGCTGGCATGCCCACCCCACCCAGGGGCTGCTCGACATGTACACCATCCGCCACTACAAGCGCGACTTCACCAAGCTTACGGTGGCGGTGGTGGGCGATGTGATGCACTCGCGGGTGGCACGCTCGGACATACACGCGCTCACCACGCTGGGCGTACCCGAAGTGCGTGTGATCGGCCCCATGACACTGTTGCCCGGCGGCCTGGAACACATGGGCGTGAAGGTATATCACGACATGCGCGAGGGCCTGCGCGGCGCCGACGTCATCATCATGCTGCGCCTGCAGAACGAACGCATGCGGGGTGCCCTGCTGCCTTCGGCGCAGGAATACTTCAAGAACTACGGTCTCACGCAGGAAAAGCTGGCCCTGGCCAAGCCAGACGCCATCGTGATGCACCCGGGCCCCATGAACCGCGGCGTGGAAATCGAGTCTGCCG
Organism: Verticiella sediminum; assembly: GCA_040392445.1. Taxonomy (GTDB): domain Bacteria; phylum Pseudomonadota; class Gammaproteobacteria; order Burkholderiales; family Burkholderiaceae_B; genus Verticiella; species Verticiella sediminum_A. The sequence goes on from JBEBVZ010000002.1 coordinate 73,318, forward strand.
TGGCCGATGGCAAGCAGGCCGTCATCCTGAACCAGGTGACGTTCGGTATTGCCGTGCGCATGGCGGTAATGAGCATAGTTGCGGGCTCTGGCCCGGCGTAGAAGGACCACGACATGAAGTTGCATATTCAGGGCGCACGCCTGATCGACCCTGCCAGCGGCCTTGACGCGCAGCAGGACCTTTTCATCGCCGGCAACCGCGTGGTGGCTATCGACAAGGCCCCGGCCGATTTCACCGCCGATCGCGTCATCGACGCCAAGGGCCTGGCGCTGCTGCCCGGCCTGGTCGACCTGGCCGCCCGGCTGCGCGAGCCGGGCTACGAATACCGCGCCACGCTGGAATCGGAAATGCAGGCGGCCCTGGCCGGCGGCGTCACCAGCCTGGTGCTGCCGCCCGACACCGACCCGACACTGGACGAGCCCGGCCTGATCGAGATGCTCAAGCATCGCGCCCGCCTGCTCAACCAGGCCCGCCTGTATCCATTGGGCGCCATGACGGTCGGCCTCAAGGGTGAAAGGCTGACCGAGATGGCCCAGCTTACCGATGCGGGTTGTGTGGCGTTTTCCCAGGCGGAAGAACCGATAGCCGATACCACCATGCTGCTGCGTGCCATGCAGTATGCATGCACCTTCGGCTACGCCCTGTGGCTGCGCCCGCAAGACCCCTGGCTGGGTCGCGGCGGGGTTGCCGCCGCTGGGGCGTATGCCGGCCGGCTGGGCCTGTCGGGCGTACCTGTCCAGTCAGAGACCATTGCGCTGAACACCCTGTTCGAGCTGCAGCGGATGACTGGCGTGCGCCTGCACATCTGCCGCATTTCCAGCGCGGCCGGCATCGAGCTGGTGCGCGCCGCGCGCGCCGAAGGCCTGCCGGTGAGCTGCGACGTCGGGGTGCATCACGTGCACCTCACCGACCTCGATATCGGCCACTTCGATTCGCAGTCGCGCCTGACACCGCCTTTGCGCAGCCAGCGCGACCGCGATGCCATCCGCGCCGGCTTGCTCGACGGCACGATAGACGCCATCTGCTCGGACCACACCCCGGTGGACGACGACAGCAAGCTGCTGCCGTTCAGTGAAGCCGAACCCGGCGCCACCGGGCTGGAACTGCTGCTTTCGCTGACCTTGAAACTGGCCAATGAAACCGGAACCCCGCTGGCGCAGGCCCTGAGCCACGTCACTAGCATGCCGGCCAAGGTGCTGGGCAAGCGCGTGCTGGCTTCCTGCGGCCGTATCGAAGTCGGCGGCATGGCCGACCTGTGCCTGGTCGACCTGGACGCCATGTGGACCGTGGGTGAAGATACCCTGTGCAGCCAGGGCAAGCACACGCCCTTCCTGGGCATAGAGCTGCCAGGGCGCGTACGCACCACCATCGTGGGCGGGCAGGTGGTCTACGAGGCCAGGGATTGAGTCAGGCGGCAACACCGGCGGGCAGCGAGACCGCAGTCGCGGCGCTGCCCTTGCTGCTGCGCCTGCCGCTCTTCGCCATCCGGTTGTGCATGCTGGTGGCCCTGGTGCTGTTGGGCCTGGCCATCATCATCTGCGGCTATCCCTTGCTGCCCTTGAAAGCCCGCAACGCGATCGGCGTGGCCTGGGCGCGCGCGCTGCTGCGCATCTGCGGCATCCGCATTTCCCGGCGCGGCGCCACCCCCATGGCCGGCGCCGGCCTGTGGGTGGCCAACCATGTCTCGTGGCTGGATATCTATGTGCTCAATAACTTTCGGCAGACGGTATTCATTGCCAAGAGCGAGCTGCGCCGCTGGCCGGTACTGGGCTGGCTGATTGCCGGCGCGGGCACGGTCTTCATCGACCGCTCGCAACGGCATGCCGTGCGCCAGGCGGCCAAGGTCATGCAGACGCGCTTTGCCCGGGGCGAGGTGCTGGGCCTGTTCCCCGAAGGCACCACATCATCTGGCCAGGAACTGCTGCCCTTTCATGCCAGCCTGCTGGAACCGGCCGTGAAATCCGGCGTGCCGGTACAGGCCGTGGCGCTGGTTTTTACGCACCATGGCCGCCGCAGCGATCTTGCAGCCTATGTGGGCGATGAAACCCTGCTCGCCAACCTGTGGCGTGTGCTGGGCGCGACAGGCCTGGCCATCGAGGCCGTGTTTCTCGAGCCCATCGACACCACCGACACCGGCCTGACACGCCACGCCCTGAGCGACAGGCTGCATGCCGGCCTGGCTCGCATCGTCCTCGCGGGCCAGGGCTAGGGCCTAAGCCATCAGCTGTTGAAGATCAACAGTACCCACACCGCCAGCATCGCCACCGAACCGAACAGGCAGCCTCCCCAGAATCCGGCAACCGGCCACCTGGCGTCAAACGGCATTTTCTTTGGATCCACGTGCTTGAGCAGGCGATTGGCATTGCCGATCAGGCCCGGGCCCACGCTCTTGGGAAACATCATGCGCAGGAAATAATCCAGCGTCATCGCGGCCTGTAGCGAGAACGGGTACTGCTTGAACGGCTTGACTTTCAGCAAGGGGTGCTGGAAGGCCTCGTTGACGCGGCGCCATTTCACGAAGAACAAGGCGATGCCGCACACGCTGCTGACAAAAAGACAGGCGATAAGAACTGCAAATGACGCCGAGAAGGCGTAGGTCAAGATAGGTGACATGGGAATCCGACGCTAAGCCGGCCAGGTAGGCCAGCCGCCGGCAAGGCGGCGGCTGGCAACAGACGGGATCAGGAACGAATGCCGGCCGACACGCGTGCGAGGTCGGCGTCCACCATCATGGCGACGAGCTGCTCGAGCGAAGTCTCGGCTTCCCAACCCAGGGCCTGCTTGGCCTTGACGGGCTTGCCCAGCAACACATCCACTTCGGAAGGACGATAGAACTTGGGGTCGACCTTGACGTAGTCCGCATAGTTCAGGCCCACGTAGTTGAAGGCCAGCTCGCAGAAACTGCGCACGCTGACCGTGCGACCGGTGGCGATCACGTAGTCATCGGCCTTGTCCTGCTGCAGCATCAGCCACATGGCCTTGACGTAGTCGCCGGCAAATCCCCAATCGCGGGTCGCATCCATATTGCCCAGGCGCAGCTCGTTTTGCTGGCCAAGCTTGATGCGGGCCACGGCGTCGGTCACCTTGCGGGTAACGAATTCGATCCCGCGCAGGGGCGATTCGTGGTTGAACAGGATGCCGCTGGAAGCGTGCATGCCGAAGCTTTCACGATAGTTGACGGTCATCCAGTGCGCGTAGAGCTTGGCCGCGCCATAGGGGCTGCGCGGATAGAACGGCGTGCTTTCGTCCTGCTGATCAGCCTGGATCAGGCCGAACATCTCGCTGGTGGAAGCCTGGTAGAAACGGGCTGCGGGCTGCACCAGGCGCACCGCCTCGAGCACATTGGCCGCGCCTATGCCGGTGGCCTGGCCGGTGAGCAAAGGCTGGTCCCAGGAACTGCCCACAAAGCTCTGGGCGCCCAGGTTGTACACCTCGTCAGCCTTGCTGGTTTCCACGGCCCGGATCACCGACGACAGGTCGGTCAGGTCGCCGTTGACGAGCTGCACGTCGGCATCGACTTTGAGCTCGCGCAAACGCCACAGGGTATCGGTGGAGCGTCGCGGCTGAAAGCCATACACGGTATAGCCCTTGCCCAGCAGCAGTTGGGCCAGATAGGCGCCGTCCTGTCCACTAATACCCGTAATCAAAGCGCTCTTGGTCATTTTATTCAGTTCCCTTTGCCTGCCACCACGCAACCATATCGGTGAGGGTGGCATCAAAATCACAATGTGGCTTCCAGCCGGTGTGCTCATGCAGCTTGGCCGAGCTACCCACCATGCGCACCTGCTCGTTGGGCCTCAAGCGCGCCGGGTCGATCACGATACTGGCATCGATACCGGCTCGCGCCAGCATGCCGCGCAGCAAGTCACCAACCTTGCGCTCGACGCCAGAGCACACATTGTAGATCTCGCCCGCATGACCGCTATCCAATAGCATCATGTAGGCATCCATTACGTCACGCACATCGCAAAAATCGCGCGTGACCTCGAGGTTGCCGGTTTCAAAGCGCGGCTCGGCCGTGCCCGCCAGGATCTGCGCGATACGCTGCGCGAACCCAGGTAACACGAAGCGCGCGTCCTGCCCCGGCCCGGTGTGGTTGAACGGCCTGGCGATCAACACGTCCATGCCTTCGGTAAGGTGCCACTGCTGGCACAGCAATTCGGCAGCGGCCTTGCTGACCGCGTACGGATTGCGTGGCACCGGCATATGCTTCTCGGTTACCGGCAGGCTGCCGGATTCTACCGCGCCATACACGTCGGCACTGCTGACATACAGAAAACGGCCCTTGAAAGCGGCAGCGCCCAGAGCCTGCAAAAGGTTCAACGTGCCACCGACATTCACCGCCAGCGTTGCAGCCGGATTCTTGAAGGACGCCGGCACAAAGCTCTGCGCCGCCAGATGCAACACGCAATCGGCCTGCGCGCCGGCAATGCAGGCGGCAACCTGCGCGGGGTCGCGCAAGTCGAACCCCACGGGTGGCACCACCATCTCGAACCGTTGCGCCCAGGGCGAGGTCGGCAACCAGCTGGCCAGGGCCTGACCCACGAAACCGGTATTGCCCGTGACCAACAATCGCTGGGGCAGAGTAGATACATTCATGCGCGAAAATCCTGGCGTGCCCCATGCAGGGGCACGCGTAAGCCTAGATTACGCAGGGTCAGCGTGCCCGCGAAATGCGGACTTCGGCCCCACGACGCTTCACTTCCAGCCCTTCCGAGGGCAGGATGCGCAAGCCTTCCAGCCCCTTGATGTAACTGGAACCCTGCATCTGCATGACGCGGATCTTGTTGCGCATGACCGTGGGGCTGACCTGCGGCATGCCAAAGAGCCAGACCTCTTCCAGAAGCCGGGCCGAGTTGAACTCGCCGGTATGGCGCCCGCCCGTACCCAGGCACAGGATATGGCCTTCACGCCCGAACACCGGCACATGCCCGTTGGGGCACGGGAAGATAGCTGCCGTGCCGCCTTCGTAGCGCCAACCGGTGGCCAGATCCCACCAGGCTTCGCCGGCCGGGAAGTAGACCGTGACCTCGTCACCCGATTCCAGCAGCGGCGCCACCAGCAATGCGGGGCCCAGCAGGTATTGGGATTCGTAGGCGTGGGCTTCCTGGTCGTGGGGGAAAGCCATGGCCATGGTCCGCTGTACGGGTTGGCCATTGCGCGCGGCATCCTCGACGGCGCCCAGCACATAGGGCACCAGGCGATAGCGCCATTGCAGCCACGTGCGAATCTGCTCTTGCGTGGCTTCGTCAAAAGCCATGGGCAGCAGCGCCGGCAGGCCCTGGAAGCGGAAGTGCGCGCTGAACACCCCTACCATCAGCCAACGCAGGTAGAGCTCGGGCGTCATGGCGTCGGTGGGATGGTCTTGCGAACCCAGCTCGTAGGACTGCATGGGGACGCCGCTGGCGCCGGTGGTGAGGGCTGCCCGCAGGCTCGAGGCCAGGCCTTCCCAGGTGTTCTCGACTGCCGGCCCCGCCACGAAGGGCAGGCGCTGCGCGGCCGGAAACATATCGCGGTGCCAGACCACGCCTTCGGGCGGCACTTTGTGCCAAGCCGCGGCGTCGAACAGGTTGCGGCCGGTCAGCAGCGGATACAGGGCACGCAAGCGCGCGCCGCTGGCGCCGTTGCGGGCCGTCACCTCGTCGGGGATATCGATCTGCACATCACAGGCCACCGCATCCAGGCCATCGTCGAACAACTGGCGATTGCGTTCGCACCAGAAGTTGTAGACATCCTTGTGCGTGAGGTCGAGCAAGGCATAGGGCGCGCCGCCGGTGGGCGCGCCACCCGCGAAAACGTGGGCCGAGCCATCTTCGGCCGCCAGCAGCCAGCCGCGGTCTTCAAGTTCTTCGAAAACCGGACTGCTTTGCAGCAAGGCCGGGAACCCGGGTGCGCACACCCGGATTTCCTGCGCCTTGAGTTGCGTCAGCAAGGCCTTGGCGTCGGGGAAACGGCTGGCGTCCCACTCGAAGGCCTGGCGCCCACGCACGTCCCAGGCCGCAGGCCCATCGAACGCGATCACATCCAGGCCAAACTGCTGCTCGCGCAGGCTGACGGCCAGGGCCGCCAGTTCTTCGGCGCTGGCGCCAGGCGGCTGGCGCAGCCAGACACCCAGGCTCCAGAGCGGAGGCTGACCCGCACGGCCGGTGATCTGGCTGTACTGGTTGAGGATTTCGCCGGGCTCGCCCGCATACAGGAACAGGTCCAGCGACGCATCGCCGACTTCCAGCCGGTAGCCGGGTTCGTCTTCGTTGCTGTCGATGTGGTGCTGCAGGCGTCCAAGGGTATTGACGTGCACGCCCCAACCGGTGGGGCTCCAGGCCAGAGGCAGGGCACGCGCCGCCGTGTCGTCGGACACGATGTATTCGCCACGGCGATCCAGGCTGTCCAGGCTTTCGCCCAATCCGTACACGCCGTCGTCTTCACCAAGGTCGAAACCGAGCAGCCAGCGGCCGCTATCAACACCGCCATCAGCCTGAGCGGCGTGCGCGATACCAGCCAGCTCGGGTGTTCCGGCCGACAAGACGAGCTTGTCCTGGCGACGCAGCGCCAACCGCAAGGGCTGGGCCAGGATCTCGAGCACATCATCGCCTTGCCGGATCTCCCAGCCTCCGGCGATGGTTTCGACCGTGGCTTCGCCTATGGGCTCGGCACGCGCCAGCAGACCCGCCAGGTCGCTGGCGCGATCAGAGGCCGGTGTACCCGTAGGCACCACGGTAATACGGAAGACGCCAGGCGCATGCGCCTCGACGACCACAGGCCAGCCTTCGTCGGTGGTGAAACGGACGGTGGTGGAGTTGGTAGAGACGTGAGCAAGCTGCCCAAGGCTTCGATAGCGGGATCGCTGTAATGTCATCGAGTCGCGCATTGCCGCCATATTCGTGCAAAAGCGCTATTCTGACGGATTTACCGCAGTAAATAAACCGCTAGTGCCAACCGTTGCTTGCGGCAAGCATGGAAACCGACGGTTAGTAACAAAACATAACGATTTAATGGCTTTTTCCGCCGGGTTTCCCCGGCCGATCGGGCACGACACCCAAAGCCAGGTCCTGTTCCAGCACCGGCGGCTCGCCCGCCAGCGCCGCGCCAACCAGGTCGCCCGCCAGGGCACTCCAGGCAAGTCCGCGAGAAGCATACCCGGCGGCCAGCCAGACACCGGGCGCACCGGCCAAGGCGCCGATAGCCGGCAATCGATCGGGCAGCACCGCCCGCCAGCCGCCCCAGCCCGCCAAACCGGATGGATCACCGCCCAGGGCTTGCGGCAGTAAAGCGCGCACCCGCCCCAGGTTGCTGGCATGGCCGGCATCCGACACCGGTGCCGGAGCCAGCGGCGAGGCATCGTGATCGTAGGTACTGCCGGCCACGCACCAGCCATCCACCGCAGGCAACACATAGCCTTCGCCAGCCACGATACAACGCGGGCCGCCCTGTGCCAGCGCGCGGGCCGGCAGCAAACTGATCTGGCCGGCAACCTGCTGCATGCCCTCGCCCAGCGGCCAGGCGAGCCCGCTGTTGCGCAGCAGCCCCGGCGCACCCGCTGCGCAGGCCACCACGACCAGGCTGGCCTGGGCCAACACCGTGGCGCCCGTGCCATCCAGCACCTGCCAATCGCCCCCGGCCACCCGGCGCAGGCTGCCGGCCGTGGCGCTGACTCGCCGAATCGACGGATGCCGCAGCAGGCCCGCGCAAAGCGCAGCGGGCCGCACCAGCAGGCCGCCGGGAAAATACAAACCGCCCCGGCCCACCGGCTGCCCCGCCAGGGCCGAAGCCTCGTCCACATCGATCACCCGCATCCAGTCCGGCGCAAACTGCAACGCCGCCATGCTGGCTTGCCAGGCAAGGGCTTCTTCAGGCCGGCGCGCCCGATTCGCCTTCATGACCTGCACCGTGCCAGCCCGGGCCACGGCCAATGGCGCCGGGCCGGCCCCCATCGGTTCAAGCGACCCGCCTTCGTGCATCAGGCCCTGCCATCGACTGCCCGCGCGCAAGACCCCCGCCCGTGCCAGCCGGGCCCGCGGACTGTCGTCGCGATCCACCAGCGGTGTCAGGGCCGCAGCCAGATGGCCCAACCCCGGCGGCGCGCTGGCATCGGCCAGCACCACGACATCCCAGCCGCGCCGGGCCAGCGCTTCGGCCATGCCGGCGCCTGCCAGCCCCGCACCGATCACAACCGCCTGGCCGCGACTCTGGATGGCCGCCAGGGCCCGGTCCGCGATACTGCCGGGCGTAAGCAAACGGGCCATAGTCATGTCGCGCTTGGGCCCGAAACCCCGATGCTTCTTCACCTCGAACCCCGCAGCCTTCAAGGCACGCCGCATGGCGCCCGCGGTGGCCCAGGTGGCGGCAGTCGCCCCGGGCGCCCCCAGTTGCGCCAGCTGGGCCAGCAGATCGGCCGACCACATCTCCGGATTGCGCTTGGGCGCGAAGCCATCCAGGAAAAAAGCGTCTGCGGCCAGTTGCAAACGCGGCACCACAGTTTCGGCCCGACCGAACCCCAGCGTCAACGTGACCGCCGCTCCGTCGAACTCCAGGCGATGCAGCCCCGGCACCAGGGCCGGCCATTGCGCCAGCAAGGCGTCGGCCAGGGGGCGTAAATCGTCGGGGACCAGCTTATGCAGCCAGTGCGCCAGTTGCCCCACCGTGAACGGATGGGCTTCGATGGACACCATGTGCAGGGCCGCGCACCGCGACGGGTCTTGCCGCCAGGCCTGCCACAAGGCCAGGAAGTTCAAGCCCAGGCCAAAGCCGGTTTCGCATACGGTGAACCGTGGCCGGCCGCGCCATCTCTCGGGTAAGCCGTTACCGCGCAGGAAGACATGGTGCGCCTGCGCAAGCGCGCCCTGGGCGGAGTGATAGACATCGCCAAATTGCGGACTGAAAGGAACATCGCCAAGGCCAGCGACGACTTGGGCGGGAATCAGGGGCTCGAACATGGCCGCAACGATACCTGAAGCGCACCTTTTGATCCCAATGCCGTTCAGTCAAGCCCAGCGGTCGCCTTGGCTTGCGCTGCAAAACCGGGGTCAGACCACGATTTCCTGATTGAAACCGTGGTCTGACCCCGGTTATTTATGGCAAGTCACAGACGAAAGCCGCCACAAGCAGCCGCCTGCGATGATCGGGTAGCGCGTTCGCACAGTCTTGCGCGCCGGCAACTAACCAGGACCACCGGCACTGCCTAAAAACCCCGCGCTGAAAGCACCCTCGGCTAAACTGCCAGTATTCATCCCAGTCGCCGGGAAGTACGTCACCCTGCATGCATTCGGGGACAGGGGCCGCACCGCCACCGGATCATTCGCCACCATGCCTCATACCGCCTCCACCCTGTCTGTTACGCTGTCCGAAGCCCTGGATGCCGCCGTGACTGCCGCCCATACCGCTGCGGGCGTGCTGCAAGCCTATGCGCGCAATCGCGCGCAACTGGTGATCGACACCAAGGCGCGCAACGACCTGGTTTCCCAGGCCGACCGCGAGGCCGAAGCCGCACTGCTGGAAGTGCTGCGCGAACGCACGCCCGAGTTCGGTATCGTGGCCGAAGAGTCCGGCGGGCAAGAGTCCGGACTGGCGAGCTGGTATATCGACCCCCTGGATGGCACCACCAATTTCCTGCATGCCATTCCGCACTACGCGGTATCGATCGCCCTGGTCGCCAAGGCGGGCACAACGGTGTCGCCCGGCGAGACGCTGGCCGTGGATACGCCGGTAGTGGGCGTGGTGTACGACCCTAGCCGCGAAGAGCTTTTTACCGCCATCGCCGGCGGCGGCGCCTGGCTCAACGGCCACCGCATCCGGACCTCGCGCGCCAGCAATCTGGCCGACGCCCTGCTGGCCACCGGCTTTCCTTTCCGCGACTTTTCCTTCGCCGACGAATACATGCCCATGCTGCGCGACGCCATCTACAACACGCGCGGCGTACGCCGCATGGGGGCGGCCGCGCTGGACCTGGCCTGGGTGGCCTGCGGGCGCTTTGACGGCTATTGGGAAATGGGCCTGGCGCCCTGGGACGTGGCCGCCGGCACGGTATTGGTGCGCGAAGCTGGCGGGGTGGTGCAAGACCTGCGCGGACGCCACCCCTGGCCGATAGACGGCAACGTGGTGTCAGGCGCGCCAGCCATTGCCCAGGCCCTGCAGGCGGGCATCGCGCCACACCTGCAAGCCATGGATTGAATTCTTCCGCCCCCCGCCAGGCAGGCAGGGGGCCATGAGGCATCCGGATCCAGCCCGCAGGTTCTAGGCGGGCTTTTCGTCGCGCAGGGCGCGGCGCAGGATCTTGCCCACGTTGGTCTTGGGCAGCTCATCGCGAAACTCGATGTACTTGGGCCGCTTGTAGCCGGTCAGGTTTTCCCGGCAGTAGTCCTTGAGTTGCTGCTCGGTCAAGGCGGGATCCTTTTTCACCACGAAGAGCTTGACCACCTCGCCCGAGTGCTCGTCGGGCACGCCCACGGCCGCCACCTCGAGTACGCCCGGATGCAGCGCCACGACACCTTCCACCTCGTTGGGATACACGTTGAAGCCGGACACCAGGATCATGTCTTTCTTGCGGTCGACAATGCGGGTGTAGCCCAGGGTGTCCATGATGCCGATGTCGCCGGTCTTGAAATAGCCATCGGGCGTCATCACCCTGGCGGTTTCTTCGGGCATGTTCCAGTAGCCCGCCATCACCTGCGGCCCGCGGATGGCGATTTCGCCTGCTTGCCCTATGGGTACGGGTTGATCGCTTTCATCCAGGATGGCGACATCGGTGGAGGGTATCGGCAGGCCTATGGTGCCGTTGTATTCCTTGCTGTCGGCGGGGTTGATCGTGGCGCCCGGCGACGTCTCGGAAAGCCCGTAGGCTTCGAGAATATGGCATCCGGTGGCGGCCTTCCATTTGTCGGCGATGGCTTTTTGCACGGCCATGCCGCCGCCCAAAGACATTTTCAGCCCGGACATGTCCACCTTGGCGAAGTCGGGATGATTCAACAGCGCATTGAACAAGGTATTGACCGCCGGCAGGATATTGATCGGGGTCTGCTGCATGGCCTGGATGAAGGCGGGAATATCGCGCGGATTGGGGATCAGCAGATTGCGCATGCCGGCGTGCAGCCCCAGCATGCCGCAGGCCGTGAAGGCAAAGATATGATAGAGCGGCAAGGCGCTGACGATGGTCAGTTGCGGACCGCTGCCCGCCTTTCCGATCAGCGGCTCGAGCCACAACCCATTTTGCAGCACGTTGGCCACAATATTGCCGTGGGTGAGCACAGCCCCCTTGGCCAACCCGGTGGTGCCGCCGGTATATTGCAGCAAGGCGGTATCGCCGCTTTTGGTCGCCACCGCCGCGGGCTTTTTGCCGGCCCCCTGCGCCAGTACGCTGCGAAACGACACTTCGCCGGGCAGCTCGTAGGGCGGCACCATTTTCTTCACATGGCGCACCACCATGTTGATCAAGGCGCCTTTCACGCCGCCCATGAGATCGCCCATGGTGCAGACCACGATATGCTGCACTCGGGTTTGCGGCAGGACAACCTGCAGCGTGGCGGCGAAGTTCTCGAGGATGAAAATGGCCTCGGCGCCGCTGTCGTTCAGTTGATGAGTGAGCTCACGCGGGGTGTACAAGGGGTTTACGTTCACTACCACGTAGCCCGCGCGCAGCACGGCGGCTACGCACACCATGTACTGCAGCACATTGGGCATCATGATCGCCACCCGGGCGCCGGGCGGCATGCGCAGGTTCTGCAGCCAGACGGCCACTGCCGCCGATAGCTTCTCGGTTTCGGCGTAGGTCAGGGTCTTGCCCATGCAGACCGAGGCGGTGCGGTCAGCGTACTTGGCAAAGGCATCTTCCATCAGCCGCACCAACGATTCGGGGCGCTCGCTGGGAATCTCGGCCGGTACACCTTTGGGATATTGAGCAAGCCAGGGGCGCTGCATGGAATCTTCTCCGTAGTCGGGTTGGTCGTCGGGCCCGAGCAGCCGTGGACTTTGTATTGTTGGTTGGGGTCGGGCGAATATAGCCCAGGGGCTACTTCCCGGACAGCAGGAAAACCCCGACGCGCTGCGGCGCGATAAGATATACCGATACATCATTCGCGCGGCGCGGTTTGCCGCGCATACCGGAGTCCGCCATGCAGCTCGTCGATCCCATTGTCACCTGGCACAACGAAATCGCCGCAATCCGGCGCGACATTCACGCCCATCCCGAACTGGGCTTCGAAGAGCACCGCACCGCGGGCATCGTCGCCGACAAGCTCACCGAGTGGGGAATCGAGGTGCATCGCGGCCTGGCCGGCACCGGCGTGGTCGGGATCATCAAGGGCCGCCCGGGCCCCGGCGCCATTGGCTTGCGCGCCGACATGGACGCCCTGCCCATGCAGGAAGTGAACACCTTTGCGCATGCCAGCAAGAATACCGGGCGCATGCATGCCTGCGGCCATGACGGGCACACCGCCATGCTGCTGGGTGCGGCGCGCTATCTTGCGCAGCACCGCGACTTCGAAGGCACCGTCTACGCTATTTTCCAACCCGCCGAGGAAGGCGGCGGCGGCGCCGACCGCATGGTCAAGGAAGGTTTGTTCAAGAAATTCCCCATGGACGCGGTGTTCGGCATGCATAACTGGCCCGGCCTGCCGGTTGGCCAGTTCGGCCTCACACGCGGCCCCATCATGGGATCGAGCAACGAATTCCACATCACCGTGCAAGGCCGGGGCGCCCACGCGGCCATGCCCCACCTGGGGGCCGATCCGGTCATGACCGCTGTGCAGATCGCGCAGTCCTTGCAGACCATCATCACGCGCAACAAAAATCCGGCCGACACGGCCGTGCTAAGCGTGACGCAGATACATACCGGCAGCGCCGACAACGTCATCCCCACCGACGCGGTGGTGCGCGGTACGGTGCGCACTTTCTCGACCGAACCGCTGGATCTTATCGAAAAGCGCATAGGCGAGATCGTGATGCATACCGCGGCGGCCTTCGATATGCAGGCCGAATACCGCTTTACGCGTAACTATCCGCCTACGATCAACCATCCGGCCGAGGCCGACCTGGCGGCAACGGTGCTGCGCGATCTGGTCGGCGAAGCCAACGTCGATGCGGACACGGTGCCGTCCATGGGCGCCGAGGACTTCGCCTTCATGTTGCAGGCAGTGCCTGGCTGCTATGTGTGGATAGGCGCGGGCCAGGGCGATCATCGCGACAGCGGCCATGGCATGGGCCCCTGCATGCTGCATAACGGCAGCTACGACTTCAACGATGACCTGATCCCGCTAGGCGCAAGCTATTGGGTGCGCCTGGTGCAACACTGGTTCAAGGTGGGCGGCGTCACGCGAAGCGCATCAGCAGCAAAGTAGTGCCGTAGCCGCCGACCAGCAGCCAGACGAACAGGGCCAGCGCCAGCACCAGCACCCGGGCGCCGGCCTGCTTCATGCGGGCAAAGCGGGTTTCCACGCCCAGGGCCGCCATGGCCATGGTCAGGGCAAAGGTATCCAGGTCGTTGATGGTCTCTACCATGGCGACCGGCAGCACATTCAGCGAGTTCACCGCCACCAGGGCCACGAAACCCAGCACGAACCAGGGCACCGGCGGCGCGCCGGTGGCGCCATCGCCGGCTTCCTGCGCCCGGCTGCGGCGTGCCAGCCAGATGCCCATCACCAGCAAGACCGGCACGAGCAGGGCCACGCGGGCCATCTTGACGATAGTGGCGGCATGCGTGGTGGCCGGATCGATGGCACTGGCGGTCGCCACGACTTGGGCCACTTCGTGCACGCTGCCGCCGATGAAGACACCCAGGGCGGTGCTGTCGAGCTGCAGCCAGCCGGCATGGAACAGCACCGGGTAGAGGAACATCGAGACCGTGCCGAACAGCACGACCGTGGCCACGGCGACGGCGCTCTTGTGGGGTGCCGAACGCAGCGTGGACTCAAAGGCCAGCACCGCGGCCGCGCCGCAGATGGCGCTGCCCGCGGCCGTCAGCAAGGCGGTTTCGCGATCGATGCGCAGCAGGCGGCCCAGGGCAACGCCTATGGCCAGGGTGCCAGCCACCATGACCGTCGCCATGGCCAGGCCCATGGTACCCACCGACATGAGTTCTTGCGCACTGATACGCAAACCATAGAAGGCCACCGCGATACGCAGCAGGCGACGCGCGGCCAGATTGACGCCGGCGGCCCAGTCTGTCGGCATGGCGCCCGGCATCAGGTTGCTGTAGGCCGCTCCCATCACGATCGCCACGATCAAGGGGCTGACCCCGGCCTGCGCCAGCCATGGCACCTGGGCGGCCTGATAGGCTGCCAACGCCAGGAGAAACACGAACAGCAACCCATCGAGGCGGGCTCGACGCACTGCGGGCTGGGCGGAAAGGGGCGGAGTGAGGACAGTCATTTCAAGATCGCAAGAAAATGTAGGCGGCGTGCCTGGCACAAGCGAATCTTATTCTTTTTAGTTATATGTTAATAATCGTATTTTATGATAAAACATATAAGCCAAACTTATATATCATGCCTTCGCCATGACGCCAGACCAGCTTCTTACCTTTGCCGCCGTCGCCGAGCTGGGCAGCATCAGCCGCGCCGCCGAGGAACTCCACCTGTCGCAACCCGCAGTCTCGGGGCAATTGCGCCTGCTGCAGCACGACTTTGGCCAGCCGCTGTACCGACGCGAAGGCCGCGGCATCCGGCTTACCGCCACCGGCGAACAGTTGGCCGGCATGGCCCGTCAGCTGCGCCAAACCTATGAGCGTGCCCTCAACCTGCGCAATGCCATCGCCGGCCTGCAGGCCGGCTCGCTGGCCATAGGCGCCAGCACCACGCCGGCCAGCTATCTGCTGCCGTATATGGTGGCCGAGTTCCGCCAGCGCCATCCATTGATCAGCATCTCGTTGAGCAGCGGCAACACGGCCGAAATCCTCGAGCAGCTATCCCGTTTCGACTTCGCTTTTATCGAAGGCGCCGTGCCAGCGGGCCTGCCTGCGGATATGTCCATCCTGGAATGGCGTCGCGACGAGGTCGTGGCCATCGTGCGCGACGATCACCCGTTGGCGCAGGGCCCTTTACCCAAGGCTGGCGCACACCAGACCGGCGCCAGTCTTGCAGCGATTGCGCAACACCCCCTGGTCATGCGCGAAATCGGCTCGGGGGTGCGCTCGCAGGTTACCCACGCCTTCCAGGCCGCCGCCCTGCCCATGAACATCGCGTTTGAACTGGCCGGCGTCGAAGGGGTGAAGGAAGCCGTACGCGCCGGCCTGGGCGTGGGCTTCGTATCGGCCATGGCCATGCAGCACGACCACGCCCTGGTCGCCCTGCGGATCGACCCCCCGCACGGCATAGGCCGGCACATCAGCGTACTGGTGCCGCATGCCGATGCCCTGGGCGCCCCCGCACACGCATTCCTCGATACGTGTTTTCCCGACAAGCATGGAGTACCCCGCTTACAATCCCGGGGTTCCGAGTAAAGGAGGATCTCCCGATGGGTATTGCCGCCAAACCAGGCCGCCGGCTAGATCCCGAAGACGCTGAGCTCGCACTCTCGGAAGTGCAGCGTCTGTTGCGTCGCCAGCAGGTGGTGCAGGACCTTGTCCACCGACAGGAAGAAGGCGACGCACGCGCCAACGTCATAGAAGGCATTTTGCAGCGCACCCAGGACGCCGAGCTCCAGGCCTTGCTGCAAGGCCTGCATCCGGCCGACATCGCTTTCATCCTGGAATCGCTGCCGCGCGACGAGCGCCAGCACGTCTGGCAACTGGTCAAGGCCGAGCACGACGGCGAAGTCCTGCTCGAAGTCGGCGACAAGGTGCGCGAATCGCTGATCGAGGTCATGGATCGCCAGGATCTGGTGGCCGCGACCGAAAACCTCGATGCCGATGAGCTCGCCGACCTGGCTTCCGACCTTCCGCCCGACGTCGTTGCCGAAGTGCAGCAAGGACTGACGGAAGAAGAGCGGGCCCGCCTGTCGGCGGCCATGAGCTATCCCGAGGACACTGTCGGCGCCATCATGGACTTCGACATGGTCCGGGTGCGCGACGATGTGACCCTCGAGGTAGTGCTGCGCTACCTGCGCCGCCTGCCCGAGCTCCCCGACCACACCGACCAGATCTTCGTGGTCGATCGCCACGAGCGGCTGCAAGGCACCTTGTACGTTACGCGCATCCTCGTCAGCGAACCCGAAACCCGTGTGGCCGATGTCATGGACAGCGACATGCTGACGCTGCAGCCCTACGACGAAGCCGACGATGCCGCCCGCGCGTTCGAGCGCTACGACCTGGTGTCGGCGCCTGTCATCGACAAGCAGGGACGCCTGATCGGGCGGGTCACGGTCAATGACGTGCTGGACGTGATTCGGGAAGCCTCCGACGAACAAGCGCTG
Organism: Verticiella sediminum; assembly: GCA_040392445.1. Lineage (GTDB taxonomy): Bacteria > Pseudomonadota > Gammaproteobacteria > Burkholderiales > Burkholderiaceae_B > Verticiella > Verticiella sediminum_A. The sequence continues at coordinate 89,656 of JBEBVZ010000002.1, forward strand.
TCAAAAGCCGGTTTGCAGGAAGAAGATGTTTTTGCGCCCGTACGCACGTCGGTGCGCAACCGCGCGCCCTGGCTGCTGATCAACCTGTGTACGGCCGGCATCGCGTCGTTTGTGGCGTCACGCTTCGAGGATACGGTCAGCCATATCGTTATCCTCGCGTTTCTGATGTCCATCGTGGCGGGTATCGGGGGCAACTCCGGCAATCAGACCATGACCCTGGTGATACGCGCGCTCGCTACCAACCGCATCAACCCCAACAACGTGCGCCGGCTGGTCAAGCGCGAGCTGATGGTGACCCTGCTCGTGGGCCTGGGCGGCAGTGCGATCGCAGCCGGCCTGGCCGGTGTGATTTCGGGTTCGCTGGCATTGGGCCTGGTCATGATGGCGGCCATGACATCCAATATGTTCGTGGGCGCCTGCATCGGCATGCTCGTGCCCCTGTTGCGTGACCGCTTTGGCAAGGACCCTGCCCTGGGTTCATCCGTACTGCTCACTTTCGCTACGGATTCCCTGGGATTTTTCATTTTCCTGGGCCTGGCCACTGTCTTTCTGCTGTAGCAACGCTGCGCTTGCCGCACCAGCCGGCGACCGTCAAGGGCATCTGTTTGTCAGATGCCCTTTTCGTTGCATAAATATTTCTTTTTAAAACATATTGTTGGATTAGGTGTCACAAACTTCTACACTACCCGCTCGTCTGCATCAGGGCATACCCGCCCCTTTTTTCCGGAGCCGGCATCTATGGCACACCTGAGCCTGCGCGCCAAATTCCTGGTCGCTATGGCGCTTGCGTGCCTGCTGGTTCTGTTGCCGGCGCTATTGCTGGGCTGGCAACTGACAGACCGGGTAAGAGAGCATTTCGGCCAAGCCTACGCCGACAACCTCACTTTGCTGAATCGCCAGAAGATCCTGGCCCCGATTGCCGTCGAGCTTGCCCTGTCGCGGCGCCTGGCCAATTCCGAGATCACGCGCCAGTGGCTGCTTGACGAGAACAACGTCGAGCATCGTGAACTCTTCTTTCGTGAAGCCGAGGGCTACCGCCTCGATCTTCGCGATCATGCCTACTTCATCGCCAGCGCCCAGTCCGGCAACTACTATTTCAACGACGACAGCAAGCCGCTGGCCACAACACCGCGCTACACCCTAAACCCCCGAGACGGCTCCGACAGTTGGTTCTACGCCAGCCTGGAAAGCCCCCGATCGCACAACATCAACGTCAATCCTGACCTCAAGCTGGGCGTTACCCGGGTCTGGATCAACTCCATCATCCGCCATGGCGAGCAGCCCCTGGGGCTTACCGGCGCCAGCATCGACCTCACCCAGTTCCTGCTGGCGCTGGCCGGCAGCGGCCGCGCCGGCGTCACGCCCCTGGTCATGGACGAGGCCGGCGCCATTCAGGCGCACCCGGACCGCAGCCGTATCGCCTTCAATTCAGGCGCGGCGGGCATAATCGGCGACAATACTGTCTTCGACGAACTCGCCACCGACGATGCCGGCCAGTTGCGCGCCATAATGGCAAACGCGCAGCAAAACCCTGACCTGGCGCATGCACTTACCCTGCATGCCGGCGGCACCAGGCAGCTGGTATCGGTGGCCTATGCGCCCGAGCTCGACTGGTACGTGCTCACTATGGTGGACCCCGCCGCTGCCCAGGTCGTCAGCACCCGATGGGTCTGGGCAGCGCTGGCCGGCATTGCGGCGCTGATGGCCGCCCTGGTGATGGCATTCGGCTATGGTGTCGAACGCATGGTGCTGCGCCCGATACGCCGGCTGCAGCAATCCGCCCGGGCTATCGCCAATGGCCGCTACGACCTTAGCCTGCCCAAGAGCGGCGACGACGAAATCGGCGACCTCAGCCGCGCCTTCGGCGAAATGGCAGCCAGGGTCAGCACGCATACGGCGACCCTCGAAGAGAGGGTACGCGAGCGCACCAGCGAACTCGAGGCGGCCAACCGCGCCATGGCCTCGGCGCAGAAAAAAATCGGCGACTCCATCGACTACGCCAGCCTGATCCAGAAAGCCATCCTGCCCGACCGCCAACTTACCCAGTCCCTGGGTTCGCAGCATTTCGTACTGTGGCGCCCACGCGACGTCGTCGGGGGCGATTTCTACGTGTTTCGCGCCGATGGCAACAACTGCCTGCTGGGCGTGATGGATTGTGCGGGACACGGCGTTCCGGGCGCGCTAATGACGATGCTCGCCCGCGCGGCCATTGACCTGGCCATCCAGGACGTCGGCCCCGCCGACCCCGCGGCCATCCTGACCCGTTGCGACAGCGCCATGCGCGCCATGCTGGCCGAGGCGCATTTGCCCCGGGCACTGGCCACCAATGCCGACGCCGGCCTGGTCTATATCGACCGCGGCACCCATCGCATCCTGTTCTCGGGAGCCCGCCTGTCGCTGTACGCCAGCGACGGGGTACAGGTTCAGGAGTATCATGGCGCGCGTCGGGCGCTGGTTGACAAGCGCACAGGCCTATACGAGAACATCGAGCTGCCGCTGACACCGGGCTGGACCTTCTATCTGGTCACCGACGGCTTTCTGGACCAGGCGGGCGGCGAGCACGGCTTTGGCTTCGGCGATGAACGCTTTCGCAATATGCTTGCCAATCATGCTGCACTGCCACTGGCCGAACAACCCGCGGTATTCACCCGCGTACTGGCTGCGTACCAGGGGGATCACCCCCAGCGTGACGACATCACCATGCTGTCTTTCCGATTTGAATAACCCAACATGAATGCCACCGAACTGTACGCCCTGCGCACATGTTTGCAGGACACCAGCACCCTGCTGTGCTTCAACGGCCCGATTTCGCGCGGATTGCTGGAAGAGTTCGGCAACGCCCTGAAGCGCTACCTTGAAGCCGACCAGGCCAAATCGGCCGAGGTCATGGATGTTTTCTCGGTATATATCGAAATCACCCAGAATATCCGGCACTATGCGATCGAACGTGGCTACGACGAAAGCCAGGCCTCGGCTACCGTGGTGATTTCGCGCACCAGCGATGGGCACTATATCGTGTCGGCGGGAAATCTCGTGTCCCCCGAACATGGCGAAAACCTGGTGGCGCGCATCCAGGAATACGCAAACCTGGACAAGGCGCAGCTCAAGGCGGCCTACAAGGAGCAGTTGCGCAAGCCGCGCAACCCGGAGCGCCCCCAAGCCGCCGGACTGGGCCTGATCGAAATCGCACGGCGCGCCACCTCCCCCCTGCAAGCCACACTCAGCGCGCACCATGGCGGGCTAGCCTTCTTCAGCCTCAGTGTCGTCATTTAATTTCCTGGAACGTTCCCGTCAATGAAGGATCTGCACATCCCCAGCAGCCAAGCAACGCCATCCATCGTGGCCAATCCAGCCACCGGGACCCTGGCGATGCGCGGCGACTCCTACCCGGAGAACGCATTCGAGCTGTTCGGCCCGGTTATCCAGTGGGTAGAAACCTATCTCGAGGCTGAAGGGCAATCGCTCACCCTCGAGCTCGAACTCCTGTATCTGAATACGAGCAGTATCAAGGCCATGATGGACATCTTCGACGTCCTCGAAGCGGCATGGCGCGATTCCCGGCAGGTGGCGGTCAACTGGTACTTCGACCACGGCAACAAGCGGGTGGGCGAACTTGCCGAGGAATTCCGGGAAGACTATTCGTTCCCATTCCAGGTGATTGGCCACTGATGAAGCTGCGTCGAGACGAACTCGAATCACGGGTGCAAACCCTGCTTGCCGACCCGAGCAACCAGGAACATCCCTTGGCCGCCACCCTGCAGGAATTGTGGCAGCACATGCACGAGCACGTGCTGCGCCTGGAGCGCATCACAGCCCTGTCCGATTCGTATCAGTCGATGGCGCGCGAGCGCGAACGCGGCCTCGGAGAACGCCTGGAAAACCAGTTGCGCCGCATCAGCCGTATCGTGAAGATTTCCGATCGCTACCAAACCATGCTGCGTGAGGTCAATACCCAGCTGCAGGAAGCATCCAACCGCGATCCGCTGACCAACGCGCCCAACCGTCGCGTCCTGATGAGCCGCCTGCAAGAAGCCCACGCCAGCAACGCGGCCGGGCACCACACGCCCTTCGTGGTGATCATGCTCGACGTCGACCATTTCAAGACCATCAACGACCGCTATGGCCACGAGGCCGGCGACCGGGCCCTGGTCGAACTCTCGGGCACCTTGTGCGCCGACCTGCGGCAGAACGACATCTGCGGGCGTTGGGGCGGCGAGGAGTTCCTGCTGCTCCTGCCGCAAACCACGCTGGAGACAGCGCATGCCATGATCGAGCACAAGCTGAAGGCTGTGCGCAATATGCGCATCCACATCGGGCACGACACCACCATCCAGCTCACCATGAGCGCGGGCATGGCGCAGTACCTGTCTGGCGAGGCGATATCCAGCACGTTGAGCCGGGCCGATGCCGCCCTGTACCAGGCCAAAGAACAAGGGCGCGATCAAATCGCGCCCTGAGTCCTTCACTTCAGCTTGCCTGATCCGCCCTAAGCCAGGGCGCCGTGGCAATGCTTGTACTTCTTGCCACTGCCGCAGGGGCAAGGATCGTTGCGACCCGCCTTGGGCACCTCGTCTTGCGGCACCCCGGCAGGCTGGGCGTCCTTGTCCTGCCCACTGAGGGCGACGTCGTAGTCGGAATGGTGGTACTGCACGTTTTGCACGTGCGGCTGCGCGGCGTCGGTTTCGGCTTCCTGCGCCTGCTCGGGCGACTGGATACGCACCGTCATGAATACACGCACCACCTCGGTACGGATGCGATCCAGCATGGCCGAGAACAGCTCGAATGCTTCACGCTTGTATTCCTGCTTGGGATTCTTCTGGGCGTAGCCGCGCAGGTGAATACCCTGGCGCAGGTGATCCAGGGAAGCCAGGTGCTCGCGCCACTGCGAATCGATGGACTGGAGCATCATCGAGCGCTCGAAGTTGGCCCACATCTCGGCCCCGACGCGTTCGACCTTGCTGCGATATGCCTCGTCGGCGGCCTTGAGCACGCGCTCGAGGATGTCCTCGTCGGTCAGGCTGGCTTCGGATGCCAACATGGCACCCAGCGGGATCTCTACCTGCCAATCGGCTGCCAGGGTCGTTTCCAGGCCCGGAATATTCCACTGTTCTTCTACCGATTCCGCCGGCACGTAGCTGCGCACCAATTCGGTAAAGGTAGCCATGCGCAAGGACTGTACCGTCTCGGCGATGTTGCTGGATTCCAGCACCTCGTTGCGCTGGCTGTAAAGCACCTTGCGCTGGTCGTTGGCGACGTCGTCGTACTCGAGCAACTGCTTGCGGATATCGAAGTTGCGGCCTTCGACCTTGCGCTGCGCGGTTTCGATGGAACGGGTAACCATGCCTGCTTCTATCGGCTCGCCTTCGGGCAGTTTCAGGCGCTCCATGATGGCGCGCACCCGGTCGCCCGCGAAAATACGCATCAGCGAATCTTCCAGCGACATATAGAAACGCGACGAACCCGGATCGCCCTGGCGCCCGGCACGGCCGCGCAACTGGTTGTCGATACGGCGCGATTCGTGCCTTTCGGTACCGATGATGCGCAGGCCGCCGGCGGCTTTCACAGCCTCGTTGGCTGGCTTCCACTCCTCGCGCACCTGCGCGATGCGCGCTTCGCGCTGCTCGTCGGCCAGAGCGTCGTCGGCGCGCAGCAGGTCTATCTGCTTTTCGACACTGCCGCCCAGCACGATGTCGGTGCCCCGGCCGGCCATGTTGGTGGCAATCGTAATGCGGCCCGGCTTGCCGGCCTCTGCCACGATTTCCGCCTCGCGGGCGTGCTGCTTGGCATTGAGCACTTCGTGCGGCAACCCGACCTGCGTCAGCATGTCGGACAGCAACTCGGAGTTCTCGATGCTGGTCGTGCCCACCAGTACCGGTTGGCCGCGTTCGTGGCAGTCACGAACGTCGGTCAGGATGGCGTTGTATTTTTCGTTGCCGGTCTTGAACACCTGATCGTTCTGGTCGATGCGCAGCATCGGACGATTGGTGGGCATGATGACGGTTTCCAGGCTGTAGATTTCCTGGAACTCGTATGCCTCGGTGTCCGCCGTACCGGTCATGCCCGACAGCTTGTCGTACATGCGGAAGTAATTCTGGAACGTGATCGACGCCAGCGTCTGGTTCTCGTTCTGGATCCGGACCCCTTCCTTGGCTTCCACCGCCTGGTGCAGGCCATCGGACCAGCGGCGCCCGGCCATCAGGCGGCCGGTGAATTCGTCGACGATGACGACTTCGTCGTTCTGCACCACATAGTGCTGATCACGGTGATACAGGGTATGGGCACGCAACGCGGCCATCAGGTGATGCACCAGCGAAATATGACGCGGCTCGTATAGCGATTCGCCCTCGGGCAGCAGCCCCAGGCGGGTCAGAATCTCTTCCGAATGCTCGTGCCCGGCCTCGGACAGGAACACCTGGCGGCCTTTTTCATCGAGCCAGTAGTCGCCTTCGGGTTCGGGCTCGTTGGTTTTGGGCTCGCTGGCCATGCGCGTGAGCATCGACGGCAGGCTGTTCATCCGCTGATACATCTCGGTATGGTCTTCGGCCTGCCCCGAAATGATCAGCGGCGTGCGGGCCTCATCGATCAGGATCGAATCCACTTCATCGACAATGGCGTAGAACAGCGGACGCTGGCGACGATCTTCGACACGGTATTCCATGTTGTCGCGCAGATAGTCGAAGCCGAACTCGTTGTTGGTGCCATAGGTGATATCGGCGGCATACGCGGCCTGCTTGACCTCGTTGGGCTGCTGCGACACCACCACGCCCACTTCCATGCCCAGGAAGCGGTACAGGCGACCCATCCATTCGGCATCGCGGGCCGCCAGGTAGTCGTTGACCGTAACCACGTGCACGCCTTTGCCGGCCAGCGCGTTCAGGTAGGCAGGCAAGGTAGCGACCAGGGTCTTGCCCTCGCCCGTGCGCATTTCGGCAATACGGCCGCTATGCAGCACGATGCCACCCAGGAGCTGCACATCGAAGTGGCGCATGCCCAGGGCCCGCTTGCCACCTTCGCGGACCACCGCAAAGGCCTCGGGCAGCACGGACTCCAGGGTGGCTCCTTCGCCAAGCCGCTTGCGGAACTCCACCGTTTTCGCGGCAAGTTCGGCATCGGACAAGGCCGCCATCTGCGGCTCCAGAGCGTTGATACGCACGACCTGGCTGCGATACTGTTTGAGCAGCCGATCATTGCGGCTACCGAAAATTTTCTTGAGCAGATTGAAAGCCATCTTCTATGAACAACTCCGGCGCGCGGCCGGAGCTCCAGTAACCAAGTCGTTCAGTTTATCACCCGCGCACAAAGGCGCCGGACCACATATTCATTTAGTGCTCAGACTTGCCAGATTGGCGCCTTCGCCCGCGCCTGCCAGGAAAAGACGGGGATCGGCAGCCTGTCCGGCCACCCGCACCTCGAAATGCAGGTGCGAGCCCGTGGAGCGCCCGGTTGATCCGACAGTGGCGATTTTCTGTCCGCGATAGACAAGGTCGCCTTCTTTGACTTTGATCTTGGATGCGTGGGCATACCGGGTAACCAGCTTGTTGCCGTGATCGATTTCCACCAGTTTGCCATATCCCGCCTGGTACCTGGCCTTGATGACCACGCCGCCTGCGGCCGCCACAATAGCAGTACCGCGCGGCGCGGCAAAATCCAGGCCTTCGTGGAACGCCCGGCGCCCGGTGAAGGGATCGACGCGATGCCCATAGGAAGAACTGTTATACGCATAGCCAATGATGGGCATGGCCGACGGCGTGCGCGAACGCAAGGCCGCCTGCGATGTGAGGCGGGCATCGAGCACGCTCATGTAGTCGGTGCGCTCGGCCAGGCTGTGCTTGAGCGATTCGAGCTCGTGATCGAGATCCTGCAGCGACATCGGGCGCGATTCCACCAGCAGGCCGCCCTGGCCCGGCGCCTGCTTGAAATCGAAGGTTTCCGGCGCCACGCCGGCCAGGTCGGCCAGCCGTTCGCCCAAGGCATCGATCCGGGTCAGCTTGGCTTCCATTTCGCCAACCTTGCGCGCCAGCAGATTGATGTGTTCCTGAAGCTGGGCGCTGCGTTCGGCTTCCTTGTCGGCAATGGCCTTGCCGGCAGCCAGGGCTTGCGTATCGAGTTCGGCGGCCTCTTTGGCTGCGGTCTTGCGCGCCATCCAGGCCTGGGTAACGCCCACCAGCCAGTTTGGTTCGGCGGCGGTTACGGCTGCAGCGACGGCTGCCGGCGTATCCGGCGCCACGACCGGGGCTATGGCCGCGCCAGGAACGGGGTTTGCTAAAGTTGCACCGTTATCGAGGATATCGACACCCTCGCTGGCCACGAACGGCTGGACGGCACTGGACTCGGCCAAGGCCAATTGCACCGGCACCGGGGCTGCTGGCACCGTCTGCTGGAGCAGCCAGAGCGTAGTGGCGACGGCCAGCAAAGCTTTAGCCAGCATGCCCGCATGCCGAGGCGCGAGTTCGAGTGTGCGATCGCGTCCTTGCCGTGTATGCTTGATAATGATTTGCACGCAGTAAACCGCCTTGGATAAATCCGTAAATATGTACCAGCCGTACCGCCGTCAGAAACAAACGGACGCCATGTCGTGGTTGAATCAAAGCAGCCACGGGGCCAGTGTGCTGGCCACCGCAACCAGAATGCTCGAGCTGCAACAGCATGTACAAGCAGCGCTGCCGGCTCCGTTGAATGCCGCCTGCCAGATAATACGCTGGCAAGATGACACCTTGACACTGAGTGTGCCTAGTGCTGCGCACTCCGCAAAACTGCGACAGGTTATCCCCCGCCTTGCCAGTTCGCTGCAAAACCGTGGGTGGCAGGTTAACGAAATCCGCGTGCGCGTACAAGCAGCCAGCCGTTTTCCGGCCCCACCCGCCCCGATTCCACGCGATCAGCGCCCCCAGATTACGTCAAATGGCGTGGCCGCATTCGAAGCGTTGGCCCATACCGTGCCGGAAGGCCCGCTGGCGCATGCCATCGCACGCCTGCTGGAACGCCGCCGGACATAGGCGGCGCACAACCGCGCCTGGCCGCGCTATACAGCACCGCCTGCGGTGGCTTGCCGCCACCTGCGCGAAACGCTTATCCCGCGCCGCGGGATACTCAGCTTAGCTGAACGCCCATTCCTGGCGTACACCAGCCGGGGCGGCGGCCACCGAATCGAAGGTGGCGATTTCCCAGGCGTCTTCGGCGGCCAACAGGGCGCGAGCCAACTGGTTATTCAGCCCATGCCCCGATTTATGCGCGACATAACGCGCAATCAACGGCTTGCCGATCAGGTAGAGGTCGCCGATGGCGTCCAGGATCTTGTGCTTGACGAACTCGTCGTCGTAGCGAAGGCCGTCGCTGTTCAGCACCCGGTATTCGTCCATGACGATGGCGTTATCGAGGCTGCCCCCGCGGGCCAGGCCCATGGAGCGCAATGCCTCGACATCGTTCACGAAGCCGAACGTGCGCGCACGGGCGATTTCGCGCGTATACGAATCCCGCGCAAAATCGATTTCCGCAAAGCCAGATGTGGCGTCGATGGCGGGATGGCGAAAGTCGATGGAAAAGGCCAGGGCAAAGCCGTCGTACGGTTCCAGGCGGGCCCATTTGGCATCGCGCCCTTCGCCTTCACGGACTTCCACGGTTTTCTTCACACGGATGAAACGCTTGGGAGCCGCTTGCTCTTCAATGCCGGCGCTGCGCAGCAAATACACGAAAGTATTGGCGCTGCCATCCATGATGGGCACTTCTTCCGCCGTCAGGTCGACGTGCAGGTTATCGATGCCCAGGCCGGCGCATGCCGACATCAGGTGCTCGACAGTGGAAACCCGGGCGTTGCCTTTCTGCAGCACCGATGCCATGCGCGTATCGCCCACCCCCATTGCCAACGCAGGAATATCCACCACTTCGGGCAGATCCACGCGATGGAAAACGATGCCGGTATCGGGTGCAGCGGGCCGCAGCGTCAGTTCGACACGGCTGCCGGAATGCAATCCGACCCCGGTAGTACGAATGAGGCTCTTAACGGTACGCTGACGAAACATGGCTGGATGGATGACAAGACTGGCGAGAAAACTGAGACTTGCCCGCGCGGAAAAAGTGCCAAGCAGCTTGGCGCCACGCGAACAAGGGTATACCTGCAGTTTAACCTTACCGTTTCCTTACGGAAACCTGTACCCGGCAAATATTTACAAAATAGGCGCTTTTAACCCGGGTAAAACAGGGTGATTTCAGTAAAAACCCCGATTGACCTGGCTAGGCTTCATCCACCACGGTTCGATAGTCATCTGCCGTCAGCAAGCCTGCCACGGCAGAAGCATCGTTGGCGCGCAGCTTGAAAATCCAGGTGCCATAGGGATCGGTATTCAACAGATCGGGCGTGGCTTCCAGGGCCTCGTTAAAGCCCACGATCTCGCCCGCCAGCGGCGCGTGGATATCGGATGCTGCCTTGACCGACTCGACGACCCCGGCGACATCGCCTGCCGCCAGCACCGCGCCCACCTTGACGTCACCCACATAGACCAGGTCGCCAAGCATATCCTGGGCCGGATCGGTGATACCCACCAGCAGTACGCCGTCTTCTACCCGAACCCACTCATGGGACGCGGTGTACTTCAACTCGGCGGGAAGATTCATGCGGAGCTCCTGTGTTTGCCGCCCTTCGCGGCAGTATTCGAATTCAGTGCAAGGCGGTTCGATAGGCCGGATCCTGTAGACGCGGCTGCGACAGGCGCAGCACGTGCCGGCAATCATTCATCTTGGCACGCCATTGCTGGCGTGCTCTAGCCATCTACCCGCATACTCGGACGGGCCGCCCTTTCCGGCACAAGTGCCTTGCGTATGCCTATTTGATGTTGCTCCGGATGGAGGTTACCGCGTTTCACCCTGTCAGCCTGCACGGGAAACCCGTGCGCCATACGGAAGTAGCCGTATCGGTGCGGCCAAAGCCGCCCACCTGACAGTCTCGTCTCTGTGGCCCTATTCCTCGGTTTTACGCAGCCGCCAGGCGGCTGCGCTATCCGGACGGCCGTTAGCCGTCATCCTGCCCTATGGAGTCCGGACCTTCCTCGAAAGCGTTGCCGCCCCGCGATTGCCTGAACCACCTTGCGGCGCAATTTTAGCTGCAAGTCGGGCCGTACAGAAAAATTAACGCACGCGGCCGCGCACGGTCGGGAAACCTGCGCATTTTTACCGGGTTCGTCGCTAGAATGAACCCATGATCAAGCCCTTTGCTTTCCCTCTACGGCAAACATTGCGCCTGATGCTTGCCTGCCTTGCAACAAGCGTGGCGGCAAGCGCCTTTGCCGCCCAGAACCAGTCCTATCCCAGCGAGCACGGAAACATCCGCGTCAGCGAGCTTGCCACCGGGCTCGAACATCCCTGGAGCCTGGCCATCCTGCCAGGCGAAGCCGGCCTGCTGGTCACCGAGCGCCCAGGGCGGCTACGCCGGATCAGCCTCGCCGGCAAAGTAAGCCAACCCATTGCCGGCACACCCAAGGTCTACGCCCAGGGCCAAGGCGGCCTCCTCGACGTGGTCTTGTCCCCCCGGTTCGATACCGACAGGCTGGTCTACCTGGCCTATGCCGAGGCCGGCTCCGATCGCCGCGCCGGTACCGCCGTGGGTCGCGGCAGGCTGAACGCCAACCTGGATGCCTTGCAGGATTTCACCGTTATCTTCCGGCAGGAACCCAAATTGTCGTCCGGCCAGCATTTCGGCGCTCGACTGGTGTTCGACCGCGAAGGCTATTTATTCATTGCCTTGGGGGAAAACAACCAGCGCCCGACATCCCAGGATCTGAGCAAACTACAGGGCAAGGTCGTGCGCATCCGCCCCGACGGCACGGTTCCCGACGACAACCCCTTCGTGGGACGGGCCGGGGCGCGCCCTGAAATCTGGTCCTATGGGCATCGCAACCAGCAAGGGGCTGCGCTGCACCCTGTCAGCGGCAAGCTCTGGACCCACGAACATGGCCCGCGCGGCGGCGACGAAATCAATCGACCCGAGGCCGGCAAGAACTATGGCTGGCCGCTGGCCACCCACGGGGTGAACTACAGCACGCTGCCCATTCCGGAAGCCCAGGGTAAAACCGTTGCCGGCACCGAACCTCCCTGGTATGTATGGGACGTCTCACCCGCCATCAGCGGCATGGCTTTCTATACCAGCAAGCGCTTCGCACCGTGGCAAGGCAACCTCTTCATCGGCGCACTCAAGACGCAGGAACTCATACGCCTGGAACTGCAGGAAGATGGCCAGGTCGTGCACGAAGAACGGCTCTTGGGCAGCCGCGACGAACGCATACGCGACGTGCGCCAGGCGCCCGATGGCAGCCTCTATGTGCTCACGGACTCGGCCCGGGGAAAACTGTTGAAAATAGAACCACCCTCCTGAGGCACATCAGTTGCTGACGAGGTCGGAAAACAGAACACTGGACAACAATCAATAACGCGCCGAAAAAGGCGCTCCTGCCAGGAGACCGTCATGCGATTCACCGATTCCGAATGGGTTCCCTCCACCCCCGAAGAAACCTGGAAAGCCCTGCATGACCCAGCGGTTCTGCAAACCTGTATCCCAGGGTGCGAACGCGTCGAGCAGCTATCCGACACCGAATACGCCATCACCCTGTCGGCCCGCGTGGTCGGGGCCAGGCATAGGTTCGTGGGCGAACTGCTGCTCTCGGACCAGGTCGCACCCTTTCGCTGCCAAGTGGCCTTTGAAGGCACTGAAGAGCAGGCGGGGCTGGCCATAGGCCATGCCAGTGTCAATCTGCAGGCTGCCTCGCACGGCGGCACACATCTGCAATACGAGCTGCAAGCCGCCGCCGGCGGCGCACTGGCGCAACTGGGCGAGGGCCCGCTCGAGCACGTGTGCCGGAAAATGGTGGATGATTTTTTCACCCACTTCGTCGACTACATGGGTAGCCACGCGCAGGCTTATGAAACATCGATTCAAGCCGCTGGCAACGGTTCGCTATCCGGCAGCCGCGGCCCTGGCAACACCCTATCGTGGCTGATGGTGGCCGGCACCATCGTCCTGATTGCCCTGTACTACATGTTTCTGCGTTAACAGGCCCTAAAGCGCGCTACATGGCATTGCGCATGCGCACGCGCAAGGCCAGCAGCGCGATCACCACGCAGCACACCACGCTGGCGGCCAGGCCGATACGCACGCCGGTCAGCACCGACGTGCGCGACACCACCACGCCCACCGCGGCGATACCGGCCGCACTGCCTACCGCGCGCGTGGTCTGGATCAGGGCCGAAGCAACCCCGACATCACGCCTCTCGGCCATCATCTGCATGAACAAGGTCAGGTTGGGCAACAAGAAACCCAGCCCCAGGCCGGTGAGGCCAAATGCCAGCAGCGCCCAATTGGGCGATACGTTTTCGTTGAGCACCATGGCCGAGACACAACCCAGGGCCAACAGCGTCGCCCCAAGCACCATCAGGCGCTGCGGCTGGGACTGGCGCGGGAACAGGTAGCCGTTGACGATGCTGGCAATGGGAATACACATCACCAGCGGCGTCATGAGCAGGCCAGCCGAACTTGGGCTGACCAGCAGCACATTTTGCAGCAGCAGCGGGCCAAAGTAGATCGTCACGAACATCACCGCGCCCACCAGCAAGCCGGCGACATTGAGCAGTTGCACGTCGCGGCCTTCGAGCACCCGCATGGGCAGCATGGGCGCGACGGCACGCCGCTCGTAGGGCACCAGCACGAACAGGGCAAGCGCGCCTATCGCCAGCATGGCCAAGGCGCCCAGGGCGTGGCCATCGCCGGCAAAGGCGATTTGCAGGGCGCCCAGCGGCGCGCCCACACCCACCATCAGCAAGAGCCCGCCCAGCCAATCGATACGCCGCTCGTGCGCGGGCATCTCGGTGCGCATGGCAGGGAAATAACGGTAGACCACCCAAATCGTAGGCAGCGCGACCAGCGGCACCACCATGAAAGCCATGCGCCAGCCGAAGGCCTGCGTAATCGCGCCCCCCAGCACCGGCCCGACACCACTGGCCACGGCAAACGCCGCCGACAGCAATGCCTGCCAACGCACCCTGCGCTTGGGATCGGGCAGCAGATCGGCCGGCGCCGCAAATGCCGTGGCTATCATCATGCCGCCGCCGATACCCTGCAGGGTACGTGCCGCCACCAGTTGCCCCATGGTTTGCGCCAGGCCGCAGGCCAGGGAACACAGGCCTACGATGGCGACTGCGGTCAGCAGCAGCCGCTTGCGGCCGAACAGGTCGCCCATGCGGCCAAAAATCGGAATCGTGACTGCGGTCGCCAGCAGATAGCCCGACCCCACCCAGGCGTACAAAGCCAGGCCATCCAGGGCCTCGGCTACCCGAGGCAAGGTAGTGCTGACGATAGTGGAATCGAAGGCTACCAACACGGAAACCGCCGCCACCCCCAGCAGGGCCAACAGGATCTCGCGCGGCCCCATGGCATCTGGGCCCTCGGGCAATTTGGGCGGCGTCTGCGCTGGCGGAATGTCGCGCAGGCTGGAGGGCGCTTCGCTGGCCCCGTGGAGAGTGTCTTTCAAGGGGTTGCCGGCTTGTGGGGACTCGTCGCCAGAGGCGATTCCGGTACGAGGTAATACGGTGCGGGCAGGCGCTGCGTTCATTTAGGCAAGGATACCCCAACAGCAGCGGCCTGAGGCCGCCGCCGTGGCGTTTCTTACACCCGTTGCAAAATACCCGCAGCGCCCATGCCGGTGCCCACGCACATCGTCACCATGCCGTAGTCCAGTTGATGGCGATGCAAGGCATGCACCACGGTGGCCGCACGGATCGCACCCGTCGCCCCCAGGGGGTGGCCCAGGGCGATTGCCCCGCCCATGGGGTTGACGCACTCCGGGTTCAGGCCGAGTTCGCGCATGACCGCCAGCGACTGCGCGGCAAAGGCCTCGTTGAGTTCAATCCAGCCCAGGTCGTCCTGGCCGATACCGGCCAGCCTGAGTGCGGCCGGGATGGCCTCTTTCGGGCCTATGCCCATGATCTCGGGCGGCACGCCACGCACCGCGAACGAGACGAAGCGGGCCAATGGCGTCAGATTGAATTCCTTGAGGATGCGCTCGGAAACCACCACCAGCGCGCCCGCGCCATCGGAGGTCTGCGAACTGTTGCCCGCGGTGACACTGCCTTTGGCGGCAAACACCGGACGCAGCCGGGCCAGGGCTTGCAAGCTGGTATCGGCCCGGGGGCCTTCGTCCAGCACCACCAGCCGCTGGCGGGTGCGTACCTCGCCACTGGCCAGATCGGGTTCGCGGTCGGTCACCGGCAGCGGGGTGATCTCATCGTTGAACTCGCCCGCTTGCGCCGCCGCCAGCGCGCGCTGGTGCGACTGATAGGCGAAAGCGTCCTGATCCTCGCGCGAGACTTTCCAGCGTTCGGCCACTTTCTCGGCGGTCAGTCCCATGCCATAGGCTATGCCCAGGTTGTCGTCACCCTCGAACACGGCAGGGTTGAATGACGGCAACAGCTTGTTCATCGGAACCTGGCTCATGGATTCGGTGCCGGCGGCGATGATTACATCGGATTCGCCCACCCGGATGCGGTCAGCGGCCATGGCCAGCGCGGTCAGGCCCGAAGCACAAAAACGGTTGACCGTGACGCCGCCCACCGAGGCCGGCAAGCCGGCCAGCAGCGCGGCGATGCGCGCCACGTTCATGCCCTGCGGGCCTTCGGGAATAGCGCAGCCGGCGATGACATCTTCCACCCGCGCCGGATCCAGCCCGGGCACCTGGGCCAGCGCACCCTGGATGGCGTGCACCAGCAAGGAGTCCGGGCGCACATTGCGCAAGGCGCCGCGCGGCGCGCGGCCTATGGGCGTGCGCGTGGCCGCAACGATATAGGCTTCCTGCAATTGACGGGACATCTTCAGTCTCCTTGGTAGCGTGATCGCGCTAGTTGCGCACGGGCTTGCCGGTTTGCATCATGCCCATCACGCGTTCCTGTGTTTTGGGGTGGCCCAGCAGGCTGGTGAATGCCCGGCGCTCGAGCGTCATCACCCACTCTTCATCCACCAGCGAGCCCGGGTCGACGTCGCCGCCGCACATCACGTCGGCAATGCTGCGGGCCAGGTGGAAATCGTGGGCTGAAATAAAGCCGCCATCACGCATATTCAGCAATTGGGCGCTGATGGTGGCCAGGCCGTCGCGGCCGGCCACCGCGAACTTGCCCCGGCGCGGTGGCCGATAGCCAGCGTCCCACATGGCCCGAGCCTGGCCGATGGCCACATGCAGCAGTTCCTGCGGATGAAACACCACCAGATCGCCGGCCTGCAGATAGCCCATGCGTTGCGCCTGGATGGCGGATTTCGACACCTCGGCGGTGGCTGCCTGCAAAACATACTGCTTGAGAAACTGCAGCAAATCCGTGTCGGGCGCCTGCTGTTGGTGCAACTGCGCCGCACTGCGCGCACCAAACGCCAGGCCACCGCCACCGGGCACCAGCCCAACGCCGACTTCGACCAGGCCGATATAGCTTTCCAGGGCCGCCACCCGCCGCGCGCTGTACATGGCCAGCTCGCAGCCCCCGCCCAAGGCCAAGCCCGCCACGGCCGACACCACCGGTATCTGGGCATAGCGCAGGCGCAGCATGGCCTGCTGCAACTTCTTTTCCTCGGCCTCGATGGCTTTGGCGCCGCCGCTCATGAACACCGGCAGCATGGCTTGCAGATCGGCACCGGCCGAGAAAGCGCCCTCGGTCTGCCAGATCACCAGGCCCTTGTAATCGCGCTCGGCCAGATCCACGGCCTGCAGCAGCCCGGCCACCACGCCCTGGCCTATGGTGTGCATCTTGGTTTTGAACGAGGCGATCAGCACCTCGTCGCGCCCTGGCTCGGCCAAGGTCCACAAGCGTATCGACTCGTCTTCGAATACCGTATTGCCCGCACCGGCTGCGGCCGGCGCGAACTCTCCGGCCAGCGCGTCGGGGAAAACCTGGCGCTGGTAGACAGGCAGGCTCGAGCGCGGCTCGAAACGCCCGTCACGCGCATTCCAAGACCCTTGCGCGGTATGCACGCCCCCTTTTTCAACGACTTCGCCGCTGCTGACCCAGGCCGGCAGCGGCGCGCTGGAAAGCGCCTTGCCAGCCTGGATATCTTCCTCTATCCAGCCCGCCACACGCTGCCAACCCGCCTGCTGCCACAGTTCGAACGGACCCTGCTGCTGCCCGAAACCCCAACGCAAGGCGAAATCGATGTCGCGCGCGGTATGGGCAATATCGGCAAGATGCACCGCGATGTAGTGAAAGACATCGCGCAAAATGGCCCAGACGAACTGCGCTTGCGGGTTGCCCGATTCGCGCAGTTTTTGCAGGCGCTCGCCCGGATCCTTTACTTTCAGGATGCGGGCCACCAGGTCGTCGGCCTTGCCCGTTGCCGGCACATATTCGCCCTTGGCAGGATCCAGCCGCAATATGTTCCGGCCATCCTTGCGGTAGAAGCCGGCGCCGGTTTTCTGACCAAGCGCGCCCTGCTCGAGCAGGCCTGCCAGCGCAGGCGGCGTGGCAAAGCGGGCATGAAAGGGATCATGCGCAAGCTGATCCTGCATGGTCTTGATGACATGCGCCATGGTGTCCAGGCCCACCACATCCGCCGTGCGAAACGTACCCGACTTGGCCCGGCCCATCCGGGTGCCGGTCAGGTCGTCCACCACGTCGTACGACAGGCCGAACTTGTCGGCCTCGGCGATGGTGGCAAGCATGCTGAAGACGCCGACCCGGTTGCCGACGAAATTGGGCGTGTCCTTGGCGCGCACCACGCTTTTACCCAGCGTGGTGGTAAGAAAGCTTTCGAGCTGATCGAGGATCTCAGGGCGGGTATCGCTGGTGGGGATCAACTCGACCAACGGCATGTAGCGCGGCGGGTTGAAGAAGTGCACGCCGCAAAAACGCCGGCGCAGCTCAGCGTCGAAGCCTTGCGCCAACCGCGTGATCGACAAGCCCGAGGTATTGGTGGCAAAGATGGCATGCGGCGCCAAGGCCTGGGCCACGGTGCGGTACAGGTCGTGCTTCCAGTCCATGCGCTCGGCAATAGCCTCTATTACCAGGTCGCAGCCGCCAATCAGGTCCAGGTCGTCCTCGTAGTTGGCGGCCACGATATCGTCGGCCAGATCCACCGCGGCCAGCGGGGCCGGATTGATTTTCTTCAGGTTGGCGATTGCCTTGTTGACGATGCCATTGCGATCGCCATCTTGGGCGGGCAGATCGAACAGCACCACGGGGATGCCGGCATTGACGCAGTGCGCGGCAATCTGCGCCCCCATCACGCCGGCGCCCAGAACGGCTATCTTGCGTATTACGAATCGGGACATATGTGCTCCGCCATATCCGAAAAGTGCGCGGGCCCTGGAGCCCGCTGACCGACCGCAGGCGGCGGTATGCCGCCTGCCCGCCTGCACGGTGCCAGTAACCTTAAAAGAGAGCCGCGTCCATATCCATCAGGCTCTTGCTGCCCGCCCTCGCCGCGCGCATGTGATAGGCGGTTTCGGGCAAAAGGCGGCTGAAATAGAAGCGCGCGGTGGCAAGTTTTGCGGTGTAGAACGGATCACCGCTGCTTTGCTTTTCCAGGGCGATACGCGCCATTTGCGCCCACAGGAAGGCAAAGACCAGATGCCCCGCCACCCGCAGATAGTCGGTGGCGGCCGCGCCCACTTCGTCGGGGTTGGACATGGCCTTCATGCCGACTTCCATGGTCAGTTTGGTGAATTTTTCGCCCAGCTCGGCCAGCGGCGTCACGAATTCATCCATGTCCTCGCGTGTACCGTGCTCTTCTACAAAAGCCTGGATCAGCGCACCGAATTTTTTCATGGCGGCGCCGTTGTCGCGCAGCACCTTGCGGCCCAGCAAGTCCAGCGCCTGGATGGTGTTGGTGCCTTCATAGATCATGTTGATGCGCGCGTCGCGCACATACTGGTCGACACCGGTTTCGCGGATATAGCCGTGGCCGCCGAACACCTGCTGGCACTGCACCGCGGACTGGAATCCATTATCGGTAAGGAAGGCTTTGACGATGGGTGTAATCAAGGCCAGCATTTGCGACGCATCGGCCCGCACCTGCTCATCGGGATGCGCCTGGGCCAGGTCTATCTGCAGCGCGGCCCAATAACCCAGGGCCCGCCCGCCTTCGGCGTAGGCCCGGGCGGTGAACAGCATGCGTCGCACATCCGGGTGGACGATGATAGGGTCGGCCGGCTTGTCGGGCTGTGCCGCGCCTTTGAGCGAACGGCTTTGCAGGCGATCGCGGGCGTACGCTACGGCGTTCTGATAGGCCACTTCGGTCAGGCCCAGTCCCTGCATACCCACGCCCAGGCGCGCGCCATTCATCATGACGAACATGGCATTCAGGCCCTTATGCGGCTCGGATACCAGGTAGCCAACGGCATCTTCCATCACCATCTGGCAGGTGCTGTTGCCGTGTATGCCCATCTTGTGCTCGATGCCGGCGCAGAAAATACCGTTGCGCTCGCCCACGCTACCGTCGGCCTTGGGCAGGAATTTGGGCACGATGAACAGGGAAATGCCGCGCGAACCCTCGGGGGCATCGGGCAGCTTGGCCAGCACCAGGTGGATGATGTTATCGGCCAGGTCGTGTTCGCCGGCCGAGATGAAGATCTTGGTGCCGGTCAGCTTGTAGCTGCCGTTGGCGTCGGGCACGGCCCGCGTCTTGATCATGCCCAGGTCGGTGCCGCAATGCGGTTCGGTCAGGCACATGGTGCCCGTCCATTCGCCCGATACCAGCTTGGGCAGGTACAAGGACTTCTGCTCGGGCGTGCCATGGGCATGCAGGCATTCGTAGGCGCCCAGGGTCAGGCCGGGATACATGGCCCACGCCTGGTTGGTGCTGCACTGCACTTCGCCCAGGGCGGTATGCAGCAAGGCCGGCAGGCCCTGGCCGCCATATGCCGGATCGGCCGCCAGCCCGCCCCAGCCGGCCTCGCGAAACTGCTGCCATGCCGCTTTGAAACCTGTAGGGGTGGTCACGCTATGGGTAGCGGGGTCGTATTTGCAGCCTTCCACGTCGCCAACGCCATTCAGGGGAAACAGCACATCCGCGCAAAACCGGCCCGACTCTTCCAGCACCTGGTTCAGCGTATCGACATCGACTTCGGTGTAGGGGGGCAGTTCGCGATACCGGGTGGCGGCATCAAGCAATTCATGTACGACAAACTGCTGGTCTCGCAAGGGGGCCTGGTAAATGGGCATGTCGGTCTCCGTTATTCGTCAAAAATTCAATAGGAAAACAGTCGTGTCTGGCCGCGCGCGCCGGGACTAGGCGGCAATTGGCAGGCGGTATTGGTCAATCAGGCGCGCCATGCCGCGTGCGGCGCGCTCCGACGCCTCGGGACGCTTCAGGAAGCGGGCATCATGATGCAGCGCAAGCATCAGGCCCATGAGCTCGAACACCAGTTGCTCGGCATCGGTCTGCTGGCTCATCTGGCCGTTCTCGACGGCCTGGCAGCAGGCGCGCACCAGGGCCATACGCCAGGTGCTCAGGGATTGCACCAGGGCGTCACGCACCGGACCGGGACGATCGTCGTATTCGAACGCACCGCTCATGTAGATGCAGCCCTGGGTAATCTCATGGGTGGACAGCGTCATCCAGTTGTCGATCAAGGCCTGCAGGCGGGCCAGGCCGCGCGGCTGCTGCATGGCGGCCTCGAATACCGTGAGCTGGAAGCGCCGGTGGTATTCATGCACGACGGCGATCTGCAGGTCTTCGCGCGAACCGAAATGCGCGAAAACACCGCTTTTGCTCATGCCGGTAAGCGTCGCCAGGACACCGATGGTGAGCGCATCGATGCCGGAACTGCCGGCAAGCCGCAGTGCGGCGTCAAGGATGGCGGCGCGGGTGGCGTCGCCCTTGCGTGGGCGTGTAGGATTGGAAGTCATCATTAAATAGACCGAACGATCGTGCTATTTTTACACGAATCGAAATATTGTCAAGCAGGGTCAATACCGATTTTCAGGACGAACAGGCGCCTGCCCGGTCGACTAGGACCGATGGCGCGGGACTGCGAAAGTGAACGATGTTGCCGTCTGGCGGTGCCAAACGCAGCTAGTCGGGCGGGCGCACTACCCCGCTCTCGGCCAGGGTTTGCACACTGGGCAAGGTGCTTGCGGCCTGGCCTGCCGGCAGGGCACGTACCGGCTCGTGGCTCAGGCCGGCAGGCGCGGGAGCATCCGGCGAAGTCGGGTCGGTCCAGGCCGGGTCGGGCAGCCGGCTGAAGACTTCGCGCAGTTGGCTGCCCCAGGACGCGCACAGGGTCTGGTAGTAGCGATTGTTTTCGTCGATGCTGGCGAAGTGGGTGACATGCAGGGTACCGGCCTCGTACACCATCAAATCCAAAGGCAGGCCCACCGAAATATTCGAGCGCAAGGTGGATTCCATCGAGAGCAGCGCGCACTTGGCCGCCTCGTCCAGGCTGGCGCGGCGATCAAGCACGCGGTCCAGTATGGGCTTGCCGTACTTGGCCTCCCCGATCTGGAAATACATGTTCTCGTCCGATGCCTCGATGAAATTGCCCGCAGGATAGATCTGGAACAGGCGGCATCTTTCCTGGCCGATCTGGCCGCCAAAAATGAGGCTGATATTAAAGCCGACTTCATGCTCGTGCAGTATCGCCCCTTCCCGGCGAAACACCTCGCGTACAGCATCGCCGACGCAACGGGCCGCCTCGAACATGCTGCTCGCGGCCCACAAGCCCTCGGTATCGCCGACGCCCTCGGTCAGCAAGCTGCGCACTGCCTGGCTGAGCGCCAGGTTGCCTGCCGTGAGCAGCACCATGACCCGCTCGCCCGGCCGCTCGAACAGGGTGAGTTTGCGAAACGTGCTGATCTGGTCGACCCCGGCATTGGTGCGCGAGTCGGCCAGGAACACCAGCCCGGCATCCGGACGAATGGCGACGCAGTAAGTCATGGATAAATTGTACCGGGATGACGCCCTCTTCACGAGCATAGGGTATGTTGCCCGGCGGCAAGCTTGCCGCCCCCCCTGGACGCAGACGGCCTCATGCGAACGCCATAACGAAAAACCCCACGCGGCCATCTTGCGCCACGTGGGGTCCAGGACTTGCATTCAGCCGGATTGGATGCCGGCCGGGGCGTTATCGCCCCCGGCTATGGTCAGGCGACGCGAGCCTTCAGGCCGGCGTGCAGTTCTTGTACCGAGTACACCTGCAGGCCACCGCCTTCACGCAAGTACTGCATGCCTTCGACCGCGGCACGCGCACCGGCGATGGTGGTGTAGTAAGTTACCAGCCCGGCCAGTGCCGAGGTGCGGATGGCGCGCGAATCGGTGATGGCGTTGCGACGCTCGTCGACGGTGTTGATGACCAGCGAGATCTCGCCATTCTTCAACATATCCACGATGTGCGGACGGCCTTCGGTAACCTTGTTGACCACCTGCACCGGGATGCCGGCTTCGGAAATGGCCGCTGCGGTGCCGCGGGTTGCCACCAGGGTGAAGCCCAGGGTATGCAGGCCGCGGGCGACTTCCACCGCACGGGGCTTATCCTGGTTCTTCACACTGATGAAGGCCACACCACTTTCGGGCAGCCGCACGCTGGCGGCCATCTGCGACTTCACGAAGGCTTCACCAAAGCTCGTGCCCACGCCCATGACTTCACCCGTGGACTTCATCTCGGGGCCAAGAATGGTATCGACGCCCGGGAACTTCACGAACGGGAAAACCGCTTCCTTGACCGAGAAGTAGTTGGGCACGACTTCGTCGCCCAGCCCCTGCGCATCGAACTTGATACCGGCCATGGCGCGCGCGGCCACCTTGGCCAGGGAAATGCCGGTAGCCTTGGAGACATACGGCACGGTGCGCGAGGCACGCGGGTTCACTTCCAGCACATACACAACGCCGTCCTGGATCGCGAACTGCACGTTCATCAGGCCAATCACGTTCAGGGCCCGTGCCATCAGGCCGGTCTGGCGCTTGAGCTCGTCGATGACTTCCTGCGACAGGGAGTATGGCGGCAGGCAGCAGGCCGAATCGCCCGAGTGCACGCCAGCCTGTTCGATGTGCTCCATCACGCCGCCGATGAAGATGCGCTGGCCGTCGGACAGGCAATCGACATCCACTTCCACGGCGTTGGACAGGAAGCGGTCCAGCAGCACCGGCGAATCGTTGCTGACCTTGACCGCTTCGCGCATATAACGCTCGAGGTCGGTCTGCTCGTGCACGATTTCCATCGCGCGTCCGCCCAGCACATAGCTGGGGCGAACCACCAGCGGATAGCCGATTTCCTGCGCATGGGCCAGAGCTTCGGCCTCGGTGCGCGCGGTGCGGTTGGGCGGCTGGCGCAGGTCCAGCTTCATCAGGAGCTTCTGGAAACGCTCGCGATCTTCGGCGATATCAATGGATTCGGGGCTGGTGCCGATAATGGGCACGCCATTGGCTTCCAGCGCCTTGGCCAGCTTCAAGGGGGTCTGGCCGCCGTACTGCACGATCATGCCAACCGGCTTTTCCTTGTGCACGATCTCGAGCACATCTTCGAGGGTAAGCGGCTCGAAGTACAGGCGATCGGACGTGTCGTAGTCGGTAGAGACGGTTTCCGGGTTGCAGTTGATCATGATGGTTTCGAAACCATCCTGCTTGAGCGCCATCGCGGCGTGTACGCAGCAGTAGTCGAACTCGATACCCTGGCCAATACGGTTCGGGCCGCCACCAAGAATGATGATCTTCTTCTTGTCGGTGGGGTTGGCTTCGCACTCTTCCTCGTACGTGGAGTACATGTAGGCGGTGTCGGTGGCGAATTCGGCCGCGCAGGTATCCACACGCTTGTACACGGGGCGCACGTCGTACTGGTGGCGCAGCTTGCGCACTTCGGCTTCGGTGGTGTCCAACAGCCAGGCCAGGCGGCGATCCGAGAAGCCGCGGCGCTTGAGATGCCAGAGCGTATCGCGATCCAGTTCGGCCAGCGTGTGCTTTTCGAGGTTGAGTTCGATGTCGACGATTTCCTTGATCTGCGACAGGAACCAGCGATCGATATGGGTCAGTGCGTGCACTTCCTCGATCGACCAACCCTGGGCGAAGGCGTCGCCCACATACCAGATGCGTTCGGGGCCGGGCTCGCCCAGCTCGACTTCGAGCTTTTCGCGGTCGGTGGTTTTCTGGTTCAGGCCATCGACCCCGACTTCCAGGCCACGCAAGGCTTTCTGGAAGGATTCCTGGAAAGTGCGGCCAATGGCCATCACTTCGCCGACCGACTTCATCTGGGTGGTCAGGCGCGCGTCGGCCTGGGGGAACTTCTCGAAAGCAAAACGCGGCACCTTGGTGACGACGTAGTCGATGGCGGGCTCGAACGAAGCCGGGGTCGCGCCACCGGTGATTTCGTTGCGCAGCTCGTCCAGGGTGTAGCCGACGGCCAGCTTGGCCGCGATCTTGGCGATCGGAAAGCCCGTGGCCTTGGAAGCCAGCGCCGACGAACGCGACACGCGCGGGTTCATCTCGATGACGATCATGCGGCCGTTGTCGGGGTTGACCGCGAACTGCACGTTCGAGCCGCCGGTATCGACGCCGATTTCGCGCAGTACGGCGATCGACGCGTTACGCATCAGCTGGTATTCCTTGTCGGTCAGCGTTTGCGCGGGCGCCACCGTGATCGAGTCGCCCGTGTGGATGCCCATGGGATCCAGGTTCTCGATCGAGCACACGATAATGCAGTTGTCGGCGCTGTCGCGCACGACTTCCATCTCGAATTCCTTCCAGCCCAGCAGCGACTCTTCGATCAGCAGCTCGTTGGTGGGCGAGGCTTCGATGCCGCGGCGGCAGATGGTCTCGAATTCTTCCGCGTTGTAGGCGATACCGCCACCGGTGCCGCCCAGCGTGAAGCTGGGGCGGATGACCACCGGGAAGCCGGCCACGCCGGTTGCCAGGGCGATGCTGCGCTGAACTTCCCAGGCTTCTTCCATGGTGTGCGCCACACCCGACTTGGCCGATTCCAGGCCGATGGCGTTCATGGCCAGCTTGAACTTCTGGCGGTCTTCAGCCTTGTCGATGGCGGCAGCGTTGGCGCCCACCAGTTCCACACCGTACTTTTGCAGTACGCCGTGCTTGTCCAGGTCGAGCGCGCAGTTCAGGGCAGTTTGCCCGCCCATGGTGGGCAGCAGCGCATCGGGGCGCTCTTTGGCGATGATTTTCTCAACGACCTGCCAGGTGATGGGCTCGATGTAGGTAACGTCGGCCGTCTCGGGGTCGGTCATGATGGTGGCGGGGTTGCTGTTGACCAGCACCACCTTGTAACCCTCTTCCTTTAGTGCCTTGCAGGCCTGGGCCCCCGAGTAGTCGAACTCGCAGGCCTGGCCGATGATGATCGGGCCGGCACCAATGATGAGGATGGTCTTGATATCTGTACGCTTTGGCATGAAACGGGGCTCTTTTATTGTGCGGCAGCAGGCGGCGCGATAGGACAGCGCCGCCGGGGTGGATTGCAGGGCAAAGGCGCGCACGGCCATCAGGGCGATGGCCGGCGACTAGCCTTATTTCTTGCCCATCATCTCGACGAATCGATCGAACAGCACCAGGATGTCGTGCGGGCCCGGGCTGGCTTCGGGGTGACCCTGGAAGCAGAATGCCGGACGGTCGGTGAGCTCGAAACCTTGCAACGAGCCGTCGAACAACGATTTATGGGTAATACGCGCCGTAGCCGGCAGGGTCTTGGCATCGACCTCGAAGCCATGGTTCTGGCTGGTGATGAAGACCCGCCCGGTGCTGACTTCCTGCACCGGATGGTTCGCGCCGTGGTGACCGAACTTCATCTTGGCCGTGGACGCACCGACGGCCAGGCCAAGTATCTGGTGACCCAGGCAAATACCGAACACCGGCAGCTTGCGCGCCAGGAACTCGCGGGTTGCCTCGACGGCATAGTCGCAGGGCTCAGGATCGCCAGGGCCGTTGGCCAGGAACACGCCATCGGGATTCATCGCCAGCACGGCTTCGGCCGGCGTTTGCGCGGGAACCACCGTAATGCGGCAACCGCGTTCGGCCAGCAGGCGCAGGATGTTGTGCTTGACACCGAAGTCGTAGGCCACGACATGGAACTTGTCGCCGGCTACGTCGGAATGGCCGGCACCGAGGTGCCAGACACCCTGCTTCCAGTCAAGCGGGGCTTTGGTGGAGACGACACGCGCCAGATCCTGGCCGCTCATGCCGGGAAAGGCACGGGCCTGGGCCAGCGCAGCCTCTACGTCGTCGCCCGTAGCAATGCAGCCGCCCTGGGCACCCTTTTCACGCAGGATGCGGGTGAGTTTACGCGTATCAATGCCGGCGATGGCAACGATGCCCTCGTCACGCAGATAATCTGGCAGCAGGCGCTGCGCGCGGAAGTTGGAAGCCGTGTGAGGCACGTCACGCACGATGAGACCGGCGGCAAACACGTTGCGCCCTTCGCTGTCTTCATCGTTGACACCGGTATTACCGATGTGCGGATACGTGAGGGTGACGATCTGGCCGCTATAGCTCGGATCAGTCAGGATTTCCTGGTAGCCGGTCATGGACGTATTGAAGACCACCTCGGCAACCGTAGAGCCTGGCGCACCGACCGACACACCCCGAAACACGGTACCATCTGCCAAAGCCAGAATTGCCGGAGTGGAAAACTGGGCCCCTTCGGGAAACACGGATGGCAACAAAATCGATACCCCAAAAATTTTTGAAAGCTGATGTTAAACTTTCCTATTATAACGGGTACGACGGATTTTGCGTGCAGAGCTGCCCAGCCCGGCCTTTGACCAGGGCAAAAAGCCAGCCAGCTTAGCTTTGTTCAGCGGATCACGATTTCATCGTTTTCCAGTGCGGCCCGACCGGCTGCCAGATCGCCCTTGAGTTCCAGCCGCCGCCTGCCTATGTGCAGGGTCACGCCATCCCAGATACGCCGCGACGCCTCGATGCTGGCGCCTTCCAGCAACGATAGCTCGTCGGCCAGGGCGTCTTCCTTTTCCTGCAAGGCAGCCAGGTCGGCCACCAGCTTGGCGTGGGTCTGCGCCACCCGCTCTGCCATGCCATCCTTGGCGCGGTCTGGATTCATCTGAAAGAAGATGATCAGTTGCTCGATCTTGGCCTTTTCGTCGGTCAGGCGCTGACGCTCTTTGCTCAATGCCTGCCGCTGTGATTCGGCATGCGGATTGAGGCCGACCTGGATCGTGGTCGGCACTCCCGCCATGGAACCCAGGTTGGCGGCCTTCACACTGCGCAGGGCCCGGGTGCTGCCGCCCACGATACTGCCCTGGGTGCCATTGCCGCCTACCGCCACGCCAACGCCGGCCGACACCTCGCTGTTGGAGATTTCGCGCCCGACGTTGACGTTTTGTCCGGCACTGACCACGGCATGGTTGATGAACAGGGATTGAACCGACCCGTTGCAACTGACCTTGGCCAGGCGGTCGGACTCGCGGGAAGCACCGGCCAGACCGCCGACTATCCCGCCCATCACGATGAGGTTTCCGCCGGCCTGGACCTGCGCCGCTTCGACCATGCCGCGCACGACGATATCGCCGGCCACACGCACCGACATGCCGGCCTTGATATCGCCTTGCACCTGCAACGTACCGTCAAAATCAATATTGCCGCTGGCCAGGTCAACCGCAGGCACGTTCACCACCGGATTGACCACCATGCCCTGGGGCTGCAACATGGGCACGCCAGCCACGGCGGCACGCAACAGGTTGGGATCATCGGCATCGGGCTGCACACCGGACAAGCCCGCCGCGTAAGGCAGATCGACGATGGCGGGCGCCGGCAATTCCTGGCCCAGCACATTGCAGCCGGCAACGCCCGGACGGGCCGCGATCCGGCGCATCAGCGGGGTCCCGGGCACCACCAGCAAGAGGTTGCCAAGCGTGCGGTAATCGACCACGGCGTCATCGTCGATCACGCGGGACTGCTCGCGCAGCGTATCGAGCAGGCTGTCAAAGCGGGTGGGTGCCCCAGGCGTGGGCGGCTGGCCGCCGGCGATACGCAGTTCGTGGCACTGCCCGGCCGACACGGCTTCATTCAGCCCGGGCATATCGATACCGGATACCACCTTGTGCTCTGCCAGGACGGCGACAACCTCATCCAGAGTCAGGGTACGCCCTCCCCGGGCCGGCCAAAGGGTAAGAAAGGCCGCCATGCCGTCGGGTGCGACGACCAGCTCGCAACTTGCATCCAGAATGGCGTCGGGAGTATCTTGAGATAAGGTATCCATATGTGTCAAAGTGTACTCACCAAAACCCCTCATGCCAATAGGGATTTTGCCGGATATCGTATGATCGAGAGAACCCCGGCGCGCCGCGCCCATCACCCTTCACGTTAATTGCGATTCTTCATGCCAAGCCTGTTAGATTCCCTGCGTCAACATACCGTGGTGGTCGCCGACACTGGCGATTTCGATGCCGTGCGCACGTTTCTTCCCACCGACGCCACGACCAACCCCACGTTGATCCTGAAAGCCACGCAAAGCGAGGCCGGCAAGCCCGTCCTGGCCAAGGTCTTGCGTGACAACCGCAACGCCAGCGTGCCGCAAATCCTGGATCGACTGCTGGTCGCGTTTGGCACCGAGATCCTGTCCATCGTGCCAGGCCGCGTCTCGACCGAGGTCGATGCCCGGCTGTCGTTCGACACGCGCGGCACCATCGAACGCGCCCGCAGCCTGATCGCGCTGTACGAAGCCGCAGGCGTGCCGCGCGAACGCGTGCTGATCAAGGCCGCATCCACCTGGGAAGGTATAGCCGCGGCCCGTGTGCTTCAGGCCGAAAACATCCGCTGCAATATGACCCTGCTGTTTTCGCTGGCGCAGGCTGTTGCCTGCGCCGATGCGGGCGCCCAACTGATTTCACCCTTCGTGGGGCGCATCTACGACTGGCATCGCAACAGCCAGGGCGCAAAGTGGGTGGAAGCCGACAACGCGGGTAGCCGCGACCCCGGCGTGCAGTCGGTTACGCGCATTCACCAGTACTACAAGGCCTTCGGCATTCCCACCGAAATCATGGGCGCAAGCTTTCGCAATACCGGGCAGATCCTGGCCTTGGCAGGCTGCGACCTGCTGACGATCAGCCCCCAGTTGCTGCAAGAACTGGCCGCACAGCCTGGCGATGTCGTACCGGTGTTGAAAACAGCCGCCGTTGCGGCCCCGGCGCGCCTGGCGCTGGATGAAGCGGCGTTTCGCTTCGAGCTGAACGAAGACGCCATGGCCACCGAAAAGCTGGCCGAGGGTATCCGTGTCTTTGCCGCCGATGCCCGTAAGCTCGATGCATTGATCGAGTCCACACGCGCCTGAAGCGGCGGTGCTTTGCCCCAGGCTTAGTCGCCGGGGGCAAAGCCGCCCTGATCAGCCAGCCCGGATAAGCCCGGGCTTGGGCCTAGCTTGGCGTTACCAGCCGCCCGAGGCGCCGCCCCCGCCGCTGCGTCCACCGCCGCCACGAAAACCGCCACCCCCACCACGCGAACCACCGCCACGGCCTCCGCGACCGCCGCCAAACCCGCCCCCGAAACCTCCGCCGCCACCACCGCCACCGCGATGAAAGAAACGCCGGATGCCAAGCACGCCCAGCAGCAAACTGAGCAGCCCACCACCGAGCGCACCGGCTACAGCCATCCAGATACTGCCGGTAATTCCCCAAACCACGATGCCGCCGCCCACTGCCGCAAAAAACGGTGAGGCCAGCAGGGCCAGGGCTGCCGCAAACAAGACGGCCGACCCTATTTCCTGGGTACCGTTGCCGGCTTGCGTTACCGGCACCGGCGGCAGCGGCTCGCCCTTGACCAGGGCAATCAGGCTGTCGACCCCCGATGCTATGCCCCCGGCAAAATCCCCACTGGCAAAACGGGGCGCGATCTGCTCGCGAATGATGCGCCCGGCCTGCACATCCGGGATGGCGCCTTCGAGCCCATAGCCCACTTCGATACGCATGCTGCGGTCGTTCTTGGCCACCACCAGCAATGCGCCGTCGTCGACGCCTTCGCGGCCGGGCTTCCAGGCTTCAAACGCCCGCAGAGCAAAGGTTTCGATAGGCTCCCCATCTGTGGAGGGCAGCATCAGAACCACAATCTGAGCGCCTTTTTCCTGTTCAAGCGCGGCCAGCTTGGCTTCCAGCGCCTGCTTTTGGGCTGTATCCAGCGTGCCCGTCAGGTCGGTAACCCGCGCCGTCAGGGGCGGGATAGCGGTCTGCGCCAGGCAGCCAAGGCTTGCGATCGCCAGCAGCAGACCCGCCAGCCAGAACCAGGCCGCTTGCGGACGCGCACGATGAGGCCAGGCAAGGGCTTGCATATCACTGCCCCGTCGTAGCGGGCTTGGGTGCGCCTGCGCCGAAATCGACAGCCGGCGGACGAGAAATGGCAGCCTCGTTTTCCACCGTGAAACTGGCCTTGGGCTTGTACCCCAGGATCTTTGCCGTGATCAGGCCCGGAAACTGGCGGATCAGCACGTTGTATTGCTGCACCGCCTGCACGAAGCGATTGCGCGCCACCGCGATACGGTTCTCGGTGCCTTCCAGCTGGGTCAGCAAGTCGCGGAACAGGCCATCGGCCTTGAGCTGCGGATAGTTTTCGCTGACCACCAGCAAGCGCGACAGCGCCGAGGACAGCTCGCCCTGAGCCTGCTGGAAACGCTTCACCTGCTCGGGATCATCCAGTTGGTCGGCGGACAACTGCACCGACCCAACCCGCGCCCTTGCATTGGTAACTTCGGTGAGGACGGCCTGCTCGTGTGCTGCGTAGCCTTTGACGGTATTGACCAGGTTGGGCACCAGATCGGCCCGGCGTTGGTACTGGTTCAATACCTCGGCCCAGGCTGCGGTCACCTGTTCATCGGCGGCCTGCATGGCGTTGTAGCCACATCCCGACAACACCAGGGACAGGCAGGCGACAAGAATGGCAGAGCAAAAGCGTTTCATGAAAGCCTCGTTTTTATTCGTGTACCGGTAAACCGGATTACACCATAGCAGCAATGCCACGGCACGGACGGTGCGGCATGATTCCGTACATGCCAGCTCATGCAGGCGAACCCTGCCATCATGCCGCACCGCCGCGCCCTCGCCTCTGCTACGCTTGCCGGAATCACGACTCTTACAAAACCATTCCCGAGACATGCAAAACCCTACCTATCGCCTATACGGGGCGCAAATCAGCTACTACAGCGGCAAGGTAAGAGCCTACCTGCGCTGGAAGAATCTGCCCTTCGAAGAAACGCAGGCCGACGTCAGCACCTACCGGCAGATCATTCTGCCCAGGGTCGGCTTTCCAGTCATCCCGGTGGTCATCACACCGGACGACGTCGCTTTGCAGGACAGCAGCTGCATCATCGACGCGCTCGAAGCTCGTCACCCCGAGACCACGGTATACCCGAGCACACCACGGCAAAGACTGGCTGCGCTGCTGTTCGAGCTCTACGGCGACGAGTGGCTGCTGATCCCGGCCATGCACTATCGCTGGCATCACAATCGCGACTTCGCGATTCGCGCTTTCGGCGAATTGAACGCACCCCAGGCCTCGCCCGACGAACATCTGGCAATCGGCACCAAGCGCGCCGGACCTTTCGCCCAGTCCGCCGTCATGCTGGGTGCCGAGCCGCATATGCACGAGGCTATCGAAACCTCGTATGAAGCCCTGCTGCGCGAACTCGATCAACACTTCGCGATCCACCCCTATTTGCTGGGCTCGTGCCCCAGCATCGGCGACTTCGGCCTGATAGGCCCCCTGTACGCCCACCAGTACCGCGACCCCTACAGCGGCGAACTCATGCGCCGCATTGCTCCTCACGTAGCCGCCTGGGTCGAGCGCATGCAGGACCCGCCCGCCCCGCAAACCGGGGAATTCCTGGCTGACGACGAAATTCCTGAAACGCTGATCCCCATCCTGCAGCGCATGATGCGCGAACAGATTCCCGAACTGCAGGACGCCGCCCGTGTCTTCGAGGAATGGGTTGCCAGTCATCCGCAAGAGCAGGCGGTGCCGCGCGGCATAGGCCTGCACCCCTTCGATCTTGAAGGCGTGCGCGGCCAGCGCCTGATCCGACCCTATAGCTTCTGGATGTTGCAGCGCGCACGCGACGCTTATGTGCAGATGGCCCCGACCGAACGCCAGGCTGCCGATGAACTGCTGGCCCGTATTGATGGCGCAGGTTTCAAAGGTTTCCAGGATCCGCCACGCGTGGAACGCGACATCCTGAGCGTGCGGTTGCAGCGCCCGGGCGCTGCCGCCTGACACTGCGCATCCGAGGCTTGGCCGCAAGCGCAGATTGGCGCCTGCGCAACACGGGCTTTGCAGGCGCCAAGCCCGTAAAAAAACAAAAACCCCCGAGAATCTTGCGATTTCGGGGGTTGGCGGACGCCGCAAAGCGTCGTAACTGCGAATCTGGTGCCGGTGAAAGGAATCGAACCCTCGACCTTCTCATTACAAGTGAGCTGCTCTACCAACTGAGCTACACCGGCATTGATTGCGAACCGGAAGTTCGCAGGGGTCAGATTCTACTTGATAACCTTCAAGCGTGGGCGCGACGAGGTATCGGGCGACGCCGGCGGCGGATCATCGTCGGGCGACTCGGTTGGCGACTGGGGTTGCGGCACGGCCGACAAGGTCGGACGCACATCCTGGTTGTCCTGCCCAGCCTCTGTCGACTCTTGAGAAGCCGCATTGGCGCCGGATACCGCCGGCGCCGATTCCGTCGTGGCTTCGAATGCCATGCCCTGCCCGGTTTCCCGGGCATAAATGGCACGCACCGCGCCGATAGGCACGGAAATCTGCCGGCCCACACCACCAAACCGGGCCTGAAACTCGATGTACTCGTTGCCCAGCACAAGCTGATTGGTGGCCAGTGTGCCCACGTTCAACGTGATCTGGCCATCCTGCACATGCTCGCGCGGAACAACGGTATGCTCATCGACGACTACTGCGATATACGGGGTGTAGCCGTTGTCGGAACACCATTCGTGAAGCGCACGGATCAGGTAGGGCTTGGTGGAGGTTTCTGTCACTTGCGCATTACCTTTTCCGAGGGCGTCAGGGCTTCGATGTACGCAGGACGGGCAAAGATGCGTTCCGCATACTTCTGCAGAGGAGCCGCGCTGCGGGGCAATTCGATGCCATAGTGATCAAGACGCCAGAGCAAAGGCGCAAGCGCCACGTCGAGCATCGAGAAATCTTCGCCAAGCATGAACTTGTTCTTCAGGAACATCGGGGCGATTTGCGCCAGACGATCCCGAATGTTCTGGCGGGCGTTCTCGAGCGCTTTCTCGTCGCTTTGTGCGGCACGCGATTCCAGCGTGCTGACATGAACGAAGAGTTCTTTCTCGAAGTTGTACAGGAACAAACGTGTACGACCGCGCATGACCGGATCGGCGGGCATGAGTTGCGGGTGAGGAAAGCGCTCGTCGATGTATTCGTTGATGATGTTGGACTCGTACAAGACAAGATCACGCTCGGTCAGGATGGGTACCTGGCCGTACGGATTCATGACCGAAATATCTTCGGGCTTGTTGTAGAGGTCGACATCGCGGATCTCGAAATCCATGCCCTTTTCGAACAGCACGAAGCGGCACCGCTGCGAGTACGGGCAGGTTGTTCCTGAATAGAGCACCATCATGGCGAATTTCCCATCACAAACAGTCAATCATAAACGAAAGGCCAGCGCCTCAGCCAAAGGGCTGGGCGCTGGCCCGGACCGGCAGGCAAGGAATTACTTTACATCCTTCCAGTACACGGCATTCAGGCGCCAGGCAACCACCAGGAACAGCGCCAGGTACAGCAATACCCACATCCCGATACGCTTGCGCTCGGTCTGCATGGGCTCGGCCATCCAGGACATGAACGCGGTCAGATCGGCGATCTGGTTATCGAAGGCCTGGGATTGCGCAGGATTCTTGGCTTTGAACTGGAACTCGGTTGAAGCGTGGTGAGGCAGAACTCCGGTAACAGGCTCGGTCGTGGTCTTGGCGTAGCCGTTTTCATCGAAAACGGTGATGGCGCGCTCCCAACCCTTGGACGCACCCGTTTCGTCGAACGCCTGATGCGTTGCGACCTTGGTGAGCGTACGCGGACCTTGCTGCTGCCACATCACGTGCGGCATGGCCACACTGGGGAACACCACGTTGTCCCAACCTGTGAGCTTGCTGGCATCACGGTAGAAGGAACGCATGTAGGTGTAGATGTAGTCGGCGCCCGTGGGGCCGGCGTTGACCGATTTGGCCCGCGCCATGACCGAGAGGTCGGGCGGCGTGGTGCCAAACCAGCGTTTGGCATCGGCAGGCGTCATGGCAATGCGCATCATGTCGTTGACGCTTTTGCCGGTGAACACCAGGTTGCCCTGGATCTGCGCATCGGTCAGGCCGATGTTGCGCAGATCGCTGTAGCGAACGCTGTTTGCCGAGTGGCAGTTCAGACAGTA
The DNA here is from genome assembly GCA_040392445.1 of Verticiella sediminum. Taxonomy (GTDB): domain Bacteria; phylum Pseudomonadota; class Gammaproteobacteria; order Burkholderiales; family Burkholderiaceae_B; genus Verticiella; species Verticiella sediminum_A. Next base: position 123,996 of record JBEBVZ010000002.1, read on the forward strand.
GTTAACGAAGGTCTTGGCTCCGTTTTGCAACGAGGCCAGATCATTCACGCGGTGCGGGGCACGCTCAAGAGGCGCACCCTCAGCGGCGTGCGCCGAAGGCGCAGCCACCATCACCATCATCAGCGCGAGAGCACCAAGCAGCTTCTTCATCTTGATTTCCGTTAATCCGTTGAGCTCAGTGAGGTTTGAACGTTACCCGATCAGGCACCGGCTTGAAGGTTCCGCGGGTGCTCCAGTAGGGCATCAGCAGGAAGAAGCCGAGGTAGATCAGGGTGCCGATCTGCGACATCAGGTTGTATACCGGACTCGGGGGTTGCGTACCCAGGAAACCGAGGATCAGGAAGTTGATGATGAAGATCGCGTACAGAACCTTGTGCCAGCCCGGACGATAACGAATCGACTTGACCGGAGAGTGATCCAGCCAGGGCAGGAAGAACAGCAGGACTACCGCGCCGCCCATGGCAACCACGCCCCAGAACTTGGCGTCGATGCCGCGCAGCAGGACTGCGAGCACCACCAGGATGAGCGGCACAGCGATGCGCCAGATACCCTTGAGGCCGCCGCGGATGAAGAGCACTACGGCACCGAGCACAGACAGGCCAGCCAACACCCAGGCGAAGTCATCGGTAATGGCACGCAGCATCGAGTAGAACGGCGTGAAGTACCAGACCGGGGCGATGTGCGGCGGCGTCTTCAGCGAGTCAGCCGGCAGGAAGTTGTTGTACTCGAGGAAGTAACCCCCCATTTCCGGCGCGAAGAACACGATCGCAAAGAACACGATCAGGAACATGGCTACGCCGAAGACGTCGTGCACCGTGTAGTACGGGTGGAACGGCACGCCATCCAGCGGAATGCCATTGGCATCCTTGTGGTTCTTGATTTCGACGCCATCGGGGTTGTTCGAGCCCACTTCGTGCAGAGCGACGATGTGCGCCACGACCAGGCCGATGATGACCAGCGGGATCGCGATCACGTGGAAAGCGAAGAAGCGGTTCAGCGTCGCGTCCGATACCACGTAGTCGCCACGGATCCAGATCGAAAGATCGGGGCCGATGAACGGAATTGCGGCAAAGAGGTTGACGATAACCTGGGCGCCCCAGTACGACATCTGGCCCCAGGGCAGCAGATAGCCGAAGAAGGCCTCGCCCATCAGACAGAGGAAAATGGCAACGCCGAAGATCCAGACAAGTTCGCGCGGCTTGCGGTACGAACCGTAGAACAGCCCGCGCAACATGTGCAGATAGACCACCACGAAGAACATGGAGGCGCCTGTGGAGTGCATATAGCGGATGATCCAGCCGCCCGGCACTTCACGCATGATGTATTCAACCGACTCGAACGCCTTGGCTGCGTCGGGCTTGTAGTGCATGACCAGGAAAATACCGGTGACGATCTGGATGACCAGCACGAGCAGTGCCAGAGAACCAAAGATGTACCACCAGTTGAAGTTCTTGGGTGCGTAATATTCCGATACGTGCGCCTTCCAGGTCGACGTAAGCGGAAAACGAGTGTCGATCCAGCCTAGAAGGCCTGTCGTCTCGATATTTTTCTCGCCAGCCATGACAGCGGCTCCTTTTGCGTGGCGGGTTTATTCGAATACGGCGAAGCACACACTACCTGAACGGCAGCGTGCACCCGACATCAGGCTTTGTTGTCTTCGTCGACACCCACGATAATGCGGGAATCGGAAAGAAATTGATATGGCGGCACTTCGAGGTTGTCTGGAGCGGGCTTGTTCTTGAACACGCGGCCGGCCAGATCGAAGGTAGAGCCATGGCAGGGGCAGGAGAACCCGCCTTCGGATAGACCCGGGCCGCCATGCAGCTGAGGCGTAGGCGAACAGCCCAGGTGGGTACAGATGCCAACCGCAACCAGGAGTTCGGGCTTGCGCGAACGCCACTGGTTCTGGGCATATGCGGGGGTGAACCCCGGCCGCTCGGAATTGGGATCTGCCACCTCGGAGTCGGTGACATTGAGGCTTTGCAGCATTTCGGGCGAGCGATGCAGAATCCACACCGGCTTGCCGCGCCACTCGACAGTGCGCATTTCGCCAGCCGGGATACCGCCGACATCGATTTCCACTGGCGCGCCAGCCGCGCGCGCGCGACCGGAAGGCGCAAACGAACCGACCAGCGGAACCGCTACGCCAGCACCAACCACACCACCAGCCACACAGGCCGTGCCGACCCAGAACCGACGTTCCGGACTCATGGGTTGCTTGCTGTTGGGGGGCTCGGAACCACCCGTGGAACCGGGATTCGTGCCGCCCATGACTTTTTTATCATCCATCGTCATTGAATTCTGACTCATTTCGCCGTCCTTGTTCGACACCTGTGCATAGACGCGTCGCAACTATTGATTATAGCGCACCGACACATACAGACACTAACCCCCTGTGCCGAGCACAACATCCAACAGTAAGATTGCGGGCGTATCATTGGGGACGGCCACATCCGGCCGTCTGTCTGACACGGGCAGCGACACCGCTTTGCCACATTTCTCGCAATCAACCCATCCAAAAAAAGGAACATCAAATGAAAGGATTTTTGGGAGAGTTTCGTGATTTTGCCGTCAAGGGCAATGTTATGGACTTGGCCGTCGGTGTCATCATCGGCGCGGCCTTCGGCAAGATCGTAGATTCGCTCGTGCGCGATATCGTCATGCCCTTGATCAACTTCATACTCGGCGGTTCGGCCGACTTCAGCAACAAATACATCGTTTTGAGCAAACCCAGCGGCTATGCGGGCCCGGATACCTATGCCGACCTGACGGCGGCCGGCGCCAACCTCTTCGCCTGGGGCAACTTCCTGACCATCTTGCTGAACTTCATCCTGCTGGCATTTGTGGTCTTTCTGATGGTCAAGGCACTGAATCGTGCCCGTAGAAGCGTCGAGAAGGAAAAGGCAGCCGCCGCGCCGCCCGCACCGTCGGAAGAAGTGGTGCTGTTGCGCGACATTCGCGATGCGCTGAGTCGCAAATAATCGGGAACGCGAGAGCGATACGTTGTTTATAAGCAACGTATCGCGAAGAAACCTTCACAACTCCCAGTCCCAGGAACGACAAAACCCCGCTTTTTGCGGGGTTTGGTCGTTCCTGGCCTGAACCATTATCAGCGTTTTATCGCCGATATGACCTACACAGGATTATCGATATCGATGAATTGCACCGCCACCCCAAACTGCTGGGCAATCGCGCTGCCCAGTGCCTGCACGCCATAGCGTTCGGTCGCATGGTGCCCGGCGGCGATGAAGGCGCAACCGCTTTCGCGCGCCAGGTGCGTGGTGGGTTCCGAGGCTTCCCCGGTGATGTAGACAGTAGCGCCAATATCGACGGCATCCTGCAGCATGCCTTGCGCACCACCTGTGCACCACACCACCCGCCCCAGGGGCGCATCGGACTCGCCGACCAGCAAAGGAGTACGCCCCAGGCGTTCGGCCACCCTGGTCGCCAATTCGCCCACCGTACGCAGGCCAGGAGCCGAGCCCACCCACAGCAGACCGTCCGGTCCGGTGGTAAGCGGCAGCCCCGATGCGGCGCTGGCGACACCAGGCGCCACATCGGGCAACAGGCCCAGCACGCGGGCCAACTGCGCGTTATTGCCCCAGACCGGGTGGGCATCGAGCGGCAGGTGATACGCCAGCACATTCAAATCGTTGGCCAGAGCCAGCGCCAGGCGCGTCCTGCGCGTGCCGATGACACGCGGATCTTCGTTTTTCCAGAACCAGCCGTGATGAACCAGCACCGCATCGGCGCCCTGCTCTATCGCGGCTCGCAATAAAGCCTCGGACGCCGTCACGCCGGCGACGACGCGCCGGATCTGCTTGCGTCCTTCCACCTGCAAGCCATTGGGGCAATAGTCGCGGAAACGCGACACTTGCAGGGCATCGGCGATCCAGTCGAGCAGTTCGGCAGTGGCGACCTGGCCTTCAGCTTGGGCAAGGTCGGTTCGAACCATATCGGATGCGGTCAACTCAGGTTTCCTCCGCCTCGGCACTTTCCTGGTCCTTGCGTTCGATCATGCCCGCCACCAGCAGGCCAAGCTCGTACAGGATGCACAGCGGCACGGCCAGCATGAACTGGCTGACGACATCAGGCGGCGTGAAAATAGCGGCGATAACGAAAGCGCCCACCACCACATACCCGCGTGCCGCCTTGAGCTTGGCGACTGTGGTGACACCGGTCTTGACGAGCAGCACAACGGCCACCGGCACCTCGAAGGTCAGCCCGAACGCCAAGAACATGGTCATGACGAAATTGAGGTAGGCCTCGATATCAGGCGCCGGCGTGATCGATTGCGGCGCAAACGATGCGATGAAGTGAAATACCGTGCCAAACACCACAAAATAGCAGAAAGCCATGCCGGCGATGAACAGCACGGTGCTGGAGAAGATCAGCGGCAAGGCCAGGCGCTTTTCGTGCATATACAGGCCGGGCGCGACAAACGCCCAGGCCTGGTAAAGCACGAAAGGCAATGCGATCACGAACGCCGCCATCAGGGTCACCTTGACCGGGACCATGAAGGGCGTGATCACACCGGTGGCGATCATGCGCGTTCCCTCGGGCAAGGTACTGAGCATGGGCTGCGCAAGAATATCGTAGATAAACGACGCACCGGGGTAGATAAACAGCACGACAAACACCACGAGCACCGCCAGCACGGCCTTGACCAGGCGCTGGCGCAACTCTATCAGGTGGGAAATAAAGCCTTCCTGCTTGTCGTCCGAAGCGGAATCGGTCATGGGTTCGGAGAATTGTTGGTGGGCGGATGCGCGGAGCCGGCCGTTGCGGCGCCGGCTTGTGCCGAGTCGGCAGGTGCGGCCGGCGGGGATGCTGCCGCGGCATCGGAGCGCGGCAGGCTCACGGATTCAGCCGGCGCAGACAAACCGGCATCGGCCTGGGCCGCTGGCGAGGCAGCAGCTTCGTCCGCAGTGATATTGGCCGCCTTCGCCATGCTGTCGAGCTGGCCGCGGATCTCGCCGGCATGCTCGCGCGCGGACGACTCGACCGCCGTGGCGGCGTCGTTCATTTCCTTGCGCAGCCTGCGCAGTTCATCGAACTCCATCTCGCGATTGATATCGCTTTTGACGTCGCTGACATAACGCTGCAGGCGACCCACCAGATGACCGACGGTGCGCGCCACCTTGGGAAGCTTTTCCGGCCCGATGACGATGAGGGCGACAGCCCCCACCACCATGAGCTCGGTGAAACTGATATCGAACATGCTGCCCTACCGGAAACAGCAATCAGGTGCTGGAGTTGTTTTTTTCGTGGGCCTGCACGTCGATGGTGTCATCCTGCACACGCTTTGACTCGACTTTGCCGGCAGCTGCTTCTTCCTCGCCATCCTTCATGCCTTTCTTGAAACCGCGTACGGCACCACCCAGGTCTTCACCCATGTTACGCAACTTCTTGGTCCCGAAAATGAGAGCCACGATAACCAGGACAACAAGCCAGTGCCAGATACTGAACGAACCCATGAGAAACTCCGTGTTGTGCGCCCGCCGCAGCGCGGCATGGTACTTACCATTCTAACCAACGGAGCCGAAAACTCCTCGCCGGATAGGCGCAAATCCATATTTGAATGAAATCAGCGGCTAGGCCACGGGCCGCGACGCTTTTTCGGCAATCCCCGAAATACCTTCACGCCTTGCGAGCTCTGCCAAAACCTGCTGAGGTTGCAAACCGTAATACTCCAACATGACAAGGCAATGAAACCAGAGGTCGGCGGTCTCGTAGAGGATCTTGTCGGGCTGGCCATCCTTGGCCGCCAACACCACCTCGGTGGCCTCTTCGCCTATCTTTTTCAGGAAGGAATCGGGGCCCCGCGCAAGCAACTTGGCCACATAGGACGAAGCGGGGTCTCCCCCGCGGGCTGGATTGCGCGCGGCAATCGTTTCAGCCAGGCGCTGCAAGACGGCCGATGCATCCAGGGCCGGGTTGGCGGAGTCGCTGATCATGAGTAAATCGCCTTCGGGTCTTTCAGGACAGGATCGACGCTGACCCAGGCACTCTGTGCACCGCTGCCCTGCAGTTCTCGGAAAAAACAGCTTTCGCGCCCGGTATGACAGGCAATGCCGCCCTCTTGCTCGATCTCGACCAGCACGACGTCGCCGTCGCAATCCAGCCGCATGGCGCGTACGCGCTGGCGATGGCCGGACTCTTCGCCCTTTTTCCAGAGCCGGTTGCGCGAACGCGACCAGTAGGTGGCATAGCCCGTGGCCTGCGTGAGTTCGAGCGATTCGCGGTTCATGAATGCGAACATCAGGATGCGGCCGCTGGCGGCGTCCTGCGCGATGGCCGGCACCAGGCCATTGGCATCGAACACGATATCGTCGAGCCAGCTCATGCGCCGGCCCCGGTATGCCGCACGGCAATGCCGCGCTGCTCCATGTAGGCCTTGGCTTCGCCCACCGTGTGCTGGCCATAGTGGAAAATACTGGCGGCCAGTACGGCGCTGGCATGACCCTGCTGGATGCCATCGGCAAGGTGTTGCAGGCTGCCCACGCCGCCCGAGGCGATCACCGGGATGGAGACGGCATCGGAAACCGCCCGTGTCAGCGCCAGGTCGAACCCCGACTTGGTGCCGTCGCGATCCATGCTGGTCAGCAGGATTTCGCCGGCGCCAAGCTCGGCCATGCGGCGCACCCAGGCCACGACTTCAAGGCCGGTGGCGGTACGTCCGCCATGGGTGAAGACTTCCCAGCGCAAGGGCTCGCCCTCGGCCGATACGCGCTTGGCGTCGACCGCGACCACGATGCATTGCGATCCATAGTAGCCGGCGGCCTCTTCGACCAGCCCAGGATTGGTCACCGCCGAGGTATTGATGGAGACCTTGTCCGCGCCCGCATTGAGCAGGCGGCGGATATCGCCCACCTTGCGCACGCCACCACCCACCGTCAGGGGAATGAATACCTGCTCGGCCACCTGCTCGATCACGGGCAGGATCAGGTCGCGGGCATCGCTGGAGGCGGTGATGTCCAGGAAGGTGAGCTCATCCGCGCCCTGCTCGTTATAGCGCCGGGCGATTTCTACCGGGTCGCCCGCGTCGGCAAGGCTCACGAAATTCACGCCCTTGACCACCCGCCCCGCGCTGACGTCGAGGCAGGGGATGATCCGGCAAGTGAGATCGGACGGAAAAGCGTTGGCGACAGTGCCGGATACAGCCATGTTCAGCCTTCCATGAGTTGGTCGGCACGCGCCTGCGCCGCCTGGAAGTCGAGCGTGCCTTCGTAGATGCTGCGCCCCAGGATGGCGCCTTCGACGCCTTCGTCGTATACCGCGCAGAGCTGTTCGACGTCGACCATGCTGGCAATGCCACCCGAGGCAAACACCGGGATGCGCACGGCTTGCGCCAGGCGCACGGTGGCCTCGACGTTGACACCGGACAACATGCCGTCGCGGCCGATGTCGGTGTAGATGATGGCGTCGCAGCCATAGTCTTCGAACTTGCGGGCAAGATCGATGACGTCGTGGCGCGTGAGCTTGCTCCAGCCATCGGTGGCCACTTTGCCGTCACGGGCATCCAGGCCAACGATGATATTGCCGGGAAAGGCGCTGCAGGCGTCGTGCAGGAAGCCCGGATTTTTCACAGCGGCCGTGCCGATGATCACATACGAAATGCCACCGTCGAGATAACGCTCGATAGTGTCGAGATCGCGAATACCGCCACCAATCTGCACCGGAATGTCGCTGCCTACCGCCTTGACGATGGCGCGAATCGACGCCTCGTTCTTGGGCTTGCCGGCAACTGCGCCGTTCAGGTCGACCAGATGCAGGCGGCGCGCGCCAGCTTCCAGCCAGCGCTGGGCCATGGCAGTGGGGTCTTCGGAAAAGATCGTGGCATCGTCCAGATCGCCTTGGCGCAGGCGCACACAGCGCCCATCTTGGAGGTCAATGGCGGGGATGAGCAGCATGACGGATAAGAGTTTTGTCTATCGGGGGGTGGGTGGCCGGCGACAACCGCCGGAGGGTGAAATCAGGGATTCCAGTGCACGAAATTGCGGTAGAGCCTGAGCCCGGCCGCGGCACTCTTCTCGGGATGAAACTGCGTAGCGAAGATGTTATCCGCAGCTACGGCACTCGTAAAGTCAATACCATACCGCGTTCTGCCCGCGGTCACCGCAGGATTGTGCGGTTTGACATAATAACTGTGCACAAAATAGAAGTATTCGCCGTCGGCAATGCCTTCCCATAAGGGATGAGACTGGGTTTGCGTGACTCGGTTCCATCCCATGTGCGGCACTTTCAGCAAGGTGCCCGGCGCACTGGCCTGGCCCTGGAACGCCGGACCGCTGAAACGCGGCACGTCGCCGGCAAAAATATCGAGGCCACCGACATCGGGCGCTTCCTCGCTGGTGGTAAACAACATCTGCATACCCACACAGACGCCCAGCATGGGCTTGCTGCGGGCCGCGGCGATGACGGCCTCGGTGAGGCCCGCGCTGGCGAGCTGGCCCATGCAGTCACGCATGGCGCCCTGTCCGGGCAGGACGATTCTTTCGGCCTGCGCAAGCTGCGCGGCGGTATCGCACACGCGGATATCGGCTTCGGGCGCGGCAAACTGCAGGGCCCGCACGACCGAGCGCAGGTTGCCGGCGCCGGCATCGACTACTGCGATGATAGGCATGATGCTAGAGCACCCCTTTGGTCGAGGGGATGGCGCCGCCCTGGCGCTCATCGACCTCGAGCGCCATGCGCACGGCGCGGCCGAAAGCCTTGAACACGGTTTCGCACTGATGGTGCGCATTAATGCCGCGCAGGTTGTCGATGTGCAGCGTGGCGGCCGCATGATTGACGAAACCCTGGAAGAACTCGATGGTGAGGTCGACATCGAACTGGCCGATCATGGACCGCGTGAACGGCACATGGAAATGCAGCCCCGGACGGCCCGAGAAATCGATGACCACGCGCGACAAGGCCTCGTCGAGCGGCACATAGGCGTGACCGTAGCGGCGCAGGCCGGCCTTGTCGCCTACGGCCTTGGCAACCGCCTGGCCCAGCGTGATACCGACATCTTCCACCGTGTGATGGGCATCGATGTGCACGTCGCCTTCGGCCTGGATATCGAGATCGATCAGGCCATGGCGCGCGATCTGGTCGAGCATGTGATCCAGGAAGGGCACACCGGTATTGATGCTTTGCTGTCCGGTGCCATCGAGGTTGATCGCGACCTTGATACGGGTCTCGTTGGTATTGCGGGTAACTTCAGCGGTACGCATGATGATGCTCGAAAAAAAGGTCAGTCTGCGCCAAGACGGTATTCGGCGCTGGCCGCATGAGCCTGCAGCCCTTCGCCATAGGCGAGTTCGGCTGCGATCCTGCCCAGGGTCTGGGCGCCTGCCCGGGACACCTGGATCAGGCTTGAACGCTTCTGGAAATCGTACACGCCCAGCGGCGAGGAAAACCGCGCGGTGCGCGAGGTGGGCAACACATGGTTGGGGCCGGCGCAGTAATCGCCCAGCGACTCCGAGGTATAGCGCCCCATGAAAATAGCCCCCGCATGGCGGATGTGCTGCGCCCATTGCTCGGGCGCCTCGGTAGAGATTTCCAGGTGTTCGGGCGCGATATCGTTGGCGATTTCGCAGGCCTCGAGCATGTCGCGCACCAGGATCAGCGCGCCGCGATTGGCCAGGCTGGCGCGCAGGATCTGCTCGCGCGGCATGGTGGGCAGCAATCTTTCGATAGCGGCCTGTACGGCTTCGATATAGGCGGCATCCGGGCACAGCAGTATCGACTGCGCCAGTTCATCGTGCTCGGCCTGGGAAAAGAGGTCCATGGCGATCCAGTCGACAGGCGTGGTGCCATCGCAGATGATCAGGATTTCGCTGGGGCCGGCGATCATGTCGATGCCCACGGTGCCGAACACACGCCGTTTGGCAGCCGCCACGTAGGCATTGCCCGGGCCAACGATCTTGTCGACGGCGGCCACGCTGTCGGTGCCGTAGGCCAGCGCGCCCACCGCCTGCGCGCCGCCAATGGCCCAGGCGCGATCCACGCCGGCGATGGCTGCAGCAGCCAGCACCATGGGGTTGCGCACGCCATCCGGCGTGGGCGTCACCATCACCACTTCACCGACCCCCGCCACTTTGGCCGGAATCGCGTTCATCAGCAGTGACGAGGGGTAAGCCGCCTTGCCGCCGGGCACATAGAGGCCAACCCGGTCGAGCGGGGTGATCTTCTGGCCCAGCACCGTGCCGTCGTCTTCGGTGTAGGTCCAGGTGGTCGAAACCTGGTGCTGGTGATAGGCACGAATGCGCTCGGCAGCCTTTTCCAGGGCATCGCGCTGCGCCGGGACCAGCGCGGCCAGCGCGGCTTCCCATTCGCTGCGCGGAATTTCCAGCGCGGCCATGCTGGCGGCGGCGTTGCGATCGAACCGCTGGGTATATTCGAGCACAGCGGCGTCGCCACGCACGCGCACGTCGGCCAAGATGGCCTGCACGGCTTGTTCGATGGAAGCATCCTCCGATGCTTCGAATGCCAGCAGCTTGCGCAGTTGGGCGGTAAAGCCCGCATCGCGCGTATCAAGCCTGGAGATCACGGACATGGCTCAAGCCTCGGAATCAATTAATTGCCGCTCGCGCGGCTGAAAGCATCTAGGAGGGGCTGCAGGCGCTCGCGCCGGGTTTTCATGGCGGCCTGGTTGACGATCAGGCGCGATGAAATCTGCGTGATGTCCTCGACCGCCACCAGGTGGTTGGCGCGCAGGGTGCTGCCGGTGGAAACCAGGTCGACGATGGCATCGGCCAGACCAACCAGCGGCGCCAGTTCCATCGAGCCATACAGCTTGATGAGGTCGACGTGCACGCCCTTGGCCGCGAAGTGCTCGCGGGCAGCCTGCACATACTTGGTGGCCACACGCAAACGCGCACCCTGGTATACCGCGGCTTCGTAATCGAATCCGGCACGCACCGCAACGCACAAACGGCAATTCGCAATGCCCAGGTCTATCGGCTGGTACAAGCCGCCAGGGTGCTCGGTTTCGTGCTCATTGAGCACGTCCTTGCCCGCCACGCCCAAGTCGGCCGCACCATACTGTACATAGGTGGGGACGTCGGAGGCCCGCACGATGATGATGCGCAAGCCCGGGTCACTGGTGGGAATGATCAGCTTGCGCGTTTTTTCCAGGTCTTCGGTTACGGTGATGCCGGCGGCTTCAAGCAGCGGCATGGTTTCATCGAAGATGCGGCCCTTGGACAGCGCCAGGGTGATCGGAGGGCGCGATGCCACGCTCATGCTGCCTCCCGGCCGGTAACACGCTGGATATTTGCGCCAAGTTGTACCAATTTGCGTTCCATATGATCGTAACCGCGATCCAGATGATAAATCCGCTCTACCGTCGTGACGCCATCGGCCACGAGGCCGGCGATGACCAGGCTGGCCGATGCGCGCAAGTCAGTGGCCATGACCGTGGCTCCGGACAGCTGCGGCACGCCGGTGACGACCGCGGTAGCGCCATCGATCTCGATATCCGCACCCAGGCGGCGCAGCTCTTGCACGTGCATGTAGCGGTTTTCGAAGATGTTCTCGACAATGATGGACGTACCCGAGGCGATGGCGTTGGTCGCCATCAACTGGGCCTGCATATCGGTGGCGAAGCCGGGGTATTCCCGGGTCCGGAAGCCCACCGCACGCGGACGCCCCTGCATGCGGGCGCGAATGAAATCGCTGCCGCATTCGAGCACCAGGCCGGCTTCACGCAATTTATCGAGCGTGGCCTCCATGGTCAGGGGGTCGGCACGGCGCAGGACGATCTCGCCGCCGGCGGCCGCAACGGCGCACAGGAAAGTGCCCGCCTCGATACGATCGGGCATGACGTCGTAGCTGGCACCATGCAGGCGCTCTACGCCTTGCACCACGATGCGATCGGTGCCGTGCCCCTGGATGCGCGCGCCCATGGCGATCAAGAGCTCGGCCAAGTCCACCACTTCGGGCTCGCGCGCAGCATTGGCCAGTACGGTTTCGCCCTCGGCCAGCGCCGCCGCCATCAGCAGGTTCTCGGTGCCGGTAACAGTAATCATGTCGGTGCGCACCGTGCAGCCCTTCAGGCGCTCGGCCCGCGCCACCACGAAGCCATGCTCGACACGAATGTCGGCGCCCAGGGCCGCCAGGCCCTTGATGTGCTGATCTACGGGACGCTGCCCGATGGCGCAGCCGCCAGGCAGGCTGACGCGGGCCTCGCCAAAGCGGGCCAGCAGCGGACCCAGCACCAGGATGGAGGCGCGCATGGTCTTCACCATTTCGTAGGGCGCCTCGCACGAATCGACCTTGTCGGCCTGCAGGATCAGCGAGCCATTGGCTTGCTGCTGCACCTGGACCCCCAATTGCCCGAGCAGGCGCACCATGGTGGCAATATCATTCAACTGCGGCACATTGCCCAGTTCCAGCGCATCGGCGGTAAGCAGGCTGGCACACATGATGGGCAACGCCGCATTCTTGGCGCCCGACACCGTGACTTCGCCGTGCAGTTGGGCACCGCCGGAAATTTTGAGTTTATCCATTTACGAATCGCATTCGTCGCGCGCGAGCGGATTGCCGCGGCGGCCATGGGTTGATGGGCTAGCCGGCCTGCGCAGCAAACTCGGCGGGCGTAAGGGTACGCATGGACAATGCGTGGATTTCGGCACGCATGCGGTCGCCCAGGGCGGCATATACCATTTGATGGCGCGCAATCAGGCGCTTGCCATCGAATCCCGCGCAGACGATGACGGCCTCGAAATGCTGGCCGTCGCCCTCGACGCTGACCTGTTCACAGGCCAAGCCATCAAGAATGTATTGGCGAACCTGCGCAGGGGTGGGAAATTGGGACATCGTCAGCTCCGCAGCTTGTAGCCGCTGGCCAGCAGGCGCATCGCGCATGTGGCCAAGGCCAGGAAAACGCCGCCGACCACCGCCAGGCTATGCCACGGCGAGACATCGGACATGCCGAAGAATCCGTAGCGAAAACCATCGATGGCGTAAAACACCGGATTCCAGTGCGACACGGCCTGCCAGAAAGGCGGCAGCGATTGGATGGAATAGAAGACGCCGGACAGGAAGGTGGCCGGCATGATCAGGAAGTTCTGGAAAGCGGCGATCTGGTCGAATTTTTCGGCCCAGATGCCGGCCACTAAGCCCAGGGTTGCCATCACGGCGCAAGCCAGGACGGCAAACACCAGCATCCAGAGGGGATGCGCCAGCATGGGGCCGGAAAACAGCAACGTGACCAGCCAGACGCCACAGCCCACGACCAGGCCGCGCACCACCGACGCCAGCACGTATGCGGCGTAGAAATCGAGGTACGACAGCGGCGGCAGCAGCACGAACACCAGGTTGCCGGTGACCCGACTCTGGATGAGCGAAGACGAAGCGTTGGAGAACGCGTTCTGCAACATGCTCATCATGACCAGCCCCGGCACCAGGAATGCCGTATAGGGGATGTGGTTGTACACCCGGACGTGATCTTCCAGCACATGCGCAAAGACCAGCAGGTACAGCAAGGCGGTGACGACCGGTGCCGCCACCGTCTGGAAACTGACCTTGTAGAACCGCAGCATTTCCTTGTAGAACAAGGTCGGGAAACCCGATCCGCCACGCAGGTTGGGTTGCAGTATGGGCGCGCTCACGCAGGCTCCGCAGTAGGAATGGGATCGGCCGGACGGGTCTTTGGCACTTCATTTTCGCCGATCGGGTCGCCGCGCATGATGCGCACGAACGCTTCTTCAAGGTCGGCGCCGCCCATGCGCGACACCAGGGCCGCCGTCGTATCCAGGGCAATGATGCGCCCCGCCTTGAGCATGGCGATACGCCCGCACAAGGCCTCGGCCTCTTCCAGATAGTGGGTGGTCAGCAATATGGTGTGGCCGCGCTTGTTGAGCGAGGCGATGAATTCCCAGAGCGAGCGGCGCAGATCGACGTCCACGCCGGCGGTGGGCTCATCCAGCACGATGACCGGAGGACGATGCACCAGCGCCTGCGCCACCAGCACGCGCCGCTTCATGCCGCCCGACAGCGCCCGCATATTGGCGTCGGCCTTGTCTGACAGCCCCAGATTGGCCAGGATCTCGTCTATCCAGTCGTCGTTGCGGCGCAAGCCGAAATAGCCCGACTGGATGCGCAAGGTCTCGCGCACGGTGAAAAAGGGATCGAAGACGAGTTCCTGGGGCACCACGCCCAGCGAGCGGCGGGCCTGCGCGTACTGTTCGGAGACATCGTAGCCACACACCGACACGCGTCCGGCGCTAGCGGAAGACAAGCCGGCCAGCACCGAAATCATGGTGGTCTTGCCAGCCCCGTTGGGGCCCAGCAGGCCAAAGAATTCCCCGTGCTCGATGGTCAGGCTGACATCGTCCAGGGCTTGGAAGCCCTGGTTCGCACGACGGCCGGCGCCACGAATCCGCTGCAACCAGCTTTCTCGCGGCGCATAGATCTTCGACAGATGCTCGATACAGACGGCTGACATAGTTCAATGTAAGTAGGCCAAGCTCTCGATTATAGGCGTTACGCGCCATCGCGAGCCCGGCACCGTCCGAACCTCGGGTTTATGCGCCCGGCAGGCGCACAAACCTACTGGTTGCGGGCGGCCAGCGCCTTGATCAAGCCGTCGACACCGTTCTGCTGGATCTGCGTGGCGAACTGGTTGCGATAGTTCTGAATCAGCCAGATGCCTTCCACGCTCAGATCGTATACACGCCATCCTTGCGGCGTGCGCTCCAGGCGGTAATCCACCGCTGCAGGCTGGGAGTTCGCCTGTTTGACCTGGGTGCGAACCACCACGTCGTCTGCGGTGGGGTCGTCACGGAAAGGCAGCATGACGATGGAGGTATCGGGCGTGACGCGGCTGAATGCGCCACTGTAGGTGCGGATCAGCGTGCCACGGAATTCCTGCGACAGCGCCGCGCGCTGGGCCTGGGTGGCATCGCGCCAATAGCGGCCTGCGGCCAGGCGGGTGGTCTTCTCGAAATTCACGTAGGGCAGCAGGTATTGGTCTACCACCTGGTTGATACGGCGGATGTCACCGTTCTGCAGTTGCTTGTCGGTCTTGAGCACCTGCAGGGCCCGATCGGCAACCTGCTGCACGAAAACCTCGGGAGCGCCCTTGGGATCCGGTTGCACGGCGCCCTGGGCCAACGCCAGCGCCGGAGCACCGGCTGCAAGCACGCCCAGGCTGGCCATGGCGAACAATACCCGGCGGCGCCCGCTTTGGGCGATAAAACCGGAAATCCATTTCGCGGGTGTACGTTTCATTCACTATTCCTTGATGCATGCACCCGGCCCGCACTGGCAGGCCGGATTCCTTGCCATTTATTTGCTTTCTTGGCTGGTGTTGCTGTCTTTGCTTTCTTGGCTGCTGCTGTCTTTGCTTTCGTCGTCGCCGTAGTCCGGCAGCGAGTAATCCGGCACGGTGGTGTTGCCGCGGCGGGCATTGAGCACGCTGTCGCGACGCTGCAGATAGGCATCCCGCACGAAACTGTACGGATCCAGCGCCAGATCGTCCACCATTTCGCCGGCATCGAGCAGGCGCGAACGCGCATCGAGCAGCGAGCCGCCCCACAACGAGTTGCGCAGGCGCACATTCTCGATATGGTCGATCACGCCGCCATTGACGTCAACGATGAGGCCGGCGCCGTCACGCACGGTGCTCGGGCCAAAGATCGGCAGGACAAGGTAAGGACCGGAGTCCAGGCCCCAGACGCCCAGCGTCAGGCCAAAGTCGTTGGGCTGGCGCGGTACGCCAACCGTTGCCGCGGCGTCGAAACAGCCCAGGCCGCCCACCGTTGTATTCATCAGCACGCGGCCAAAGCCATTGATGCCGTCCGGCACCCTGCCCTGCAGGAAGAAGTTGACCGAGGCCCAGACATCGCGCAGGTTGCCGTAGAAGTTCGATACGCAATCGCGCACCGGGACGGGCACGACGGCCTGGTAAGTCTTGGCCACCGGACGAAACAGGGCACGGTCTACCGTGTCGTTGAACTGGTATACCGAGCGGTTCATGCCCTCGAGCGGATCACGCGGGTCGGGCTCGCCGGGTACAGTGGCGCAGCCAGCGGCCAGCAGGGCCGTCGCCGCCAGGGGCGCAAATCGAGTGAGATGGGTCATAGTCATTGCGAACCTGCTGGTTGATTGCCGGAGTCGGCTGTGCCCTGCTTGCTGGCCATTCCGTACAGGAATTGACTGATCAGGTTTTCAAGCACGATGGCACTTTGCGTGTAGGAAATCTTGTCACCGTCGGCGAGAAGCTTGTCCTCGCTACCCGGGTCAAGACCGATGTACTGCTCGCCCAACAGCCCCGACGTCAGAATGCTGGCCGAACTGTCGGCAGGAAACTGGATGTCGTTGTTCAGGCGCAGGGTGACCACCGCCTGGAACTTGGCGTCGTCGAAATCGATACGATCGACCCGCCCGATGACCACGCCGGCGCTCTTGACCGCAGCGCGCGGCTTGAGGCCGCCGATATTCTGGAAGTCGGCAGTGATGGAATAAGTAGGCTTCCAGGAGAACGAGCTTAAGTTGCCCGCGCGCAAGGCCAGAAAGACCAGCGCCAGCACGCCCAACAGCACGAACAGGCCCACCCAGAAATCGACTTTACTACGTGCCATGAGAACCCTCGATCAATTACTGAACATCAATGCGGTAAGCAGGAAATCAAGCGCCAGCACCGCCAGCGAACCTGCGACTACGGTCTGGGTGGTAGCGCGTGACACGCCCTCGGGCGTAGCCCGCGCCTGCCAGCCCTGGTAGAGCGCGATCAACGTGACGGCAACACCGAACACCAGGCTTTTAAGAACCCCGTTGAGCACGTCCTTGAACACATCTACGCCGGCTTGCATCTGCGACCAGAACGAGCCCGCATCCACGCCTATCATTTGTACGCCAACCACCCAGCCGCCCATGATGCCGACCATGGAGAACACCGCGGCCAGCACCGGCATAGCTATGACGCCGGCCCAGAACCTGGGCACCAGCACACGCTGCACCGGGTCGACGGCCATGACTTCCATGGCGGCGAGCTGCTCGCCCGCCTTCATCAGGCCGATCTCGGCGGTCAGCGAGGTGCCGGCACGGCCTGCAAACAGCAGGGCCGTTACGACCGGACCGAGTTCGCGCACGAGCGACAGGGCGACCAGCACCCCAAGCGCCTCTTCCGAGCCATACCGGCTAAGCGTGTAATACCCCTGCAAGCCCAGCACGAAGCCGACGAACATGCCGGATACGGCAATAATGACCAGCGAATGGTTGCCCACGAAATGCAATTGCTGGATCACCAGGCCCGGGCGACGCAAGACTATACCGCTACGCCCCAGCAAGCTAAGGAAAAACCGCGTGAAATAACCAAGCGTGGTAATTCGGCCACGCACCTGGGCACCCAGCCACTGCAGCGCACGTACAAACAGACTCATGATTTCCTCTGGCCAGCGTCAGCCGCCGTGCGGCGTTCCAGCCAGGCTTGGTAAGCGGGCGTCTCGGGATAGTGAAAAGCCACCGGGCCATCGGGCTCGCCGTGCAGGAACTGGCGCACGTACGGGTCCTGGCTGTTGCGCAGCTCTGCGGGCGTGCCGTGCGCCTTCAATTGTTTTTGCCCGACCAGATAGACGTAGTCGGAAATGGCGAACGACTCGAGCACATCGTGCGTGATCATCACCGAGGCGCAACCCAGGCGATCGGACAAGGTACGGATCAACTGGGCGGTGACTCCCATGGAAATCGGATCCAGCCCGGCAAAAGGCTCGTCGTACAGAATCAGTTCGGGGTCCAGGGCGACCGCGCGAGCCAGCGCCACGCGTCGTGCCATGCCACCGGAAATTTCGGAAACCCGCAGGTGAGCCGCACCGCGCAAGCCCACCGCGTGCAGTTTTTCCAACACTTTTTCACGGATTTCAGCGTCGCTGCGCGTGGTGTGCTCGCGTAGCGGAAATGCAACATTCTCGAAAACATTCAGGTCCGTGAACAGCGCGCCCTGCTGGAACAGCACGCCCATGCGCTGGCGCAAGGCCTGCAGTTCACCACGCGATAAATGAGCCAGATCACGCCCGAAAGCCAGGACCCGGCCATGCTGGGCCGCGAGCTGGCCCGTGGCCGCCCGCAAGAGCGTGGTCTTGCCGGTGCCAGAGCCACCCATGAGGGTGACCACCTGGCCGCGGCTGACCTTGATATCGATACCCTGCAGAATGGGTGTTTCGCCATAGCCGACGGCAAGGCCTTCGAAGGCCAGGACAATATCGGTGTCGGATGCAGCAACTGGGATGCGAGTCATAGCCCGCCATTCTAACAAGTCGGCTCGCGACAACGTAGCTGCCGAGCTGGAAAAGCCCGACGGGCATGCATTAGGGCCTGGATCGAACGCTCACGGCCCAATAACGGCAACAGGCCCTAGGTGATCAGGCGCCGACGATGGTTGTCTCTTTGATCTTCTTCAAAACGAAGGTGGAACGCATATCGACCACCGATGGATGCTGCATCAAGGCATCCATCGCGAATCGCGAAAAATGCGCCAGGTCTTCCACCTGGATGCGCAGCAGGTAATCCATATCGCCGGTGGTCGCATAGCAGGCGGTCACTTCCGGCCACTGCTGGATGGCGCTGGCGAACTCATTGATGGGGGCGTGGTTGCCGCCGGCATGTTTTTGCAGCCGCACTTCAATATAGGCAGCCAGCCCGAAACCGACCTTTTCGGCATCGACCAGCGCCACATACTGCTTGATGACGCCCTGCTTTTCCAGGCGCCGGACACGGCGCAAGCAAGGACTAGGCGACAGCGACACGCGATCGGCAAGTTCCTGGTTGCTGAGCCGGCCGTCGCGTTGCAGTTCGGCCAGAATGCGGCGGTCGGTGCGGTCCAAAGCAATTTCAGCCATTTCCTGCCTTTTTTGTGGATGATATTCATGAATTATTGCTCAAACACAGGAATACAAGGTCGATTACGCAATTTTTCGCCCATGCTTGATCCATACAATAAAAAAAGATATCAGCCATGGGTAGCCCTGCCCGAGGCCGTGGCTGAGCAGACCCATTTCACTGGAGCGTTTCATGGACATTGCCGCATTCAAACCCTGGGACAACCCCATGGGCACCGCCGGCTTCGAGTTTGTCGAGTACGCGGCCCCCGATCCCGTGGCGCTGGGCAAGGTTTTTGAAACCATGGGCTTCAAGGCGATTGCCCGCCATCGGCACAAGAATGTGACCCTGTACCGCCAGGGCGGCATCAATTTCATCATCAATGCCGAACCCGACTCGTTTGCCCAGCGTTTTGCCCGCCTGCACGGCCCTTCCATCTGTGCAATCGCGTTTCGGGTGAATGATGCCGCGGCCGCCTACAAGCGCGCGCTGGAACTGGGCGCATGGGGTTTCGATACCCAAAGCGGGCCCATGGAACTGCGGATTCCCGCGATCAAGGGCATCGGGGATTCGCTGATCTACCTGGTGGATCGCTGGCCCGGCAAGAACGGCAAGGGCGGCATTGGCGACATCAGCATCTACGACGTGGATTTCGAACCGCTGAACCGCGACACCGCCGAAGAAGACGCCAGCCACGTGGGTGCCGGCCTGGATCTGCTGGATCACCTGACGCACAACGTGCATCGCGGCCGCATGGCCGAGTGGGCCGAATTCTACGAGCGCCTGTTCAACTTTCGCGAGATCCGCTACTTCGACATCGAGGGCAAGATAACGGGTGTGCGCTCGAAAGCCATGACCTCGCCCTGCGGCAACATCCGCATTCCCATCAACGAGGAAGGCAACGATGCCAAGGGCCAGATCCAGGAATACCTGGATCTGTATCGTGGCGAAGGCATTCAGCACCTGGCGCTGTCCACCAGCGATATCTACGCCACGGTGGAAAACCTGAAGGCGCGCGGGGTGAAATTCCTCGACACGCCCGACACCTACTACGAACTGCTCGACAAGCGCCTTCCGGGCCATGGTGAGAACGTGGCCGGCCTCAAGGCCAACGGGATTTTGCTGGATGGCGCCCCCGGCGGCGGTCTGTTGCTGCAGATCTTCACCGAAACCGTCATCGGCCCGATTTTCTTTGAAATCATCCAGCGCAAGGGCAACGAAGGCTTTGGTGAGGGCAATTTCAAGGCCCTGTTCGAATCCATCGAGCTCGACCAGATGCGCCGCGGGGTACTGGCCGACAAAAGCTAGGAACCTTCGACACCTGGGCGGGGCAACCCGCCCCACGGAGACCCACCATGCAGCAAGGCGCCAAACCCGTGGTCTACGGGGCCAGTGAACGGCCTCTTCGCGGAGACTACTCAACGGCTAGGCCAGACTACACCTGCGACCAGAACTGGGCGGCGTATACGCCGGCCGAACATGATCGCTATGCACGCCTCTTTGCGCGCCAGCTCGAGCATGTCCATGGCCGGGCCTGCGACGAGTTCGTCGCGGCCCTGGCGCATCTGTCGGC
This sequence comes from Verticiella sediminum, assembly GCA_040392445.1. Classification (GTDB taxonomy): domain Bacteria; phylum Pseudomonadota; class Gammaproteobacteria; order Burkholderiales; family Burkholderiaceae_B; genus Verticiella; species Verticiella sediminum_A. The sequence continues at coordinate 144,379 of JBEBVZ010000002.1, forward strand.
AAGCCAGGGGATCCCCCGCTTCGAGGACCTCAACGCGCTCTTGCTGCCGGCCACCGGCTGGCAACTGGTGGCGGTTCCGGGGCTGATCCCGGAACGCGAGTTTTTCACCCTGCTGGCCAGCCGCCGGTTTCCTGTTACCTACTGGCTGCGCACCGAGGCCGAATTCGACTACATCGTCGAGCCCGATCTTTTCCATGATCTCTTTGGCCATGTGCCGCTGCTGTTCGAGCCGATCTTTGCCAACTATATGCAGGCCTTTGGCGAAGGCGGGCTGAAAGCCGAAGGACTGCATGCGCTGGAGCTGCTGTCTCGCCTGTACTGGTACACCGTGGAGTTCGGCCTGATCCACACCGCGCAGGGGCTGCGCATCTATGGCGCCGGCATCCTTTCCTCGGTAGGAGAAGTGGATTACTGCCTGACGTCGGCGACGCCGCAACGCCTGGCCTTCGATGTCATGCGAATCATGCGCACCCGCTACAAAATCGATACCTACCAGGAAACCTATTTCGTCATCGAGGGCTTTGGGCAGTTGTTCGATGCCACCGGGACCGACTTCACGCCTCTTTACGAACAATTGCACGACATGCCCGAGCTGGCTGCCAACGAACGCGTCGCCGGGGAAAGTGTTTTTGCGCCCAACCCGGCCTGAGCGGTACGGCGCGATGGTGCCGGCAACCTACAATGGCTGCTGCCCGCATCCGTAGAGGACACCCATGAACGCTCCCGTCATTTATCACAACCCCGCCTGCGGCACATCACGCAATGTGCTGGCCATGATCCGCAATACCGGCCAGGAGCCGGTGGTCATCGAATACCTGAAGAATCCGCCCGACAGGCAAACGCTGGTTCGGCTGATACATGATGCCGGCCTGACCGTGCGCCAGGCACTGCGCGAGAAGGGCACGCCCTACCAAGAACTGAAGCTGGACAACGCCGAGCTGAGCGACGATGCGCTGATCGACGCCATGCTGGCCCATCCGATCCTGATCAACCGCCCCTTTGTGACGACCAGCCAGGGCACGCGCCTGTGCCGTCCATCGGAAATCGTGCTCGAAATCCTGCCCGAGGCGCAAAACCTGCCCTTCACCAAGGAAGATGGCGAGGTCGTGGTGGACGCCCAAGGCAAGCGAGTGCTGTAGCACCTGCCGGCCTGCCCGCATCGGCCAAGGCCGTGAAGCCTAGGCCCGGCAGGGCCTTCAGGCTGAATCAGGCGGCGTGCCACGCACCATATAGCGCAGCAGAGCCCGCATCGCGGGCTGGTTGGTGCGATAGATCACGGATTGCCCCTGGCGCCGCCCCACCAACAGACGCGCACGCGACAGCACCGCCAGGTGCATCGAGACCACGCTGTGAGGACCGCCCACGCGCGCGGCGATTACCCGTGCCGGCACGCCATGCGGCGCGGCATGAACCATGCGGAAGATTTCCATGCGCGCGGGCTGCGCCAGCGCCTTGAGTGCAACGATGGCGTGCTCGCCACCGATGCTGCCATCTGCCGCGACTTGCGTTTCGCCTTCGCTGACGATAGCCAGCGGTCTGCCGTAAGTCATGCCAGTTCCTTGCAGGGGGATGGCACAAATCTTACGGCGCCCGCGTGACAGAACCATGACAGGCGGGCGGCCACGACCAGACCCGCGAATGCGGCGCCGGCGCTGCCGGTCAGGCCACGCTAGCAGGCCAGTTGTCGCGCAGTTCGCGCTTGAGAACCTTGCCAATGGCGCTGCGTGGCAGCTCGTCGACCACCCTGAGCCCGGACAGGCGCTGGGTCTTGCCCACCCGTTCGTTGGTCCAGGCCATGACCTGTTCGCCGCTGGCCGTGGCCGACTCGCGCAAGACCACGAATGCCACGGGCGTTTCACCCCAGGCTTCGGAGGCCACGCCCACCACGGCGACCTCGGCCACGTCCGGATGACGCAGCACCTCGGCTTCGAGGTCGCTGGGATAGATGTTGAAGCCGCCCGAGATGATCATGTCCTTCTTGCGGTCCATCAGCACCAGGAAGCCATCCTCGTCGAACATGCCGACATCGCCGGTACGGAAAAAGCGCAGACCGCTGGGATCGAACCATTCGGCCTCGGAGGTTTTTGCGGGCTGGCGATGGTAGCCGGTCATCATGGCCGGCGAGCGGCCCACGATTTCCCCCTTTTGCCCTGGCGGCACTTCCACGCCGTTATCGTCGATCAGGCGAACTTCGTGTCCCGGCTGGGGCTTGCCCACCGTATGGAGCTTGTTCGGGTGCTCGTGCGCACGCAGCTCGCAGGCGCCGCCGCCCTCGGTCATGCCGTAGTACTCGATGAGCCCGCCCGGCCAGCGGGCCAGCACATCGCTCTTGACGGCGGGATTGAAAGGCGCACTGGTGCAGAACTTGACCTTGAACGACGACAGGTCGTAGCTATCGAAATCCGGGCGCGCCATGATGCGCTGGTACTGCACGGGTACCAGCATGGAATGCGTGACACGATGGCGCTGCGCCAGCTTCAGGTATTCGCCCGCCTCGAACTTGCCCAGCAACACGACCGTGCCGCCCAGCGCCAGCGTGGGAAGAAAGCTGACCAGCGTCGTGTTGGAATACAAGGGGGTGGAAATCAGCGTGACAGAACTCTCGTCGTAGCCACCGCGTGCGGCGCGGTGTATATGGTTCCAGCGCATGCCGCAGGATTGCACGATGCCCTTGGGCACGCCCGTGGTGCCCGAGGAATAGATCAGGTTGAACGGCCATTCAGGCTGCGCCTGCACGGCGCCCGCCTGCACCCCTTCCGGCACCAGCCATTGCTCGAACGCCAGGCCCACGGACGAGCCATCCAGCGCAATGCATCGCGCCTGGTGGGGCAATTCGGCCGGGCCCATCGCTTCGCGTACCGGGGCATCGACGAAGAACAGGCGCGCCTCGGCATTGTCGAGCATGCCGCGCAGGCTATCGGCCGTGGACGACGGCGCCAACGGCGCCACCGCCACTCCTGCCCTCAGCCCGCCCAGAAAGACGCCGACATATTCGATCGAGCTGGCGGCGCATACCGAGATCACGTCACCTTGCGTGAAGCCATCGCGTTGCAGACTGGCGGCCACCCGCTCGACCAGGGAGTCCAGGCCGGCATAGCTCAGTGTGCGCTCATCCTGTATGAGGGCTGGATGGCCTGGACGCTCTTTGGCGTTGGCACGCACCATTTCCGGCAAGGTTGCGAAGGGTTTTTCCAATATGGCAGCGATAGCGTCAAGCATAACGAGCAAGTCTCCTGGATATATTCTGGGTGAATGTTTTATCCGATTGTAGCTACCCTGCCGCCGTCCTCCAGCAGATAATCGCGCAGGCGCAAAGCTGCCGCGCAAGGCGCGGTATGGGGCATGATCAGCGACAGCGACAGCGCGGCCCGTGCCGCTTCGTCCGAGAGCCGGATGAAGCGCACGCCAGGGTGCGTAAACAGACGGGCCGAGGCCGGCACCAAGGCGATACCCAGCCCGCTGGCGACCAGGCTGACCATGGTTTGCACCTGCATTGCCTCCTGGCCTATACGCGGCGTAAAGCCGGCCTGCCCACAGGCGGCCAAGGCGACGTTATGCAAGCCGGGCACGCTCTCGATGGGGTACACCACGAAGGTTTCATCGTGGCATTGCGCCAACGCCACCACATCTTGCTGACTCAAGACGTGATCCGCCGGCACGGCCAGCATGAGATCGTCGGTCTCGACCTCGTACATGTCGATTTCGGGATCGCTGGCTACCGGCCCGCGAATGAAGCCGGCATCGATACGGTTGTTGCGCAGCATCTCGACCACGCCCACGCTGGTGCCTTCGCTCAGTTCAAGGCGCACATCGGGATACTGGCGCCGGAACGCGGGAACACAGCGTGGCAACAAGGCATAGGTGGCCGATCCGACAAAGCCGATGCGCAGGCGACCGCCTTCACCCAGGGCCACCATGCGAGCGGCGCGGCGCCCTTGCTCGGCATGGAACAAGGCCCGGCGCGCGTCGGCCAGCAGGGCCATCCCCGCCTGGGTCAGCGTGACGCCACGCGCCCCGCGCTCGAGCAAGGGCGTGCCGACAGCCTCTTCGAGCTTGCGAATGGATACCGAGAGTGCCGGCTGGGCAATAAACAGGGCCTGCGAGGCGCGGCGGTAACTGCCCAGTTCGGCGATAGCCACGAACTGGCGCAGGTTTCGTAATTCAATAGCCATGATTTCCCGCAAGGCAAAACAGCAGCGGCAACCCGCCGAAATCCGGCAGGGCGCCAAAACGGATGGCAGCAGGGGCCGGTTCTTCGCCCCCGCCGCACGAAGCTCTGTCAGGCTTCGTTGATCGTGACCGTGAAATGCATTTCAGCGGTCTTGCCCAGCATGGCCGATGCCGAGCAGTATTTTTCGTGCGACAGCTGTACCGCACGTTCTACCGCGGCCGGGGGCAGATTCTTGCCGGTGACGGTAAAGGCGAACTCGATACGCGTAAATACCTTGGGATCGGTTTCGGCCCGCTCGGCATTCAGCGTTACCGAGCAACCCTGTATATCGTGCCGTCCGCGCTTGAGAATAAGCACGACATCGTAGGCTGCGCAGCCACCGGTACCAGCCAGCAGCAACTCCATGGGACGCGGGGCCAGGTTATGTCCTCCACCTTCCGGTGCGCCGTCCATGACGGCAACATGACCACTTCCGGTCTGAGCGGTAAACAGCATGCCCTGTGGGCCACCCCAGTTAACGGTGCATTGCACGATGAATTCTTCCTGTTGCGGGTTTTATAACGTGAAAACCGAAGTATCTGCACAGAGGCCGAGTCGGTCAACTTCCTGTGAATATCACTATGCTGCACCGCAGCATATACAGCGCTTTCATGAACTCAGCCAAATAGGATAAACCCTGAATTTATGGAGCTGCCGGATTCTTTTTTGTAACTAAACAATACAGAAACGCACCAAGGGTTTGCCCTTATCAAAAATAACCCATTGATTTTAAACAGTAAAATCACAAGCCAAACGCCCGAAAAACCGTGATCAAAAAACCACGACTTTCGCCCTAACGATCTTGCAACGCACAAACCAGCTCGCTATAATTCGTTCATCGGATGTCGAAACGCACTTGTTGAGATTTACCCCAAGTCCGCTGTTTTGATATCCCACCGTTGTCTCCTCCACCCTCCTCCTTTGGTGGATTTAGCCCGAAGCCGCAAGGCCTCGGGCTTTTTTTTGTCCGCAGTTGCCGCAAACAGCCGGCCCGCCCGGGCCGGCACGTATTCTTGGCACTTCTCTTATGACAAGGATCTGGCGCAAGCCACGGCCGAAGCCCAGGCCCACTGGAAATTGTAGCCACCCAGCCAGCCTGTAACATCGACGGCCTCGCCGATGAAATGCAGCCCGGGCACCCGACGCGATGCCATGGTCTGCTGGTGGAGTTCACGGGTATCCACGCCGCCGCGCATCACCTCGGCCTTCTTGTAGCCGGCCGTGCCGCCGGGCGTCAGCTGCCAGCGCTGCATATCGCCCGCCAGCGCGCGCAAGCTCTTGTCCGGCATGTCGGCCAGCCGCAGGCTCTCCATACCCTGCGCTGCCAGCCATTGCTCGGCCAACCGCTTGGGCACCAGCCCGGCCAGCACCGTGCCGATTTGCTGGCGGCTGCCGGGCTTGGCGGCGAGCAGTTGCTCGGTCAGGTCGATTTGCGGCGCCAGATCGACGGTAATCGGGGTGCCTGGCTGCCAATAACTGGAAATCTGCAGAACGGCGGGCCCCGAAAGCCCCCTGTGGGTGAACAACAGATCTTCACGGAAATGTCCGGCTTGCTTGCCGCTACCGGTACTGATATCCACTTCAAGCGCCACACCGGCGAGTTCGGCAAACGGCCGCCAGGTTTCCTGATCGAAGGTCAGGGGCACCAGGGCCGGTCGCGGCTCGATGATCTTCAGGCCAAACTGCCGGGCGACCTTCAGCCCGAAATCCGTTGCGCCCAATTGCGGGATGGCCATGCCTCCGGTGGCTATCACCAGTTGGCGCGCACGTACCACCCCCTGGGCGGTATCGATATCGAAGCCTTCCGGCGCCGCCGCATCGCCGCGTGCGCGCACCCCCGCCACGGCACATCCCATGCGCCATTGCACGCTGCCGCTATCGCACTCGCGGCGCAGCATCTCGATGATGTCTTCGCTGGACTCATCGCAAAACAGCTGGCCGCGATGCTTTTCGTGCCAGGCGATGCGATGCCTGGCCAGCAACTGCAGGAAATCCTGCGGTGTATAGCCGGCCAGCGCCGAGCGGCAGAACGCCGGGTTGGCCGACAGGAATCCGGCGGGTCCGGCATCGCGATTGGTGAAGTTGCAGCGTCCGCCCCCCGAGATACGGATTTTCTCGGCCAGCTTGGTGGCATGGTCTATCAAGACGACCTTGAGGCCGCGTTGGCCGGCAACCGCGGCGCACATCATGCCCGCGGCGCCTGCGCCCAGTACTGCTACATCGAACATGCTGGCACAGTACTCAAGTCTTCACGCAATCAACGTAGTAGCGCACCTGTCCCGGCGCCACGACTTCTTCGACCAGGCCGTGGATATCGGTTTCGAACCCCGGGAACTGCTCGTTGAAACGGCTGGCGAACTGCAGGTACTGCACGATGGTCTTGTTGAAACGCTCGCCCGGGATCAGCAGGGGAATACCCGGCGGATATGGCGTCAGCAATGCGCTGGTGATGCGTCCTTCCAAATCGTTGATTTCGACACGCTCGATCTCGCGATGGGCCATTTTGGCGAAAGCCTCGGAGGGCTTCATGGCCGGCTCCATATCGCTCAGGTACATCTCGGTGGTCAGGCGGGCCACATCGTTGGCGCGATAAGTATCGTGCAGGCGCTGGCAGAGATCGCGCAGGCCCAACTGCTCGTATTGCGGCGCCGAGCGCGAAAACTTGGGCAGGATGCGCCACATCGGCTGGTTGCGGTCGTAGTCGTCCTTGAACTGCTGCAGCGCCGTCAACAGCGTGTTCCAGCGGCCCTTGGTGATGCCGATGGTGAACATGATGAAGAAGGAGTAGAGGCCGGTCTTCTCGACCACCACACCGTGCTCGGCCAGGTACTTGGTCACCACCGCGGCCGGAATGCCGGTGTCGGCGAACTCCCCGGAGACATCCAGCCCCGGCGTAACGATGGTGGCCTTGATCGGGTCCAGCATATTGAAGCCCGACGCCAGGTCGCCAAAGCCGTGCCAGCGGTCGTTGGACTTGAGCATCCAGTCGTCGCGCTTGCCTATGCCTTCGGTCGCGAGCTTGTCCGGACCCCATACCCTGAACCACCAGTCGTTGTGACCGAACTCGGCCTCCACCTTGCGCATGGCGCGGCGAAATGCGAGCGCTTCGTGGATGCTTTCTTCCACCAGCGCCGTGCCACCCGGGGGCTCCATCATGGCCGCGGCCACATCGCACGAGGCAATGATGGCGTATTGCGGTGAGGTCGACGTATGCATCAGGTACGCCTCGTTGAACATATAACGGTCGAGCTTGCGGGTCTGGGATTCCTGCACCACGATCTGCGAAGCCTGAGACAGGCCGGCCAGCAGCTTGTGCGTGGAATGGGTGGCAAACACCACGGATTCCTCGCTGCGCGGGCGGCCACGGCCGATGGCGTGCATATCGGTGTAGAACTCGTGGAAGGTGGCGTGTGGCAGCCAGGCTTCGTCAAAGTGCAGCGTGTCGATGTAGTTGCCCAGGGTGTCCTTGAGCATTTCCACGTTGTAGATCACGCCATCGTAGGTGCTTTGCGTAATCGTCAGGATGCGCGGCTTCTTGTTGATGGCATCGCGTGCAAATGGATTGGCTTCAATCTTGCGCCGGATGGTGTCCGGGTGGAATTCCGACAGCGGAATCGGCCCGATGATGCCCAGGCTATTGCGCGTAGGCTGCAGGAACACCGGAATCGCGCCCGTCATGGTGATGGCGTGCAGGATGGACTTATGGCAGTTGCGATCGACCACGACCACATCGCCCGACGCCACGTTGGCATGCCAGACGATCTTGTTCGACGTGGACGTGCCGTTGGTGACGAAATAGCAATGATCGGCGTTGAAGATGCGCGCGGCGTTGAGCTCGGACTGCGCAATGGGGCCGGTGTGATCCAGCAGCTGACCCAGCTCATCGACCGCATTGCACACGTCGGCGCGCAGCATGTTCTCGCCGAAGAACTGGTGGAACATCTGGCCCACCGGGCTCTTCAGGAAGGCGACGCCGCCCGAGTGCCCCGGGCAGTGCCACGAGTAGGAGCCATCTTGCGCATACTTGACCAGTTCGCGAAAGAAAGGCGGGGCCAGGCCATCGAGGTAGCTGCGCGCTTCACGGATGATGTGGCGCGCCACGAACTCGGGCGTATCCTCGAACATGTGGATGAAGCCATGCAGCTCGCGCAGGATATCGTTGGGGATATGCTGCGACGTGCGGGTCTCGCCATACAGGTAGATCGGGATATCGGCGTTGCGAAAACGCAGCTCGCCAATAAAGGCGCGCAGGTTCTTGATGGCGTTGGCCACATCTTCCGGCGAATCCACGTCGAACTCTTCATCGTCGATGGACAGGATGAAGGCGCTGGCCCGGCTTTGTTGCTGGGCAAACGACGTGAGATCGCCGTAGCTGGTGACGCCCAGCACCTCGACGCCCTCGGCCTCGATCGCCGCGGCCAGGGCGCGAATGCCCAGCCCGGAAGTGTTTTCGGAGCGGAAGTCCTCGTCGATGATGACGATGGGGAAGCGGAATTTCATTGTGCATCCACCTGGGTGCAAAGTGCGGAGCGAAGCGTGGCCAGCGGGCCCGGAATGCGGGCGGCGGCGGGTACGCGCGAAAGGGCCGAGTTTACTGCCTGCGGCATGACAAGCCGGTGATCAGGTGCGCGGCAGCGTAACGCCACGTTGGCCCTGATATTTGCCGCCACGGTCGCGATACGAGGTTTCGCAAACTTCGTCGCCACCAAAGAACAGCATCTGAGCGCAGCCTTCGCCAGCGTAGATCTTGGCGGGCAGCGGCGTGGTGTTGGAAAACTCCAGCGTCACGTGGCCTTCCCATTCGGGCTCGAGCGGGGTGACGTTGACGATGATGCCGCAACGCGCGTAGGTGCTCTTGCCCAAGCAAATGGTAAGTACCTCGCGCGGGATCCGGAAAAACTCCACAGTACGGGCCAGCGCAAACGAATTGGGCGGAATGATGCAGACATCGCCCTGGAAATCCACAAAGGACTTCTCGTCGAAGGCCTTGGGATCGACGATAGTGGAATTGATATTCGTGAAGATCTTGAACTCGTCGGCGCAGCGCACATCGTAGCCGTAGCTGCTGGTGCCGTAACTGACGATGCGCTGGCCGTTGACCTCGCGCACCTGATCATATTCGAAGGGCTCGATCATCCCCGTCTGGGCCGCGCGGCGTATCCAGCGATCGCTTTTAATGCTCATAAGGTCCACCTTTTAGTGGAATAACGATAAACCGTACATTATGACGGCAAATTGTCCTGTGTTTGCCTGAAAACCCCAGGAAAGGACGCCTTGCCGCAGGAATGTGTCTCTAGAGGCGGCTGGCAGGCGCCGTGGCGTTCGGACGGCCGAGCCGGCGCGATATGTGGCGTACGCGCCACGGCCAGCGCCACGACCCGGCCGGCGCCGGCTTCGCGCAACGCCAGGGCGGCGGCATGCAAAGTACTGCCGGTAGTCATGACATCGTCGACCAGGGCCACTGCCATGCCCGCCACAGGATGCCGGACCTGGAACTTCCCGTGGGCCCCTTGCTGGCGCCCGACACGCGACAGTGTACTTTGTTGGACGACATAGCTTGCGCCCGGGGCCAGGACGTTGCGCACCGGCACGTCCAGGACCCGCCCCACCGCCCTGGCAATTTCGGCCGCGGGATTGAAGCCGCGCCGGCGCAAAGCCGGCGTCGTCGACGGTACCGGCACCAGGGTTGTGCCCGGCGGCAGTCCACGCGGGTCGCGGCGCACGGCCTCGGCCAGAAGCTCGCCCAGCAATCCTGCAAGCGCCCAGCGCAGCGATTGCTTCAATTGCAGCACCAGCGCGTCGGCGGGCGGCGCGTAGTCGAAGGCGGCGATCGCATAGTCGTAGGCCGGCACGCGCAGCGCGCAATCCGGGCATTGCAGGCCTGCGTTCAGCGCCAATGCGCAGCGTATGCATCGCCCAGCCGCTGCTGGCCCGATAACATCGGCCTTGCAGGGCGCACACAATGCGCCGCCCCGGGAACGCCCCCCGCACAAGGCGCAAGGGGCGGGAATCCGCTTGCGCAGGCTATCGATGCCCATCATCGGTCTCCACACGTCGTACCATTGCACTTTACGCATCGCCCAGGCTTTAAGCGCGCCACCATGACAGAATCCACGCACCCCACCCTTCCCATCAACCCGGAGCACGTCAGCGCCCAGTTCGCCCGGCGTGGCGCCTTGGCCGATGCGCAGTTCCTGTATGGCGAAATCAGCCAGCGCATGCTCGAGCGGCTGGCCTATATCAAGATCAACCCGCGTGAAATCCTCGACGCGGGCTGCGGCACGGCCACCGCCCTGCCGGGCTTGAGCGCGCGCTTTCCCCAGGCCGCCTATACCGGCCTGGACGCCTGCGGGCCCCTGCTGGAGCTGGCGCGCGCCCAGTACACACCGGCCAACCGCATGCAGCGCTGGCTGCGCGGCGTGCTGCCCGTGCGCGGCTCGTCGCCTTCGCGTGCGCCCGAGTTCCGCCAAGCCGACATGGCCAGCACCGGGCTGTCGCCGGAATCGCTGGAACTGGTCTGGTCGAACATGGCCCTGCACTGGCACCCGGCCCCGCACGCGGTGCTGGCCGAATGGCGGCGCATTCTGCATGTGAACGGGCTGGCGATGTTTTCCTGCCTGGGCCCGGCCACGCTGCGCGAAGTGCGCAGCGCACTCGAGCGGGCCGACCTGCGCACGGCCACCCTGCCCTTTGTCGACATGCACGATTTTGGCGACCTGCTGATAGAGAACGGCTTCGCCGACCCGGTCATGGACCAGGAAACCATCACGCTGACCTACCAGGATCCGCTGCGCCTGCTGGCCGATGTGCGCGCCCTAGGCGGCAACCCCAATCCGCAACGCCGGCCCGGCCTGGCGCCGCGCTCTTTTCGCGATCGGCTGGCGACGGCGCTGGAAACCCAGCGCGATGAGCAAGGGCTGCTCAAACTGACCATCGAGGTCGCCTATGGGCATGCCTGGCGGGGGGCGGCGCGCCGCAGCGCGGGGGAAACACATGTATCGGTAAGTTCCATTGGCCGCGGGCCGGCCCCCAGGGTGTAGAATCGCTACCTTGCGCATAAGTCCAATCCCGCGCCCTCTTTCCTTTCCCAAATCGTCCGCCTTTGATTGGAGTCACTCAACCCGAGCGACAGGCTGTCGCTGGAGTTGTAAATGACCACCGAAACTTCCTTTGCCGATCTCGGTCTGGCTGCCGCATTGCTGCGCGCCGTAAGCGAAACCGGCTACACCACCCCCACCCCGATCCAACACCAGGCCATTCCGCTGGTCCTGCAGGGTGGCGATCTTCTGGCCGCCGCGCAGACCGGCACCGGCAAAACGGCGGGCTTCACCCTGCCCATCCTGCACCTGCTGTCGCAGTCCGAGCCGGCCCAGCGCCGCCCGGGACGCCCGCGCTGCCTGATCCTGACGCCCACACGCGAACTCGCCGCCCAGGTGGAAGAGTCCGTGAAGACCTATGGCAAATACCTGCCGCTGAAATCGCTGGTGATGTTTGGCGGGGTCAACATCAACCCCCAGATCACCGCGCTGAAAAAGCCGCTGGACATCCTGGTGGCCACGCCCGGCCGCCTGCTGGACCATGCCGGCCAGCGCACCATTGATTTGTCCGGGGTCGAAATCCTGGTGCTCGACGAAGCCGACCGCATGCTGGACATGGGCTTCATCCGGGATATCCGCAAGGTGTTGGCGATGCTGCCCAAGCAACGCCAGACACTGCTGTTCTCGGCCACGTTCTCGGACGAAATCCGCACCCTGGCCAAGGGCGTGCTGAGCAACCCCGGCGAAGTGTCGGTGGCCCGGCGCAACACCGCATCCGAACTGGTCGAGCAAAGCGTGCACCTGGTGCCCCAGAGCCACAAGCGCGATGCGCTGAGCCACCTGATCCGCAGCAACGACTGGCAGCAGGTGCTGGTTTTCACCCGCACCAAGCATGGCGCCAACCGCCTGGCCGAAAAACTGGCCAAGGACGGCATCGGCGCGGCCGCCATCCATGGCAACAAGAGCCAGTCGGCCCGAACCAAGGCCCTGGCAGGCTTCAAGGACGGCAGCGTATCGGTATTGGTGGCAACGGATATCGCCGCCCGCGGCCTGGATATCGACCAGTTGCCCCAGGTGGTCAACTTCGAACTGCCCAATGTGCCCGAAGACTATGTGCACCGCATCGGCCGCACCGGACGTGCCGGAGCCAGCGGCGCCGCCGTATCGCTGGTGGATCATGACGAAATCAAGCTGCTGACGGCCATCGAGAAGCTCATCAAGCGGCCCATCGAGCGCACCCCCATGCCGGCATTCGCACTGACCGCCAGCGCCACTGAAAGCGATGATCGCCCGCCCCGTCCCCACGGTGGCCGCGGCCCGAACCAGGGTGGCCGTCGCGATGGCGGACGTCCCGCCAACGCCGCAACCCGCAGCAGTTCGGGACGTGGCGGCAGCGGCGGCGGCAATCGCAGCCAGGGCAGCTCCGACGCCAAGTCGGCCCCTGCCCGCCAGGCCACTACCAGTACGCAGGAACGCCGTCCAGGTGTCGCCGCGCCGAGCGGCCGCAGCGGCAACGGCGCACGCCGCCCCGCCCTGCTCTCGAAGTAAAATCCAGGGAAGGCCCCTGGCGCGGCTCGATGCCGTGCCAGGGTAGATTTTTCGCGGCACTTCCGACGAGACTCCGCCATGACGCTGACGACCTGGCTCGCTTTTTTTGCCGCCTCCTGGGCGATTTCGTTTTCGCCCGGCGCAGGTGCCATTTCGGCCATGTCCGCCGGACTGCGCTTCGGCTTTGCGCGCGGGTACTGGAATACGCTGGGGCTGATCCTGGGCATCCTGTTCCAGGTATTGGTGGTGGGCGTGGGGCTCGGTGCCATCCTGGCCGCGTCGGAAATGGCCTTTACCGCCGTCAAGTGGCTGGGCGTGGCCTACCTGGTTTACCTTGGCGTGAAGCAAATGCGTTCGCGTGCCGCCCCGGTAGCCAGCGACAGCTCGGCCACCACCGGCGGCAGCCTGCGCGAACTCGTCACCAGCGGCTTCCTGGTCAATGCCAGCAACCCAAAGGGCACGGTATTTCTGTTGGCCGTCGTACCCCAGTTCATCAGCCCGGCCACCCCCCTGATTCCGCAGTACGCCATCATCGGCGGCACCCTGGCCTTCACCGACCTGGTAGCCATGGGCATCTACACCGCGCTGGCCGCCAAGGTGCTGCGCCTGCTGCGCAACCCCAGCCACATCCGCTGGATGAACCGTATTTTCGGCGGCCTTTTCATTGCGGCCGGAGTCTGGCTGGCGACTTTTCGCCGGCAGGGATAAGACGCCATGCCGGACCGCAACGCCGGTTCGTCTTCGCCTGTGGCGCCGGTACCGTTGATTGCCTGCGAAATGTGCGCGGCGGTGTTTCGCCGCCAGGCGCTGAACCTCGGCGAGACCGCCTGCTGCACGCGCTGTGGCAGCACGCTGTGGCGCCATACCCGACTGTTGCCCGCCGCCTGGCTGGCCCTGGCCATCACCGCCCTGATCGTGTTCTGGATCGCCAACGCCTATCCGGTGGCATCGATGTCGGCCCAAGGCATGATCCAGCGCGCCTCCTTGCCCGACGCGCTGATCGTCACTTGGCAGCAGGGGCACAGCCTGGTCGCCATCATGTGCGGGCTGGCGGCTTTTGTGCTGCCTTTGCTGCAGATCCTGATCCTGCTTTGGGTGCTGGCCCCCCTTACCCGGGGGCGCCTGGGGCCCGGCTTTGCGCCCGCCATGCGCCTGCTGGGCATACTGCGGCCATGGAGCATGATCCCCGTTTTTCTGCTCGGTGTGCTGGTTGCCGTGGTCAAGCTCTCGAGCATGGCTGCGGTCGCGCCGGGCGCAGGCCTGCTTGGTTTTGCCATCCTTACCGTTCTGCTGACCATCCTCGGCCGGCTTTCGCCACATGGCATCTGGCGCATGGCCGAGGAAGTCGGCGCCGTACCGGCACACGTGCCGCAAGCCGCGCCCGATACGGTACTGACAGGCTGCCATGTCTGCGGCCAGGTGCAAGCCCTGCCGGCCGGCGAAAACATGCATGCCACCCACCATTGCGTGCGCTGCCACGCCATCGTCCACTATCGCAAGCCCGACCATTTGGCCCGCACCTGGGCCCTGCTGCTGGCGGCCTCCATCCTGTACATTCCGGCCAATCTGCTGCCGGTGATGGAAGTCTCGGCCCTGACCGGCAGCAGTGCCCACACGATACTGGGGGGCACCATAGAACTCTGGACCATGGGATCGTGGGACCTGGCCATCATCGTTTTCATTGCCAGTGTGATGGTGCCCATGACCAAGCTGCTGGCATTGATCGTGCTGCTGATTACCCTGCAGCGTGGCAGCCGCAGCAATCTGCGCCAGCGCACGCGCCTGTACCAGGCGGTCGAGTTCATCGGCCAGTGGTCCATGCTCGACGTTTTCGTGGTGATTCTGCTGGCGGCCCTGGCTCACTTCCAGGGGCTGATGGAAATCAACGCAGGCGCCGGCGCCGCCGCCTTTGGCATGGTTGTGGTACTGACCATGCTGGCTGCGCTCAGCTTCGATCCGCGCCGCGGCTGGGATCTATTCCCGGGCCCCGACAAGCCTGGGGCAGGCGCGCCTGACACCTGACTGGGCATTCGCACTATATTGTGTGCGACCACGCTTTTCGCATGACAAGGATTCCCTATGCCCGACCCGGCAGACGACGCAGTAACCGCTCCCGCCGTAACCCGCAAGAAAAGCCGCATGTCGTGGATCTGGCTGATACCCATCGTGGCTGCCCTGGCCGGCGCGTCATTGGTCCTGAAAACCTGGATGGACACCGGTCCGCGCATTACCGTGACTTTCAAAACGGCGGCTGGCCTCGAGGTCGGCAAGACGCAGGTGCGCTACAAGGATGTCACGGTGGGGATGGTCAACGGCATACGCCTGAGCGACGACTGGAGCCAGGTCATCGTGACGATAGACGTCGCCAAGGATGCCGCCAGCCTGGCGCGGGACGGCACCCGGTTCTGGGTCGTACGCCCCCGATTGGCGCTCAGCGGCGTCTCGGGCCTGGGCACCCTGCTGTCGGGCGCCTACATCGAAGTCGATACGCCCAGCGCCCGCCCCGAGGAAAACCGCGCATCGCAGCGGCAGTTCGCCGGACTGGAAGAGCCGCCCGAATTTACCCATGATCGTGTCGGGCGGCGCTTTACCCTGAAAGCCGCCGACCTGGGGTCGCTGGAAATCGGCTCGCCCGTGTACTACCGCCGCATCAGCGTGGGACGCGTGGTGGGCTATGGCCTGGACGCCACGGGCCGCGCAGTGGATGTGCAGATTTTCGTTGAAGCCCCCCACGACCGCTACGTCACCAGCGCCTCCCGGTTCTGGAATGCCAGCGGCGTAGACGTGGCGCTGGGCGCCAATGGCCTGAAAGTGCACACACAATCGATGGTGTCGCTGCTGCTGGGCGGCATTGCCTTCGACCCGCTGGACTACGAAGCTCCCCAGGCCGCCGCCGATGCCGTCTTCACGCTGTTTCCCAGCGAAACCACGGCCCGCGCCCTGCCCAACGGCGAGGCCCTCCCCATTCGCATGCGCTTTGAGCAATCGGTACGCGGCCTGACGATAGGTGCGCCGATAGACTTCAAGGGCATCAACCTGGGCGAAGTCACCAGCATCAAGATGGAGTTCGACACAGACAAGAAACGCTTCTTCCTGTGGGTGGACGCCAACCTGTATCCGCTGCGGCTGGGCCCGGTGTACGACGATCTCAAAGCGTTCCAGGCATCGAGTAACACGTCAACCGCGGCAATCGTCCCGATGATAGAGCGCGGCATGCGTGCGCAACTGCGTACGGCCAACCTGCTGACCGGCCAACTGTATGTGGTGCTGGACTTTTTCCCGGATGCGCCAAAGGTGGTCGTGCCCGATACCCAGCCCGTGATCGTACCCACCATACCCGGCGAGTTCGACCAATTGCAGCAGCAGCTGAGCAGCATCGTCGCCAAAATAGAAAAGCTGCCGCTGGACGAGATTGGCGCGGGTCTGAACGCGACCATCGCCAATACCTCGCGCCTGATCGGCCGGCTGGACAAGCAATTGACGCCCGAAGCGCAGAACATGATGCGACAAGCAACCAAATCGCTCAGCCAGATCAGCAACCTGCTGGCCAATGACGCGTCCTTGCCGCTCAATGCCCAGCGCGCCATGGAAGAGCTTGGCCGGGCCGCCCGTTCGCTGCGGGTGCTGGCCGACTATCTGCAAGCCAATCCGGAAGCCCTGCTGCGTGGCAGGACGGACGACGCGCTGCCGGGCGCGGCGCGCTAAGGAACACGAACATGACACGCCACAAATCCTGGTTGACCGTGCTTGCCGCCAGCGCCCTGTTGGCGGCTTGCGCCGGCAGCTCGCCCGCGCGTTACTACACCTTGTTGCCCGCCGCTGGCACCGCCCCGGCAATGCCGCCCGTCAACCCGCGCTTTGCACTGGAAGTGCTGCCGGTTACGCTGCCCGTGCAGGTAGACCAGCCCCAGATCATGTTGCGTACCACGGGCGACACCCTGATGCCGGTCTATTCCGAGCGCTGGGCTGCTCCCTTGGACGATGAACTGCAGGCGGCCCTGTCGCATGCGATGACCGCTACGCTGGGGGTGCCCGATGTGACGGCGCTGGGCGCGTCGGCCGGCATGCCGGTATGGCGGGTTCAGGTAGATGTGCAACGATTCGATATGGTGCTGGGCGGCCCTGCCCTGATCGATGCCACTTGGCGGGTGCGGCACGTCAGCGATGGCAGCTCGGCCCTGTTGTGCCGCAGCGTCGCCAGCGTGCCCGCCACAGGCAACGATGTAGCCGCCCTGGTACAGGCGCAGCAGCAGGCCGTAGCCCAGCTCGCCGCCACCATGGCATCTGCCATCTCCCGTGGCGGCAAGCCGGGGGCTTCGACGGCCCAGGTGCAAATGCTGGGCTGCAACCACGCAAGCCCGGGCAAATAGAATGCTTGACTCCCGGGCCTGGCGTACCCGGACCGCCTAACTGCACGGAATTGCAGCCAGCCCTGGGGTGATTCCCCGCCCAAACACGGCTATCATGAATCCATGCAGAAAGTGATCTACCTGACCGACGCTCGCGCACTCAATCCGATGCCGCCGATGCCTGACGACGATGCCCTGGTTCGGCATCCTTTTCTTGACACCCGCGGCAGGCCTTTGCGCGATCTTCGTATCTCGGTCACGGATCGCTGCAACTTTCGTTGCACCTACTGTATGCCGCGCGAGGCCTTCGGGGCCGACCATCCCTTCCTGCCACAGTCGTCGCTGCTGTCGTTCGAGGAAATTACCCGGCTGGCCAGTATTTTCGTTGCTCAGGGCGTTCGCAAAATCCGCCTGACCGGTGGCGAGCCCTTGATGCGCAAGAACCTCGAGATACTGGTGGGCATGCTGGCCGCGCTGCGTACGCCCGATGGCGAGGCGATCGACCTGACCCTTACCACCAACGGCAGCTTGCTGGCGCGCAAGGCGCAAGCCCTCAAGGCCGCCGGGCTGACCCGCCTTACCGTCAGCCTGGACGCCCTGGAACCCCAGCTGTTTACCCAGCTCAGCGACAGCAAAACCACGGTACAGGACGTCTTGCAGGGCATCGCCGCCGCCACCCAGGCCGGACTGCCTCCCGCCAAGATCAATATGGTGGTGCGCAAGGGCATCAACGATCAGCAGATACTGCCGCTGGCCCGGCATTTCCGGGGCACCGGCCATGTGCTGCGTTTCATCGAATACATGGATGTCGGCAATACCAACGGCTGGCAGTCTGGCGAGGTGATGTCGGGGGCCGAAGTGATTTCGACGATTTCCAGCGCCTTTGCACTCGAGCCCCTGCCTGGCGCCTATCCGGGCGAGGTGGCCGAGCGCTGGCGCTATACCGACGGCGGCGGCGAGATCGGCGTTATCACCAGCATCAGCCATGCCTTTTGCAGCGACTGCAACCGCGCCCGACTGTCGCCGGAAGGCCAGCTCTATCTTTGCCTTTTTGCAAGCCAGGGGCATGATTTGCGCCGGCTGATACGCAGTTCGGCCAGCGATGCCCAGCTTGCCGCCACCATAGGCGCCATCTGGGGCGCACGCGAGGACGCCTATTCCGAGCAGCGCGGCGCCGGTGTGAACAAACCGCGCATCGAGATGAGCTATATCGGGGGATAAGCCGGCCAACTTTCCTGGCCGACCCGCATCACCTCAACCAGCTACGAAAATCGTAGTAAGACACCACATCGCCATCCCGGCGCTCGTCGCCAGCGGGAATGCGCGCGAGGCCGGTTGCCCAAGGCAGGGCCACCATGATGCCCGAGCTTTGGCCCTGGTGCGGTACGACCTCTATGTTGCCCTCGGGCGTATAGCGCGCCTGGACCCGAAGAAATTCCTCGCGGCTGTCGCCATAGGGCTTGCCGGCGCGCAATACCGCCCCCGACACCACGGGATGCGTCTGGGCCCGGCCCTGCATATGGCGAATCATGGGCGAGAGCAACACGGTAAAAACCGCGAATACCGACACGGGGTTGCCGGGTAGGCAAACCACAGGAGTGCCTGCAACCGCACCAAGCGCCACGGGCTTGCCCGGTTTCATGCGCACTTTCCAGAGCGCCAGCTCGCCGCCCAGCGACTCGAGTGCAGGCTTGACGAGATCGCGCTCGCCCACCGACACGCCGCCGGCGCTCAGGACGAGGTCGCTGCAGGCGGCCAGCGCCGACAGCGCATCACGCAGTTGTTCGGCATCGTCCCTGGCATGCACCACCTGGCTGACCTGCGCGCCCATGCCTTCGATCAAGGACGCCAGCAGGGGTCCGTTGCTGTTGTAGATCTGCTGTACAGCGATGGGCTGGCCGGGGCTGACGATTTCGTCGCCGGTGGTCAGCACCCCTACCCGCAGGCGCGGCCACACTGGCAGGCGCACCGCCCCTTGGGCCGCCGCCAGCGCAATGTGCGCCGCATCCAGCACCGTACCGGCCGCCAGCAGCGTGGTGCCGGCCGCGACATCCTCGGCGCGCAGGCGCACGAACTGCCCCCGCATAGGGGCTTCGGCGATCAGCACGCCTGCCGCGGATTCGGTGCAATCTTCCTGGATGACGATGGTGTCGGCCCCCTGCGGCAGCAGGCTGCCGGTGAAGACTCGCGTAGCGCAGCCGGCTTGCAATGCACTGGGCATATCGCCCGCATAGCAGCGCTGCTGCACCGGCAGCACACGCCCGGGCTGGTAATCGGCAAAACGGATGGCATAGCCATCCATCGAGCTGTTGTCCGCGGGCGGCATGTCCAGGCTGGCCACGAAGGGCTGCGCCAATACCCGCCCGCGAGCGGCATTCAACAGGCACTGCTCGACGCCGGCCGTGGCAGGCGGGCGGCCAGCCGCCAGCAGCAATGCCTGTGCGCTGTCGAAATCAAGCATTGCGCAACAGGCTGGCAAAGTTGCACGGCTCGTGGCTGATGTCCAACTGCTCTTTCAGGATGCCTTGCCAGGCCGTTTTGCAGGCGCCGGTCGAACCCGGCAGGCAGAACACGACCTTGCGGTTGGCAAAGCCGGCCACAGCGCGCGACTGTATCGTCGAGCTGCCGATTTCGGCGTGCGAGATCTGGCGAAAGAGTTCGCCAAAACCGATGATCTGCTTGTCCAGCAGCGGAACCACCGCTTCGGGCGTGGAATCGCGCAAGGCAAAGCCGGTACCACCGGTGGTAATGATGACCTGCACCTCGTCGTCGGCGATCCAGTCGCTGAGCGCCTTGCGGATCTGGTAAACGTTGTCCTTCACGATCTGGCGTGCCACGCACTCGTGCCCCGCCTGCGCCAATGTTTCGGCCAGGTAGTTGCCGGAGGTGTCGGTACCCGGGTCGCGCGTATCGCTGACCGTCAGGACTGCACACTTGAGGGACTTGCTCATGTTGGTCATGCTCCTTGGTTGTCGCCGCCCGTGTCCCACTGCTCGGTGCGGGCACTATCGGTATCTTTCTGCTCTACCCAGAAACGGCGCCCGCTGGCGAGTTCTTCGCGCTTCCAGAACGGCGCCCGAGTCTTGAGCGTATCCATCATGTATTCGCATGCCCGGAAAGCATCGCCCCGATGCGCGCTGGCCGCACCCACAAAGACAATCTGGTCGGCTCGCGCCAAGGCGCCCACGCGGTGCACGATGCCACAGGCCGTCAGTTGCCAGCGCTCGGTGGCATGACTGGCCAGCTCGGTCAGTACACGTTCGCACATGCCTGGGTAGTGTTCCAGGAACAGGGTGGTCGTGGCGTCGCTGGCCGAAAAGTCGCGCACATAGCCGGTAAAGGTGACGAGCGCGCCAGCCGCGCCGGCCGACTCGGCACGCAATTGCGCGAGCAAGGCGCCACTATCGAAATCGGCTTCCTGGACGACGATCATTCAGCCTCCTGTGACAGGTTCGAATACAGCCACTTCATCGCCGGCCTGGACCGGCGCGTCGTGTTGCACATGCCGCTGGTTGATCGCCAGCTTCAAGCGTGCCACGGGGGCCAGGCGCGGATACCTTGCCTCGAGCTGCTGCAAAAGCCCCGTACCGGACATCGGCCCGGCATAGGGCAGCGATTCGCTGCGAACCCCCACCTGTTCGGCCACGCGGGCGAAATACACCAGCTGGATACTTCCCGCCCCCGGCTGGATGGCTGCGGATGCTTTGGGCGCCAGCAGCGCCGCCTGCTGCGCTGCTGGCGCAGACGGTGCGGCGGGCGGCGCTGCTGGCGGCGTAATGCCGGCGGCTGCCGCTGGCGGCGCCGACAGACCCGGCGCCAGCCATTCGCCGCTCTTGCCGCCTGCCTTGTACAACAATCGTACATCCTGCACGACGATGCCCTTGTCCACGGCCTTGCACATATCGTAGACGGTAAGCGCCGCCACGCTGCAGGCCATCATGGCCTCCATTTCGACACCGGTCTTGTAGTCGCTGCGGCAGGTGGTGGTGATCTCGATGTGGTGGCTTTCCGGGTGCAGCGCAAAATCCACGCCCACGAAGCTCAAGGGCAGCGTATGGCACAGGGGAATCAGCTCTGCGCAGCGCTTGGCGGCCAGCACGCCGGCCACCCGCGCGGTATTGAGCACCTCGCCCTTGCCGCGCTCGTGGCCTTGCAACAGATCAAAGGCCCGCTCGTTCATGAGCACCCGGGCCTGGCAAACCGCGACCCGCTGCGTCGAGACCTTGTGCGCGACGTCCACCATGCGCACCTGGCCGGACTCGTCGAGGTGGCTGAAGGCAGGAAGATCAGATTCGGAAAGGCTCATGGCAACAAGAAATGGATCGACATAAGCCGATCATAGCCGAGGCGGCAGGCCGCAACATGCCCTGCGGCCAGATACGGCCCGGACAGGTTAAAATCCTTCCCCCATGAGCATCTCCCACGAAGTGGCGCGCAGGCGCACATTTGCGATTATCTCGCACCCCGACGCGGGTAAAACCACGCTTACCGAAAAGCTGCTGCTTTTCGCAGGCGCGATCCAGATCGCCGGTAGCGTCAAGTCACGCAAGGCATCACGTCATGCATCATCCGACTGGATGGAGATCGAAAAGCAGCGCGGCATCTCCGTTGCCTCTTCGGTCATGCAGATGGAATACCGCGATTGCGTCATCAACCTGCTCGATACCCCGGGCCACCAGGACTTCTCCGAAGACACCTATCGGGTGCTGACGGCGGTGGACGCGGCGCTGATGGTCATCGACGCCGCCAACGGTATCGAGCCGCAGACCATCCGCCTGTTGCAGGTATGCCGTGCCCGCAATACGCCTATCATCACCTTCGTGAACAAGCTCGACCGTGAAGTTCGCGAACCGCTAGACCTGCTCTCCGAGATCGAAGCGCATATCGGCATGGACGCCGTGCCCTTCTCCTGGCCGGTAGGTATGGGCAAGCACTTTGCCGGCGTCTTCGATATCCGCAAAGACAGGATGCGGGTGTTTCGCCCTGGCCAGGATCGCGTGCGCGAAGACGAAGACGACTTCATCCAGGGCCTGAACAACCCGCAGATCGCCGAACGCTTTGGCGAAGCCTATGCCCAGGCGCATGGCGAAATCGAACTGATCAACGAAGCCGCCCCGGCCTTCGATCGCCAGGCTTTCCTCGATGCCAAGCAAACCCCGGTGTTCTTCGGCTCGGCCGTGAACAACTTCGGCGTGCAGGAAGTGCTCGATACCCTGGTCGACCTGGCGCCGCCTCCCGGTTCGCGCCAGGCCCTCGAGCGCGAAGTCAAACCCGACGAGCCGCGCTTTACCGGGGTCGTGTTCAAGGTCCAGGCCAATATGGACCCTGCCCACCGCGATCGCGTGGCCTTTGTGCGCGTCAGCAGCGGACACTTCCAGCGCGGCATGCGCCTGAAAGTCAGTCGTACCGGCAAGGAAATCCGCCCCAACAACGTCGTGTCGTTTCTGTCCCAGCGGCGCGACTTGCTGGATGAAGCCTATGCGGGCGACGTGATCGGCATACCCAACCATGGCGTGTTGCATTTAGGCGACGTTCTGACCG
This sequence comes from Verticiella sediminum, assembly GCA_040392445.1. Lineage (GTDB taxonomy): Bacteria > Pseudomonadota > Gammaproteobacteria > Burkholderiales > Burkholderiaceae_B > Verticiella > Verticiella sediminum_A. The sequence continues at coordinate 167,064 of JBEBVZ010000002.1, forward strand.
AAGGTGAAACCCTGCAGTTCACCGGCCTGCCATTTTTCGCGCCAGAATTGTTTCAAGCTGTAGAAGTTGCCGACCCCTTGCGCATCAAGCAATTGCGCATCGGCCTGACCCAATTGGGAGAAGAAGGCGCTATCCAGGTATTCCGTCCCCAGGTGGGTGGAACCCTGCTGCTGGGCGCCGTCGGACAACTGCAGTTCGAAGTGGTTGCCCACCGCCTGAAGACGGAATACGGCGTCGAGGCGCGCATGATGTCCAGCCGCTTTACGCTGGCCCGCTGGATTACCGCGCAAGACCCACGCGACCTGAAGAAATTCATGGACGCCAATGCCGGCAATATCGCCTACGACGTCGTCGACGCTGTAGCATTTCTGGCAACATCTTCGGCACAGTTACGCGTTGCGCAAGATCTGTACCCCGGCGTACAGTTTCATGCATTGCGCGAGCACGGGAGCCAGATTCTCACTCGCTAGCACCGGCCTGGCCGGCACTTATCCCGATACGGAGGAAATGGCACATGTGGGCCCGCATTACGATTTTTCTTGTCGCAGCTTTGATGGCTGCCGCAGCGGGCGGTGCCTGGTTAGGCCATATGCTGGTTCAGCAGGCCCCGCACTCCTCTGCTCCTACCGCAGCCAACGGCGCGCCGACCGCAATCGGCGCCAATGGGGTGGCGGCCATCCCCGAGCCGCCACAGCCCCGCGTCGACGGCTCGCTGGGCATTCCGTCGCGCCAGTCCGTCGGTGCCAGCCAGGATGTACCGCTGGTCTCCATCCTGGATGACAAGGAGCTGAAGATCGCGGCGTCATCGGCCTCTTCCAGCCAGGGGCCCGACGATCTTGAAGCCCTGCTGATACGCGAAAGCAATTTCGAGGTAAAGGCGGTGGATGCGCAAGCCTCGGCCAACCAGGAACGTTCACGCACCCGCCCCGAGCTGCCACCCGAACTGGCCTTTGCCGTGGCCCTGCCCGCAGATGCGCCGGCGGCCGTACCCGCCTGGCGCGATACCTTGCGGGCCAGCCTGGCGCGTTGCGAGAACCAGCGCTACTTCAGCAAGAACGAATGCGAGCAACGCCTGCGCGTGCAGCATTGCGATCCCAACGGCGGTTGGGGGCAAGTGCCGGAATGCCCGGCCTACTTGCGCAACACCCGCTACTGAAGCGGTAGGCCCGGCAAAACCCAAAGTCATGAAAAAGCAAAAGGGCCATGGCAGCGTAATGCGGCCATGGCCCTTTTGCGGATAGTCTGGGGCCGGCGGATGCCGGCCTGCCATCGGCTTTAAGTTTCGATTTGCGACTGCAGGTAGTTCTGCAGCCCGATCTGATCGATCAGTCCGATCTGGGTCTCGAGATAATCGATGTGCTCTTCGGTATCGTCAAGAATGTCCTGCAGCAGATCGCGCGACACATAATCGCGAACCGATTCACAGTAGGCAATTCCGTCTTTTACCGTAGCCTGCGCCGCAACTTCGAGACCAAGGTCGCAGTTCAACAGTTCGGGCACGTTTTCGCCGATTTGCAACTTGTGCAGATCCTGCAGGTTGGGCAGGCCATCCAGCATGAAAATGCGTTCCATGAGGCGATCGGCATGCTTCATTTCGCCGATCGACTCTTCATACTCATGCTTGCCCAGCTTTTCGAAGCCCCAATGCCGCAGCATCCGGGCATGCAGGAAATACTGGTTGATGGCGGTCAGCTCGTTGGTAAGCTGTTTATTGAGATACTGGATAACGGTGGGGTCGCCTTTCATATGCTGCTCCTGGCTTTGGGTACGAAGGCCCACAGCTTAGCAGCGATTCAAGGTGTTATTTCCCGTGATGGACTATCTCTGATCAGCTATGCGACTTGCAAAGCAAGTGCAGACACGAATAGGAATCAAGCCGCTTTAGATGTGGCATGCGGAGCGCGCGTAACCCAGCGTACCGGCGCGCAATCCTTCAGCAGTGCAACCGGGGCTGCCGCCTGGGCGGCCTGGGCCAGCGCATGGCCAGGGCATTCCTGGGGCAGATAAGAGCAGGCAGCTTCAGCGCAAGTACCGCAACACGAAGCCAGCCCGGTTTCGAGCTGAAGTGCTTCCAGGGTATGGGCCCCTGCGGCTACACTTTCGCGAACCTGGGTTTCGGTAATGGCGTTGCAGACACAAACGTACATGGCGTGATCTTTGAGGCGAAGGACTCAGAACGATGCAGCAATGTCTGCCTTCACATAGCGTTAAACGATATAAGAATGCGAACCATTATTAATTAAAACCCATATGATTGCAAGCGTCCGGTACCGGATTCACACGCCGTTACCAGAGCAGCTCTCCCGCCCTATTGTTACGGATATACTGCCGCCCATGAACCTGGTGCCCATTATTCTCTCTGGTGGCCGCGGCGCACGCCTTTGGCCTGTGTCCCGCGAGCTGCATCCCAAACCCTTCATCCGCCTGGATGACGGCCAGAGCCTTCTGCAGAAGGCATTTATCCGGGCGGCGAACCTTCCCGACGTGCGGGAAGTCCTCACCGTCACGAATCGCGATCTCTACTTCAAGACCGCCGACGAGTATGGTGAAGTCAATCCGGCCCATATGCCGCTGGCTTTCATCCTCGAGCCGGCGGGCCGCAATACCGCGCCCGCCATTGCCGCGGCTGCCGTCACCACCGGCCAGCGCTTTGGCAACGATGCCATCTTGCTGGTGCTCACCGCAGACCATCTCATCGCCGACGTTGCGGCCTTTACCCAGGCCGTGGACGAAGCCAAGCAGTTGGCCACGCAAGGCCGTGTGGTTACCTTCGGCATCCGGCCGGACGCCCCTGAAACCGGCTATGGCTATATCGAGGCGCAGGGCAATGACGTGCTGCGTTTCGTGGAAAAGCCCGAACTCGAAAAGGCCCGCGAATATGTCGCCAGCGGCCATTTCCTGTGGAACTCGGGCATGTTCTGCCTGACCGTCGAGACCGCCCTGAAAGAGCTCGAGGCCCATGCGCCCGACGTGCTCGCCACTGTGCGCGCCACGCTGGCGCAATCCGTCGAGACCAAAGGGGTGCAGCGCTTCCAGCTGGAACTGAACGGCGAAGCGTTTGCGATGGCCCCCGACGTATCGTTCGACTACGCCCTGATGGAGAAAACCACCCAGGCTGCCGTCGTACCCTGCTCGATAGGCTGGAGCGACGTGGGCTCGTGGAATGCCATCGGCGATCTCATCGCACCGGATGCCCAGGGCAACCGTATCGATGGCGATGCGATGCTGCATGACAGCCAGAACTGCTATGTTCGCAGTCACGACCGCCTGGTCAGCGCGGTCGGTGTGCACGACCTGGTGATCGTGGACACGCCCGATGCGCTGCTGGTGGCTGATCGCAACCGGGTGCAAGATGTGAAACGCATTGTGGATCAACTGCGCGCGAGCGATCACGATGCCCACAAGCTGCATCGCACCGTGCATCGCCCCTGGGGCACCTACACCACGCTCGAGGAAGGCGAACACTTCAAGATCAAGCGGCTGGTCGTTACCCCGGGCCACAGCCTGTCGCTGCAAATGCACCATCACCGCAGCGAACACTGGGTCGTGGTCAGCGGCATGGCCAGCATCGTCAATGGTGATCGCAACATCAGCCTTGGCCCCAACCAGTCCACCTACATCCCCGCAGGCTGCCAGCACAGGCTGGCCAACCCGGGCAAGCTGCCGCTGGTACTGATCGAAGTCCAAAGCGGTGAGTACCTGGGCGAAGACGATATCGTTCGCTTCGAGGACGTCTACGGGCGCTCCTGATAGCACCCACCGGCTGACGCGCGCCTGGCTCTTGCGTGCGCGCGTCGCCAGTCGAAAACCCCACCCCTATCCCGCCGGCCATTCGTGCCGGCGGTTTCGTTTGCGTCCCCGCTGCGCCGGCACCTGCCCGGCCAGCCCGGCGCAGGCTTGCAGCCCCCATTGCTTTCACTGCCGGGCCGCGCTACAAACCCATAAAAGAAAGCGCGCGTCGGCGCCATCTGCCGCGGCCCTCACAAGGGGCTATGCGAACACATGGCGCTACCCAAGACACCCCCGTTGGAGACACCATGAACGCACCCCTTGCGTCCGCACAACAAGTGGCGCTGCAAAACGTCACGCTGGACGATAAATACACCCTGGAACAAGGCCGCGCCTGGATGAGCGGCATCCACGCCCTCGTGCGCCTGCCCATGCTGCAGCGCCAGCGCGATGCCCGCGCCGGCCTCGCTACCGCAGGCTTCATCTCGGGCTACCGCGGCTCGCCCCTGGGGGGCCTGGATCAAAGCCTCTGGAAAGCCAAGGATCACCTGGCTCGCCAGCACATCCGCTTCCAGGCCGGGCTCAACGAAGAGCTGGCCGCCACCGCGGTCTGGGGCAGCCAGCAGGTCAACCTGTTCCCGGATGCAAAATACGACGGTGTTTTTGGCATGTGGTATGGCAAGGGGCCAGGGGTGGACCGCTGCGGCGACGTCCTCAAACACGCCAACGCCGCCGGCACCTCGCCCCATGGCGGCGTCCTGGTGCTGGCGGGCGACGACCACCCCGCCAAGTCGTCCACCCTGCCCCACCAGAGCGACCACATCCTGAAAGCGGCCATGCTGCCGGTGCTGTTTCCGGCCAGCGTGCAGGAATACCTGGATTTCGGCCTGCATGGCTGGGCCATGAGTCGCTATGCGGGCGTCTGGGTTGGCATGAAATGCCTTACCGATATCGTCGAGGCCTCCGCCTCGGTCGAGGTCGACTCCGAACGCACCCGCATCGTGCTGCCAGAGGATTTCAGCATGCCCGAGGGCGGCCTGAATATCCGCTGGCCCGACTCGCCCCTGGAACAAGAAGCCAGGCTGCTGGACTACAAGCTGTATGCGGCGCTGGCCTATGCCCGCGCCAACCGCCTGAACCACACGGTATGGGATGCCCCCCAGGCCCGGTTTGGTATCGCCGCCTCAGGCAAGGCCTATCTTGACGCGCGCCAGGCGCTGGCCGACCTGGGCCTGAGCCAAGATGTCTGCCGGCACATCGGGCTGCGCCTGTACAAGGTCGGCATGGTGTGGCCCCTGGAAGCCCAGGGCATCCGCCAGTTTGCCGAGGGGCTGGACGAGATCCTGGTCGTCGAGGAAAAGCGCCAGGTCATCGAATACCAGATCAAGGAAGAACTCTTCAGCTGGCTGGGCACGGGCAAGAAAATTCCTCGGGTCATCGGCAAGTTCGACGAAAAGGACGGCGGCGAATGGGCCGTGCCCCAGGGCAACTGGATATTGCGCGCCCACTACGAGTTCACGCCGGCCATCGTAGCCAAGGCCATAGGCAACCGCCTGCTGCGGTTCGAGCTGCCCGACGACGTGCGCGCCGGCATCCAGGCGCGCCTGGCGATGATCGACGCCAAGGAACGCGATCTGGCTCGCCCGCGCGTCAGCGCCGAACGCAAGCCCTGGTTCTGCTCGGGCTGCCCGCACAACACCTCGACCCGGGTACCGGAAGGTTCGCGCGCGGTGGCCGGCATCGGCTGCCACTACATGGTCACCTGGATGGACAGGAGCACTTCCACGTTTACCCAGATGGGCGGCGAAGGCGCGCCATGGATAGGCCAGGCGCCCTTCACCAACGAAAAGCACATCTTCGCCAACCTGGGCGATGGCACCTATATGCACTCGGGCTCGCTGGCGATACGTGCTGCGCTGGCCGCCAAAGTGGCAATCACCTACAAAATCCTCTTCAACGACGCGGTCGCCATGACCGGCGGCCAGCCCCTGGATGGCACGCTGAGCGTGCCGTCGATCACGCGCCAGATGGCGGCCGAAGGCGTGCAGCGCATCGTCATCGTCACCGACGAGCCGCAGAAATACGCAAATGTCGATACGCTGGCCCCCGGCGTCGATATTCATCACCGCGACGCGCTCGATGCCGTACAGCGCAGCTTGCGCGACTACGCCGGTGTTTCCGTGCTGATCTATGACCAGACCTGCGCTTCCGAAAAACGCCGCCGGCGCAAGCGCGGCGCCTACCCCGACCCGGCCCGGCGCGTAGTCATCAACGAACGCGTCTGCGAAGGCTGCGGCGATTGTTCCGACAAATCGAACTGTTTGTCGGTAGAGCCGCTGGAAACCGAGTTCGGCCGCAAGCGCACCATCAACCAATCCAGCTGCAACAAGGATTTTTCCTGTCTCAATGGATTCTGCCCCAGCTTCGTGACGGTCGAAGGCGGCAAGCTGCGCAAGCCCTCTACCAGCCAGCAAGGCGGCGATGGCGCCAACCCGGCGGCCCACCCCGATGTTCCGCTACCGGCTCGCGCCGCACTGGCGGGCATATACGGCATTCTCGTCACCGGCGTGGGGGGCACAGGCGTCGTCACCATAGGCCAGCTGATCGGCATGGCTGCGCATCTGCAGGGCAAGGGCTGCTCGGTGCTGGATATGGCCGGCTTGGCGCAAAAGGGCGGCGCCGTCCATTCGCATGTCTTGCTGGCGCCCGCGCCCGACGACCTGCTCAGTACGCGCGTGGCCATGGGCGAGGCCGACCTGGTACTGGGCACGGACCTGGTCGTGACCGCCGGCCAGGAATCGCTGGCCCGCATGCGCGCGGGGCGTACCCATACCCTGCTCAATGCCGACGTGGCGCCAACCGCGGCCTTCATACACAACCCGGACTGGACCTTGCCCGGCTCGGACTTGCGCGGCGACATTGCCGCGGCCTGCGGCGGCAGCGAACGTGTCGATAGCCTGGACGCGTCGCGCCTGGCGGTGGCCCTGCTGGGCGACGCCATCTATGCCAACCCGATGATGCTGGGCTATGCCTTCCAGAAAAGCTGGCTGCCCCTGGAATACGCTGCGCTGCGGCGCGCCATCGAACTCAATGGCACGGCGGTGCCAGCCAACCTCGCAGCCTTCGAATGGGGACGCGAGCTGGCCCATACCCCGGCCCTGGCGGCTCGCCTGCTGCAGCCGGCCAAAGTGGTGGAACTCAAGCGGCCCGGCCATTCGTGGCCCGGCCATTCGCAGCCCGGCCAACCCGCCACTGACGACACCGTCATCGGTGGCGAGGGAACAAGCGCCGGCCAAGAACTGCACGAACTGGTAGAGCGCCGCATGCGCTTTCTTACCCAATACCAGAGTCGCGCCTACGCCCGACGCTATGCCACGCTGGTCGACGACGTGACCAGGGCCGAACAGTTGCGCACCGGCACCAGCACGCTGGCGGCCGCGGTGGCCCGCAATGCCTTCAAGCTGATGGCCTACAAGGATGAATACGAGGTGGCGCGCCTGTACACCGATGGCGCTTTCCTGGAAAAAATCGCGGCCCGCTTCGAGGGCGACTACAAACTCAACTTTCATCTGGCCCCACCGGCAATCGCCAAGCGCAACAGCCAGGGTCAACTGGTCAAGAAGAGCTATGGCCCCTGGATGCTGCAAGCCTTCAGGATGCTGGCGAAGTTGCGTTTCCTGCGGGGAACCGCGCTGGATCCCTTTGGCCGCACCCAAGAGCGGCGCGACGAACGTGCCCTGATCGAGGCTTACTTCGAAACAGTGCCGCGCCTGCTTGGCCAACTGACCAGGGCCAACCTGGAAATGGCGGTACAAATCGCCAACCTACCCGACGACATCCGAGGCTATGGGCATATCAAAGAGGCGAATATCCAGCGCGTGCGGGCCAGGCACGACGAGTTGATCGCAGCCTATGAGATGAAGGTGGTTTCCATCAGCCGGGCGGCTTGATCACCCCCGCAAGCGAAACCGGAGCCACATGAAAAACACCCCAAGGCCGGACGATTTGTCCAGCCATTGGGGTGCCTTCAAAACATCGATTTTGCCGGACATCCGCCCGCCGGCCCGGCACAGCTGCCCTACTTTCTCGCTACCGCATTCTTGCCGCCGGCCTGGGAATAGGCCGCGCCACGCCCTGAGGACCCCGAAGGCGCGAAGTAGCGCGCCACGGTTTCCATATCGTCGATACTGAGAACGCCTGCGTGATAGCGCAGTTGCATATAGGCGTTCAGGTAGTCGTAGCGAGCCTGGGCCAGGTCGCGCCTGGACGTGTACAGCTGCTCTTCGGCATTGAGCACATCCAGGTTGACCCGCACGCCGCCCGCCACGCTTTTGCGGGTGGCTTCCACCAGCAACTGAGCCGAGGCCACGGCGCTTTCCAGCGCACGGATCTTGGTGGCGTTGCTCTTGATCAGGTTGTAGTTCTTGCGCAGCTCGACGATGACGGTATCGCGCACGCCATCGAGGTCGGCCTGGGCGCGCTCGTACTTGGCCACCGCCTGGGTGGTGCTGGCCGAGACGCCGCCGCCGGAATACAAGGGCACGCTCACCTGCACGCCCACCATGGTTGTGCGGTTGCGCTGGTTGATGGTGGAGACCGAATCGGCTTCATTCAGGCCATGCGATGCAATCAGGTCAACCGTGGGATAGTGGCCGGCACGCTTGCGCGAGACGTCGGCATCGGCCGCCTGCACGCCATAACGGTTGGCGATCAGCTTGGCATTGCTGGACAGGGCCAGCTGGACCCAGCTGTCTATGCTGTCGACCTGGGTGGGCGAGGGCGAAAACTTGGGCAGCAACCCTTCGAGCGCATCCACGCTCTGGACATGGCCGGGCCCAACCAGGGTGCCCAGCGTGCGCAAGGCATTGCCCAGCTCGTCTTCCGCCTCGATAACGCTAGCTTCGGCCACGTCATAGCGCGAGCGGGTTTCTATCATGTCGGTGCGCGTGCCTTCGCCGGCCTTGAACATGCGTTCGTTCGAGCGCATCTGCTCGCCCAGCGCCACATGCTTGGCCTTGGCGATCGCCAGTTGATCGCGAGCCAGCAGCGCGCCGGAATAGGCTTCGTACAAGCGCAGCATGAGTTCCTGGTGACGCCCGTCGAACTCGGCCTCGGCCGCCTGCGACATGGCCTGCCCCTGCTTGTAGCCGGCCCATGCTTGCGCATTGAACAAGGGCTGGCGCACTTCCACCGCCCCTGCATAGCTGGGATAGTTGGAGTTCGATTCGCGCTGGACCCTACCGTTGAGCTGCTCTATTTTCTGATCCAGCCAGTTGCGGTTGTAGCCGTAGGTGACAGACGCTTGCGGCAGCAATTGCGCCCTGGCAATCCGTTCTTCCTGCACGCCCGCTTCGCGCGCCTGCCAGGCGGCACGGTACTGGGGATCGTACTGGCGCGCCGCCACGAACGCGTCCATCAGCCCGAAGGCATGGACGGGCAGGCATGCCGCCGAAGCAGCCAGACCCAAGCCCACAAGCACGCGCAAGCGTAATGTCATCACGTCACTCCTGTACAAGGGCCGTACCGGCACGATCCAGGATGGGTCGGAACAGGTAGTTCAACAGCGAACGCTCGCCCAGCTTGACCAGGGTTTCCACCGGCATACCGGGGCGCACGTCGTAGGTCTTGAGCAGTTCGGTGCCTTGCTCGGTGACCTTGGCTTCGACCCGGTAGTAGGGTTCGCCATTTTTTTCCTCGAGCAAACGGTCGGCCGATACGGTGACGACCTCGCCCGGGATATGTGGCGTGCTGCGCTGGTTGAAAGCGGTGAACATCATCTCTACCGGCAAGCCCGCATACACTTTGTCGATCAGGTGTACAGGTACTTTAACCTCAACCATCAGCGGTTCGTCGGCCGGCACGACATCCATCAGGTGCGTACCCGGAGAAATCACGCCACCGTTGGTAAATACCGACAAACCCACCACCAGGCCGCTGGCCGGCGCGCGCACGGCAGTGTGCTCCAACTCGAAGTCGGCAAACTGGATGCGGCTGTGCAGGGACCGCACCTCGCGCTGGGTGTCGGTTAACTGGGTGCGCACCTCGCGCTGATATTCCTGGCGGCGTTGCAGCATGCGCAGTTCCTGTTCGGATATCTGGCGCTGGGCCTGCAGGATATTGGACGTAGCCGAGGCCAGGTCGCCCTGCAGCTGGCTGCTGGTGCGTTCCAGATCCAGCAAGCGGTTGCGTGGCACATAGCCGTCACTGGCCAGGCTGCGCATACCCTTCAATTGCTCGCCGATGAAGCGCGCCTGCTCTTTTCGTGCAACCTGCAGCGATTCCAGACCCTGGATCTGCGCGCGCAAGCCGGCAATGCTTTGCTCGCTTGCACTCAGTTCGCTTTGCAGCGCCAGCCGGCGCGACTCGAACAACTGCCCTTGCAGCACGATCGCATCTTCGGCCCGAGGGTCGTCCTTGGCCTCGAGCAGGGCGGCGGGAAAGGTCACTTTTGTCAGCGCATCGCGCTCGGCTGCCAGGCGCGCTTCAACCGCCAGCGCGGAAAAATACTGGCCGCGCAGGTTTTCCGCCTCGGAACGCGCCTGGGTGGTATTCATGCGGATCAGCACGTCACCGCGCTGGACCTCGCTGCCGTCGCGCACGAGGATTTCATCCACGACGCCACCCACCAAGTTTTGCACCGCCTGCCGGTTGCCCGACACCATCACCACGCCAGGCGCCGGCACGCCGCGATCCAGGGGCGCAAACCCGGCCCACAGCAGAAAGCCGAACACGCCGACGATCACGACCCACCAGCCCATGCGGGCGTGCTTGCGGTCGTCGATGCTGACCGACGAGGCCGGTGCATCCAGCACATCATTACCCAGGACCTCGATCTCGTCCTCGGCCTTTTTCCTGCCAAACAGTTTTGCCATGTCAGCGCTCGATTTGCATATTCTTCAGGCTTGCGTGAAACCTATGCTGCACCCACAGGCGGCCCTCAAGCCGCCGATGTTCAGCAGGCTCAGGAGACTCTTGCGATGGGTGTCGCCCCACCCGGCGCCGCGCCCTTGCGCTGGTTAGCCTGGGCTATCGAGGCCAGCACCTGGTTGGTCGGACCGAACATCTGCGCCGTGCCATCACGCAGCAACAGCAGCTTGGTCGTGGTGGCGATCACGCTGGTGCGATGGGTAATCAGCACCACGGTCTTGCCGGCCTCCCGCAACTGGTTGATGGCGCCGCGCAAGGCCTCTTCGCCGGTTTCGTCCAGGTTGGAGTTGGGCTCATCCAGCACCACCAGCGTGGGCACGCCGTACAAGGCGCGCGCCAAGCCTATGCGCTGGCGTTGGCCGCCCGATAGCCCCGCGCCACTTTCGCCCATCATGGTGTCGTAGCCCTGCGGAAACTGCAGGATCATTTCATGCACGCCGGCCATGCGCGCCGCCTGCACCACTTTTTCGGCATCCAGGCTGCCAAAGCGCGAAATATTCTCGCTGATGGAACCCGCGAACAATTCGATATCCTGAGGCAGATAACCCACATAGGGGCCCAGCTCGTCCTTGTTCCACTGGTACACGTCGGCGCCATCGAGCCGCACCTTGCCGTTCAAGGCCGGCCAGATCCCCACCAGCAGGCGCGCCAGCGTCGATTTACCCGAACCGCTGGGGCCGATGATGCCTAGTACGTCGCCCGCCTCGATCGCAAAACTGACGTTGCGCAGCACCGGCACCCGCACGCCCGGCGGCGCGGCCGTGACCGACTCGACCGACATTGCGCCGTGCGGCGCCGGCAGTTCCATGCCGGGCTTGCGGGCCGGGTTTTCTTCCAGCAGCCTGGTCAGGCGGCCGTGCGAGCTGCGCACTCCGCTCCATTGCTTCCAGGCATTGATGACCTGTTCCAGCGGGCCCAGCGTGCGGCCCAGCAAAATGGTGCCGGCGATCATCATGCCCCCTGTCATCTGGCCATGGATTACCAGGAAGGCGCCCAGGCCCAGCATCAGGGACTGCAGGCTCAGGCGGAAGAACTTGGTAAACGAGCCGATGACGGCAGCCTTCTCGCTGGCCACCGCCTGCTGCTTCAGGAAGCTTTCGTGCAGGCGATACCAGCGCGACTGCAGGTTGGGCAGCATGCCCATGGCCTCGATCACCTCGGCGTTGCGCAAGGTATTGGTGGCCAGGGTGCTGGAGTTCACCGCCAGGGTATTGGCTTCGGCCAGCGGCTTCTGGGTAACCGAGCGGTTGATGAAGGCCAATACGATCAGGAGCAACATGCCTATGAGGGCGAAAACCCCCAGCCACACGTTGAACATGAAAATGACGCACAGATAGATGGGGGCCCAGGGTGCATCGAAGAAGGCGAACAGGGCGCTACCCGTGACGAACTGGCGTATGGTCGTCAGGTCGTTCAGGGCCTGGCCGGCATTGCCGCGGCCGTTCTTCAGGTTCTGCTCGAAGGCCGCCGTATACACGCGGCGGTTCATGTGCAGATCCAGGCGCGCCCCGATGCGGATAGCCACCTGGCCGCGCACATATTCCAGGAAGGACAGGACCAGGAAGGCCCCCACCACCATCACGGACAGCATGACCAGGGTGTAGGTGTTGCGGCTGTTGAGCACGCGGTCGTAGACCTGCATCATGTACAGGGGGCCGGCCAGCATCAGCAAATTGATAATCATGCTGAAGACCCCGACAGACCTGAAGGCCTGCTTGAAGCCGACCAGCGCCTGCGTAATCTCGTCACGCGGTAAATCGAACTTGGCAGCCATCGATACCTACCTTAAACCCACAAGACGCCGGGCCACCCCGATCCGGGGCGAATCTTATCATCAAATAATGTGATAACGATCACAAAGAATGCAATAAAAAGTGATGTGCGTCACATAAAAATCAAGCTTGGGCTAGAATCCATCCACCTATCCAAACATCAAAACAGTGGAAATTTCCCCCATACAAGCCTTGCAGCAGCAAAAATTGCTGGCAGGACTCGACCTTGCCATCCTGCAGGAACTGGCGGGGCAGACGCATTTCGAGCAATTCGACAAAAGAGCCTATGTGGTCCACCAGGGCGCCACCGGCGACAATCTCGTCTTGCTGGTGTCCGGCCGGCTGCAGGTCATCGCCTCATCCGAAGACGGCCGCGAGGTGGGGCTGCACTTTGTCGAGCCTGGTGACTACCTGGGTGAAATCGCGGTTATCGACGGCGGCGCGATGTCGGCGTCGGTGGTCGCCACCATGCCGTCGGTGGTGGGCCTGCTGGCCGGCAGCGTCGCGCGCAAGCTCTTTACGCAACACCCCGTCGTGGCCGAGCGCCTGTTGCTGCGCTTGTGCCACACCATCCGGCAATCCTCGCATATCCGCTCGGTACTGGGCATGGCGCGGGCGTTCTCGCGGATCTATGCCGTGCTGCATAACTCCTGTCGTATCTGGAATGACGAGAAGCTGGTAACCATAGAAAACCTGCCCAGCCAGCAGGCGATTGCCCTGACGGCCAACGTCAGCCGCGAAACCGTGTCACGCGCCATGCAGGCGCTGTTCGCCAACAAGATCGTCGAAAAAGACAACCGGCGCCTGATCGTGCGCAACCCGACGGCGCTGGCCAAGCTCGCGCGCGGCGAAGTCGAGCTTCGTGTGACCAAAGGCGCGCGCGGCGCCTCCGCCGCCCGGCAAGTGCCGGGCCCCAAGGCGGAGGATACCGAGCCAGATCTGCTTAAAACTTCAGATAATCATCAGTGATATACAGCGCCTGGGGCAGATGATCGTCTGCCACCGGGATGCTGGCAGCCTGCTGCCGGCGTGCCAGTTGCTCCAGCAAAGCGGTGTTGCGCTGTGAGAACACGTGGGCATAGATGACCGGCAAGCTTCCCGCCTGGCGCAGCGCCAGGAAGGCGTCGTCGGACAGCGCCTCGAAGGCCGCGCGATTGATCTGGTACAGCCCCGTGATATTCACGCTGGTGCCCTTGCCCTGATCGGCGCTCAGGGCCCAGGGCTCGAGCAGGCCAGCCTTGCGGATGGCCTCGACCGCACGGCCCATGACCACTTCCTGGTCGCTGAAGGATTGCAGGAATTTCACGGTTTTTTGCAGGCGCTCGCTGGGCTGGCCCTTGTCGTCGAACAAAGGATCGCCTTCATCGGCGCTGACCGCATCGCTCGCGACATCCAGCGCCACGACGCGCTGCTCGCCCTGCTTCATCAGACCGAACGGCCAAGCCCGTAGCGCGGCGGGAATATATTGGCCTATCCACTCGCCATTGCTGCCCACGAACAGGTTGTGCTCGCCCAGCCCCATCAGGGCCACCAGATTGGCCTGCTCGTTTTTCAGGGTGAATGCCACCGGCATCGTTTTGATGGCCTCGGCAAGTTCGGTTGCTACGAGTCCCGCAATCATGCGTGCGCGTGCAAATGACCATAACTGGGATGGTGTGCGTAGGCGCAGCTCTTTGTGAGTTTCGCGGGAAAGTGCCTGTAGCGTCATCGTGAGGGGTCCTCGAATTGGAAAAATCCAGAATACTGCAAATTGTCGAGCAGGCCGAAAGGCCTGCGTTACCAGGCGTGTAAACAGCCCGGCTTCAGCCGCTGTGCGGGGAGCCGGACTCGGCGCCCATGTCGAACAGGCGGGCCCGTTCGCGTATGGCGTAGCGGTCGGTCATCCCGGCAATATAGTCGGCGATGGCCCTGGCTTGCCCGGAGCCCGCGGTGGCGGCGGCACGACGCTGGAACTGCGGCGGCAGCAGGCGCGGCTCGTCAAGAAAGGCAAGAAAAAGCTCGCGCACGATACGCGCCGCCTTGGTGGTCATGCGCATTACCTGATAGTGCCGATAAAGATTGTCGTGCAGGAAGGTTTTCAGCTGATCGGCCTCGCGCCGCACGGCCGGGCTGAAGCTCGCCAGGGCGGGCGCCAGGCGAACCTCGTCGATGCTGGCGGGCGCCACCCGGGCGATATTGGCGGCGGTGGTGTCGGACAAATCTATGATCAAGGTGTTGATCATGCGCCTGATGGTTTCGGCTACCAGCCGGCGACCCGACAAGCCCGGGTACACGGCTTGCACCTGGGCCCGATGGCGCGCGAAAATCGTTACCTCGGCAAGCTGTTCCAGGGTGATCAGGCCCGAACGCAGGCCGTCATCGATGTCGTGGTTGTTGTAGGCGATCTCGTCGGACAGGTTGGCCAACTGGGCCTCGAGCGAAGGTTGGGTACGGTTCAGGAACCGCTCGCCCAGCTCGCCCAGGCTCTGGGCCCGTTCGCGCGAGCAATGCTTCAGTATGCCTTCGCGGGTTTCGAAGCACAGGTTCAGGCCGTTGAAAGCGCCGTAGCGCTCTTCGAGCTCGTCCACCACGCGCAGGCTTTGCAAGTTGTGCTCGAAGCCGCCCGCCTCGGGGGCGAACTCGCGCAGGCAGGCGTTCAGGGCATCCTGGCCGGCATGGCCGAACGGGGTGTGCCCGAGGTCGTGCGCCAGCGAAATGGCTTCGACCAGGTCTTCGTTCAAGGCCAGGGTGCGCGCTACCGACCGTGCAATCTGCGCCACCTCCAGGCTATGCGTGAGCCGGGTACGAAAGAGGTCGCCTTCGTGGTTGACGAAGACCTGGGTCTTGTATTCCAGGCGCCGAAAGGCGTTGGCATGCACGATGCGGTCACGGTCGCGCTGGAATTCGCTGCGACCGGCCGGCGGCGGCTCGAAATGCCGACGCCCCCGGGAAGCCTCGGGATGAGCGGCATACGGGGCCAGTTTGTCAAACATCGGCGGAGATAGCCCGTATGGCCGTATCGCAGGTGCCAGCCAGCACCTCGCACACCGCCTCGTTGGGGGCGGGCGCCATATGCGCCTTGCCCAGTTCGGGCAACAAAACGAAGCGCACCTGGCCGCCTTCGGTCTTCTTGTCCACCTGCATCAGGTCCAGCCAGCGCTGCGTGCCCAGGTCGGGCGCGCGCACCGGGCAGCCTATGGCCGCGACCAGGGCATGTATCCGGTCGACGTCGGCCCGCGGCAGGCCAGCCACGCGCGCCGAGAGTTCGGCCGCCTGCACCATGCCGCATCCAACCGCTTCGCCATGCAGCCAGGCGCCATAGCCCATGCCGGCTTCGATCGCATGGCCAAAGGTATGGCCGAAATTCAAGATGGCACGCTCGCCGGATTCGCGTTCGTCGCGCCCCACCACCTGTGCCTTGAGCTGGCATGAACGGGCGATGGCGTAGGTGAGAGCCTCTTCATCCAGGGCGCGCAGGCGCTGGGCATTGACCTCGCACCAGGCAAAGAACCCGGTGTCCAGGATCATGCCGTACTTCACGACCTCGGCCAGGCCGGCCGAGATTTCGCGCGCCGGCAGGGTCCGCAGTACATCGGTATCGATCTCAACCGCAACCGGCTGGTAGAACGCGCCTATCATGTTCTTGCCCAGCGGATGGTTGACGGCGGTTTTGCCCCCCACCGAGGAATCCACCTGCGACAGCAAGGTGGTGGGAACCTGCAGAAAGCGCACGCCGCGCATATACACCGCGGCGGCAAACCCCACCATGTCGCCGATCACGCCGCCGCCCAGGGCTACCAGCAGGCAGCGGCGATCGAAGCGATGTTCAAGCAAGGCGTCGAAAATGCGGTTCAGGGTCGACAGATCCTTGTGCGCTTCGCCGTCGGGCAGCTCGATACGCAGCACGCGCTTGCCGGATGCGGCCAGCGCCCGCTCGGCACGGTCGCCATACAGGCCGGCGACAACCGGATTGGTAATCAGCGCAATCGCGGTGGCATCGGCCGGCACCGAACCGGCCAGGGCATCCAGGCGGCCGGGCGCGATGCGGATGGGATATTGGCCGCCGGGGGTGTCAACTGCTACTTCCTGCATAAAAGCTCCGGTTCGCGCGAATAGGTGCGCAACATGGGTACGATGCGATTTACCAGGTGATGCACCGGCATTTGGCCGGTATCTATCGTCAGGTGGGCAACCTCGCGGTAAAAAGGATCGCGCACCGCCAGCAAACGTTCAATCGTGCCTAGCGGATCGTCGGTTTGCAAGAGGGGGCGATTGCGATCATGCCGGGTGCGCGCATACAGATCGGCGGGGCGTGCCCGCAGATACACCACCAGGCCACGCTCGTGCAGCAGGCGGCGGTTCTCGGCGGCCAGCACCGCGCCACCGCCGGTGGCCAGCACGATGCCCGGCCGTTTCGTACACTCATCGATGGCGCAGGTCTCACGCTGGCGGAACCCCGCCTCGCCTTCGAGGTCGAAGATAATGGGCACGCGCACGCCACAGCGTCGCTCGAGCTCATGATCCACGTCAACGAAACTGCGCGACAAGGCACGCGCCAGCCCACGTCCTATGGTGGTTTTGCCCGCACCGGGCATACCTACCAGGAAAATCGACAACGGTGCGCGGTCCCCTTCAGGGGTCACGTCGGGCGATGCGCTATCGGCCTCGACGGATTCGGTTTGCGGATTAACCATGGTTGAAGTGCCGTAATATGTGACCGCATTATCCCACTGCGCCGCAGTTGTGCCCAAAACACGACATCCAGCGCTTTGGTTACAAAAAGCCCGACGCCTGTAGTCGAGTGCATTTACCCTCAATTTAAAATCCAGGGCATGGTGAAAGATACTTCCCCCAAGAAATCCCCCTCCAAGGAAACCACCCCGGCAAGAAGCCCTCTGCGATGGGTCGCGGCTGCGACCAGCATCTTCGCGGGCCTGGCGCTGTGTGGTGCCTTGCTGGTGGGACTGGCGCTGGCCCTGGCATGGCCCAATTTGCCCGACCTGCACGCCCTGATCGACTACCGGCCCAAGGTACCCCTGCGGGTCTACACCTCCGATAACGTCCTGATCGGAGAGTTTGGCGAGGAACGCCGCCGCGTGGTGCCCATCAACGAGGTGCCCGACGTCCTGAAGGCGGCGATCCTGTCGGCCGAGGACGATCGCTTCTACCAGCACGGCGGCATCGACTGGCAGGGCGTGGCACGCGCGGCCTATACCAACGTCGTGAACATGAGCAAGGCGCAGGGCGCCAGCACCATCACGATGCAGGTGGCGCGCAACTTCTACCTGTCGTCGGAAAAAACCTGGTCCCGTAAATTCTACGAGCTTTTGCTGACGTTCAAGATCGAGTCCAGCCTGACCAAGGACCAGATCCTCGAGCTCTATATCAACCAGATCTACCTGGGCCATCGCGCCTATGGCTTTGAAGCGGCGGCGCGCGCCTACCTGGGCAAGTCGCTGACCGACATCACGGTCGCCGAAGCCGCCCTGCTGGCCGGGGTGCCCAAGGCGCCTTCGCGCTTCAACCCGATCAGCAATATGGCGCGCGCCGTGCTGCGCCAGCACTATGTGCTGGGCCGCATGCAGGATCTGGGCTACATCACGCCCGAGGAATACAAGGCGGCCATGGAGCAGAACATCGTGATTCGGCCGCAATCGCGTGAAGAAGGGCCCAACTTCCGAGAAAACAGCCAGTACGTAGCCGAACTGGCCCGGCAACTGGTGTACGACATCTACAAGGAAGACACCTACACCCGCGGCCTGAACGTCTACACGACAGTCTCGTCACGCGACCAGGCGTTGGCGTCCAAGTCTTTGCGTGACGGCGTGCTGGAATACGATCGCCGCCGCGGCTACCGCGGGCCTGAAGGCTTCATCGACCTGCCCAACAATATCGAAGCCACGCCCGAAGCCTTCGACAACTTCCTTGACGACGCCATGACAGCCTACGTCGACAGCGACGACCTGCTGGCCGCGGTGGTTCTATCCGCCACGCCAGAGAAGGTCACGGTGGCGCGTAGCTCCAACGAAATCATCACGATCACGGGCAAACAGCTGAGCTTCGCCAAATCGGGCCTGTCGGCCAAGGCTCAACCGGCCCGGCAGATACGCCGGGGCGCGATCGTGCGCATCATGAAAACCGGCGACAAATGGGAATTGCTGCAAATGCCCGAAGCCCAGGGCGCGTTCGTTGCCGTGGCTCCCGAGGACGGAGCCATCCGGGCCATGGCCGGGGGCTTTGACTTCAACCACGGCAAGTTCAACCGTGTCACCCAGGCATGGCGCCAGCCGGGCTCCAGCTTCAAGCCCTTCATCTACGCTGCCGCGCTCGAACGCGGCCTGACCCCCGGCACGCGTATTTCCGACAAGCCCTTCGTACTCGAGGCCTCGCAAACCGGTGGCCAGCGCTGGGCGCCCAAGAACTATGGCAATAATTACGAATACGCGCTGACCATGCGTGAAGGGCTGGCCAAGTCCAAGAATATGGTGTCGATTCGTATCCTGCAGGCCATCGGGCCCAAGTATGCGCAGGACTACGTCACGCGCTTCGGCTTTGATGCAGCACGCCATCCGGCCTATCTGACCATGGCGCTGGGCGCGGGCGCCGTCACGCCGCTGCAACTGGCCGGCGGTTTTGCGGTCTTCGCCAACGGCGGCTATCGGGTAGCGCCCTACCTGATTACCCGGGTGACCAACCATGAAGGCCAGTTGCTGATGCAGGCCAAACCCGTGCTGGCCGGCGACGAATCGGCCCGGGCCATCGATGCGCGCACCGCCTTCGTCGCCGACACCATGCTGCGCAACAACGTTCAGGCTGGCACGGCGCGCCGTGCCAAAGAACTCAAGCGCAACGATGTCGGCGGCAAGACCGGCACCACCAACGATTCGGTTGACGCCTGGTTTGCCGGCTACACGCCTTCACTGGTGGGTATCGCCTGGCTGGGCTACGACCAGCCGCGTTCGCTGGGCGACCGCGAAACCGGCGGTGGCGCCGCCCTGCCGATCTGGATGAACTATATGCGCACCGCCCTCAAGGGCGTGCCCGAGAAAAAGCTGAACCAGCCGCCCGGCCTGATTGCCGACAACGGCAACTTCTACTTCTCGGAATTTCCTCCCGGCAAGGCCGTGGCCAGCATAGACCTGAATGAAGACCCCTTGCGCGACCTGATCGACAGCCTGGGCGGCGGCGACCCGATAGCCGAGCAGTTTGGCGGCGGAGGGCCCTCGACGGCCAGCATGGCGCCACGCTCGGGCGGATCATCCCAGGGCAGCGGTACCTGGCCCTGGGGAGAACGCATCCTTCCCTAGCCCGGCACAAGAATGCGCCCATGCTGTGGGCGTGTCCCAAAAACAAAGCCTCCCGACCGGGAGGCTTTGTTCATTGATGAGCAAAGTTACGGGATTGACCCGGCCGAAGCAGGCTACAACTGCAGTTGCAGGGGTTGGCCGGCGGCATCCGAACAGATCTGCGACAAGGCAGTGGTGAGATCCGGTCCGCCACGGGTGTCGCGCCAAAGCGCGCCATCCTGGCGATAGTGAAAACCGCCGCTGGGTGCTGCCACCCAGATTTCCTGCATGGGCGCCTGGCTGTTGATAATGACCTTGACGCCGCTCTCGAAGGCCAGGGTCAGCACGTTGCCGTTACGCACGGCTTCGACGTCGACGTCCAGATCGTCGTACCATTTGTCAGCCTGTCGCTCAATGGCACCAATGATGCCGTCGACCAATGCCAAGAACTCACTTTCAGTCATAATTCCGCCATGCCAAAATCGTTAGACAACAACCGCTACCGGCTTTGCCGCATTGTAGCGGCCCTGGGCCTGTTCGCCCTGCTCTCCGCATGCGGACAAAAAGGGCCTTTGTTCTTGCCCACTTCGCAATTGCAACCCGTTTTTGCCACTTTCCAAGCATCATGACCAATCCTGTTTTTGCCGAGCCGGTAGGCGCACCCTGGTTTACCTATCGCAATGGCGTGCTTCACGCCGAGAACGTCGCCCTGCCCGAACTGGCCGCCAAGCTTGGCACGCCTTTGTATGTGTATTCGCGCGCCGCGCTGCACGCCGCCTGGGAACGCTACCGCAGCGCCATCGACGGCCGCAACGCCCTCGTGTGCTTTGGCATGAAAGCCAACTCCAACCTGGCCGTACTCAAGGAATTCGCGCGCGCCGGCGCCGGCTTTGACATCGTCTCGGGTGGCGAGCTTGCCCGTGTGCTGGCGGTGGGCGCCGATCCTGGCAAAGTCGTGTTTTCGGGCGTGGGCAAGCAGGCCTGGGAAATGCGCGCCGCACTCGAAGCGGGCGTCATGTGCTTTAACGTCGAATCGCAGGCCGAACTGCGCCGCCTGTCCGAGGTGGCGCAAGCCATGGGCAAGTTGGCCCCGGTATCCCTGCGCGTGAACCCCGATGTCGACCCCAAGACCCATCCCTATATCTCCACCGGCCTGAAGGAAAACAAGTTCGGCATCGCGATTGCGGACGCGCCTGTGGTCTATCGCGAAGCGATCACGCTGCCGGGCATTCGCGTCGTGGGCGTCGACTGCCATATCGGCTCGCAGATTACCGAGCTGTCACCCTACCTCGATGCCCTGGACAAGGTGCTGGATCTGGTTGGCCTGCTGGATGCCGAAGGCATCCATATCGAGCACCTGGATCTGGGCGGCGGCCTGGGTATACGCTATGCCGACGAAACGCCACTGTCGCCCACCCTGCTGCTGGATGCCATTTATGCGCGGCTGGCGCAGCGTGGCTATGGCGATATCCGTGGCCAGGGCAGCAACGCGCGCCGCATCGTGCTCGAGCCCGGACGCTCGCTGGTAGGCAATGCCGGCCTGCTGCTGACCACGGTTGAATATCTCAAGCCTGGCGAGAAAAACTTCGCCATCGTCGATGCGGCCATGAACGACCTGCTGCGCCCAACGCTGTACGACGCCTACCATGGCGTGCTGCCGGTGGTTCCGCGCAATGACGTGCCCGCCCAAACCTACGATATCGTAGGCCCGATCTGCGAAAGCGGCGACTGGCTTGCCCGCGAACGCAAGCTCGCGCTGCAGCAAGGCGATCTGCTCGCGGTGGAAACCGCCGGCGCCTACGCCATGGTCATGGCCAGCCAATACAACACCCGCCCTCGCGCGGCCGAAGTCATGGTCGATGGCGACCGCTACTACGTCGTGCGCGAGCGCGAAACGCTAGCCGGCCTGATGGCGGGCGAAACCGTGATTGCCGAGTAGGCATTGGCTGCGGCAGCAGCCGGCAAAAACTAAAAAGCGGTACGTGTTTTGCACGTACCGCTTTTTTTCCAGGCATTTCAACCCAAGTCTCGGGACAACACCAGATAGTGTCCCGTGACCGCGACGCTAGCCCAAGCGTGCTGGTCTCCCGGCAGCAAACCGCCCAGGCAGGCTACGCCGGCCCTCAGTCTGCCTGACGACGCAGGAAGGCCGGGATATCGAGGTGATCCATGCCGGAACTTTCCATGGCCTGAACACGGCGCGATGCTTCGCGACCGCGAAAGACTGCAGGCGTGTCGTAATCCTGATAGTTCGGGCCTTGGCCACCAGCACCGGCCACCGGGGCATTGTCCGTACCGGTACGCAGCAGTTGCGACTGCACCAGTTGCGGCTTGGCACGGGCACGGCCCAGGCCGGTAGCCACGACGGTCACGCGCAGGTCCTCACCCATGGATTCATCGTAGGCCTGGCCAAAGACGACGGTGGCGTCTTCGGAGCGATAGCTTTCGATGATTTCCATGATCTGGTTGATTTCACGACGCTTGAGCGAGCGCCCTGCGGTCACATTGACCAGGACACCACGCGCACCGTTCAAGTCCACGCCTTCGAGCAGCGGGCAGGCGATCGCCTCTTCGGCCGCCTTGCGAGCGCGGTCTTCACCGGAAGCCACGGCAGTACCCATCATGGCCTGGCCAGGCTCGCTCATGATGGTGGTGAGATCCTGGAAGTCAACGTTGATGTTGCCCTTCACATTGATGATCTCGGCGATACCCGCGCATGCATTGTGCAAGACGTCGTCGGCCATTTTGAAGCACTCTTCGAACGAGGCATCCTCGTCGATGACATCCTGCAGCTTCTCGTTGAGGACAACGATCAGCGAATGCACATGCTGGGACAGCTCGCGGATGCCTTCCTCGGCAACCTGCATGCGCTTGGTACCCTCGAACGAGAAGGGCTTGGTGACCACGCCTACGGTAAGAATGCCCAGTTCCTTGGCAACCTCGGCCACGACCGGACCTGCGCCAGTGCCGGTGCCGCCGCCCATGCCGGCGGTCAGGAACACCATGTTCGCTCCCTGCAGCGCCTCACGGATGTCCTCGCGAGCGGTCTCGGCCGCGGAACGGCCTTGCTCGGGTTTGGCGCCGGCCCCCAGGCCGGTACGGCCCAGGCGGATCTGCACCGGCGCGCCCGTGTCGATCAGGGCCTGCGAGTCGGTGTTGGCGCAAATGAAATCCACGCCCTGCACATTGCGACGAATCATGTGCGCAACGGCATTGCCACCGGCACCACCAACGCCAACTACCTTGATAACAGCGCCGTTCTGGTCGCTATCAAGCATTTTGATATCAATACTCATGGTGTTCTCCTGGAAGAGACATTTAGCGTACGGAGCTGAAAAATGCAATGCAAAACGTTCGACAAAGTGGTTATCCTGCTTTCCCACCAGCTCGCGCTTCGCGCTTCACGCTCCAACCCGCCCGCCGGGTTGAATCTGGCAACACATCAAAAACCAAAGCCAAGTACTGCTAGCACAACTTATGGGCAGACCGCATGGCACTCGGTCTGCCTTGAATCAGAAATTCCCGCTGAACCACTCTTTCATTCGCGCCAGGATGGACTTGAAGCCGCCCCCCTGGTGAACCTTCACACGCCCTCTCAGGTGCTGCGCCCGGGCTTCCTGCAACAGGCCCATCACGGTAGAGAAACGCGGATTGCAGACCACGTCCGACAAAGAGCCGTGATATACCGGGGTCGCCACGCGCACCGGCTTCAGGAACACGTCTTCGGCCAGCTCGACCATGCCGGGCAGCTGCGATGAGCCGCCGGTCAGCACGATTCCGGACGACAGCAGCTCGTCGTAGCCGGACTCACGAATCACCTGCTGCACCAGGGTGAACAGCTCTTCGACCCGGGGCTCGATGACAGCGCCCAGCGCCTGGCGCGACAGCTCGCGCGGACCGCGATCACCCAGGCCCGGCACTTCGATGCGTTCGTCCTGGCCGGCCAGCATCTGCTTGGCCACGCCAAAGCGCAGCTTGATTTCCTCGGCATCCGGGTTGGGCGTACGCAAGGCGGCCGCGATATCGCCGGTAATCTGGTCGCCGGCAATCGGGATCACGGCCGTATGCCGTATCGCGCCGCCGGTATATACCGCCACGTCGGTCGTGCCGCCACCAATATCGACCAGCACCACGCCCAGCTCTTTTTCGTCGGGCGTCAGGCAGGCCTGGCTCGAGGCGATAGGCTGCAGGATCAAGTCCTGCACTTCAAGGCCGCAGCGGCGCACGCACTTGACGATGTTCTGCGCGGCGCTGACCGCGCCGGTCACGATATGCACCCGCACTTCCAGCCGGATACCGCTCATGCCTATGGGCTCGCGGATATCTTCCTGGCCGTCGACAATGTATTCCTGCGTCAGAACGTGCAGCACCTGCTGATCGGTGGGAATATTGATCGCCTTGGCCGTTTCCAGCACGCGCGCCACATCGGTTGCCGTGACTTCCTTGTCCTTGATGGCCACCATCCCGCTCGAATTGAAGCTGCGGATATGACTGCCCGCGATCCCGGTAAAAACGTCACGGATCTTGCAGTCGGCCATCAGCTCGGCCTCTTCCAGCGCATGCTGGATCGAGCTGACCGTGCTTTCGATATTGACGACGACGCCCTTGCGCATGCCGCGCGACTCGTGCTGGCCCAGGCCAAGCACTTCAAACCGCCCTTCGGGCAGCATTTCGGCAACCACGGCCACAACTTTGCTGGTACCAATATCCAGCGCAACAATCAGATCTTTGGATTCACGGGTCATGGTTTAGTCGCAGGTGTAGATGTCTTGGTGGGTTTCGGTGCCTGACCCAGGCGCAGGGCAAACCCGTTGGGATAGCGCAAATCGGCATAGATCACCGGTCGTCCGGCGCGTTGCTCGACTGCGGCCAATGATTCGACGAGCCGCTGCACGCGTAGCTGTACCGGCACGGCCTGCTCCTCGGATCCGCCCGAATCGCCGGTTTGGCTGAGGTCGGTCGCCGGATCCCGCCCCATGTCCAGGATCAGTCCGTTGTCCAGCTCGGCGCGCCAGGCATGCCGGGCGCTCAGGGACAACTTCACTGGTACGCGGCCCAGGGGCTTGACCCACTGCGTGAGCTCGCCGAGCCTTTGCTTGACCAATTTGCCCGAGCCCTCCGGCCCCGACAGGATGGGCAGCGGATCGCCATCCCCATCCTCGGCCTCTGCTTCGGCCTGGTTCGCGGTAAACACCACGCCATGCTGATCGAGCAACTGGTTGTCGTTCCAGAGAGCCACCGCCTGATATTCCTGCAGGGTGACTTCCAGCGCATTGGGCCACACACGGCGAACCATCGCCTGTTGCACCCAGGGCAGTGTTTCGAAAACCTGCCTGACGGCTTCCAGATCGGAAGTAAAGAAATTGCCTTCCAGCCGCCCCGTAATCGCAGCGCGCACGCCCGCTTCCGAGACATGCTCGAGCTTTTCGTTGGGCATCGATTCGATCGCGATGCCCGCCAGCGTAAATGCCGGACGGTGAGCCAGCCACACCAGACTGCCAAGCAGCAGCGAGCTCAACGCAATCGTGGTGAGCGCGTTGGCAATCAGGTTGACGAAGCGAGCGTTGTTCCACACGGTATCTCTTGTGTCCGGTACATCAACCTGGAAGGGAAGCGGGATTGCCTCCCTCGATCTTGCAACGGGCAGTGCGCAGGATTTCGACGCAAAGCTCGCCATAGTTCATACCGGACGCTTTGGCAGCCATGGGCACCAGCGAATGCCCGGTCATGCCCGGGGATGTATTCACTTCCAGCAAAAACGGCTTATTGCCGGCGCCTATCATCACGTCCACCCGCCCCCAGCCTTCGCAGCCCACGGCACGATAGGCCTGTACGCTGATCTTCTGCACGTGCTCGGCCAGCGCCGCCGGCAGCTCGGCCGGGCACACATAGCGTGTGTCGTCGGTGTAGTACTTGTTGTTGAAGTCGTAATTGCCGCCGGGAGCCAGGATCTCGATGATGGGCAGGGCTCGCGCGGTATTGCCCCTGCCCAGCACGGCCACCGTCAACTCGCGTCCGGCAATGAATTCCTCGGCCAGCACGAATTCGTCGAACCGGGCGGCAAGCTCGTAGGCGCTGTCCATGCCATCCGCCTGAGCAACCTTGGTCAAGCCCAGGGTCGAACCTTCATGGGTAGGTTTGACGATCAGGGGCAGACCAAGGCTTGCCGCCACCTCTTGCAATGCGCTCTGGGCGTCCAGCACGGCAAAGCGTGGTGTCGGCAAGCCATGATGCAGCCATACCTGCTTGGTCATGATCTTGTCCATGGCCAGCGCGCAGGCGGCCGGACCGCTGCCGGTATAGGGAATCTGCAGCAGTTCCAGGGCGCCCTGGATCGTGCCGTCCTCACCCCAACGTCCGTGCAATGCCACGAATACGCGCTCGAAGCCCGCCGCCGCCAGTTCAGCCAGGGATTGCCTGCCGGTGTCGAACAGATGCGCATCGACCCCGCTGTCGCGCAGGGCCTGGTGAACGCCGGCGCCCGACATCAGCGAGACTTCGCGCTCGGCCGAGCGCCCGCCATACAACACGCCGACCTTGCCAAACGTTGTTGAGTGACTCATGTTGTGGACTCCGTAGCGCTTTGCATGCCTTGATTTTCTGTACTGGATAATGAAACGCCCGCCTGGGCTGCAAGCCCTGCCACCTGGGCGGGGACGGTTCCGATCGAGCCTGCCCCCATCGCGATGACGACATCGCCATCACGCACGAAAGCCACAATGCCATGGGCCAGATCGGTAACGCTTTCGATGAAAACCGGTTCTATGCGCCCGGCCACCCGGATGGCCCGCGTCAGGGCGCGGCCGTCGGCAGCCACGATGGGCGCCTCGCCGGCGGCGTATACCTCGGTCAGCAGCACGGCATCCGCATCGCTCAGCACGCGCACGAAATCCTCGAAGCAGTCGCGGGTGCGGGTGTAGCGATGCGGCTGGAACGCCAGCACCACGCGGCGTCCGGGATAAGCGCCTCGCGCGGCGGCAAGCGTGGCGGCCATCTCGACCGGATGATGGCCATAGTCGTCGATCAGGGTGAAGGTGCCGCCGCCATGCTCGGCGGGCACGTTCAGGCCTTCGAGACGGGCAAACCGGCGCCCAACCCCGGTGAAGCCCGCCAAGGCCTCGCAAATGGCCTCGGGCGCGACACCGAGCTCCAGGCCCACCGCAATCGCAGCCAGCGCATTGCGCACATTGTGTTCGCCAGGCATGTTCAGCACGACATCCAGCGGCGCATGCTCGCCATTTCGGCTGACCGCGCTAAAGCGCATGGCAGTCCCGTCGGCACGCACATCCACGGCACGCAGCTGGGCGTCCGGGTGCAGACCGAAAGTCGTCACCGGACGCGAGATAAAGGGCAGGATTTCCCGGACATAGGCGTCGTCCAGGCACAGGATGGCGCTGCCATAGAAAGGCAGGCGTTGCGTGAACTCGACGAAGGCGCTCTTGAGGCGCGCCACGTCGTGCCCATAGGTATCCATGTGGTCGGCGTCGATATTGGTGATGATGGCCATCACCGGCAAGAGATTCAGGAACGAGGCATCGGATTCATCGGCCTCGACCACGATGTAGTCGCCCTGCCCCAGGCGCGCATTGGCGTCGGCCGAATTCAACTTGCCGCCGATCACGAAGGTGGGATCCAGTCCCCCCGCCGCCAGAATGCTGGCGACCAGGCTGGTGGTGGTGGTCTTGCCGTGGGTGCCCGCCACCGCGATTCCGCGCTTGAGACGCATCAGCTCGGCCAGCATCAGCGCACGCGGCACCACCGGGATACGGGCGGCACGCGCGGCCAGTACTTCGGGATTGTTGCCGGTGACGGCGGTGGACGTCACGATCGCGTGCGCGCCGGCCACATTGGCCGCGTCGTGGCCGTAGTAGATGGTCGCGCCCCGCTCGACCAGGCGCCGGGTCACGGAACTGTCGGCCAGGTCCGAGCCGGTGATGGTGTAGCCCAGGTTCAGCAGCACCTCGGCAATACCACTCATGCCCGAGCCGCCGATCCCGACGAAATGTATATGTTGAATACGGTGTTTCATGCCGTTAGTCCTTTGACCAGTTCGGCGCAAACGTCAGCAATGCGTTGTGTAGCCTGTGGGTGGGCACGCTCGCGCGCACGTTCGGCCACGTCCAGCAATTCGGGGCGCGTGCGCTGGGACAACCAGGTCGCCAGCCACGCGGGTGTCAATTCTGCCTGTTGGCGCATCCAGCCAGCCCCGGCATCGGCCAGGAAGCTGGCGTTGCGGGTCTGGTGATCATCCACCGCGTGCGGGAAAGGCACGAACAGGGCGGCCACGCCGACGACGGCGATCTCGGCCACGGTCATGGCGCCGGAACGGCAAATCACCAGGTCGGCATCGGCGTACGCGGCGGCCATGTCGCCGATAAAGGCGCGGCATTCGGCCTGCACGCCGGCCGCGTCATAGGCAGCCTGCAGGTCGGCCAGGTGCTTTTCACCGGCCTGGTGCACGACTTGCGGCACCGGCTGCCCGGGATGGGCCTCGGCCCAAAGCTTCAGCGCCTGGGGCACTACGCTGTTCAGCGCCTGCGCGCCCAGGCTGCCGCCAACCACCAGGATGCGCAAGGGCCCGGTGCGGCCCGACAGGCGTTCGGCCGGCAGGGCCACCTGCTGCAACTCGATACGCACCGGATTGCCGGTGGTTTCGCCACGAAGGGCATCCGGAAAACCGGTCAACACGCGCCGGGCCAGGCGCGCGAGCACGCGATTGGTCATCCCGGCCACGGCATTCTGCTCATGCAAGACCAGGGGCACGCCGCGCAAGGCGGCCACCAGGCCTCCGGGGAAAGCCACATAGCCGCCCATGCCCAGTACGACGTCCGGGCGCCGGGCGGAAAAGTGCCGCCAGACCTGGGCGCAGGCGCTGCCCAGCGTGACAGGCAGCTTGAGCAGGGTTTTCAGGCCTTTGCCGCGCACGCCGCTAAAGCGCAGGGCATTGAGTTCTATGCCCTGCGGCGGCACCAGCCGGCCTTCCATGGCGTCGGGATTGCCCAGCCAGGTGACCTGCCAGCCGCGCTCGCGCAGGGCCAGCGCCACGGCCAGGCCAGGCATGATGTGGCCGCCGGTACCGCCGGCCATGACCATGATGGTGGGCGTTTTCGCGCTCATGTGCGGCCTCCCCGCATGAGCACCCGGTTCTCGTAATCCACGCGTAGCAACAGGCCCAACGCGCACATATTGGCGATCAGGCCCGATCCGCCATAACTCATCAGCGGCAGCGTAAGACCCTTGGTGGGCAGCAGCCCCAGGCACACGCCCATATTGATGAAGGTCTGCACCCCAAGCCAGAGAGCCACGCCCTGGGCAACCAGTCCGCTGAACGTGCGATCCATGGCGATGGCCTGGCGGCCGATCTCGAAGCTGCGGCGAATGATGAAGGCAAACAAGAGGATGACGGCCATCACGCCCACGAAACCCAGTTCTTCACCAATGACGGCCAGGATGAAGTCGGTATGGGCCTCGGGCAGGTAATGCAGTTTCTCGACGCTGCCGCCCAGGCCCACGCCGGTCCATTCGCCACGCCCCAGCGCGATCAGCGAATGCGACAGCTGGTAGCCCTTGCCTAATACGTTGTCCTCATGCCAGGGGTCCAGGTAGGCGAACAAACGCGCCCGGCGCCATGGCGACAGCCAGATCAGCAACATGAACAGCGTGCCCATCAGGGCTGTCAGCCCGCCGAACAGCTTGCCGTTCAGGCCTCCCAGGAACATGATGCCCATGGTGATGCTCACGATCACCACGAAAGCGCCCAGGTCGGGCTCGAGCAGCAGCATCAGGCCCGCCGCGCCGATGGCGCCCGCCAAGGGCAGAAAGCCCTTCAGGATATTGTCCATGTGCGCCTGTTTGCGCACGGTGTAGTCGGCCGCATACAGCACGGCAGCCAGCTTCATGACTTCCGAAGGCTGCAGATTGAAGCCAGGCGCCAGCGGCAGCCAGCGCCACGAGCCGTTCACTTCACGCCCGATGCCGGGAATGAGCACGGCCACCAGCATGACCAGTCCAACCACGAACAAGGGCATGGCCAAGCGCTGCCAGGTTGCCATGCTGATCGTGAAGGTGAACCCTGCCGCCACCAGTCCCAAGACCATGAAGGCGCTGTGCCGGATCAGGAAGAAATGACGATCCAGGGTGGAAAATCGCGGACCGTCGGCCAGTGCGATCGAGGCTGAATACACCATCACCAGTCCGAACATCAGCAAGGTGGCGGCGGCAATGACGAGCGGGGGATCGTAGTTGAGCATGCGCGTGCGGCCCGGCCGCACCACATTGATGCCGGAACCGCTCGAACGCGATGCGGGAGTGTTGCCCATGGCCTAGACCTCTCCCCTGTCGAGTGCAAGTTCATTGACCGCGGCCACGAACACCTCGGCCCGGTGGCGGTAATTGGTGAACATGTCCAGGCTGGCGCAAGCGGGCGACAGCAGCACGGCGTCGCCCGGCTGCGCCAGGACCAGCGCCCGCGCAACCGCGGCCGGCAAACCGGCCTCATGAACCCGCTGAACGCCAGTGTCAACCAGCGCTTGGTCGATCACGGCCGCGTCGCGCCCGATCAACACCACCGCTCTTGCGTGCTGCGCCACGGCGGCGGCCAGCGGCGAGAAATCCTGGCCCTTGCCGTCGCCGCCCGCGATCAGCACCACCCGGCAACCCAGGCCCTGCAAGGCGGCCAGCGTGGCACCGACGTTGGTGCCTTTGCTGTCGTCGATGAAATCCACCCCTGCCACATTGCGTATCCATTCCACGCGATGCGGCTCGCCACGGTACTCGCGCAGTGCGCGCAACAGCGGCGCCCAGGGCAAATTCAGGCTACGTGCCAGCAGCAATGCGGCCTGTGCGTTCAGCGCATTGTGCAGGCCGCGTATCTGCAAGGCATCGACGGGCATCAGGCGGTTCAGTCGCCCGGCCTCGCGCAACGGCGGCGGATCGCCTTTCTTGCGGCGCGGCGCCGGTTCGCGACCGAAATCGTCGAACGCGGCCTCGGCCAGCCAGGCTACGCCATGGTTGCCTTCCAGGCCCAGATCGCCCGCCAGCAGCGGCTCGTCCAGGCCAAAACTGCGCACGTCCAGGCCTTCGAGCTGCGTGGCCATCGCCAGGACACGCGCATCGCTGCGATTCACGATCAACAGCTTGGCGCGCGAGAAAATGCGTGCCTTGGACGCGGCATAGGCTTCCATGCTGCCGTGCCAATCCAGATGGTCTTCACTGATGTTCAGCACGGTGGCCGCCGTGGGTTCCAGCGAGGTCAGCGTTTCCAGCTGGAAGCTGGAAAGTTCCAGAACCCACACCTGCGGCAAGGCCTCGGCGTCCAGCGCGGCCATCAACGCATCGAGTGCGGCCGGCGCGATATTGCCCGCGGCTTGCGCGGTGCGCCCCGCCGCGTTCAACAGCCAGGTGGTCAGCGCCGTGACCGTGGTTTTACCGTTGGTGCCGGTGATGGCAAGCACTTGGGGCTGGTATTGACGCGATTCACGCAAGGCCAGCAAGGCCTGGGCAAAAAGCTCGATCTCGCCAACCACCGGCACACCGGCGGCGCCAGCGGCACGCACCAGGGGGGACAGCGCCTCGCTATCGAGCGCCAGGCCGGGGCTGACCACCACCTGCGTCACCCCTTCGAGCAGCGAACTCGCAAAACCGGACTGGCCCAGGCGCAGGTCCGCATCGGCAAGCATGCTGCGCGCACGATCGAGGGCCGGCGGCTCGGCGCGGGTGTCGGCCACACGCACAGCCAGCCCGGCGCGCTCGCACCAGCGGGCGGCGGCCAAGCCGGTTTCACCCAGACCCAGGATCAGGGTCACGGACTTGGCGGAGGAGGAGGCGGACATGTTCATGGCCGGCTCAACGCAGCTTCAAGGTAGCAAGACCGATCAGCACCAGCATCATGGTGATGATCCAGAACCGCACGACGACCTGGGTTTCCTTCCAGCCGCTCACCTCGAAGTGGTGATGCAGCGGTGCCATGCGTAAAACCCGGCGCCCGGTGCCATAGCGCCATTTCGTATATTTGAACCAACTGACCTGGATCATGACCGACAGCGTTTCGACCACGAATACGCCACCCATGATGAACAGCACGATTTCCTGGCGCACGATGACCGCCATCGTGCCCAATGCGCCACCCAGGGCCAGGGCTCCCACGTCGCCCATGAAGACCTGGGCGGGGTAGGCGTTGAACCAGAGAAAGGCCAGCCCCGCACCCGCAAGCGCCGCACAGATAACCATCAGCTCGGACGCACCCGGTATATGCGGGAACAACAGGTATTTCGAATAGTCGGCGCGGCCCACCACATAGGCGAATACGCCCAGGGCGCTGCCAACCATCACGGTAGGCATGATCGCCAGGCCGTCCAGGCCGTCGGTCAGGTTGACGGCATTGCTGGTGCCCACGATCACCAGCCAGGTCAGGATCATGAAGCCGAACACGCCCAAGGGGTAGCTCACGCTCTTGAAAAACGGCACGATCAGGTCGGCACGTTCAGGCAAGGCCATGGTGAAGCCGCTGCCCACCCAGGCCTTGAACAGGGGCCACAACTCGGCATTGGCGGGTGCCGACACGGCAAACGACAAATAGCTTGCCGCGACCAGGCCGATCAGCGCCTGCCAGAAGAACTTTTCGCGAGCCGGCATGCCCTGTGGATCTCGATGCACAACCTTGCGGTAGTCGTCGGCCCAGCCAACCCAGCCAAAGCCGAAGGTGACGAGCAGCACCACCCAGACAAAACGGTTGCTCCAGTCGGCCCACAACAGGGTCGAGGTGCCAATAGAGATCAGTATCAGCACACCGCCCATGGTGGGCGTGCCACTTTTCGTCAAATGGGTTTGCGGACCGTCGGTACGCACAGCCTGCGCGATCTTCAGGGCAATCAGGCGACGGATCACCCAGGGCCCGGCGGCCAGGCCGATCAGCAACGCGGTTGCGCACGCCAGCACCGCGCGCAACGTCAGGTAGTTGAAGACCGCGAAAGCGCTCCAGTCTTCGGCGAGGAGCTTTGTCAGCTCAAGCAACATTGCCGGGCTCCTTGCTTGCGGTGTTCTGCATTTGTGCACCGAAGGCGGCCACGACTCTTTCCATACGCATGAAGCGCGAACCTTTTACAAGAACTGCTGCGGGTTTTGCCACAGCCAAAAAACTGGCAATAGCCTCTGGGCTTTCGGCATGCACAGCGCCATTGCCAAAAGCGGCAACGCTGTCGCGAGTTGCCGCACCAAGGCCAAACAACATTTCGATACCGCGTTCGAGCGCATATGCGCCCACTTCGCGGTGCATGGCGGGCCCGTTGTCACCGACCTCGCCCATATCGCCCAGCACCAACGCGCGCGGGCCGGGAAGCCCGGCCAGCACATCGATTGCCGCACGCACGGAATCGGGGTTGGCATTGTAGGTGTCATCGATCAACACCGTGCCGTCGCCCAGTCGCTGCAATTGCAAGCGACCCTTGACCGCCTGAAAGCCATTCAAGCCTGCCGCGACGGCGGGCAACGGGCAGCCGGCCGCAAGCGTACACGCAGCTGCGGCAAGTGCGTTGCGCAGATTGTGACGGCCTGCAACAGGCAGTGAAACCTCGATGCTGCCCTGCGGCGCCTTCAGGACGAAGCGGGTAGCGGCGGTTTCGATCCGCACCTGGGACGCGGTCACTTCCAGCGTATCGCCAAAGCCAAAACGCATCCGGCGGCGCTCGCCGGCAAGCTCATCCCAGAGCGCGCTGAACTCCTCGTCGCCGGGATACACCGCCACGCCGTCGGCAGGCAAAGCCTGCAGGGCCGCACCGTTCTCGCGGGCAACGGCTTGCACCGTATGCATGAATTCCTGGTGCTCGCGCTGCGCATTATTGACCAGGGCTATCGTGGGTGCGGCAGTTTCAGCCAGCACGGCGATTTCGCCGGGATGATTCATGCCCAACTCGATGACAGCACTCTGGTGGATATCGCGCAGCCGGAGCAAGGTCAGCGGCACACCAATTTCATTATTGTAATTGCCGCGGGTTGCCAGGCTGCGATCGGCACCGTGCCAGACCGCCAGGATGGATGCAATCATCTCCTTGGTGGTGGTTTTCCCGTTACTGCCGGTTACCACGATCAACGGCATGGCAAAACGCCGCCGCCAGGCGCCGGCCATGCGCAGCAAAGCCCGGCGGGCGTCGCCCAGCATGATGACGGGCAGTTTGGCGACGACGGGCCGCTCTGTCACCGCGGCGCATGCGCCGGCAGCGGCTACCGCGTCCAGGAAGTCATGACCGTCGAAATTGTCGCCGCTCAGGGCCACGAAAAGCTCGCCGCCCGCCACGGTGCGGCTGTCGATGGAAACCCCGGCAGCGCCGGGCAACGTCAGGGCCAGCCGCGCCCACTCGGCATCCGCGAAGGGGTAACGGATGCCGTCGATTTCCTGGCTGGTTTCATGTCCTTTGCCCGCCAGCAGAACCACATCGCGGGGCTGGGCGGCCCACACGCTTTGCAATATCGCATGCGCGCGGTCCGCCTGCACGTGAACGCCAGGCGCAAGACCTTGCGGCCCGACGCCCGCCATCCCGGCCAGCACTTGCGCAATGATGGCCTGCGGATCTTCGTTGCGTGGATTGTCGCTGGTGACGAAGACGACATCGGCGTCCTGTTGCGCCACGGCCCCCATCGGCGCGCGCTTGCCGGCGTCTCGTGCGCCGCCGCAACCAAATACGCAGACCAGCCGGCCGCCGCGGGCCTGCGCAACCGGGCGCAGAGCCGCCAGCGCACCGCTCAGGGCATCCGGCGTATGCGCGTAATCGACAACCACCATCGGGCCGACGGCCGACGGCACCGATACCACCTGCAAGCGGCCGGGTACCGGCTGCAGCGAGCCAAGCGCGGACGCGATCTGCTGCAGCGGCCAGCCCAGCCGGCTCAGCACGCCGGCAACAAGCAACAGGTTATCGACGTTGTAGGCGCCCGGCATGGCGGTGCGCAGCGTGGCCTGGATGCCATCCGGTGCCTGCAGCGTGAAAAGCGTGCCGTCAGCCGTAATCTGTACATTCACGGCCTGCAGCACGGGTACGCTGCCGATGGACTCGGGCAGGGGCTCGGCACTGCGGCGATAGCCCAGGACCGGCGCGGGCGTACTGGCTGCCAGCCGGATACCGGCCGCATCGTCCAGGTTGATCACCGACGCGCCCAAGCCAGGCCAGGCAAACAGCCTGGCTTTGGCCTGCTCGTACGCCTGCATGGTGCCGTGCGCATCCAGGTGGTCGCGAGTCAGGTTGGTGAACGCAGCCACCGCAATCTGCACGCCATCCAGACGCCCCTGCTCCAGTCCGATGGATGAAGCCTCGATGGCAACCGCGCCCGCGCCTTGCCCGACCATGCGGGCCAGCGCCCGATGCAGGGTGACGACATCCGGCGTCGTCAGGCCGGTTTCCAGCTGGCTGCCATCGGCAAAGCGCACACCCAGCGTGCCGATGACGCCGCAAGGTTGGCCATGACTGGTAAGAGCCTGGGCCAGCCATTGCGTGCACGAGGTTTTGCCATTGGTTCCGGTAATCGCAATTACCGCGAGCTTGTGCGAAGGATGGCCGTACCAGGCCGAGGCCAGTTCGCCCAGGCCCGAACGCAAACCGCTGACAGCGAGGCTGGGTACGTGGTGCGCATCCGATCCCTCGGCCACGGCCGGGCAATCCTGCCCCGCCTCATAGAGTACGGCTGCCGCGCCATTGCGCACGGCAGCATCAATATAGGCGCGACCGTCGCCAGTCACGCCGGGGCAGGCGACGAAGACATCGCCGGCGCCCACTTGGCGCGAATCCATGCACAAGTGCGCTGATTGCGCGACATTGCGCTGCAGCCAGTCAAGTACTTCCATCATCTTGCACCTGCCGCAGTATTGGCCATTTTCAGGCTATCGAAGGGTGCATCGGGTTCTATCCCCAGCGTGCGTAGCGCACCGCTGGTGATGGCTGAGAAAGCAGGCGCGGCCACCCGGCCGCCGTAATAGAACTCGCCACTGGGCTCGTCGATCCGGACCGCCACGATGATGCGAGGGTCGGACGCCGGCGCCAGCCCGACAAACGAGGCCACGTAGTGATTGCGGCTGTAGGCGCCATCGATAATCTTGCGGGCCGTGCCGCTTTTGCCGGCCACCCGGTAGCCCGGCACCTTGGCATGGGCGGTACTTGCCGCCACTTCCAGCATGGCGCGCACGATGCGAGCGGTGGCCGGCGTATAGACCGGCACCGTCATGGGCGCGCTATCGCGCTTGATAAGGGAAATCGACGTGATGTCGCCATCGCGGGCAAACGCCGTATAGGCGCGGGCCAGTTGCACCAGGGAAAGCGACAGGCCATATCCGTACGACATGGTGGCTTTCTCTATGGGCCGCCAGCGCTCCCAGGGCCGCAAGCGGCCCGTCGCCATGCCGGGAAAGCCCAGCGCAGGGGCCTGGCCCAGTCCCAAGGCCGTGAAGGTATTCCACATATCGTGGGCGGCCAGGCGATCAGCAATCTGCGTCATCCCGACGTTGCTGGACTTCTGCAATATGCCCGTGATATCAAGTTCCGTGGAACGGCTGACGTCGTGGATCTCGTGGCCGGCATACGTGATGCGGCCGCCATAGGTTTTGAATACCGTCGACGGCGAAATCCGTTTCTGGTCCAGCGCCAGCCCCACCGTGAATGGCTTCATGGTGGATCCGGGTTCGAACGAATCCGTAAAGGCGCGGTTGCGCAACGACGCGCCGGTCAGCCTGGCGCGTCGATTGGGATCATAGGTAGGCAGGTTGGCCAGCGCCAGGATCTCACCGGTACGGACGTCCAGGATAATGGCCGAACCACCCTTGGCCTTGTAGGTGGTGATGGTTTCGCGCAGGTGATTGAACGCAATATATTGCAGCCGGGAATCCAGCGACAAGCGCAGATCGGTGCCATCGGCCGGCGCTCGGATGGCCTGCACGTCTTCCACCACGCGCCCCAGGCGATCCTTGATCACGCGGCGGCTGCCGGGAGTGCCCGACAAGGCATCGTTGAAGGCAAGCTCGACGCCTTCCTGGCCCTTGTCGTCAACGTTGGTAAACCCCACTACATGGGCCATGACCTCGCCCTGCGGATACGAGCGCAGGGTTTCAGCTTCCTGGTGGATGCCGGGAATACGCAGCGCCTTGATTTCGTTGGCCACATCGACCGACAACTGGCGCTTCAGGTACATGAAACTGCGATCCGAATCGCTGAAGCTAGCCTTGAGATCGCGCTCGGGCGTATCCAGCAGGCGGGCCAGCGCGGTCAATTGCTCGGGCGTGGCCACCACATCGCCAGGAATGGCCCAGATCGCGCGCGCCGGAATGCTGGACGCCAGCACCACGCCATTGCGATCGAGGATCTTGCCCCGCGTCGCGGGCATATCGAGGGTGCGCTCGTAGCGTGCTTCGCCCTGGCGCTGAAGAAACTCGTTGGACAGCCCCTGCAGGTACAGTGCGCGCAAGCCCAATGCGGCAAAGCCCGCGAACAGCATCAGCTGCACCAGGCGGGCGCGGCGCTTGGGTAGCTTGAGCGCCAACATCGTGCGCGATTCGGCGAACGATGACGGTGCTTGTGGCTTGGATGACCGGCCACCTCGCCCTGGGCGGCCTATCATTGCCGTCCTCCGGGAGCGGGAACGGCGGCGGCCAGGGTACCCCCTGGCCGCATATAGATAAGATTATCCGGCGACACCGGCTTCATTTCCAGTGCCTGGCGCGCAACGGAATCGATGCGCGCGTGCTGGGCATAGTCGGTCAGGTCGAGCTGCAGCCTGCGCCATTCGATATCCAGCTCGCGTTCCTGGTGGCGTGCGCGATCAAGCTCTACCACGGCCCAACGCAGCTCGTAGCGGCTGCTGACGAGCGACAGTGCACAAAGCACCAGGCCCAGCGCGAAGACCAGGGAGAGGCGGCCCATTTACTCCTCCACTCCCAGGCCATAGGCGGCCTCGCCGCCTTGCAGGAAAGCCGCACCGCCTTTGGCCGGCAGCGGCGTATCGGTGCGTTCTGCAACCCGTAGCACCGCCGAGCGCGCACGCGGATTCTGCGCCACCTCGATTTCGTCGGGTAATACCTTGCCGCGCAACAGCAGCAGCGGCTGGGGCCGCTCGCTCTCGCGCAAAGGCAGGCGCGCGGATTCCGCGCCCGGGTTGGCGGCAGCCGCCATGAAACGCTTGACGACCCGGTCTTCCAACGAATGAAAACTGATCACCGCCAACCGGGCGCCTGGCGCCAGCAGGTTCAGAGCGGCCGCGAGCGCGCCCGCGAGTTGCGCAAGCTCACGATTGATGTGAATCCGTATAGCTTGAAAGGTCCGAGTGGCCGGATGTTGCCCCTTCTCACGCGTACGGACGACGCTCGCCACGAGCTCGGCAAGCTCAGTGGTGGTTGTAATGTCCCGCTGCGTGCGGCGAGCAGCAATCGCCTTTGCAATCTGGAAAGCAAACCGTTCTTCTCCATGGCGCTTAATTACCTCTCGCATATCGTCAATGCTGGCCTCGGCCAGCCATTGCGCAGCCGTCTGGCCGCGCGTCGTATCCATCCGCATATCCAACGGCCCTTCGCGCATGAAGGAAAACCCCCGTGCGCCATCGTCGATCTGCGGCGATGAAATCCCCACGTCGAGAAGAATCCCGTTGACCTGCGTAATACCCAGGCTTGCCAGTTCGTGCTGCATTTGCGCAAACGGCGAATGCAGCACCGTGACCCGCGCATCAACCTGAGCCAGAGCCTGTGCCGCTTCGACAGCAATGGGGTCCTGGTCGAACACCACCAGCCGTGCAGTGGGGGCAAGCCGTTGCAGCAAGGCACGGCTATGCCCGCCGCGCCCGAAAGTGGCGTCGACCCAGATGCCTTCCAGCAACGCGCCGGGCGCACCCGAGTCACTACGCTGGTAGCGTTTGCCGTCAAAGCCGGGGGCGGTCAACGCCGCTACCGCCGGCTCCAGCATGACGGGCCGATGTTCAAAGATGTGGGCCACGGGTTCAGAAAGAAAAAGTATTCAACACATCCGGCATGCCCTGCGCCAACGCAGCTTCTTCGCTGCGCGCGAGGGCTCCGGCATCCCACAACTCAAAGTGTTCGCCCATACCCATGAGCATGACGTCTCGCGTGAGCCCTGCGGCGCTACGCAGCTCGGGCGCCACCAGGAAACGGCCCGACGCATCGAGCTCAACATCCTGCGCGTTGCCCAGCAACAAGCGCTGCAATGCCCTGGCAGCCATGGGGAACCTTGCGACTTCCTGGCGCTTGATTTCCCAGACTTGCCGTGGATACACCAACAGACAGCCGTCGGGATGCCTTGTGAGAGTCAATTGGCCGCCAGCCTGCTGCGTCAGGGCGTCACGATGACGGGTCGGCATTGTTAGCCGCCCCTTCGCGTCCAGCGTTAGTGCGCTGCTTCCCTGAAACACGGCAATTGCCCCACTTTTTTGCACTAAACCACACTTTTCCCCACTCTAAGTGAATGGCCCAGTCAGGTCAAGGGAGAGAACCTTGTTTTTTCCAGCAGTAACAAAGACTTAGGCGCCTGAAAAACCCTCGGCCCAAGGAAACCCCAACTAAATCAGTCACCTGGCACCAGGAATAGATCCGCTTTCACAGGAGATGAAAAAATTTCGCGCCTTGCTGCACACTTTCGTTTTTTTTGTTACTATGCGGCCCGCGTCGTTCAAGACGTCATCTTTCCAAAAGAAGGCGCACTTACGGCAACGCATCCGGCCCAAAGCCTGATACGAAACAAAAGCAAGCAACGCTTGACAAGCCGGAAAAAGACGTTCATAATTGCTAGTTCTTCGGAGGAGTGCCCGAGTGGT
The DNA here is from genome assembly GCA_040392445.1 of Verticiella sediminum. Classification (GTDB taxonomy): domain Bacteria; phylum Pseudomonadota; class Gammaproteobacteria; order Burkholderiales; family Burkholderiaceae_B; genus Verticiella; species Verticiella sediminum_A. Next base: position 206,551 of record JBEBVZ010000002.1, read on the forward strand.
TAAAGGGGGCAGACTGTAAATCTGTTGACCTTGCGTCTACGTTGGTTCGAATCCAACCTCCTCCACCAAAGAATTTGCATTAAGGCAGTACCAGAAATTGATAGTTGGGTTAAGGAAATAGTCCTCAGCGGGTGTAGCTCAATGGTAGAGCAGAAGCCTTCCAAGCTTACGACGAGGGTTCG
>JBEBVZ010000003.1:0-136268 GCA_040392445.1 Verticiella sediminum
TCCGTGGCCGGCTGGGTGAACTTTCCAATCGGCTTGGTCATGCCGACTGGCTCGACGGTACGTTCAGCGCCGTTGACCTAATGATGGTGATGGTGCTGCGCAGGTTGAACGGATCGGGCATGCTGGATGAATACCCGAACCTCTGCGCCTACGTCGCCCGCGGCGAGGCGCGGCCCGCCTTCAAGCGGGCTTTCGACGCTCAACTGGCGGTCTTCACCGCCGCACAGTTGAGCCGATAAAAATCGGCTCTGGGTCCGACCGCCCAAGCGTTCCGCCCCCGGAGCCTGATCCGCCCGCGTCGCCGCGGCGGAGTATCCGCTGATGTTGACCAGAAACGGCTGCTTTAGGCCGAAGGCCAAGCCGTGCGATGGACGGCTTTCGAGCCGATGCGGTCATGGCTCAATTGCCCTTCAGGAATTCTGTGTGCGAGAGATGCTTGCGGCCCATAATCTCTGGCGTATGGTTTAACTGAATTCGCGCCTAAAGAGGAGCCCTGCACCGTGACCGACCTCATCATTCTTAACGGCGCTACCATCGCTTTTGACCTGGATGGAACCCTGGTCGAGTCGGCGCCCGACCTGATTGGAGCCGTGAACGCAATCCTGATCACGGAAGGCTTCAAACCGCTGGCTTACGACGAGGGTCGGCCTTTCGTTAGTCGTGGAGCCAGATGGCTGCTGCAGTGGGGCCTTGAGATCGCCGGAGAGCAAGAGCCGGCCGCCCGCACCGCCGCCCTTTTTGGGCGTTTTATTGATTACTATAGCGCCCATATCGCAGATGAAAGCAGGCCCTTCCCGGGGGTAATCGATGCCCTGAAAGTCCTAAAGGCGGCAGGCGCCAAGTTGGTAGTCTGCACCAATAAGCCCACCGATCTATCGCGTAGCTTATTGACCAAGCTAGGCATGGCAGGACTGTTCGAGGGTGTAGTGGGCATTGACGCTGTCACAGCGGCCAAGCCCAACGCGGCTCACCTGATCGAAGCGGTGCAAGCTGTGGGCGGCGATCTGGCTCGCACGGTCATGGTGGGGGATGCTGACACCGACGCCGGAGCCGCAAGAGCTTCAGGGACACCGCTGATACTGGTTGATTTCGGCTACACCGAAATTCCGGCTGCCGAGCTTGCGCCGGACATCCTGCTGCATCACTTTGATGACCTGGTACGTGCCTGCGCTGTGCTGCTTAATGGACCGCGTGCCGCTAATCCGCTCTACTTCAGGTGTCGGGAGAAACGCGCTGCTACCTGCTTGAACAGTTCATGCCGGCCTCCCTCACCCTTATAGACGACTGGTCGGTTTTAATGCTACAGTCTCCTCCATGAAGAAACCCGCCCATGACACGCGCCAGCACATCCTGGAAGTGGCCCGCACGCTGATGACCGGCAAGGGCTATACCGCTGTGGGTCTGGCCGAAGTCGTGGCCGCGGCTGGCGTGCCCAAGGGCTCGTTCTACTATTACTTCAAGTCCAAGGAAGAATTCGGCCAGGCGCTGCTCGACGAATACTTCGCCGCTTATCTTCCCCAGGTAGACGCGCTGCTGAGTGGCCCTGGTAGCCCCCGCGAGCGGCTGATGGCCTATTTCCAGAACTGGACGGATACCCAAGGCGTGGACCTGCCCGTAGATAAATGCCTGGTGGTCAAGCTTGGGCCGGAAGTGTGCGATCTGTCGGAAGACATGCGCATGGTGCTGCGGCGCGGCACGGATGCCATCGTAAGCCGCATCGCGCAATGCATTGCCGAAGGCCAGGCCGACGGCTCAATTTCCGTTACCACGCCCGCAGCTGTGCTGGCCGCATCGTTGTACCAGCTCTGGCTGGGCGCTTCGCTGCTGGGCAAGGTTGGCAAGCAAGGCACTCCCTTCGAAACGGCCTTGATCGCTACGCAACACCTGCTGTCCTGAGCCTCTTTTTTTCCCTATCAACTAGACGACCGGTCAACTTTTTCATCACACTATGACAGACAACAGCCAACGCACCGATTTGTTTTCACCCTACGCCCTGGGCGCGATCCAGCTTGCCAACCGCATCGTCATGGCGCCGCTGACGCGCAGCCGCATGGGCGAAGACGGCGTTCCGGGCGACCTGCACGCCACCTACTACGCCCAGCGCGCCAGCGCCGGGCTGCTGATCAGCGAGGCCATCAACATCAGCCCCCAGGGGCGCGGCTATGCCAAGACACCGGGCATCTGGAACGATGCGCAGATCGCCGGCTGGAAACGGGTAACCGATGCGGTGCACGCCGCCGGCGGAACCATCGTCGCGCAACTGTGGCACGTGGGCCGTTATTCGCATATGAACCTGCAGCCGGACGGCCAGGCGCCGGTGGCACCATCCGCCATCAAGGCTGAGGGCACGACCTACACCGAGCAAGGCATCGTCGAGGTGTCCGTACCCCGTGCGCTGGAAACGCATGAAATCCCCGCGCTGATCGCGCAGTACCGTCACGCCGCCGAATGCGCCCAGCGTGCGGGCTTCGATGGCGTGGAAGTGCATTCGGCCAACAGCTACCTGCTGGACCAGTTCCTGCGCGACTCCACCAACCAGCGCACCGATCAATATGGCGGCTCCATCGAGAACCGCACGCGGCTGACGCGGGAAGTCACCGAGGCTGTACTGCAGGTCTGGGGCAGCGACCGCGTGGGCATCCGGCTTTCGCCCGCCACGCCCAACGTGGGCAACACACCGCTGGACAGCGACGTGATGGCGACCTACGGCCATCTGATCCGGCAGCTCAACCCGCTCAAGCTGGCCTACCTGCACTTCGTGGAAGGCGCCACCGGCGGCACCCGCAATGTGCCCGCACACGTGAATCTTGACGCGCTGCGCGCGTTGTTCGATGGCCCCTATATTGGCAACAACGGCTACGATCTGGAACTGGCGATCAAGCGCCGCGCACAAGGACTGGTGGATGCCGTGGCCTTTGGCCGCCCCTTCATCGCCAACCCCGATCTGGTCGAACGCCTGCGCACCGGGGCCGACGTGGTGCAAGCACCGCACGAGTCCTACTACGGCAATGGCGCCACCGGCTATACCGACTGGCCTGCCCTTTGCGAAAGCGTGCCCGCGTGATCGACATTGCGGCCGACTCAAGGACATTGGATATGAAACTCTTGCTCGCCGGCGCGACCGGCCTGGTCGGCGGCCATGTGCTGCGTCTGGCCCTTGAAGACGACCGCATCACCTGCGTGGTGGCCCCCGTGCGCCGGGCGCTTTCCATCAAGCACGCCAAGCTGCACGCCCCCATCGTGGACTACAACGCGCTGCCGCCCGACGCCGACTGGTGGCAGGCCGACGCAGCGATCTGTGCGCTGGGCACCACCATGAAAGCCGCAGGTTCCCAAGCCGCCTTCCGGCGCGTGGACTACGATTATCCGCTGACGGTGGCGCGGCTGGCCCACCAGCATGGCACGCCTACCTATGTGCTCAATTCGGCCACCGGCGCCAACGCAGACTCGCGCTTTTTCTACAACCGAGTCAAAGGCGAACTGGAGCGTGATCTGGCCCAGGTCGGGTTCGCCTCGCTGACCCACGCGCGGCCCGGTTTGATCGGCGGCAAGCGTGCCGAGTCACGCCCCGCCGAGCGCGCCGCCATCGTGGCCCTGGGCGCCCTGGGGCCGCTGCTGCCCCGGCGCTGGCGTCTGTGCCCGCCGCAGAACATTGCCCAGGCGATGATAGAGGCCGCCCTGCGCGCGCGGCCCGGCGTGCACGTTGTCCCTGCCACTGCCATGGCGCAATGAAACAAGGCAAGTACATGAACACACACATCGCCCCGGTGCCGCTGGCCAAGTCGCATCGGCTCATCCATCACGGCCCGGATGCCGAACCCGCCTGGCGCAGCCTGCACTACATCGCGGGCGGGCATTCCTACGCCACGGGCGACGCCCTGCCGGTGCAGGAAGGCGCGCCGTAGCGACGATAGCCATGGCCCTGCCGCCCCCTATTCCTTTGCTTGAAGAGACGCTGCGCGTTGTCGCTCGGCGTTATCGCTTGCCAGCGATGGTCGCCACATTTCCCCAGATGCAAAAGGCCAATCCGGCAACGGGGATCGCCATGGCGATCGAGCAGGCCCGCGTGGCGATGGTGGGTGGCGACGTGCCCAACTCGGTACTGAAGCGCCATTTCCTCGAAGCGCTCGCGCACATGATTCATGACACGATGCACCCGCAATATGGAGACCCTGCCGTTCAGGCCATGGTGCTTCGGCACCGGGCGGCGTCGGTGCGCGAGTACGCGTCGCTGTCCGCGCACGCAGACCAGGACCGCCGTTTGATCCGTGCGAGCGTCAATGCCATCGCCCATCCGGCCAAACAGCAGCGCACCCTGCCTGGCCGGCAACGCGAGGCCTTGGCTCAATTGCACGCGTGCGCGTCCTCGGGATCCTGGTCAGAGCTGTCTGATACCGCAAGGCAAATCCTCGCCATGCCGGACATCGCGAACGAATCGCCAGTCGAGCGCAGCGTGACGCGACTACTGGAGAGTCCCGCGCTGGGATGCCTGCGGCGTCTCGACGCCTTGGCATCCGATGAACTCGTGCGGCAGTATCAATCGCTGTGGGACCAGCAAGGCCCCCGCTCGGGCAGTCCGACAGCCGTTGCGCAAGGCACTGCCTCGCAACTGCGTGGCGCTGCCGTCGAAACATTGGCTGCGCAAGCGATCAAGGCGCTGGCCCGGCGACTTAACGAGGCACAAGGGACTCCGGCGTCATACCGCGTCGTGACATCCATGCGCGTGCCGGCCTCGATACCCGCCAGCGCCGAGCGCGCCAAGAGCGAGTGGGACGTAGTCCTGATGCGGCAAGCAACGACTGTTGATGCAACGCCAGTCTGGGACGTTTGCTTGCTGGTAGAGGCCAAGGCCTCGGTGGATGCCGCAACAACCGACCTTCCGCGTCTGCTGCGCGGATTGCGCCTGCTCGCACACGCCAAGGAAAATGTCGTTTACCCGTTTCAGACCCAGCAAGGAACAATGCGCCTGCGCGGTGCATCGCTAAGCGCACTGACCACCGACGAGGCCGCTCTGACAAGCTCGATTCTCTATTGCTGCGATGCGCCTGCCGAGGCAACGCCACGTCTGCTCGGCGCCGCCAGCCGGATGCAACTTTTGTCCGAGCAGGCCAGCCTGGAGTTCGCCAGGAAGCTGGCGCAGCAGCATCATGCGGATCCGCAAGACCTGGAGCCGGTCTGGCATCAATTGCTGGAATCGCCCCGATTGAGTGCTGTGCTTCACCAATACCCGATGCTGCGCCAAGTCCGCGAACTGATGGTTCATGCCGAAGACTTGTTGGCTGCGATCAAGGGCTTGGCACCAGGGTAGCCATAAAGCCGCAGTTTCAGACGAGCAAAGTGGCGCGATCGATACGTGCAGCACCTGGAACGCTCAAGCGATCTCTCGCAGTGACAACCCTTGGGCCTTGAGCACATGGATTGGCATCCACTGTTCCTTCAGAAGCCTCGTCGGCCTTCGCGCGAAAACCTCGACTGTACGGAAACGTGGTTCAGATTTACTGGGCACTAAGCAGCTCGGTATTAGGCCATGCCAAAAACGATATTCTGTTGACCATCACAGCATGCCGTGATCCAATGCATTTGGATTTTTCTGGAGAGCCTCTCATGCAAGCCGAAATTCCTTCTACAGTCGTACTGATCCATGGCTCTTTTCACGGCGGCTGGTGTTGGGATGAAGTAGCCCGGCAGCTTACTGAAAAAGGGCATTCCGTTCATGCACCTTCATGCGTTGGCGCTGGAGAACGATGGCCTGATCTGACCGAGGGGCCGCAGGTCGACACATGGGTAGGCGAGATAGTCGAATACCTGGAGACCAGGCAGCTAACAAACGTTGTTCTTGTTGGCCACAGTTTTGGGGGCCGGGTCATAGCCGGCGTTGCCGATCGGATTCCGGCACGACTTGCACATCTTGTTTTCCTTGATTCCAGCATTCCCGAGTCAGGGGCGAGTTTCGCAAAAGAGTTTGAACCAAGCGCCTGGGAAGTTCGCCGCAGTGGCGCAATCACCGCCAACGGCATACGTGTCATGCCGCCGCCTGCCCCGCAATATTTCGGTGTATTCGAGCCCGACCAGGTCGAGCACATCAGTGCCAGACTCACGCCCATGCCACTGAGCCTGTTTGAAAGCACGCTCACGCTCGACCACCCTGTCGGCAACGGCGTAAACGCAACGTTCGTGCACTGTGTCGAGCCAAAGTTTTTGCATATTGAAAAACATGCAAACCATTCAAAAGAGATTGGCTGGAACTATATCGCGCTTAAAACCGGGCATGACGCGATGTTTACTGCACCCGTACCGTTAAGCAACATCATCAATACCGCCGCGTCGCTTCAAGCCAAATTTTAAAAAAGCACCAGGAGACACTGGAAATGGCTATCTTCCGTATTGCAAGCTCGCTTGCCCTGCTCGTACTGGTTCCTTCCCTCGTTCCCGCACTCGCGGCCGACAGCGTTGATTCAACAGCCTTTCCTACCAAACCGATCACTATGATTGTTCCCTTCCCCGCCGGAGGAGGAGGCGATACGCTCACCCGCCTCATCACCCAGGCGATGACGGAAGAACTGGGTCAAACCATCATCGTTGACAATCGTCCCGGCGCCGGCGGCAACATTGGCGCTGCGATGGTGGCAAAAGCAAAGCCAGACGGCTACACGCTGCTTTCTGCGGGAACATGGTTGTTGCAAGCGCCCCACTTGCATGCGAACTTGCAATATGACATCAAGAAAGATCTCATACCGGTGTCCCAGATCGCTATTTCCAACAGCGCCTTCTTTGTTTCCAAGACACTCCCGACAACAGATCTGGCCAGCTTCATAGAGCTTGTAAAAAAGTCGCCAGAGAAATACAGCTTCGGATCATTCGGGATCGGGACATCAAGCCATTTGTATGGCGAATCGCTCAACAAGCAAGCCGGCCTTGGCCTGACCCATGTTCCTTACCAAGGTGGCGCCAAGGTCATGACAGACCTGATTGGAGGACAAATCCAAGCTGCTTTTGTCGATATGGGTAGTGGACGCCCTTACTTCGATTCAGACCGGGTACGGCTGATGGCAGTATCGGGAAGCGAGCGCTCACCGTTACTACCTGCCCTACCGACTTTCGCCGAGCTTGGTTATGACGGGCTTGGGGCTGACGGTTGGATCGCTTTTTTTGCGCCTAGCGGAACGCCGGAACCTGTCCTGAAACGGCTATCGGACTCTATTGCGCGTGCCTTGGCACGCCCCGAGATCGCGAGCCGCCTGCAAGACGTGGGCTTCGTGCCCAAGCCCACAGATTACAAAGCATTCGCTGAATTCATGGTCAAGGATGGCGAAGCCTGGCGCAAGATCATTGCCTCTTCTGGCCTCTCACCACAATAGAACACTCCTTCCAAAACGCGCCCGCCGGGTGCAGCGCCGCTGATACGGCTTTCTGTGTGCAAAGCAGACATGCCATGATCCGGCCGAACCTGCACACATCGGGCAACTGGTGCAAATGCCTGAACCGGTGCGTCTTGAGACGTATAGCTGCTTAACATCTGCCCGAAAACTGTACGAGAAAACAGTTATTCTTAGGTCAGTGGCTAGCCCATCCATCAACACAGACTGTCACAACAAATCCGCGCCAGCTGGTTAATTCGCGCCTTGAACGCCCGGCATTTGATTAAGTAAATGTCTGAAACGGGTCGAACGGCGACTCTGAGCAGCGCCCGGATCTGGCCAAAATCGGACATTGCGTCGCTCGAACTCCATCGATATAGTTATCGGATGGCTCCGACAGGGGCAGCCCATCCAAACCCAGTGCCGAAACAGATTCCAGAGCCATTGCGGCAAAGCATGGCACGAAGTTCTTGAGCTGAGTTCGGACGAGGATCGCAAACCTGTCGATTCAGGAGAACCAAAATGGTCAGCAAAAACACGATTTGCCTCTGGTACGACGGCACCGCGCTGGACGCCGCAACTTTCTATGCCCAGACCTTCCCGGACAGCGCAGTCAAAGCGGTCTATCACGCGCCCGGCGACTATCCCGCAGGCAAGCAAGGCGATGTCTTGACGGTTGAGTTCACGGTGATGGGCATTCCATGTCTCGGCCTGAACGGGGGGCCAATGTTCAAGCACAACGAGGCATTCTCGTTCCAGGTTGCGACCGATGACCAAGCCGAAACTGACCGTTTGTGGAGCGCGATTGTCGGAAACGGCGGCCAGGAAAGCGAATGCGGCTGGTGTAGGGACAAGTGGGGACTGTCGTGGCAGATCACACCACGAGCCCTGACGGACGCGATCACCGACCCGGATCCAGCGGTGGCCAAGCGCGCGTTCGACGCCATGATGACGATGCAAAAGATCGACATCGCTGCAATCGAAGCGGCTCGACGCGGCTGACGCTCCTGGCGCCAAGCCAGCGCGGACGACGCAGTGGCCGTAAGTGTGCCGAACAGGAACAGCGGCGAGCCGGGTCGCAATCACGCCAGGCAGAACCTGCCCTGGCGTGCACCGACTTACACTTGCCCCTTCGACAATCTCACCTCTTCGGTCATCCACTGAAGATCCCGGGCTATCGCTTGCGCGAAATCGCCCTGGCTCTGGCTGACCTTGGGCGAATTCGCCGTTGCAACCAACTGGTCTATGACGCTTTGCGACTTCATGGCCTCGGCAATGGCATTGAATAATATGCTGGCGATTTCGGGGGGTGTTCCGGCCTTTGCGACATAGCCCCCCCAATAGTCCAGCGCAGGTACGTCAACTCCCGCTTCTTTCATGGTTGGCACGTCGGGCAAGTCCTGCCAGCGCTCATTTTCAAGAACCGCCAGAACACGAGCCTTGCCGGCGGGAACAAAGGTTTTCGCGAAAATCGCCGCGCTCAGGCTGAAATCGATGTGTCCCGCCAAGAGCGCCTGCATGCTGTCCGGCCCTCCGCGATAGGGTATCGCGTTGCCCGTGAATCCTGCCACGCGCTCTATTTGAGCCATTTTAAGATGCTCTATGCTGGCTGGGCCCATCGTCGAGTAAGTGACCTTGCCGGGATTGGCGCGGGCATCGTTAACCAGATCGGACAGGCTTTTATAAGGGGAGTCTGCCCGGACCATGATGACGATGGGAGTCGTGCCAAGCTGGATAATGGGTAGCGTGTCTTTCTGCAGGTCAAAAAGCTGTTGCGTCGCCTGCACACAGGGATAACCATTAGAGATAAACAAGATCGTATGGCCATCATCGGGCGCATTGATCAAGCTCTGTACCGAGATGGCCAGTTGCCCTCCGGGCCGGTTGTCTACGATGACCGGTTGCCCCATGATCTTGGCAAGCGGAGGGGCAAGGGTTCGAACAACCGTATCTGCGGCGCCACCGGGCGGCAGCCCGACAATAATGCGAACCGGCTTGTAGGGATAGCTCTGACGAGCCAAAGCGGGAAAGGCCATGCTGCTTGCTACGACACTCGCCCCTAGCTTGAGAAAAGCACGACGAGATTTTTTGTATGGAATAAGCACCCGTTCTCCTTCGCAACGCTGTTATTTCAGGATACGCTTTTTATATAAAAAATTGCCGATGCGACTATGAGGAAAGCCAACGCGCCATCCTCCAATTCAACTTTTGGCACGTCTTCGTTGTCCAGCCAAAAACCTTGCTTTCCTGCATCGGCAACACGCGAACCCGCGCCCTGGAACTTGCCACTTGTGCCAGAACGCGGAATAAACCAGGCGGTGATCCGCAAACACACCATCGGATCACCATTTCCACACCGGCTCTCAGGCGGGAATCCGAACCAGCAACTCGGTATACCCATGCACAAAATTCGAGCGCACGCGCGTCGGTTCCCCAACCACTTCAATCACCGGAAAGCGTTTGTGGATCTCTTCCCACAGAATGCGCAATTGCATTTCGGCCAGGCGATTGCCCACGCAGCGGTGTATGCCGAACCCGAAAGACAGGTGCTGGCGCGCCTGAGGGCGGTCGATCATGAACTGGTTGGCGTTCGGGATGGCATCCTCGTCGCGGTTGCCGGACAGATACCACATGGCGACTTTGTCGCCCTGGCGGATCTGCTTGCCGCCCAGTTCGGTATCCTGCAAGGCCGTACGGCGCATGTGGGCCAGCGGGGTCTGCCAGCGGATGATCTCGGACACCATATTGGGGATCAGGTCGGAATTCTCGCGCAGCTTGGCCCACTCCGACGGGTTCTGGCTGAAGGCCAGCAACCCCCCGGTCATGGAATTTCGGGTGGTGTCGTTGCCCCCCACAATCAGCAGCACCAGGTTGCCCATGTATTCGCGCGGGGTCATGTCCCGCGTGGCGGGGTTATGCGCCATCATGGATACGAGGTCGTACTTGGGCTCGGCGTTGACGCGCTCGTTCCACAGTTTCGTGAAATAGGCCAACATCTTGTGCAGTTCGGCCATTCGCTCTTCGCGCCTTGGCGCACTCGGGTCGACCCCCCTGTCCGAGGTAGCAACGTCGGACCAGTGCGTCAGCAGGTGGCGGTCTTCCAGAGGGAAGTCAAAGAGCGTTGCCAACATCAGCGTGGTGAGCTCGATGGAGACTTTGTCCACCCAGTTGAAGGTTTCGCCGCGCGGCAGGCTATCGAGCACTTTACCGGTGCGCTCACGGATCTGCTCCTGCATATTCGCCAGATTGGTGGGCGACACGATGGGGGTAACGGCCTTGCGCTGCACGTCGTGCTTGGGCTGATCCATCGCGATAAAACTCTGCAAGCTGTTTTCCGTGTCCCGATCGCTGGTAAGCGCAATTCCGCCCTGAGACCAATCAGAGGAAAAAATGCTGTGGTTCGTGTCCACATGCATGATGTCCTGATACCGCGTAACCGACCAATAGCCGCCAAATAATGGATTGGTGACATAGTGCACCGGGTTGTCCCGGCGCAAACGCGCGAAATAGTGGCCCACCGTACCGTTCTCGAAATAATCGGGATTGGCCGGGTCGATTTCCTCTAACGGCATGGAAAAGGCTTGGACACGGGCTGCTTCTTGCAATGCATGATTGGCTAGCTTCACCTCGGCTCCTCCTGTTGGCGTCAGGACTTCGGTACAGCACGTCCTTATCGCTGAGTTCTCTAACACCAGACCCACGCACATCCGCTTGAGCTTGGCATTTAACGAAACCTATGCTTTTCCCCTCGACAGGGCGTATCCATTTTTTGAACGATTGAGTGCTTTTCCCGCATGGAAATCGGATATTTCACAAAGATGCGATCTTTGTACTGAATGCACGCGATCGCTCAAACACCTGACAGCCTTTCAGGACGTTAACGCCGCCAAGAAGCCTCGCTTTCCTGCATCGGCGGCACACAAACCCGCGCCCTGGAACTTGCCACTTGCACCAGAACGCGGAATAAACCAGGCGGTGATCCGAAAACACAGCATCGGATCACCAGTTCCACACCGGCTATCAGGCGGGAATCCGAACCAGCAACTCGGTATACCCATTCACAAAGTTCGAGCGCACACGCGTCGGTTCCTTCAGCACTTCAATCACCGGAAAGCGTTTGTGGATCTCTTCCCACAGAATGCGCAATTGCATTTCGGCCAGGCGATTGCCCACGCAGCGGTGTATGCCGAAGCCGAAGGACAGGTGCTGGCGCGCCTGAGGGCGGTCGATGATGAACTGGCTGGCGTTCGGGATGGACTCCTCGTCGCGGTTGCCGGACAGATACCACATGGCGATTTTGTCGCCCTTGCGGATCTGCTTGCCGCCCAGTTCGGTGTCCTCAAGGGCGGTGCGGCGCATGTGGGCCAACGGAGTCTGCCAGCGGATGATCTCGGACACCATATTCGGGATCAGATCGGGGTTCTCGCGCAGCTTGGTCCATTCCGACGGGTTCTGGCTGAGGGCCAGCAACCCTCCCGTCATGGAGTTTCGCGTGGTGTCGTTGCCCCCCACGATCAGCAGCACCAGGTTGCCCATGTATTCGCGCGGGGTCATGTCCCGGGTGGCGGGGTTATGCGCCATCATGGATACGAGGTCGTGCGTGGGCTCGGCGTTGACGCGCTCGTTCCACAGCTTCGTGAAATAGGCCAGCATCTTGTGCAGTTCGGCCAGGCGCTCTTCGCGTGTCGGCGCAGTCGGGTCGACATCGTGATTCGAGGTGGCGACGTCGGACCAGTGCGTCAGCAGATGGCGATCTTCCATGGGGAAGTCAAAGAGCGTCGCCAGCATCATCGTGGTGAGCTCGATGGAAACCTTGTCCACCCAGTTGAAGGTTTCGCCGCGCGGCAGGCTATCGAGCACGTTACAGGTGCGCTCGCGGATCTGCTCCTGCATATTGGCCAGGTTGGTGGGCGACACGATGGGGGTGACCGCCTTGCGCTGCACATCGTGCTTGGGCGGGTCCATTGCAATGAACATCTGCAGGCGGTTTTCTGCTTCCGGCTCGTTGGTAAGCGAAATGCCGCCCTGCGACCAGTCCGAGGAAAAAATGCCGTGGTTCGTGTCCACATGCATGATGTCCTGGTATCGCGTAATCGACCAGTAGTCACCAAATATCGGATTGGTGGCGTGATGCACCGGGTTGTCCCGGCGCAAACGCGCGAAATAATGGCCCACCGTACCGTTCTCGAAATAATCGGGATTGGCCGGGTCGATTTCCTCTAACGGCATGGAAAAGGCTTGGGCACGGGCTGCTTCTTGTACGTCATTATTGGCTAGCTTCATCTCGGCTCCTCCTGTGGTGGATCAGTGCTGCCCTTCTGGCAGCCGTACTTCAATACCGTCCAGCTCCGCGGTCACCCTGATCTGGCATGCCAGACGAGAGGCATCGCTGCGCTCATTGGCCAGTTCCAGCATTTGGTCCTCACGATCGTCCATGCGCGGCAAAATAGCGGCCCACGGCGCATCGATGTAGACATGGCAAGTGGCGCAAGCGCACTGCCCGCCGCAATCGGCGTCGATGCCGGAAACGCCGTTACCGACGGCGGCCTGCATCAGGACTTCGTTCTCGGAAACGTCAACAGTGTGACGCTGGCCGTTGTAACTGATGAAATTGACGATAGGCATAGTGATATGGGCGATAAGTTCTATGGTTGATGGGGTCCTGCTGCTTCACCTGTTTCCTACTGCTCGAATACGATGACGCTGCGCGCGATGCCGCCCCGCTGCATGGCGTCAAAGCCTTCATTGATATCTTCCAGCCGCAGGCGTTGAGACACGAGCTGATCCAGTTGCATGCGGCCTTGCATGTGGAAGTCGACCAGGCGGGGAATGTCTACCGTGAAGTTGTTGGACCCCATCATCGAACCCTGGATGCGCCGCTCGCGCAGGAAATCGAAACCATGCAGTTCAATCTTGGTGCCCAGGGGAATCATGCCAACGATGGTGGACAAACCGCGAGGCCGCAGCATGGCGAACGAGGCTTCGGTGGATTGCTTCAACCCGATGCATTCGAAGGCATAGTCCACCCCGCCATCGGTGAGAGCGATGATCTTCTTGACCATATCGGGGTCGTTGGCGTCCACGCCGTCGGTGGCGCCAAAGAGCTTGGCCATTTCCAGCTTGGCGGGATCGATATCGACCGCGATGATGCGCGCCGCGCCGGCCAGGCGGGCGGCATGGATCGTGGACAAGCCCACGCCGCCGCAGCCGATCACGGCAACGCTGCTACCGGCCTCGATACGCGCGCTGCGTGTGACCGAACCATAGCCGGTCAGCACACCGCAACCCAGCAGCGCGGCCAGATCCAGCGGCATGTCGTCACGGATCTTCACCAGGGCGTTCTCGTGCACCAGCATTTTCTCGGCGAACGACGATAGGTTCAGGTACTGGTTAAGGTGTTCGCCCTTCCACTGCAGGCGCTTGGCGACGCCCGGCATCATCTTGACTGCGGTGTTGTTGCAAATGCTCAGGTGACCGCCAACGCAGAATTCGCAATGCCCGCAGAATACTGACAGGCACGATACGACATGGTCGCCGGGCTTCACATGGGTTACGCCGTCGCCAACGGCTTCGACCACGCCCGCAGCTTCGTGGCCAAGGATGGTGGGAACCGGAGTCGGGTACTTGCCTTGGATGAAGTGCAAGTCGCTATGGCACAGCCCGGCAGCATGGGTGCGCACCAAGACTTCATTGCGCCCTGGCGCTTGGATTTCGACATTTTCTATGGTCATGGGCTGACCTGGGCCATGGAATACAGCTGCTTTCACTTCACGTCCTCCTCGGTGGGTTTTCTGGTCTTGCTCTGTGGTGCTGCTCTTTCGGGGAATGCTCAGCCGGGGTCCAGAGGACTAGGCGGCATCCGCAGGCTTGCTCTTCAGGCAGTGCAATACGATGCTGCTCAGCCAAAACGCCAAATCCGGATGATGTAGCGGCATCACGCCCCTTTCATGGGTGATGACGTTGATCAGATGGCCGGCGATGATGTTCAAGCCGATCAGCAACTGCTTCTTCGCGGTTTCCTTGTCGCGCTTTCGGCTTTTGCGGATGATCAGGTCGATATAGTGCGCATTCAGCCAGACACCGACATCACCTATGGGTTGCCAGTCATTGCTGCCGTTGATGCTGTATGCCAGCGCCGCACGTATCAGGCCTTCGTGGGTGCGAATCACCTGGATGTGGTGTTTTACGCAAAGCTGAATGGTCTGTTCCAGGTTGAGGTCTTTGATGCTGCCCAGCGCGAGACTCTGCTGCGTTTCCAGCCGGACCTGGTCAATGACCCCATCGAGCAGGAATTCAAAATAGGCCTTCTTGTTCTTGAAACGCATGTAGAAGGCACCCACCGAACAGCCGGATGCGGCCGCTATCTGGGCGATGGAAACGTCGTCGAAACCACCAGCGCCCAGCAGTGTCTTGCCCGTTTGCAATAGCTTTTCCCGGGTTTGCTCGGAGCGCAGCTGCTTGGTTGGCAGCGCGCGGGTGGCATCGCCATATTGGCGCTCCGCCAGCAGGGATGGTTCTAAATAGGTAATGGAATCAGTCACGGCAGGAAAGGGAATATGAATTCACATTCATAATATGTTCACGTAAAAACCTACGTCAACAGGTCTTGGCCGCAATCATGCAAAACCTAGGGAAAACGATGCCCTGGGAAGTTTTGTTGGGAGGCAATGCGTCTGGGATGTTCGGGACGCACGGCTGGCCCGCACTTGGGGAAAGCGTCTGGAGGGTGTGCACGGAGCCCCTGGGCCAGGCTGGGCGAGCAAGGCTTCCCGCCCATGGCTGCGCTATGCAGGCGTAGCGCCTCATGCCGCCGCACGGGCATGGGCGCCATCAGGCCTGCTGCATGGCGCCAAGAGCAGACCGGCCTTAAGTCTGCACAAAATTCACCGCAGGCTTGGCCCGCGGCAAGTCCGTCTCGCCCAAGGCTTCCAGCAGCGTGGCTTCGATGCCGGTCGAGATGGCGTCCAGGGCCAGGTCGTTCTGCTCGGTGCCAAACGGCTCTTCTATCTGCGCGCCCAGCGCTTCCAAGGCAAAGAAGGTGTAGGCGACAAAGGCCACGATCACCGGGGTCATGACGCCGATGGAATCCACCAGGCCGAAGGGCAGCAGGAAGCAATACAGATAGATCGTTCTATGGATGATGACCGCATAGGTAAAGGGTATGGGCGTATTGGCGATGCGCTCGCAGCCGCCCAGGGCTGCGGTCAAGCGGCCCATGGGCGCTTCCATGGCCTGGCCCAGGGCGGGTTCCAGGCTGCCTTCCTTGCGCCTGTCGCCCAGCCACTGCCCCGCCATCAGCAGCAGCATGGCCGGCTTGTAGCGGGCCTGGGCCACTCGCGCACGATCTTCGGGTGGCAGCAGGCGATCGAAGTCGGCGCCGGGGTCGGTACCGCGTAGCTGATGGCGCAAGGCGTGCACAAAGGCGATCAGCCTGTGCACGAATATCGGGGCCTGGGCCTTGTCGTCGACCAGGGTCAGCGCCTGGCGCGTCAGGACGCAGGTTTCGGTCAGCATCGAGCCCCAAAGATTGCGGGCTTCCCAATAGCGGGCATAGCTGGTGCTGTTGCGAAACGCCAGGAAGATGGCCAGGGTCAGGCCGATCAACGAGAACGGCACGAAAGTGAGGGGAATCTTCCAGACGTATACCTGGCCATGCAGGAAGGTGACCAGGGTTGCCAGGCAGGTGGTGAAGACCAGCTGCGGCATGATGTCCAGAATGATGGACCCCCGCAGAACGAACAGCATGCGCAGCCAATGCGGGCGTGGGCGAACGATCATTCTTCTAACACCAGTAGCGACGACAGGAAAACACGTTGATGGTTGCGGGGACAGGATTCGACTCTGTCTACCGGCATTGCGCTCTTGCCGGTTACATCAAGACAGTGGCTGGCCATGAGGCTGCCGCCATTTGATATGGCGCGCATCTTACACCTTGGCGGCTTGAAATAGCAGTGAATATCGGCGGCCAAGCGGGCGTTCCAATGCAAAGGCGGGATACGCCCTGAAGACGTATCCCGCCATTTACCGCGGTTAAAACGGCAACGCCAGCTTAGGCAGCCTGTCGTTCTTGCGCGCTTTCGCGGTACGAGCTGTCGGCCCAGCTAAGGCCCATGGACAGGTGCTTGCGGCAATCTTCGACCATGCGTTCGATCAGTACGGCGCAGGTGGGGATGTCGTCGATCAGGCCCACGACCTGGCCGGCTGCGATCGAGCCGCCGTCCACGTCGCCGTTTTGCAGGGCTTCACGGCCGCGCACGCCTGCCACCAGGTGACGGATGTCTTCGAACTTGCAGCCGCCCGGACGCTGTTCCATGGCCACCACTTCTTCCGACACGGCGTTACGCAAAACACGCGTGGTGTTGTTCATGGTGCGGAACATGAGCTTGGTGTCGCGTTCACCCGCCGCCACCAGCGCCTGCTTGATGTTGTCGTGCACGGGGGCTTCGACGGTTGCGAAGAAGCGCGTGCCCATGTTGACGCCTTCGGCGCCCAGTGCGAAAGCGGCAGCCATGCCACGCCCGTCGGCGATGCCGCCCGAAGCGATGACCGGGATTTTCAGGGCGCGCGTGGCCAGGGGAATCAGCACCAGGCCGGGAACGTCGTCCTCGCCGGGGTGGCCGGCGCATTCGAAGCCGTCGATGCTGACGATATCCACACCGTTGCGCTCGGCCGACAGGGCGTGGCGCAGCGTCGTGCACTTATGCACGACGATGATGCCATGAGCCTTGAGGGTACCGATGGAGTCCTTGGGGCTGTTGCCCGCGGTTTCCACGATCTTGACGCCGCCTTCGATGATGGCCTGCATGTATTCGGCATACGGCGGCGGGTTGATCGTGGGCAGAATCGTGAGGTTCACGCCGAACGGCTTGTCGGTCATGGTGCGGGTGCGCGCGATTTCCTTGAACAGGTCATCGGGCGTGGGCTGGGTCAGGGCGGTGACGATGCCCAGGCCGCCGGCATTGGACACGGCGGCGGCCAGTTCGGCACGGCCTACCCACTGCATGCCACCCTGGACGATGGGATAGCGGATACCCAACAACTTGGTTACGCGGTTCTGCATTTTTCAGGCTCCATCTGAGCACAATAAGTCGCACGCGATGCTTCGCGGCGAAGGTTTGAAGTCGTATCAAAAAGCCGCCAGGGACGCCGGCACGAACACAGCCACGCTTTGGGCTTCACCCAAAACGGATGCCCGTGCAACAGCTTTGGCCCAAACGGACAAGGCCACCCTGAAGTTGACATCTTCAATATAATTCAATGTATGCATTGTCAACATTAGGGATAACCCTTGGCAAGAATGCGAGCACTGACCTTTCTACAGATCGGGCAGATTTGCCTGGCGGGGATGCCGCCGACGACCCTCTTGCCTGACGATGGCGACGTGTTCGACGGGCGGACCCACGATGCCCGTGAGCAGTACCTCGGCCAGGTCCCGGCACTGTTCTTCGGGTGATTTCCCCTGCTGGTACAGCGGCATGCGCCGGCTTTCCTTCAGCAGCATCGCCAGGCCGTGCATCGCGCTCCAGACCATGGAGACCGCGGTTTCCACCGGATAGATCGTGGCCTGGCGCTCTTTGAGAATATCTTCGATGACGCCGCGCATCAGGTCGAACGAGGCCGTGGCCTTGGCGTCGAGTTCCGGATATTCCGCCCGGTCGGAGATTTCCGGGCCGAACATCAGGTGAAACAGCGCGGGCCGGTCGAGCGCGAACTGGACGTAGTTGAACGCGAGCACGTAGATACGCTCGCCCGCCGTCATACCCGAACGAATGGACAGCGCGCGCCCATGCTTGAGCTGCACAAAGCCTTCGGCGGCGATGGCCGCCAGAAAACCGCGTTTGTCCGAGAAGTGATTGCGGGGGGCCGTCTGGGAAACCCCCGCCAGGCGCGCGGCGCCACGCAAACTCATGGCTTCTATGCCCTGGGTATCCAGGATGTGCATGCCGCATTCGACCAGGGCGGCCCGCAGATTGCCGTGATGGTAGCTGCCCGCCTTGCGATATTTGGGATCCATTTCCGGTACGCCCGCGCAGGCCGGCACCGCCACCGGAGCACCAGCCGCCCTGCTCTCGTGCGGGATACTCGGCGAGCCCAACGACTCATCATCAACAAGTTTGCTTCGGGTCATTGTCACCTGGCAACGCTGCTCCATCCTGGGAATGTCCGTAACCGCCGAACCTTGGCTTGCGCCATGACGCGGCCATGATAGACCGCGATATCGGCGTCATGGCGACGCATTGTAGTGCGGCTGTTACGGCTTGGCGCGGGCTCTGGCCGCGCGCCAGTGCTGGGCCTTTACTGCGACTGCCGAAACACCAGCACCAGGCCCAGCAGAATGGCGGCCATGCCCCCCAGGCTTTGCGGCGACAACGCATTACCCAGGATCAGGTAGTCCAGCAATACCGTCACGACCGGCACCAGGTAGAACAGGCTGGTCACGTTCACCAGGTTGCCGGACTGGATCATGCGGTACAACAGCAACTGCGCCACAACCGAAATGATCAGGCCCAGCCACAGCAAGGGCACAAGAAAGCCCACGTTCAGCTCGAAACGGAAAGGCTGGAAAGGCACGAAGGCCAGGCACAGCAGCAGGCTGACGCCATACTGCAAGGGCAGCACTTCCAGGGGCGCTTGCTGTATGCGTTTCTGCAGGATGGCGCCTAGCGTCATGCATAACAGCGAGCCCAGGGCATAAGCCATGCCGGACACGGAAAAACGCGCCACGACCAGGCTTTGGTAGACCACCAACACCAAGCCGCCCAACGCCAGAACCAGGCCGCACAGGCGCAGGACGGAAAACCGGCGCTCGAGCAGCACCAGGGTCAGGATGGGCTGCACACCCAGCAGCGT
This sequence comes from Verticiella sediminum, assembly GCA_040392445.1. Classification (GTDB taxonomy): domain Bacteria; phylum Pseudomonadota; class Gammaproteobacteria; order Burkholderiales; family Burkholderiaceae_B; genus Verticiella; species Verticiella sediminum_A. The sequence goes on from JBEBVZ010000003.1 coordinate 19,209, forward strand.
GGCCATCACCCCGGGCGTAATGCCATGGGCCATGGCCTGGAAGTAGCAGATCGAGTAGCTGCCGATCAGCAGCAGACCGGTGGCCGCCACGCCGCGCCGGCTGCCTGCCGCCGGCAACCATCGCCGCCGGGCCAGGCCCAGAGCCAGCAGCACAGCCAGCGCCAGCGCAAAGCGCAGCACCAGAAAGGCGAAGGCCGAACCGTGGTCCAGGCCCCAGCGCGTGAAAATGGCCGCACTGCCCCACAGCAGCACGAACAGTGCCATGGAACCATAGCTGGCCCAAGAGCTTGTTTTGAAAGTCATGATGAATACCTGTCAGGAATCAAACAGGCTCCAGCTACCCGCCAGGCGCATGCGCCCAGGGCAGGAAATGGAAGTTTAAGCTGGAGCCGCGAGGCGGGCTGGAATCAGCCCAGGACGATGGCGCGTGGCGGATGTACGCCCGCGACGACAACGTCGGCCCGAAATGCGACAGGTGGCGGCGGATTCGCGGCGCGCACGCGAGCGGCGACCGGGGTGGTCGTGATCGCATGAACAGCGGTGTGCGCGAAAGACATTGTGGAATCCGTGTACTTGTGGGTATTGCCTGATCGGGCAATCTGATGACGAATATATCACGCCAGGTTTGCGGCAAGCCCCAGCCACCGCCCCGGCCCCTTGCGGCAACACGAATGCGGAATCATGAATGGAAAATGGCGCCCCGGCTGCAATTCATGAGACATTTCAGGCTGCGCAATACTGGCGCGGCTGCAGCCATCCGGCGGCGCGGCTGGTTTCATCCCGCACCTAACGTACTGGAAACAAGAAAATGGGCATCACCACCATCGTTATCCTCGTCATCCTGGCCGTACTGGCGCTCTATGGCATCAGCATCTACAACCGCCTGGTTTCCCTGCGCAACCGCTTCCAGAATTCGTTCGCGCAGATCGAAGTCCAGCTCAAGCGGCGCCACGACCTGATCCCCAACCTGGTGGAAACCGCCAAGGGCTATCTGTCGCACGAACGCGGCACACTCGAAGCCGTGATTGCGGCGCGCAACACGGCGGCCGCCGGCTTGCAAGCCGCGGCGGCCAACCCGGGCAGCGCCGCCGCCATGAGCCAGTTGGGCGGCGCCGAAGGCGCCCTGACCAGTGCGATGGGTCGCCTGAACGTGGTCATGGAAGCCTATCCCGACCTGAAAGCGTCGCAGAATATGCAGCAGTTGTCGGAAGAGCTCACCAGCACCGAGAACAAGGTGGCGTTCGCGCGCCAGGCGTTCAACGATTCGGTCATGGCCTACAACACCTACAAGCAAACCTTCCCGCCCGTGCTGGTGGCCGGCATGTTTGGCCATGGCACCGATGCAAGCCTGCTTGTGTTCGAAGACAGCCAGGCCATCCAGGCCGCGCCCAAAGTATCTTTCTAACCCAGGCGCGCCATGAATTTTTTCGAACAGCAGGACAGGGCCAAGCGCAATACTGCCCGCCTGGTTACCCTGCTGTGCCTGGCCGTTATCAGCCTGATCGCCATGAGCAGTGTGGCCGTCGTCCTGATCCTGGCGGGGTTCGACGTTCTTTCGTCGGATGCCGACTACAACGTCGCCAGCAGCTGGATGAGCCGTGCGCTGGAATTGTTCGACTGGGAACTGGTGCTAGCCATTTCGGTGCTGGTCGTCACCGTGGTAGTGCTGGGCAGCCTCTTCAAGCACTTCCAACTGCGCAGCGGCGGCAAGGCCGTAGCCGAATCCCTGAATGGGCGATTGATCAACCCCGGCACGACCGACCTGGACGAGCGCAAGATCCTGAATGTGGTCGAGGAAATGGCCATTGCTTCAGGCATTGCCGTGCCGCCCGTGTATGTGATCGAGGATGACGCCATCAATGCGTTCGCGGCCGGGCATTCCCCGCAGGATGCGGTCATCGGCATCACGCGCGGCTGCCTGCACCTGCTGAACCGCAGCGAACTGCAAGGCGTGATTGCCCACGAATTCAGCCATGTTTTCCATGGCGACATGAAGCTGAACATACGGCTGGTGGCAACGCTGCACGGCATACTGCTGATCGGCCTGGTGGGCTACCTGCTGCTGCGCAGCGCGCCCTTTCGGCGCGGCGGCTCCGACAACAAGGCCGGCGCGGCCATGGCTGCCATTGCCTGTATCGGCCTGGCACTGGTCGTCATCGGCTTTGCCGGCACTTTTTTCGGCAACCTGATCAAGGCCGCCGTCAGCCGCCAGCGCGAGTTCCTGGCCGACGCATCGGCCGTGCAGTTCACCCGCGACCCTGACGGCATCGCCGGTGCGCTCAAGAAAATCGGCGGCTATCAGCCCGGCTCGCAAGTGCAGGCCGCCAATGCCACCGAATACAGCCATATGTTCTTCAGCCAGGCCGTGAGCACGTCGTTCAGCGCCATGATGGCCACGCATCCGCCGCTGCCGGAACGCATCCGCCGCATCCAGCCGCAATGGGATGGGCAATTCGCCGTGGTGCAGGAAGGGGCGCTGGCCGAGCCGACCCCGCCGCCAGTGAACGCGCGCGCGCGCCTGAACGCCGTCACCATGGCAGCGGCAAGCGTCATGGCCGCCGAACACGCCGCCAAGGATAGCAACGAGGGCTCCGTTTCGGTGGCGGCCGCGCATACGACGATCGACGCCATCGGGCAACCGGGGTCACAGCATGTCCAGTACGCCCAACGCATGCTGGAGACGCTGGATCCGGTGCTAAAGGACGCTGCGCACGACTCCTATTCCGCGCGCGCCGTGGTGTATGGCCTGCTCTTGAGCCAGTCGCCTGATATCCAGGCACAGCAGCTTGCCGCGCTGCAAAAACATGCCCAGCCCGAAGTCTATAGCGCGCTGCAGGCGCTGCTGCCGCGCTACGCCAATCTGGAGCCTCGGCTGCGGCTGCCGCTGCTCGAGCTTTCCCTGCCCGCTCTCAAGCAGTTGTCGCCGGCGCAATACGCTACCTTCAAGACCTGTCTTGATCTGCTTATCCAGGCCGATAAACGGATCAGCTTGATGGAATGGGCACTGCACCGCATCATCGTGCACAACCTCGAAGCGCCGCCGACCGGCCACAGCTCGGGCAAGCTGGCCGATTACCGCGACGAATGCGAATCACTGCTGTCAGCGGTGATACAAGCCGGGCACCCCAACACGGGGCCCGCCCAGGCCGCCTTCCAGACGGCCACAGCCAACCTGCCCTTCCAGGGTTTGCAACTGCAACCGCCCATGGTGGCCTCGGCGCAGACACTGGAATTCGCCGTCAATCGCCTAAGCCAGCTGCAGCCTTCGGAAAAACGGCCCTTGCTGCAAGCCCTGGCGCAAGCCGTCGAGCATGACGGCGTGCTGACCACGACCGAAGCCGAACTGCTGCGCGCTATCGCGGATGCGCTGGACTGCCCGCTGCCACCTCTTTTGGAAAACGCGCCATAATGGCTTTCAGCCACGCAGGGATGGCCACGGCCGTCCTTGCGTGGCGACGGCAGGCTTTGGGCCGCTTGACATCCACGGCGTGACCAAGCTCCGCCGGCGTCGATTACCGCGGGGCACACTCGCCCTGGCCGACAACTTTGTGCGACGCATCTTTGCCGGCGCTTCATTGAGGCGTATGCTGGACATCACAACGTCAGCCGCGTCACCCCGGAGGTGTTCCCATGGCCGATCAGACCGCGCGACAGCTTCTTAGCCAACCGATTGCCCACTATGACCACGTTCTAGGTCCGCGTGCGGCCAAGCTCGCTTTGGTCCAGTATGGCGATTTTGAATGCCCCTTGTGTGCCCAGGCCTGTCCGGCAGTCAAGCTGTTGCTGAAGGATTTCCCCAGCGAGATTCGTTTTGCGTTTCGCCACTACCCCGTGCTGGAAGCCCATCCGCATGCCGAACTGGCCGCCGAGGCGGCCGAGGCTGCAGGCGGACAAAACAAATTCTGGCAAATGCACGACCGCCTGTTCGAACATCAATCACGCTTGGACCCTGAAGCCTTGCGTCGGTACGCCGTCGAGCTCGAGCTCGACATGCGGCGCTACGACGCGGAAATGGCAGATCACATCTACCTGCAGCGCGTACAAGAGCATCGCGCCAGCGCGCATGCCAGCGGCGTGCAGGGATCCCCCGCATTTTTCCTGGACGGCAACGTGGTTGATGTCTCGTTTGGCCTGGAACACCTGTTCCAGGCCGTCAAGAGACGACTCCATCAGCGCAGTTAAGAGCCGCGGTGCGCATTCACCCATGCCAGAATGCCATTGAGATCCATCGCGCCCGCCTGGCGCGCCACCTCGCGCCCCCCTTTGAACAAGGCCAGGGTGGGAATGCTGCGAATGGCGTAGGCTGCGGCAATATCCGGCGCATCCTCGGTGTTCAGCTTGGCCACGCGCAACCGTGGCTCCAGCCTTTGCGCGGCTTGCGCATAGGCTGGAGCCATCATCTTGCAGGGGCCGCACCAGGGCGCCCAGAAATCCACCAGCACGGCAATATCGTTACGCGAGACATGCTGCTGGAAACTGCTTGCGTTCAACTCAAGCACCTGCCCCTGGAACAGGGCCTGCTTGCACTTGCCGCAGGTGGGCTGCTCGTTGAGCCGGGCGCTTGGCAAACGATTGACCGTGGCGCAATGCGGGCAAACGACATGTAGAGAATCGGTCATTTTTCCTCCGGGCAGATCGAGCGTGGGATATTGTTTTTTGGTTTATCACGAAGGTGAATATGCGGCAAGGGTGCCCCTGCCGCCGCTTTGATAGGGTGGCCAGGCGCCCCGTTTTCAGATCCAACGCTTATTGGCGGTGAAGCTGATGGACAGCCATTCGTCCAGGTGCGCGAAATCGTCAAGCTGCGTCCCGATGCTGGCCCGGATATCGTCGAATGTCGCCACGGTGCCGTCGAAATCCTCGGGGATCAGCACGTGGATATCTATCATGTGCATGCGCCCGATTTTTGCCACATACATATGGAAATCGATGAAGCCGTAATGCGCCTTGGCCTTGAGCATCACCTCTTTCACATGGTTGGTGGCATCGATGGGCGCAATCAGGAACACGTCTTTCACGGCGCGCCGGATGATGCCCAGCGGCACGGGGAACAAGCCCCCCACCACTACCATCAAGATAATGGAATCGGCATAGGGTTCCCATTGCGGATACCCCATGATCGTCAGCAACCTGGCCACGCCAAACCCCACGAACAGACCCAGCGTGATGAAACCCGACATCAGGAAGCTGTTCATGTCGATGGTGATGAATTCGGATTCCAGCCTGCGATTGGCCCAACGCTCGTAGAAATACAGGCCGAAACACACGACGCATACGATGACGGAGTAAATGATCGCGCCATCGAAGGCCACCGAGTTGCCACCTGACATCAGGCCCTTTACGCCATTGATGAAGGCATAGACGCTGATTGCCAGCAGCACCGTGCCATTAAACAGGGCCACCAGGGGTTCCAGGTGCCAGAAACCGTACTGGAACCGTTTGCTGCCCGAGCTTAGCAACAGGCGCGAGACTACCAGGGCCAGGATGGACATGCCGGCATCGATGGCGGCGAACACCCCATCGAAAATAATCGCCTGCGATCGGGATATCAGCCCGAAGATGACACCAAGGATGGCGATGGCCACCGTCCACCAGATAGAGACAGTCAGTACGCGTTGCTCTGTGGGCCTGGAGGTGAACAGCATCGACAATCCATCAGTTTCAGACCCGATCGAATGTACCAGAAGGCTGCTGCCCATACATGGTGCAAATGGTCTGTCTACGCCCGGCATCGCCCAGTCAAGACGCTGGCCGACGTTACGCCCGAGGAGGTCGACAGGATACTCAAGGTCAACATCCAGGGGGTCTTGTGGGGCATCCAGGCCGCCGCCAATACGCCAGTTCGGGGATTATGGTGAATGCCTACTGCCCCGGCGTGGTCGGCACCGACATGTGGGTGACCATAGACAAGTTGATGGCCGACATTACCGGCGCCCCGGTGGGCGAAACGTACAAGAAATATGTCAGCAACATCGCGTTGGGGCGCGCGGAAACACCGGATGACGTGGCAGGCCTGGTGTCCTTTCTGGCCGGGCCCGACGGAGACTACATGACCGGCCAGGCGCCGTTGATCGATGGGGGCCTGGTCTACCGCTAAACGGGGCGTGCCGCGCAGCCCCGCCATTCGCCGTCGCGCGCACGCGCAATCTATGGTTTACCCCCATGCGGCGAGTATCTTCTTGCTTGCCGAGTCGGAGTTCGCCAAAATAAGACACAAGATGCATGGGCCTCGCCCTGCTCCGCCGGCTGGCGCCCGCTGGCCGAGGGGGCACGGCGTCATGCCCGGCGTCTGGCTTCGTAAGCCGCAGCATAGGAACGTACCGGATCTGGCGTTGTCCCCGACGTTGTCGGCAACAAACCCCATCAGGCGCATGATGCCGGCAATCCACCGGCGCCGCGCCGATAAGCGCATCGACCGCCCGGATGGCAACGCAAGAGTTTCACTGTCAAAACCTGCAAAAAGGAAGCAATGACTCAGGCATCCATACCCACCCAGGCCGCCGGTCAACAGACCGAGCATTTCGATGTGGTGATCGTCGGGGCAGGAATTTCCGGTATCGGCGGAGCCTATCACCTTACCAAGCAATGCCCGGGCCAGAGCTTTCTGGTGCTCGAAGCCCTGGAAAGCTTCGGTGGCACCTGGTTCACCCATCGCTATCCCGGCATCCGGTCCGACAGCGATCTCTATACCTTTGGCTATAGCTTCAAGCCCTGGACCAACGCGCCCATCGCCACCGCGCAAGAGATCCTGTCTTACATGGGCGAGGTCATTGAAGAAAACCAGCTCGGCGCGCATATCCGCTACCAGCATCAGATTACAGCGGCGAACTGGTCCAGCCAGGACAGCACCTGGACGCTCGAAGTCCTGCGCAAGGACACCGGGGAAACCCTGCGCATCGTCACCGGATTTCTGTGGATGTGCCAGGGCTACTACCGGCACTCCGAAGGCTATACGCCGGAATGGCCGGGCATGCGCAAGTTCAAGGGCAAGATCGTGCACCCGCAGACCTGGTCGGACGATCTGCACTACCAGGACAAGAACGTCGTGGTCATCGGGTCGGGTGCCACCGCGGCCACGTTGGTGCCCGCGATTGCCGCCGACTGCAAACACACCACCTTGCTGCAACGCTCGCCCACCTATTTCAGGTCTGCTCGCAACGTCAATGTACTGGCCGACATGCTGCGCGAATTGGAAATCGATGAAGACTGGATACACCAGATCGTGCGCAAGAAGATCCTCTACGATCAGGCCGCATTCGCTCGCCGGGCGTTCGACGAGCCCGAGGTGGTCAAGCGAGAACTGATCGCCGACGTGCGCACCCACCTGGGCGACGACTTCGATGTGGATACCCACTTCACGCCCAGGTATTTACCCTGGCGCCAGCGCGTGGCCTTTGTTCCCGACGGTGATCTCTTCAAGGCCATCAATACCGGCAAGGCCTCGGTCGTCACAGATGAAATCGAAACCTTCACCGAAAACGGTGTCCTGCTGAAGTCAGGCAAGCAGCTGGACGCCGACATCATCGTTACCGCCACCGGCTTCAACCTGAATGTGCTGGGCGACATCGCCTTCACCATAGACGGCAAGCCATTGGTGTTTTCCGACACGGTCACCTACCGGGGCATGATGTTCACCGGCGTGCCCAATATGGTTTGGGTATTCGGCTACTTCCGTGCCAGCTGGACACTGCGGGTCGACATGGTGGCCGATTTTGTGTGCCGGCTGCTCAAGCACATGAAGGACACCGGTGTCAGGAAAGTCGCGCCCGCCCTGCGCGGTGAAGACCGGGATATGCCCCTGATGCCCTGGATATCCCCTGAAAACTTCAATCCCGGCTACATCATGCGAGGCGTGCACCTGCTACCCAAGCAAGGCGCCAAACCCGAATGGCAACACACCCAGGACTACTGGGAGGAAAAAGACGTGTTTCCCACCATCGAGCTTGGCGATAGCGTGTTTGTCTACGAATAGGGTTTGATCGCACCGGCGGGGGGCCGCCAGCGCGAATGAGGGCAACCCGCTATACAGCGCGCAAGACGATCTGGGTGCACCTGAACAGCCCTATAGTCTTGCCGCTGGTCTCGCTTTTCACCTCGGCATCCCACACTTGGGTCGTGCGCCCGCCATGCACCAGCCGCGCATGACAAAACACGCCGCCTTCGCGCGCGGTACCAATGAAATTGGCCTTGAGCTCGGCCGTCGTAAAACCCGTAGCGCCCTCTGGCAACGAAATCGTACAGCCAAAGCCGCAGGCGGTATCGGCCAGCGCCACGACGGTTGCCGCGTGCAGGAAGCCGTTAGGCGCCAGATGATGCTTTTGAACGTCGAGGCGTCCGTGCACAAAACCTGCCTTGGCATCAACCCACTCGAATCCCAGAGTGCCTGGCAAGCACCCGATTTGTGCAGCACTGAAACGCGCAATGGCTTGGTTCATGCTTCGTCCTTGAATAGAGGAACATCAGCCTGCAGCAACTCGCGGGCCATGGGCAAAGGCATCTTCAGCGTGGTTGCCACGATGCCGGCGGCCAGGATATTCGCGCAGATACCCGCCACGATGGTCAAGGTATAGCTCTGGGTGATGTCGAAGGCGAAGCCGGCGGCGCTGGGGCCAATCAGGGTGCCCAGCGCCACGCTGGTATAGAGTATGCCGATGATGCTGCTGAGATGGCGCCCGCCAAATGCATCCATGACGACCGCGGGCAGGATGGCGACCCATCCGCCATAGAACATGCCATAGACGAAGGCAAAGACTGCCAGCGGCCACCAACTGGTGGCCATGGCCCAGACGACCAGGGCCAGCGCCATGCCGATGAACATGGCAACCAGCGCAAACCCGCGCCCTATCCTGTCCATCAGACCACCCAGAAAGAAGCGTCCGATAGTGCTGCCGATGCCGATTGCGCCCAGCAGCAGCACAGCCGACGCTGGCGTCACGCCATGGTCCATGGCATAGGGAACCAGGTGCACGAAGGGTACGAACAACGTGAAAGAACAGATCACGCAGGCGACATACAGGATCAGGAAGCGGCGGGTGCGAATAGCTTGCCCGACCGACATCCCTTGCGCCTGCGCCGACACGTTAGTTATTGGGTCGCCATCCGGCCCCAAGCCGCGATCTCGCGGGTCGTTTTCGATGAGCAGGGCCATGCCCACGCCCACGACCGCGGCAACGCCGCCAAGCACCAGGTAGGCGCCGCGCCACCCCAGGGTTTCGATCAAGGCTGCCGCCAGCGGCGGCATGACCAACGTGCCCAGGCCTATGCCACTGACAGCCAGGCCCGACGCCAGCCCGCGGCGCCTGGCGAACCAGCGCTGCACCACGCTGATGACAGGCACATAGGACAAACCTATGCCCAGCCCTACCCCCAGGCCGTAGGCCACATAGACCTCGAACAGGCTGCGTGCGGCGCTGGCCGCCACCAGGCCCAACCCGACCAGGATCATGCCGGCAACCGCCAGGCGTCGTGCGCCCCACCTGTCGGCCAGCGGTCCACTGAGCACACCCAGGCTGAAGTAAAGAAAACCCGCCAGCGAGAACACCAGCGAGGTCGACCCGCGCGAGCCGCCAAACTCATTCTGCAGGGATTCGGCGAAGGCGCCGAAGGTATAGGCGCTGCCAAAACCTACGAGCATGACGCCAAATGCGCCGGCAACCACCAGCCAGCCACGGAACATCCGGGTATGGGATTGCACTGGACTTTGGCTCAAGAATGCCTCCATGGCTGGATTCCCGGGCAAACCAACGACATCTGTAGCCCGACATCAGCCTGCCCGCTGGTGTGACACCTCTGATGATATTAGGTGAATACAGGGATCACGCCAAGACGGGTTGACACCCACTCAGCACGCCTGCCCGATAGGCTTTCAGATTGCCTGAAGGGCCCGCAAGCGCTGCAGTTCGGCGTCGCCCACGCCGAACTCCCCGTACACCTGGGCATTGTGCTCTCCCGAGCCCAGGCCCGATCAAACCCGATTCTGGCGGCCCTGCCAATAAGGCTCGCGCAACCGGCGCTTGAAAATCTTGCCGGAGTCCTCGCGCGGCAGGTCCTGGCGAAATTCAATATGACGCGGCACTTTGAAACCAGCCAGGTGCTGGCGCAGGTAGGCCTGCACCGCATCGGCGCTCAGGCTGACGCCTTGCTGCGCCTCGATCACCGCCATCAAGGATTCGCCAAACTCCTCGTTGGGTACGCCAAAGACCGCGCAGTCGTGCACGCCGGCCATTGCCTGCAGGACAGACTCGATTTCAGCAGGATAGATATTGACGCCGCCTGAAATCACCATGTCGCGCTTGCGGTCGCATATGTACAGGTAACCCTCGTCATCGAAGTACCCCACGTCGCCGGTCGATACCCTGGGGCCCCGATGCGACGTGGCGGTTTCCTCGGGACGATTGATATAGCTGAAGCCCGGCCCGTCGAGCCGGCAGGCGTAGATTTCCCCCGTCGTGCCCGGCGGCACGGCCTGGCCCGAGTCGTCTACGATTTCGACGCTGGCATTGGCCACCACGCGCCCAACCGTTCCCGGATGGGCAAGCCATTCCTGGCTGTTGCAGGCGACCACGGCGCTGGTCTCGGTAGAGCCGTAATACTCAAGGATGATGGGCCCCCACCACTCGATCATGGCATGCTTGACGTCAGGGGGACATGGCGCCGCCGCGTGCGACACGAACCGCAGCGACGACAGGTCGTAGCGCTGACGCGTCTGGGCAGGCAGGCGCAGCAGACGCACAAACATGGTTGGCGCCATGGTCAGGTGGGTGAGCTGGTGTTGCTCGATGGCGGCCAGCAATGCTTCAGGATCGAAGCGCGGCATCACCAGCAGATACCCGCCCAGACGCAAGGCACTCAATGCGTACATGTTTGGCGCCGAATGATAGGCGGGGCCGATCAGTGCTGTACGCATGCCCTCTTGCATGCCGTGGACCGAGCGCGAGAGCACTTGCCCTGCGGCCACCTGCTGCGGTGTCGGTATATCGCGCAGCACACCCTTGGGCGCGCCGGTGGTCCCCGAGGTGTAGATGACACTGGGGCGCGCGGCATGACCTGGCCCTTCGTACCGGGGGGAGTCGGCCAGCCACTCGTTCCAACGCAGGTGGCCGGTTCCGATGGCGGCCCCGGGCGGCGGGCCCATATCGAAGGCTTGCCGAATTTCCAGGGGCGTGTCGACCACCACTGCCCTGTGCGCCGGCCAGTCGCCGATCAAGTCAAGCAGATCGGCGTGCACAAACACGATTTGCGCCGCGCAATCGTCCAGCACGTAGCGGACCTCACGTTGCGTGCCATGCCAATTGATAGGGACGGCGGCAGCGCCCAGCAGCGAGGCTGCCAGGGAAACCTCGAGCAAAACCGGATCATTGCGCATCAGCACCGCCACCCGGCTTTGCGCGCCTACGCCCAGGCGCGCGAGGCCGCCGGCGATTTGCTCTACCCGCTGGCTCAGCTCGACCGGACCAAGCTCTCGGTTGCCCATTGCGATGGTGCCTGGCACACGCGGCGTTTCACTTAACGAACTCATATACGGCTCCTCCTAGATCTTATGGATACCTTCATTCTGCTGGTATCGCTTATCGATACTGATGCCTGTCGTTCAATATGGCATGCCCCTAGCCGCGAGCCCCCCACTCCAGATGGGTGGGATGCCTGCAAACCCTGCACCCAAACGCACGGCGGCCCTTGCATGACGTTGTGCAATGGCCGCCGTGACAAGGCACGCTGTTCCGGCGCAGCAAGCGCTCCTGCCTTAGTCTATTCCAGGCTGCGTGTCCAGGAACCGTCGGCTTACCGTACCGTACAGTGTCCACCCCAGCATGGTCGCCAGCCCCCCCAGCATCATGGCCTGCTGGCCCGAGCTGTAAAGGGCGAAGTAACTGAAGGCGGCACCGACATATGCGATGCCGTTGGCCAGCATGGCCTTGCGCGGCTCGACCCCCGCCGCCTTCTGAATGGTCATCAATGCCGCCATAGACAACAGATAGGGAACCAGGTTGGTGACCACGGCCAGGTTCACCAGCAGATCGAACTGCTTGCTCAGCTGTGGATTGATCGTCAACACCGCCAGCAAGGTCTGGCAGAGCCCCAGCACCACCATGCCGGCAATCGGCACCCCCTTTTGGGAAACCCTGCCGAACACTTTCATGAAGTACCCGATGTCGGCCGAGCCTTTGAAAACCTGGGCAATGGTGAACTGCCAGCCCAGCAGGGAGCCCACGCAAGCCATGATCATCAGCGCCATGATGACATCCCCGACCATGGGCGTAAAAAGCTTGGCAAAGGCCAGGCCAAAGGGTGCGGTGGATGCCGCCAGCTCGGCATTGGGGACGATGCCGGCAATGACATTGGTCGACAATATGTAGATCACAGCCGCGGCAACGGTGCCGCCCAGCACCGCGATCGGCACGTTGCGTTCTGGGTTGTCCACGGCATCGGAATTCGCGCAGGCGGACTCCAGGCCCAGGAATGCCCATAGCGTGATGGCGATGGACGCGCTCATCGCCTGGAACACCGGCATGGCATGCGGATTCCAGGCTGCCGCATAGACCTCGGGGCTGAAACGCAACCAGCCGAATACGCCGACGCCCACGACAGGAATGATGACTCCCCAGACGGTGACGTTGCCGATACGGCCGGTGATATGGGGGCCGCCGAAATTCGCCACCGTGGTCGTCCACAACAGGGCAATGGCGGCGAGTCCCACGCCCAGGGGCGTCAAGGTCCAGCCGAACAGCTCGACGGCATAGCCGACGGCGGTGATGGCGATGGCGACATTGGCGATCAGTAGCGAAGCGCCATAGGTGTAGTTGGCCATGAAGTTGCCCGAGCGGCCAAACGCATATTCCGCATAGCCGCCCATGCCGCCGGGTTTGCGGCTGTACATACCGCATTTGGCAAAGGCATACGCCAGGGCCAGCGAGCCCAGCGCGGTGACCACCCATGACAGTATCGAGATCGTTCCCACTTGCGCCAGCTTGGCGGGCAACATCACGATGCCGGATCCCAGCATATTGACGGCGGTCAGCACCGTCAGCTGGACCACGCTCATTTTCTTTACTGCAGTTGCCACGGTGCACTCCCAAGGACTGGTTTTCGATTAAATCCCAGTCGCGTGGCCTCGGCAATAAAATGTTCTCTTGGGAAAGTGCGGATAAAACCCGCAAAAGATGGGGCAAACCGCGTGTACACTTCGCGCCAGCATGCTGGCGGCCGACCCTTTGCGTCAAGCTGGGCCGCAGGGTGAAATGCTTGCTGGAAAGCCAAGATGGCGCAGGTCTTGATCGCTTGAGAAAAGCGGTGCTGGCACGACCTGTGAAACCCGGACCTGGACAGCCCCATTTCTCTTGCTTTTAACATCTACCGCATTGATAATCGTTCGCGTTCAGGCAATGTCGCCTGCCAGTACCCTATCGGAGAGTTTATGAAAACCAAGCCCCGTGCTCTTCTTCCCCTTGCCCGTGCCTTGGCACTCTCCGGCCTAGCTGCCTTTTCTGTCGCCGCCACGGCTGCCGAAGAGGTCAGCGTGTACACCACGCGCGAACCCAAGCTCATCCAGCCACTGCTGGATCAGTTCAGCAAGGAAAGCGGCGTCAAGGTGAATACCGTTTTCGTCAAGGACGGGCTGCTCGAGCGCGTGCGTGCCGAAGGCGTGCAATCGCCGGCCGACGTGCTGATGACAGTAGACGCGGGCAATCTGCTCGATCTGGTGCAGGGTGGTGTCACTCAGCCCATCAAGTCGCAAACGCTGGAAAGCGTGATCCCGGCCAACCTGCGTGGCGACGATGGCCAGTGGTTTGCCCTGTCCCTGCGTGACCGTGTGCTGTACGTGCAGAAAGACCTGGACCTCAAGAGCTTCACCTATGAAGAACTGGCCGACCCGAAATGGAAAGGCAAGGTCTGCATCCGCTCGGGCCAGCACCCTTACAACACGGCGCTGATTGCCTCGATGATCGCACACGACGGCGCGGCGGCCACCGAAAAATGGCTGCAAGGCGTCAAGACCAACCTGGCGCGCAAGGCGGCAGGCGGCGATCGCGACGTGGCGCGCGACATCCTGGGCGGCATCTGCGATATCGGCCTGGCCAACGCCTATTATGTGGGCCAGATGAAGAACGCCGAACCGGGCACCGACGCACGCAAGTGGGGCGATGCCATCAAAGTCATCCGTCCGACCTTCGCCAACGCCAAGAGCGACGGCACTCACGTCAACATCAGCGGCGCCGCGGTAGCCAAGAATGCGCCGAACAAGGACAACGCTGTCAAACTGCTGGAATACCTGGTGTCGGAACCCGCGCAGGTCATTTATGCCCAGGCCAACTATGAATATCCGGTTCGCAAAGGCGTCAAGCTTGATCCCGTCGTCGCCAGCTTCGGCGAGCTCAAGATCGACCCCCTTCCCTTGACCGAGATGGTCAAGAACCGCAAGCAGGCCAGCGAGCTGGTCGACAAGGTTGGTTTCGACAACTAACCCTTCCTTTTGCCAGCTACTGCGCAGAGCGGCCGTCAGGCCGCTCTGCGTTTACCCATGACATCTTTTTCCCGGCGCCTGCGCGCCATGTTCCTGTCGGTTTCCGAACGCGGCGCCGGTTGGCTGATCGCCGCACTGGTCATTGCCGCGTGCGTGGTCGCCCCCGTGGCCGCGCTGGCCTGGGCCGCCTTCGACACCAGCTTGTCGCACTGGAGCCACCTGGCGCAGTTCGTCCTGCCCCAAGCCCTGCAGAACACGCTCTTGCTGTTGCTGGGCGTTGGCACCGTCGTCACGCTGCTGGGCACCGGCAGCGCCTGGCTGGTCACAGCCTACGATTTCCCCGGCCGGCGCATGTTGACCTGGGCCTTGCTGCTGCCACTGGCGGTTCCCACGTATATTGTCGCCTTTGCCTACCTCGATTTGTTGCACCCCATCGGGCCGGTGCAGGGTGTGCTGCGCGCCATGCTGGGCTACGACAGTCCGCGCGAGTTCCGCCTGCCAGACCTGCGCGCCTTGTGGGGTGCCATACTGGTCTTGGGCTTTGTCCTCTATCCCTATGTGTACCTGAGCACCCGCGTGATGTTCATGACGCAGGCGGCCAGCCTGATGGAGGCCGCGCGCACGCTGGGCTATGGACGCGGCGGCGCATTCCTGCGGGTGGCCCTGCCGCTGGCTCGGCCCGCCATCGCGGTGGGCGTGAGCCTGGCCCTGCTCGAAACCCTCAACGACATCGGCGCCTCGGAGTTCCTGGGTGTACAGACCTTGACGGTATCGGTGTACACCACCTGGGTCACCCGATCCGACCTGGCCGGCGCCGCGCAAATCGCCCTTTCGATGCTGGTCATCGTGGTCGGCCTTATCCTGCTCGAACGCCACGGGCGACGCCGGCAACGCTTTGCCAACACCCAACGCATGCGGCCCATGGGGCCTCGGCGACTGCACGGCGCGGCAGCGCTGTTCGCGCTTGCGCTGGGGCTGGTGCCCGTGATCCTGGGCTTCGTGGCCCCGGCGGCCTACCTGGTGGCCGAAACCTACAAGCGGCTGAGCATCGTGGGTGGCGTGTCCAGCCAGCTGCTCTCGAGCACGATGAATACGCTCAAGATCGCGACCACCGCCACCCTGGTGACCTTGGTCGCCGGACTGATCGTGGCATGGGCCGGCCGCAGCCTGCGCGAAGGCACCCGGGGCAACCTGGGCCGATTGTGCGCCCGGCTGGCCAGCCTGGGCTATGCCCTGCCGGGCACCGTGCTGGCCATCGGCCTGCTCACGCCGTTTGCATTCGCCGATCGTGCGCTGGCGGCAACGCTGGGCACTTCGGGCCTGATCCTGATGGGTTCGATCACCGCCCTGGTCATCGCCTATGCCATCCGGTTCCTGGCCATCAGCGTGGGCGGCCTGGAAGCCGGGCTTGCGCGCGTGCCGCCATCGCTGGAACAGGCCTCGCGCCTGTTGGGCGAAACCGCCGCCGGAACCTTGCGGCGGGTACACCTGCCATTGCTGCGCCCCGCCCTGGCCGCTGCCGCGCTGCTGGTTTTTGTTGATGCGATGAAAGAGCTGCCCGCCACGCTGCTGCTGCGGCCCATGAACTTCGACACCCTGGCCACCTGGCTGTATGCGGAGGCAGCTCGCGGCACCTATGAAGAAGGTGCGATCGCAGCCCTGATCATCGTCCTCGCGGGGCTGCTGCCGGTTGTTCTGCTGGCGCGCACCAACCTGAAAATCGGCCACTGAAAGGGATCGCCATGCTTGAACTCGACCACCTGGACCTGGCCTACGACACCCCGCAGGGACGACGCAACGTGGTCCGCGATTTGTCCCTGCGACTTGAACAAGGGCACATCGGCTGCCTGCTGGGCGCCTCGGGTTGCGGCAAGACCACTATCCTGCGCGCCATCGCCGGTTTCGAGCCCGTGCGCGGCGGCCACATCGCGCTGGGCGGCACCATCATTTCGTCGCCCACCGTGCAACGCCCGCCCGAGCAACGAGGGGTCGGCATGATGTTCCAGGACTATGCCCTGTTTCCGCACCTGAGCGTCGAAGACAACGTCGGCTTCGGCCTGCGCCGCCTCGGCCGCGCCGAGCGCCGCGAGCGCGTGCAGTCCCTGCTCGAACTGGTCGGCCTGGCCGCCTCGGCGGGCAGCTATCCTCATGAGCTGTCTGGCGGACAGCAGCAGCGCGTGGCCCTGGCGCGCGCGCTCGCGCCCTCGCCCGATCTGTTGCTGCTGGACGAACCGTTCTCGAACCTGGACGTGGACACGCGCGAACGCCTCGCGTTCGAAGTGCGCGATATCCTCAAGCAAACCGGGCATACCGCCATCCTGGTGACGCACAACCAGGCCGAGGCCTTTGCCATCGCCGATCGCATCGGCGTCATGGACCAGGGCAAGGTCGTCCAATGGGACACCCCCTACAATCTGCACCATCATCCGGCCGATGGCTTCGTGGCCGATTTCATACGCCGCGAACACCTGCAGGAACAACGTTCCGAGGCCCTGGCACGGGGGCGTTGAAAATGACTGATTCCACGCTGTTTCGCATACCTCCCCTGGCGGCCATCCCTGGGGAGATAGCCAGCGTGGAAGACTACGAAGCCTATGCCAGGCAACGCCTGAGCGACATGGCCTGGGCATATTTCGACGGCGGCGCGGGCGACGAATTCACCCGCAGGAACAATCAACTGGCGTTCCAGGACATTGCTCTGCTGAATCGAGCCATGGTGGACTTGCGCGGCGGCCACACCAAAATAGAACTATTCGGGCACACCTACGAACACCCTATTTTCGTCGCGCCCGTTGCCTATCAGCGCCTGGCCCATCCGGATGGCGAACTGGCAAGCACCGTTGCGGCGTCGGCGCTCAAGACCGGCATGATCGTCAGCACGCTTGCCAGCGTATCGTTGGAACATATTGCCCAGCACGCACAGTACCCGCTGTGGTTCCAGCTCTACATTCAGCATGATCGCGACTTTACGAAAAGCTTGCTGCAGCGTGCCGAGCAAGCCGGCTACCGGGCGATAGTCGTCACCGTGGACGCCCCCATCAATGGCGTGCGCAACCGCGAACAGCGAGCGGGCTTTCAGTTGCCGCCAACCATAGGCGCGGAAAACCTCAGGGGCATGAGCCCGTTGCCGGCCTTTGCCGCCATGCCCGGCGAAAGCTCGGTGTTCCAGAGCCCCATGGTCCAGACCGCGCCCACCTGGGCCGATTTCAAGTGGCTTGCCGGCCAGACCCGCCTGCCCGTCCTGGCCAAGGGGATACTGTCGGCGCACGATGCGCAGCAGGCTGTGGATGCGGGTGCGGCGGGTGTCATCGTCTCCAACCATGGCGGCAGGACGCTGGACACCGCGCCCCCCACGATCCAGGTTCTGCCGCATATTGCACGCGCCGTGGGCACGCAAGTGCCTGTGCTGATGGATGGCGGCATCCGGCGGGGAACCGATGTACTCAAGGCCCTGGCCTTGGGCGCCAAAGCGGTGCTGGTCGGGCGTCCCGTCATCCATGGGCTTGCCGCCGCCGGCGCGCCAGGTGTTGCGCACGTGCTGCACATACTGCGCTCGGAACTGGAAGTTGCCATGGTGCTGTGCGGGCGCCCAACGCTGGCCGACATCGACGCAACCGCTATCTGGAATCCGCACCAGCACCAGGCGGGCTGAACCCGACCGGGCACCCACCGCGGCTAGCCGGCCGGCAGCGCATCCGCCTGCGGCTGGCCCGGCCGTGAGAACACCAGATAAAAGATCGAACCGCTGACGCCGTTAGCGCCCGACGCTAGCGTGATGTCCCAGCCATGGGTTGCGCATATCCGTCGCGCAATCGCCAGCCCCAGGCCGATGCGCCGGCCATCGCCCCCGGCACTCGCCATGCCATCGGGACGGTTCTGGTCTATCAGGCGGCTGCTGTAATAGCGGTCAAAGACGTGCCGCTGTTCATCGGGGGATATGCCAGGCCCCGAATCGGCGAACGCCAGGCCGCCCTCGATCGAGTACACATCCAGCGTGGCCGGCGCCGCATGGGCGATGGCATTGCGCACCAGATTGCGCATCACGGTCAGCAGCGAATGCCGGTTCAGTGTTGCAAGCTGCTGCCGATCGACGCTATTCACAAGGTCGAGCGCCGCATTGTCCGCTTCCAGTTCGAGCCTGGTGAAAACATCATCGACGCAATCGTATAGCGATACCGTCTCTATCGGCCCTTGTTCGGCATGCGCAATGTCGTAGGCATTTTCCAGGGACTCGGTCACCTCTTGCACGGCCTGCACGATGCGTCGCAGCCGCCGCTTATCCTCTTGCGAGGGCGCCGACAGACGCAACATCAGTTCGCTATCGCTGCGTATCCTGGAAAGCGGCGTGCGCACTTCATGGTGCAGGTTGGCGGAAAACTCGCGTTCCCGGGCGATCGAATCATCGACCTGATCCTGCACCCGATTAAAGGCCTCGATAAGCCGCCCCCCCTCATCCGACAAAGAGATCGGCAACGTTGGCGAACCCGGGGCCCATTGCGCCAGGCGATCCGTCAGGATTTTCAGCGGCGACGCCACCCATCGGGCCACCCTGCTGCCCACCAGGTAGGACACGCCCATCAACGCCAACGCAATCAGCAGCAAGGCCAGGCCGAAACTGCGGGCAAGCTCTTCATTGTCGGTGGCGTCATACAAGACATAGAAGCGACCGTCCAGTGCATCGGACACCATCACATGCCAGGTGCCGGATTCAGTCTTGATGCCATGCAGGCCGTTCGGTAGCGTGCGCAGCATGGCGGGCATACCGGCTGCCGGACGGGATGGGTGCTCGCCCCAGGCGAACATGACAGGGCTGATCTCGCGCTCGAAGGGTTCCGACCACGTGCCGTTCGCCACGTCCAGGTTGGCTATCAGATGCCGCGATTCCGAGACGACCAGATGGTCGATCAGGCCGGCCCCCATCCGCTCGTAGACAAAAAACGCAAGGCCAACCACCAAGGCGATGGTAAACACCATCAAGCCCGTCAATGCCCAAGTGATGCGCCATGCAATCGATCTTCTGAGTTTCACGATGAGAGGCGTTCGGTTCTATCCGTGATGCGCCACCCCAGACCGTGCAGCGTTTCTATGCCATCGAAACCCAGTTCCCCCAGGGCCTTTCTTAGCAAGTGGATCTGGCTGCGCAACGCATCGGACGAGGGCGGCTCGCCATGCCACAAATGCTCTTCCATTTCGGACCTGGAAATGACGACCTGCGGGTTGCGCATCAGGATTTCCAGGATCTGCAAGCACTTGCGGGTGAGCTTGGGCTGGTGTCCGCCGACAGTCACCGCCCGCGTGGGAATGTCGTACTCGAGCTGGCCGCAGCGCAGCTTTGACATTGCCCCGCTCGAACGATTCGTGCGCCGCAATAGCGCCCGCAGCCGCATCACCACTTCCACCAGCGCGAAGGGCTTGGTCAGGTAGTCATCGGCGCCATGCGAAAACCCCGCCACCTTGTCCTCGATGCTGTTTCTGGCGGTAAGGATAAGAACCGGAAGATCCAGCTTGAGTACCCCCCGAAGATGGGACAGCACGCGATAACCGTCCATTCCCGGAAGGCCGATGTCCAGCACCAGGATATCGAAGCGCTCCTGTTCAAGCCGGTAGATTGCCGAGCGGGCATCGTAGGCCGTATCCAGGGCAAAGCCTTCGGCTTCCAGCACCGTGACCAGGTTTTCGGCCAGGGCAAGGTCATCCTCAACCACAAGAACCGATCGTCCGGCAGGCATATGGCTATCACTTTGCATACAAGCCCATGTCCGGAGTGGAAAAACCGTATTGGAAACCTAGCATTCTGCGCATAAATTAAACGTCAAATAAATACAGTTTGAATCGCTTGCAACAAAATATTTGCAAACTTAAGTGCAGATGCCTGGATTTCCTTGTATTTGACGGAAATTTTATGGCCTGCACTATATATTATAAATAGCAATACATCTTGTTCTCGTTTTCCAATGTATTCCTAGAACGTCAATCGCACAGAACCGGCCGCGCGAAATCCACGCGCTAGCCAGTATGCGCCCGCGCTTTCTTGCCCTTGAACAGAACTGGCCCGGCACTACTGGCCATAGGGATAGTTTGTTTTACGAGAACCGCAACGATTCAGCTCGACAGCGGCGAGTTCGCCCAAGAAGGCGCCAACCCGCGTGGCCACTGCTTTTTCCCATTTTATTCAGCCTAGGAATTCCCGATGACAGATAAAATCATCGCCAACGAACACGGCAACGCCAGCGCGGGCCTGCTTTCGACCGACATCTTTGCGCCCGCGTTCAGGCTATCCGGCGCCCTTATCAGCGGCGCACTGGCCATGAGCCCTGCCCTTGCCCAGAATGCCGCCAGCACGCCGGCCCCGGTGCAACTGAGCCCGGTCTCGGTGATCGGGGATGCCGAGCCGTATCAGGCGCCGGCCCAGATCTCGAGCCCGAAGTTCACAGCCCCCCTGCTGGACACGCCGCGCTCGATCACGGTGATTACCAACGAACTCATGACGGACCGTGGCGCCACCTCGCTGCAGGATGTGCTGCGCACCACGCCCGGCATCACCATGGGCTCGGGCGAAGGCGGCACGCCTGCCGGAGACCGCCCCTTCATCCGGGGCTATGAAGCCAGCACCGATATTTTCATCGACGGCGTGCGCGACTTTGCCCGCGGCTCACACGAGATTTTCAACCTTGAATCCATCGAAGTCCTGAAAGGACCCAGCTCGGCCTTTACCGGCCGAGGCGGCACCGGCGGCAGCATCAACCTCGTCACCAAGTCGCCCAAGGCCTATAACTTCGGCGAAGCCAATGCAGGCTACGGCACCGATGGCCAGTGGCGGCTGACTGGCGACGTCAACTACGCCTTCACCGAAAGCGCCGCACTGCGCCTGAACCTGATGCGCATGGGCGGCGACGTGCCAGGCCGCGACGGCGTGACGATAGATCGCATGGGCATAGCCCCTTCCATCGCCTTTGGCCTGGGAACCCCCACCCGCGCCATCCTGAGCTACGCGCATATCGAAAACAACGATATGCCTGACCTTGGCGTTCCCTTCAGCAACGCGGCCCGGCCCGACCGGATCACGCCGCCTGACGTCAATCGCGACAACTTCTACGGTCGTCACAATGTCGACTTCCGGGAAAACGTCTTCGATACGGCAACCATCCAGGTCGAGCACGACCTGAACAGCGACTTCACGGTGCGCAACGTGACACGCTACGGCGAATCCCTGAACCACTACCTGATGTCGCGTCCTTCGTTCGACAACTGCCGGGCTGGCATGGGCCCCCCTTGCTCGACGGAAAGTTCCGATGTGCAGTTCTCGCGTTCGGATCGCGCCCGGTGGCGCAAGAGCGAGACCCTGGTGAACCAGACCGATCTGTACGGCACCTTCACCACCGGCAGGCTTGAACACAGCATCGCCACCGGCTTTGAATTCTCGAAAGAGGACATCTATTCGCGCGCCATGGGTGGCCTGCCCTACGCCAATCTGCCAGGCACCCGGGAACTGGACTATCTGTACAGCCCCAACCCCGGCAAGAACTACAACTACAACCTGACCTACGGCCCCCGTACGAACGACGGCGACGTCAAGACCCGTTCCGCCTACATATTCGACACCATCAAGTTCTCGGAAGCATGGTCGGCCAACCTTGGCCTGCGCTATGACAACTACCGCGTGGACAACACAAAGGTATCGCGCACCGACAACCTGTGGAACTATCAGCTGGGCCTGGTCTACAAGCCCGCGCAGAACGGCAGCATCTACCTGTCGTATGGCACTTCCTCGAACCCGTCCGGCGAAAACCTGGGGCAAGCAGGCGGAGCCGACGGCCCCGCGGGCGGCGCCGCCATCAATGACTTGGCCCCGGAAAAAAGCCGGAGCTGGGAACTGGGCACGAAATGGAATGTGCTCAATGACGGCCTGTCTTTGACCGCGGCCATTTTCCAGACCGACAAAACCGATGCGCGCACCTACGACCCCCTGACTGGCGACGTCACCCTGGATGGCAGCAACCGGGTGCGTGGCGCCGAACTGGGTGCGAACGGTGCCATTACCAAGAAATGGAATGTGTGGGCGGGCTATTCCTACCTGGATCCCAAGATCACGGAATACCGCAACAACAGCGAAGCGTTCGACGGCAACCAGATGAAGTTCATCGCCCGGCAAAACATGAGCCTGTGGAGCACCTACAAAATGCTGCCGCAGGTAACGGTTGGCGCCGGCGCCACGTATATGGGCATGCGCTACGTCGATGATGCGAACACGCTCGAGCTGCCGTCGTACTGGCGCTATGACGCCATGGCGCGCTACGACATCAACAAGAACTTCGCATTGCAGCTCAATATCAACAACATCTCCGACAACGAGCTCTACGACGCTTCTCACGTCGGCGTCTTTGCCAACGTCGCCCCAGGCCGCTCGTATATGTTGACGGCAACCTATCGCTATCAGTAATGCTGTAGAGCGGTTTTCCGGGCTGGTGCCAAAGTGACATCAGCCCGGTATTTTTTCCAGGCCGGAAATCAGGGTTTGGGCAGCACGAACTGAAAGACCAGATGTGCGCTGCCCACCGCGTTATTCTGCTTGGTCAAGTCCGAGGCCCCTGGGCCTGTCGCAGCACAGCCGCAATGATCTCGTCAATTGCCACCGGCGAGCCGGCGTCCTTGAAAGAGGCCAGGCGACGATAGATTTCGGCGGCCGCGTGATGAAATCCATCCGGCAGCCCGGCCGCGCCAAAACTGTCTGCGATTTCCTCCATCTCGCCCACCCAGCGCCAGGCCTTGCGCGCCTGGCCCGACACCAGGCCCGAGCGCTGCAGCGCATCCGGCGCGGACAGTTCCCACTCGTGCGTCAACGCCATGTCTACCCCTTCGGCAGCCGCCAATGCCCGGATGTTGGTCAGTAACGCAACGGAGCCTTTGCTCCACGCGGCATAGCAAACCTTCAGCGCGGATGCCGACCCGATGTCGGATGCCAGCACCGGAGCCTGCAGCACGCTGCCGTCAAATAAGGCAGAGACCTCGGCCGCCGCAGAGCCGGCCAGGTACATCCGGGTGGAGCCGCCGCCCGTAGGCGGCAGACCGATAATGCAGCCGTCCACAAAGCTGACCTTGCCGCCGGCGCTTACGATACCCGCCACTTCGCGCGCCGTGCCGGGCGCCACGGCATTGGCGTCCACATATATGCCTGCGAACGTCGACTTGGCAACTTCATGCGCCAGACTTACCGCCGCATGGGGTGGGCAAACAGCCAGCGCAAGGTCTGCGGCGGACAATGTCTGCTGCAAACTGCCGCCATCGATCAAACCCGCAGCCTGGGCGCGCTGGCGAGTAGACTCACTACGCCCTTCCGAAGCCCATATCACCCGATGGCCGTTACGGACCAGACAGTTGGCAACAGCGGCCCCCATTTCCCCGGGATGCAGCATGGCGATAGCAGTTGGCACGGTCATTCTCCTGGAAATCAAGGCATCCCCTGAACACACCGCCGCCGGAACAGGAAGCGCACAGCGGTAAGACAGAATACCTGGGACGCCGCCAAACGCGCCACCGCAATCCGCCCGCCTTGGCTGGCGCATTTGAAAACCTGCATTTGAAAACCTCTTCGGTACGGCGTACGCTTCATCCCCGATGCCGTCCAACCACCAAGGAGCGCCGATGACCTGGTCCGCCAAGCAGTACTCGATTTTTGAAGCCGAGAGGACGCGGCCCGTGCGGGATCTGGTCACCGCCCTGCCCCAGCGCGACGTACGCGTCGCTGTCGATCTAGGCTGCGGCCCAGGCAATTCCACAGAGATTCTGGCAACACGCTTTGCCGATGCGCTGGTCACCGGCCTTGACAGCTCCAGCGACATGATCGCGGCTGCACGGCAGCGCTTGCCGGGGATTGGCTTCGAAGTCGCCGACATCCAGACCTGGAATCCGCCGGGCGAGTTCGACGTCATCCTGGCGAACGCCTCGTTGCAGTGGCTGCCGGACCACGCCACGCTGTACCCCCGCCTGGTCGGCAAGCTTGCCCATGGTGGAAGCCTGGCGGTGCAAACCCCCGACAACCTTGAAGAGCCGGCCCACCGGCTGGCGCGCGAAGTGGCAACCGATGGGCCCTGGGCAAGCCGGCTTGCCCAGGCCCAACATTTCCCCAGGCATAGCGCCGGCTGGTATTACGAACTGCTGGCGCCCCATTGCAGCCAGGTCGATGTGTGGCGAACCACGTATTACCACCCGCTGACGGGCGGTGCCGCCGCCGTCGTGGAATGGTTCAAGGCTTCCGCGCTGCGGCCCTATCTGCAAGCCCTGGAAGAGGCCGAACAAGCTGTGTTTCTTGAACGCTATCGAACCGCCATCGCAACGGCGTACCCGGCCTTGCCCAACGGCACCGTGCTGCTGCCCTTCCCCAGGCTTTTCATTGTCGCCACGCGTTAGGGGCCGAGCGCAGTGCCCTTGCACGACAACGGCCGCTACGGCTTGAATCTGCAGCACGAAATTGTGGTCTGCTTGCCTGTCAAGAATTGGTCGGTTTCAGCCGACCCCATCCGGTTAGTATTTTGTCGAGGGCTGGGAACAGCTTTTATTCAACTTGTACTTCTGGCAGGCATCATGAGCGACGACAAAGTATCCGTAACCGTACGGGCAATTCAAGAAAGCGACTATGAAAACTGGTTGCCGCTTTGGCTGGCGTATCAAGATTTTTATGAAACGGAACTCAGTGAAGACACGACCCGCACGACCTTAAAACGGTTCCTGGATCCCAGCGAGCCGGTATTTTCCGCCGTGGCCGTGCAAGACGATCGCTTGATAGGCTTTGTCAATGCCGTCACGCATCGTTCCACCTGGTCGGTTGCCAATTCCTGCTATCTGGAAGATCTCTATGTCGACCCCACGATACGCGGCAATGGCGCAGGCAAGCGGCTGATAGAGTGGGTGCAGAAATTTGCGCAACAAAGCCAATGCGCCCGACTGTATTGGCATACCCATGAAACGAACAAGCGTGCGCAAAAACTGTACAACTGGGTCGCGCAGAACTCGGGCTTCATTGAATACCGCATGACGCTATAGCCGTCCGTGGCCAGGCCGGGCTTGGTCTGGATTGGCTTGGGATCATTGGCGTATCGCCGTGCATGCGATGGCCCATCCAGCAGCGGGCTGCTGGATGGCAACGAGGCTCCCGAATCAACTGCCGGCCCTGACGGCGGATAGCGCTGTAGACACAAAGCTTCCGGCCGGCAAAAATGGACTGCTTGGAAAACACATTTCCGTGTCTTTTGCAGACCACATGACAAGCAACTTCGAGCTGGATACTCTCAAGATCCGCATCGCCGATCCCAAACTGGCATCGCTGGAATTGCGTGTCCGCGTTCAGCGCGCGCTACGCCAGTTGATACTGGATGGCACCCTCGCGCCGGGTTCCCGTCTGCCTGCCACCCGTACACTCGCTAAGTCCTTGAGCGTGTCGCGCGATACCGTGGAAATGGCCTACGTTCAATTGCGGCTGGATGGCTATATTTTCCGGCGCGAAGGTTCAGGCAGCTTCGTATCCGACAAGATCGGGCCCAGCTTGCTGGGTACGCGCAAAAGCAAAGGCCGCCCGTACGCAACGCCACTCGCAGCGGCTGGCGCCACTCCGGCGCTCAGCTCCAGAGGAGCTGAAATCCTGGCCAGCGGCGGCGTCTCCGACCAGCAGTTCGTCAAGGCCTTTGGGACCGGGCTGCCCGAGACGCGCACGTTTCCCGTGGACATCTGGGAACGGCTGCAGCGACAGGTTCTGAAGGACTATCGGCCCAGCGTGCTCTTGCACGGAGATCCGCAAGGCGCCGAACCCTTAAGGCAGGCCATCGCCGACTACCTGAACCTGGAGCGCGGCGCCAAGGTGGCCGCAGATCAGGTGCTGGTGCTGTCCAGCACCCGTCAGGCGTTATTTCTTTGCGCCCAGGTGCTGGGCGATGCAGGCCGGCCCATCCTCATGGAAGATCCGGGCTATTTCGGCGCCCGCAAGTCCTTCGAGATGGCCCAACTCAGGATCGTGCCCATCCCCGTGGATGCCAAGGGCTTGCGCACCGATAGGCTGCGCGCGGACAAAAGCGGCGCCAATACCATCTATGTCACGCCTTCGCACCAGTACCCCACCGGTGCCACGCTTGCGCTGGAAAGGCGGCTGGAACTGACGGCCTGGGCGGCCGAGCGACAAGGCTGGATTATCGAGGACGACTACGACAGCCAGTTCCACTACGAAGGCTTGCCCACCGCCTGCGTGCAAGGGCTGGATATCCACCAACGAACCATCTACTTGGGAACATTCAGCAAATCCCTGTATCCGGGATTACGTATGGGCTACATGGTGCTGCCTCACGAGTTGGTGCAACCCATGAACTATGCCCGCAGCATTCTGGATGGCCACACCCCGCAGATCGCCCAGTTGACCTTGGCACGCTTCATGGAGGCCGGTCACTTTGGCTCCCACATCCGATCCATGCGCAAGCTCTACGCGACGCGTCGAGAGGCGATGGCCCATGCCGTGCAGCGCCACTTGTCCGGTATCGTGACGGCCCATTTGCCACCGGGCGGGTTGCAAATGCCCTGTTTGCTGGCAGAAGGCTGGTCAGAACCCGAAACCATCAAGCAGGCCGCCAGGGCTGGCATCCAATTGCCGGGGCTCAGTCGCCTCTACGCCAAGCCGCCCGCCACCGGCGGTTGGCTGCTGGGGTTTTCGGCGCTCACGCCGCACGAGATCGAGACCGCCACCAAACGACTGGCCAAGGCCATCGGCTAATCCCTGGATAAATGCAGGAACAAATTCGGCTGAACGATCTAAGCGGTCTGGTTGACCACTGAAAATTGGACTGATATAACAGTCCGGCTGACGACTAATCTTCCTGTCTTGGATACAGAAGGTGGCGGCGCATTCCTTTCTGGATCCGAACCCCCATCAGGAAGGAACAACCCACGTGAACCCAGCACCAGCAGGACTGCGCCTCGCAGACTTCGCCGCACCCAGCGTCGCGGCACTGATTTCCGTCATCGTCAACTACGGCGGCACTTTCGTCCTGGTCTTCCAGGCGGCACAGCTTGCCCAACTCAGCCCGGAGCAAACCGCTTCCTGGGTCTGGTCGGTCAGCATCGGCGTGGGCATAACCGGCGCCTGGTTGAGCTACCGTTACCGCGAGCCCATCATCACGGCCTGGTCCACACCGGGCGTCGCTTTCCTGGCAACGGTCATGCCGTTCACGCCTTATGGCGAGGTGATCGGGGCCTACGTCATTTCCGCGATCGGCTTCATCCTGCTGGGTATGTCCGGTGCATTCGAGCGCCTGGTGCGGCTCATTCCCGGCGGCATTGCCGCAGGGCTGCTCGCCGGCATCCTGCTGCAATTTGGCGTAAATGCATTCGGCGGCGCAAGCGCCGACCCACTGCTGGTAGTCGTGCTGGTGGTGTCCTATGGCGTGCTGCGCCGTTACACCTCGCGCTTCGCTGTGGTCGGGATTTTATTCATCGGCCTGGCGATGCTCATTACGCAAGACCGGATAGACCTGCAAAGCATTCACCTGAGCCTGGCCGCGCCCGTCTTTACCATGCCGCAGTTCTCACTGGGCTCGCTGCTGGGCGTCGCCCTGCCGCTCTTCATCATCACGCTGACCGGACAGTACATGCCCGGCATGCTGGTGCTGCGCAACGACGGCTACCAGACCAGCGCCAACCCTATCCTTTCGATCACAGGCCTGGGTTCGCTGGTAATGGCCCCCTTTGGCGCGCATGCTTTCAATGTGGCGGCCATTACCGCCGCGATATGCACCGGCAAGCAAGCCCACGAAGATCCGTCCAAGCGCTATATCGCGGGCTTGGTATGCGGCGTGCTCTACGTCACGGTCGGCATCTTCGGCGTCACGCTGGCTACCTTGTTCATGGTGCTGCCGCGCGCCTTCATCACGACGCTGGCTGGCCTGGCCTTGCTGGGCGCCATCGGAGGCAGCCTGGCCACTGCCATGGCCGATGCCCGCACACGCGAAACAGCATTGATCACCTTCCTGGCGACAGTAGCCAACGTGAGTTTGCTGGGCGTGGGTGGCGCGTTCTGGGGCCTAGTGGCGGGGCTGGTGGTTCACCTGCTGATCCACGGCGGACGCAGAACGCTAGTCGAAGCGGCAGTCGCTAAATAGGCGACTCCAGGGCTTGCCTTGCGGCGCCCAGATCACCTATATGCGTTCGCCCTCGCCTAACGGCTGCGAAGGCGAGCGCACCGCACTGACGGGCGAACCCGATCGGCGAAAGAGAATGCCTAATTGCGCAATCCGCCTGGCGGCGGACCACAGCGTCAAGATTGACGCCAGCATTCATTTCTTGTCTTGCGGATGGGATGGCTTCTGAGGCAATTCTTTACCGCCGAGTTGGCCTTGGCGTCCCTGCTGCTGCTCATGCTGGCTGCCTTTGCTCTGGTCTTGCCCAGGTTGTTTCGGCTTTTCCATGCCGGGCTTGGTTTTGCCTGTCATTGACATGACTTGCACCTCTTGGGAAATGCGGCGGAATGCCACACAACAAAAATACGCCAACGCTCGGTGATGCCTGGAACAAATTGCAAGTAAATCTACGCTTTCAACTGGCTGCCAGGAGATCGGTTTTACATAATGACGCGTATCCAAGCTTATTTGCCGCTCACAGCGAGCTGAATCGCGCTGTTGGCAGCTTCACCATGAAACCTCGATAGCAGGCGGCCCCGGGAGGGAAGGGAAATGCGGCAGCACTTCCTGCGCCAATTCCTGTAGAACTTGCGCAACAGGCCGCTGCGAGAACTGGATGCCCAGCGCTGCATGATTGACACCAGCCTGCTTCCATTCATACAGCAATTCGATCAGCCCCTTGCGGCCTGTGCGCAACACATATCCGCCCCGCAATGGCGTACGCGGATGATCGGGGTCATCCATCAGATCCAGCCATTCATTGGTCATGTGGGGCCGGAACCCCCCATCCGGAATCGCCTCGCGCCAGTTCCGGATCTTTTGCGCAAGGCGCTGTGGTCCCAGTCGGGTGTGCGTCGCCTCGGGGTAGGTCAACCAACCGTCGGCCTGCTCGGCAATCCATTGCGCAGACTGGCCCGATGAACTGGTGACGATCAGCGGAATCGTGCCGCAGACGGGCTTGGGCAAAAGCTCTGCACCGTCGATATGCCCCAATGGCGAGTCAATGGCCTCGCGGCCCGTGCGCAGCAGTTGGCGGAAATACGCAACCGCCTGCGCGAACCGCTCGCCGCGTTCGTCCCGCGCCAAACCATAGGCTGGAAATTCGATAGGCCGGTCACCCGATGCAATGCCCAGCACCAGCCGACCGCCCGATAGCTGGTCTATCGTTGCCGATGCCTTGGCAAGATCTATCGGGTGGCGCAAGGAAAAGATGGCGCTGCCGGTAGCCAGCGCGATCATCTTCGTTCTTGCGGCAAGAAATGCCAGGTAGGTGAAAGGGTCGAACACCTGCCCGGCGTCACCAAACGAGGGATCGTAAAGCGGAACATCCCGCACCCACACGGCGGCAAAGCCGCGCTGGTCGATATCGGCGACCAGTTCCGCCTGACCTGCCAGCACGCTCATGTCGCCCTCATAGAACTTCAACGGCAGGAAGATACCCAAAGTCAGTTCATTGGGCGCGAACATCCGGCGGTAGCCCGGGTGCAGGTCGAAGGCCTGTGACGACGCCCCCGATGTGCCGTGCAAGGCTGAGCCTGGTGTTGAATCTTGCATTTTCATGTCCTCGATGGCGTCCTGTTTCACGCGCCCGTCGCGGGCGCGGGCAGGAGGATGCCGCGCTGCACCGCCGGCCTGGCCGCCACTCGTTCGTGCCAGGCGCTTAGATGCGGGTATGCGCTGAAATCGAAGTCGATAATGCGCGCGATATGAGTCCACCCGAAGTGGGCGATATCGGCAATGGAATAGTCTTCCCCAGCCAGATAGGCATGCTGTGCCAGGTGATTGTCCAAGGTGGCAAAGGCCTCATTCGTCAGACGGCGGTAGCGCGCTATCGCCTCGGAATTCCTGTCAGGGGCAAAAATCTCGAAATGAACGCGCTGCCCCATCAGCGGCCCGACGCTGGAAGCATGAAAGACCAGCCATTGAATGGCCTGCCATCGCAATGTGGGCGCGCAGGGCAATAGACGGCCCGTTTTTTCGGCCAGGTAGAGCAAAATGGCTGCGGACTCGAACAAGGTGACACCGGCGGCCTCATCCACCAGCACCGGTATCCGGCCGTGGGGGTTGAGACGCAGGAACTCGGGCTTTTGGTTATCGCCGTCATCAATCCGAACATGCCGCAAGGTGTACGGCAGGTCCAATTCTTCCAAGGCAATAGTGATCTTGAAACCGTTGGGCGAACTGTCGGTATAGAGCTGGAAGTTGTTCATAAGGCATTCAAGTTGGTATAGATTTTCTAAACATCATGCTGTTCTCAAACTTTTTGTATGATGAATGCAATCATCCGATTTCGGAAACGATGATTTCTATTCATTCAATTTAGAATATCTAAACCATATGACCACCTCGCTCCCCTTGCTGGCGTTGCGCACCTTCGTTGAAGTGGGCCAACGTGGCAGCATCAAGGCCGCGGCCCATGCGCTGAACGTCACACCGGGCGCAGTCAGCCAGCAGATTCGATTGCTGGAAGATCGAATCGGGATCGCACTCTTCAGACGGGAAAGGCAGGGCCTGCGCTTGACCCAGGCCGCAGCCAGCGTGCACCCTTCACTGATTCAGGCCTTCGAGCAGATCGAGCACGCCGTGCACGCGCTGGAAAAGATCAATTCGCACCAGACCCTGACGATCAGCACGGTCGCCACCTTCGCGGCATCCTGGCTGGTGCCGCGTCTGGGCCGCTTCAATCAGCAGCACCCGAACATCGAAGTGCGAGTCGAGGCGACATCAACCTTGGTGGACATGCGCCGCGATCGGGTCGATGTGGCGTTACGGCATGGGCTGGGCGTGTACCCCGGCCTGCATGTCACTCGCCTGATGGCGCCTGTATTGGTGCCGGTGGCTTGCCCTGGCCTGATTGCGCCGGGAGCCGAACTGGCACAGCCAGAGGATTGCCTTGATTATCCGCTGCTGCACGATTCCGATCGCGCAGATTGGCCTCTGTGGCTCGCGGCGCATGGTGTTGGCCCCGACTCGCGTGCCGAACGTGGAACCGGTTTTGAAGATGACTTCCTGCTGATACGCGCCGCCGAAGCAGGCCAGGGGCTGGCGCTGGTGCCACTGCAGTATGCGCAAGCGGAAATCGCCGCCAGGCGTCTGGTACAGGTGCTGGACAAGCCCTGGCCCGCGCGATTCGCCTATTACGTGGTGGTCAGGCCCGATGCGATGCACAGGCAAGAGGTCAAGGCCTTCGTGGAATGGATCATGCAAGAGGCGCAAGGCACGTCATGACCGGGCGAAAAAGAAGCAGGCGTCACACCCGCCCCTTTCTACCCCGCTTCAGAACGACGCCAACGACTTCGACAACGCTCTGCCGTCCAGGTTGCCAGCCAGCGCTAGCGACCTGATGTCGCAAGTTTCAGCATTGCCAAATAGCTTGGCTGAACTTCAAGGCGGCGTCCGACTTCCTCTGCCATCACCAGCTTGTGCATCTGCGCGAGCCGGTAGCATGGCGCGGACGCCATCAGGTGGTGCTCGGCATGGTAGTTCACCCAATACGGTGCAAAGAGCGCGCGTTCCAGCAGTCCGGCATAAGTCGTACGAGCAATACGCCAGGCGTCGTCGTCGGGCAATACCGCATGCTCGGCAATATTGCGAATGCGCGTGACGGCCTGGTACCAGGTAAGCATCGGAACGACCCACAGCAATGGGTATAACCACCAGAAACCCGCCATGGACAACACAGTGAATAACAGGGCGTTGACCAACAGAGGACGGCCCAAAATCCTGCCGAATGTCGCAATCCGTGCGCGTAAAGGTGCGTCGGAGGGACCGAAAGCGGCAAGCAACTGTGCCTTGCGTTGCTTGAAGCCGGTTTGCCCCGTCAGATCACGGACCAACTTGCGCCGCAGGCTGGCTGGCGTTGTCGGGAACGCTGCCGCGAGGCTCAGGTCGGGATCTTTCTCGGTTTGGGCGTAGGCATGGTGCTGCAGATGGTAGCGACGATAGGCGAGCGTCTCTCTTCCGATCGGGTACGCACAGAACCACTGGCTGAGCCACAAATTCAGTTTGTCGTTCTTGGCCAGGCCGCCGTGCGCACCTTCATGCATCAGAATGCCAAGACCCAGTTGCCGCGAACCTATCACCACGATGGCCAGCAGGATGGTCAGGGGATTGGGCATCCAGGCGACCAAAGCCATCATGGCGCCGATGACGCCCCAGCAATGCACAACCATGGCGATTCCTCGCCAAGTGGATCGCGCCCGAACCTGCGCAATCTGGTCTTTCGTCAAGTGCCCATTAAGGTTGACGCGATGCTCGCTGCTGCCCCCCGCCTGGGCGGCAGCCGTTACGCCGCTGTTTTTTTCAGTTTCGGTCATTGGACCCTCCTCTCTTTACTGCTTATTTTTGATGTCATCTCAGTGGCTTGCGCTACTGGTGTCGCTTGTTGCCAACATCCAGGATTCCAGCCCCGGCTTGGCGATTTCACGGTCTGTTCGACTGTCAATGTAGAAAATGCAGGCATCTTGTACCTCCACTGGCGTGTGGCTGCAGCAAGCTGCGATATTTGACCGTCAGCCTTGACTGTACGTAATATAAAATTGACAGTCAACTCTGACGGTCAATAAAATGACACGCATGATGGAACTGAAAGATGAAGCAGCAGCGGGTGAAAAGCGGAACCTGCGAGAAGAGTCGCGCCTGAGCACACGGGCCCGCCTGCTCAGTGCCGCAGTGTCATCGCTGATCGAAAACGGCGTGGCGCGCACGACAACCGTAGAGGTCCAACGCCGCGCCGGCGTCAGCCGGGGCGCGCTGCTGCACCACTTCCCTAGCCATGCAGACCTATTGTCGGCCACGGTCGAAGAACTGGTGCAACGCAACGGGTGTTCGGTGGCTCACTTTCGCGCCCAGTTCAAAGATGTGCCAGACCTGGTCGAGCGGGCTATTCAAACCCTGGCCGCAACGGTTACCCAACCTTCTTATATGGCTGAGCTTGAACTGTGGGCGGTTGCCCGTACAGATCCGGCTTTGCGTGAGGCGCTCGTGGCAGCGGAACGATTCGCCCGCCAGGAAAGCAAGCGCGTTGTTCCCGAAATTTTCGCCGACGTATGCGATCGGCCCGGGTATGCCCCCGTGCTGGCAATAACCCATGAATTCCTGCGCGGCCTTGCCATTTCAGGGGCACTTCATCGCAATCCCGCCCGGCGAAAAAAACTGATCGATCAATGGGTGTGGGCTGCAAAGCTACTGCTTGAGCAGGATTGCCCGGAAAGCCGTTGAGCCGTCGGCTACGGGGCCACACCCACATCCCAGGTCAAGGATCAATTCTTGTGATTTTCGAGCCTTGCAGACCTATGCCTGCCATCAAGCCTTTCTGATTGAATATAAAGGCGTAGATATCGGATTGCAGGTCTGTGGTGGAAAGCGACTTGGCAGCGCCTTGATCGACCACCACGATGCTCGGACCCACGCCGACCTCGATGCCCGAACCCGTTTTGAGTTCTTGCACCGCAAAATCGCTCATCAGGAACATCGCATAGCCAAACGTCTGGGCGCCAGCCTGAAGCCCATAGGAAATCGCTGAAGTGGCGTAGTAGCCAGTAGGCTTTCCGTTCTCGAACAATACGCCCTTGCCATGTTGCCCGCCAAACAAAAGGCCCACCTTCATCACGTCGGGAAACACAAGAATGCCTTTTGCCGCCTCGGCAAGGCGTTTGGCTTCCGGGGTGCTTGCATACAGATTTTGCAGTGCCGCCTGCGCTTCGCGATCCATCGCCGGATCGCTTTTTGCGGCGCCATAAGAGGTTTCCGGCGGCGGCGTCGTCGAACAGGCGGCTGTGATAGCCAGGGCCGAGACGGTTAAAACACAGCGAACGAATCGAATCATGATGTGCTCCGTTTTATGGCGGCTACCGTTTTTTCGGTATCGCCATGGAATCAGCAACGTAGACTTCGGCTATTCAAGCAATACCCATGAGCAAGCCGCCAGCCCGCGCATGCCACGTAAAAATGGCGATCGCAGGCAAGGCTTGGGTATTGTTTCTGGAGGATGCCGCCGCTCTTGCGCAACAGCTTCTGGCATGACGGACGCGCTTCATCGTAATGCCCCTGAGTGCTACAACGCCCGCACGCCCAACCACAAGGGATCAGGCTGAACGCAAACGCGGTTAAATAGCAAGGAAAAATCGGCAGCGATCAAGTATAGCTTGGCACCCTGTGCTCAGCCATCAATTTTTGACAAGATATTTACATACTTGGCAGGTATTGCAGCAGGACGCTACACGGGTTGCGCCCGAATGAGCGCCACAACGGGTAAAGCGAAGGATCCGCTATCGGGCTGGCCGCACCACCCGACGCATCCTGCCATATCACCCCCAACCGCCGCATACCGGCCCTGCCTTCAATGCAGGAAGGGGATCACGTTCGCAGCGGAAACGTCAAACTCCTGCAACAGAACCCGTTCCAGCGGCTTCTCGGATGCGGTTTTGGGAATGCCGTCGACAAGCTGAAGATATGACGGTATATGGTTCTTTTCCAGCCGGGCTTTGCAGTGATCCAGCAGCGCGGCGAGCCGAAAGCTTGCAGGATCCGTCAACACAACCGCTGCCACGACTTCTTTTTCTCCGGCGGCACCGTTGGCTGAAGGAACGCCATAGACAAATACGTCGATGACATCGGGGTGTTCACCCAGCTCCTTCTCGATATAGCCTGTCGAGATGAAGTCGCCGTTACGCCTGATTCCACCACCCTTGCGATGCATGAAGTAAAACCACCCCTCCTCATCGCGATATCCGACATCCCCCATCCGAAGCAACCCACCCTCGGTTTTCTTCGCAGATGCCTCGGGGTTCTTGTAATACTCCACGACCACCGGCGAGCCATCCGTATTGCCAATCACGATCTCTCCGGGCACATTTGGCGGACATTCTCGACCTTCCTCATCGACGATGGTGGCGACAAACTGCGGCGAAGGTTTTCCAATGCTTCCCACCGGGCCGACGCCCGGCGCGTTGACGATGTTCCCGCCCTCGGCGGCGCCGTAGAACTCAAGGATTTTTACGTCGAATCGTCGCTCGAAGTCTTTCCAAAGCTGCTTGGGCATGCCCGCTCCGATGACCAGGCGCAGAGGATTGTTGCCGTCCTCGGAGGTCTCCGGCTCTGCGTGGACGGCTGTGAACATGCCTCCCAACAGGTTCAAGGTTGTGCATTGATGCTCGCGGATCACCTGCCACATTTTGCTCTTGGTAAAGCGTTGACTGATGACGAGGGGAATGCCGGCATAGAGACTTGCGCCCAGGGATATGCACAGCGCATTGGCATGGGTCAGGGACAATCCCGTATACATCCTATCGCTTTGGGTAATCCCAAAGATTTTTGGACGCATGCTGCATAGGGCGGCATAGCGGCCATAGCTGCCCATGATCGCTTTGGGGTCACCCGTTGTGCCTGATGTAAAGAGCAACTGCATCGGCATATCCAGCTGACTGCCCAGAATAGGAAGCTCTGATTGAAATTCCTGTACCAGCTCGGACATCAGCGAAACACGTTGAGCAAATCGCTCTCGCGATGCGGGCTGCCCGACAAACCAGATCCACTCCACGGCTTTCGTATCATGGCTGACTTCCGCAAGCGCAGCCTGGCAGTACTCACCTGCGATGACCCCCTTGCATTCCACGAACTCGAGCATATATTCGAGTTTCTTCCCCCGCGTACGTGGGTCGATCGGCACATAGACAACGCCCAGAATTGCGCAGGCGACCATGGCGTCCACATATTCGGGATGGTTCTGCATCATCAGAGCCAACCGGTCGCCGGGTTTCATTCCTTCCGCTTGCAAGGATTGCGCCAGGGCTTGGCCCCGAGCCCATAGCGAGCCGTAATCCCGATACTGCACTGCCTTGTTTCCATCCGCATCAAAGTCGACAAACGTCAGCAAAGGGTCTGAATCAATTCTTGAAGCGTGATGCTTGACCAGCGCCGCCAAAGGCATTTTTTCGATTTCTATCATAAGAAATTGCACCCTAGATGCATATGACAAGTAGCCCTCCAGGCCAGCCGCTACCTCGCGCGGGCCCGGAGCCATGGTGAAGAAGCCTATTGCTTGACGATTCCGGCTGATTCGGAAAGCGCGCGATAAACCGGAATCTCGGCAGTCCATACCTCGTCAAGCGCTTTTGACGTCGACCCCCAGGGAAGAGAAGATATGGCGACCAGGCGTTCCCTCATTTCAGGCACGCTCATGATATCCAGCAAGGTTTTTTCCATTTTCTGCAGAATCTCTGGAGGTGTTTCCTTGCGCGCGAAGAGGCCGTTCCAGCCCAGCAGCGAGAACGCAGGATCGTCGATGCCCATTTCCTTGAAAGTTGGAATGTCCGGATACACGGTTGATCTGTGTGGGGAAAACATACCGAT
The DNA here is from genome assembly GCA_040392445.1 of Verticiella sediminum. Lineage (GTDB taxonomy): Bacteria > Pseudomonadota > Gammaproteobacteria > Burkholderiales > Burkholderiaceae_B > Verticiella > Verticiella sediminum_A. The sequence continues at coordinate 56,175 of JBEBVZ010000003.1, forward strand.
CATCCGGGTCTTTCCCGTGTCTTGCATTCTTTTACCCGCCGTCACCACGGAAATGCCATAAGCGATCTCGTCGCCTGCCAGGGCAATGAGCATTGGCTGTTCAGACTTGTAGGGTGCGTGCAAAGCGTCGATTTGATTCTTGCTGCCCAGATAGTGCGCAACCATATGTGCGTACGACCCTTGTCCATAAGACCCATAGGTCACGTCGCCCGATTTGCTCTTGGCCCATTCAACGAGCTCTCGTGGGTTGGTTACCGGAATCGATGAATTCACACTGAGTACCATCTCGTTTATCGCCAGCCCGGATATGGGAACGAAATCGCGCTTTGCATCGAAGGGCAGGTCCTTCATGATGAACTGGGAAGCAATCAAGTTCGAGGGGTACGCGATGACAAAGGTGTATCCGTCGGCAGGCGCACGCAACGCCGCCTGCAGGCCAATGATGCCCGATGCCCCGGCTTTGTTCTCGACCACGACAGCCTGCCCTAGCTGCTTGCTGAGCTGCTCGCTTACCAACCTGGCAACATTGTCAGTCGATCCGCCGGCGCCGGATGGAACGATGATGGTAATGGGGCGATTTGGCCAATCATCGGCTGCGGATGCAGCAGCCGCTGCGGTCAATCCCACACATGCAACAAATGAACAAAATATTTTTTTAATCATAATGCCTCCTCCGCCGCGACCGTCAAGGCGGTCGCGAATCATGGTTACCGCTAATTCGCAGCCTGATCGAAATCAGGCCCTGTCATCGATACGCATCCGCTCAATACCGGTTACTTGCACAATATCGTCGCGACAGCGGCGGCCGTGTCGCCCCCAACCTGGCCGCCATTGTTCTCGGCCATGCCGACACTTGCACCCTGCCGCTGGCGCTCGCCCGCATCGCCACGCAGCTGAGCCACGACCTCGACGATTTGTGCAGCGCCGGTGGCGCCGATCGGGTGTCCGCGACTAAGCAAGCCACCGCTGGGATTGACAGACATGCGGCCATTGATATCCGTCGCACCGCTGCGCAAGAGCGCCGGAGCACCGCCCTCTTCGCATAGTCCCAGGTTCTCGTAGTGAATCAACTCGGCTGGGGACGATGCATCATGCAGTTCGATCACATGCAGCTCTTTTGCCCCTATGCCCGTCTTCTCGTAGGCTTGCTGGCTGACCCGGATGGCACTGTTGGTTGCCGCCGGGTCGCCGGATCCTGAAATCAGCACCGAACCAGCAACCCAAACCGGGCGCGGTGCGGTCAGCTTCTTCAAAGCCTGCCTGGAGCACAGCACAAGCGCCGCCGCCCCGTCGCCTATGGAAGAACACATGGGCAGCGTCAAGGGGTCGCTGATCATGCGTGCTGCGAGAACCTCTTCCACAGTCGTTGTCTGGCGGAACTGCGCTTTCTGGTTCAAGGAACCAGCCCTGCGGCTCTTGACGACGATGCGTGCGAAATCCTCGGCAGTGGCTCCGGTTTTTTCCATGTATCGCCGCGTCTTTTCGGCATAGATATCCATGAAGATCGTGCCACTGCCGGTGCCAAGGTGGGCGGGCGGTTCTTCCTCGAGATCAACGGCCTTACCGAACACATCCAGCGAGACCTTTCGATCGATGTGCGTCAACTTTTCCGCCCCAACGACAAGCGCGAAATCCGCCTGCCCGGCACTCACTGCCTGATAGGCGAGAAAAAAAGCGGTACTGCTCGAGGAGCAGGCATTCTCGACATTGATGATGGGCTTGCCCAGTAGCCCGGTAAACCGTAGGGCGGCCTGGCCACGGATCATTTCCTGGCCCGTGATGAGCCCGGCGGCGGCATTGCCAAAGTAAACCTGGTCGATCTGGCTCGCCTCGATATTCGCGTCATCCAAGGCTGCCTTGACCGCCTCTTCCGTCAGGCTCCGCACCGTCCTGTCCAGAAACTTGCCAAATGGCGTAATGCCAGCGCCAACGACCGCTACCTGATAAGTCATGTTGATCCTTGCTTGTGTTTTATGAATATGCCGCTAGGTTTGATGTGCAAATGGAACCACCTCGTCGCCCTGAGCCCTGATCCCGGCCCAGAGAATCGAGAAAACGGTGTCGAGCTGGGAAATCAGCGAGTAGCGTCTTTGCCGATATTCCCACATCAGAAACGTGCGGTTGAACATGGCATTAAAGGCATCAAGCAAGGCAATGCCGGGAACGTCACGACGCAGTTCCCCACTTACCTGCCCTGCGGTAATGGCGGCAAGAAGCGCCTTGGAGGGCTCGCGGTAGGCAAATGTCTCGTCTTGCATCCATCGCTCTAACGGCACGGTAAGAAATATGATGCGCCCCACTTCGGGATTCGCTTCATAAAACTCGAAGTGGGTGGCCAGACGGTCGCGAAGACGCTCTTTTAACGACTTGTCGGTGTAAAGAACCGCTTTCGCCGCCTCATTCAGGGGCTGTATCCAGCGGGCAATAAACCAGAACAAAAGACTTTCCTTATTCTGGAAATATCGATAAATGGTCGCAAAGCTCATTGCCGCTTCACGCGCTATAGAACGCATATCGACGCAATGAAAATCGGTGCTCGAGAACATCTTCAGCACAACAGGGTCAAGACGTTCAGCGACCTCGACAGGAATGGGTATCACACTTTGTTGGTTTATCTTTTTTACCGCAGCCATGTGTTGCCTTGAACAGAAACTTCCTGGTTCGTCGCACAGACCTTCAGTGTCTGTGCGACGAACCATGCTTAAGGGATATTGCTTGTCGTGACAATGCAGAAACGCAAACGGCAGCACATTCGCTGCGAACTTGGTATTTTTTTGCACAGTAACGTTGTTACCTTGAATAGTAACATCGTTACTGCCAAGTTTTACCTAGGGTTAATACTGCCTCAGTCTCTGATCTTGGCAAGCAGCCACACCCTGCCGGCTAGCCTGACCGGCAGGGTGTGGCTGCCTGAATTTGAAAATCGCGCCTTGGCGCGCACGGATCTGAATCGAGCGCCAGGCCCGGCCACATCAACAAGCATGTCGCCAGGATGCCAATAGCCAAGCCCGCTAGTCGAGTAGACCCGTTGCGCCTACAAAGCCGGCCCGATCATGGATGGGCGCCAGAATCAACGCCCACGAACTCCTGGATCGCCATTTTCAACTCTTTGGCGATCTCTTCATACCTGGGCTTGATGCGATGGATGGGCCCACCGATGAGTACTGCGAAATGCCGTTGATCGAGAGCAAGCGGAATAGCCACGCCGCCAAGATCGTCGGTGAACTCTGCGGCGCTTTCGAACCAGCCTCGTAGTCGCGAACGGCGAATCTCGGCCTCTACGTCTTCAACGCTCATGAGCGTTGTCGCGGTGTAGCGCTCGAACTTGGCTTTTGTGAGCAGCGCAGACCGATCCTTGTCTGACAGCAAGGACAGCAGGGCCCGGCCTGTTGCTGTGATATGAATCGGTACCATCTTCCCGACCTGGGCCGCATAGCGTATCGGTTGTGCCGGTTGGTCTACCACAACGAATACGGCCATCGTACCGGCCGAAGCAATCAACGCGGCCGTTTCGCCAGTTCTCTCGGAGAGCGCCTTGATCATGGAGTACAGCGATGCCGGGATAGGCTGCGCCGACTCGATATCCCGGATCAATTCGCTCCAGCGCGGTGACGGGAAATAGCCTCCGCGCATCTGCGGCTCGTACAGAAAGCCTCGGGCCGTCAGGGTTCCAAGTAGATTAAACGTACTGGATCGCGGCCAATTCAGGCCGACTGAAATTTCAGACAAGGTCGCTGGAGACTTGCGGGTGGCGAAGAACTCCAGCAGGTCGAGCACATTGTCAACTTGTTTGACTGCCATAGGGGATGATTGATTATTCTAGGTTCGCTGAAGTGTGCTTTCGCACAAATTCAGAATTTTTTCGGCCTTGGCAAGATGAGGCTTATCAATCATTTTTCCATCCATGCTGAAGACGCCGGATCCAGAAGAAGCCTCGTATGCTGCTACCACACGCCTGGCCCATTGCACCTCTTCGTCAGCGGGCAAAATAGCCGAATTGACGACCGCGACATGGCTAGGGTGTATGAGCGCCTTGGCGCTGAACCCATCTCGCCGGCTCGCCAACGTCTCGACACGAAGCGCGTCGAGATCATGAATATCAGTGAAAACCGTATCGATTGCCATCACACCTGCCGCGCGAGCCCCCACCAAACAGAGATTTCGGGCTAGCGCGTAAGGTCCCAAATACTTACCGTTCTCGGTGTTCTGAAAGGCGCCGATATCAGCTGCCAGATCCTCCGCACCCCACATCATGCCCAGCAGCCGCGGGCTGGCGCCGGCATAGTCGCCAAGTGAAAACAATGACGCGGCGGTCTCGGTGACGATCGGCAATATCATCGTGCGGCCCACAGGCTGATCCGCGGCGCTTTCAAAAGCATCCAGATAATGGTGCAAACGTTGCACTTGCGCGGCGGACGAGCATTTTGGCAGAACGATCCCATCAGGCCGACCCGGCATCACCGCCGCAAGGTCGCCAAGCGTCAGCTTGGTGTCAAAGGCATTGACCCTGACAAAGAGCTTCTGATCACCGCGAGGACGCTCGAGCACTTGTCGAACAAGCCCACGCGCAGCGTCCTTTTGGGATGCATGAACAGCGTCTTCAAGATCGAGAATCAGGGCATCGGCTGGGCCACTTGCTGCCTTTTCAAACTTGCGAAGGCTGTCACCCGGGACAAACAACAAAGAGCGCAGGACAGGCAGCTTGCCCATGTGTTGATTTCCCATGGCTTAGAGATCCGCTGTCTTGCGCTTCATCAACGCCATGCGCCGGCACACACAAGTCAGTTCGTTCCTGTGATTGTATGAGCGATGTTCGAACTCAACGATACCGGCCTGTGGCCTGGACTTGCTGTCGCGAAATGATATCACCTCGGTTTCCACCCTCAGGGTGTCACCGTGAAAGACCGGCTTCGGAAACCTGACGTCGGACATACCCAGGTTCGCGATGGTGGTGCCCAGGGTGGTGTCAGTCACGCTGATACCGATGACCAGCCCCAACGTAAAGAGGCTGTTGACCAGGCGCTGCCCGAACTCGGTGCCTTCGGAATAATGCGCATCGAGATGCAGCGGCTGCATATTCAGCGTCATGACCGAGAAAAGCGTGTTGTCTGCCTCGGTGACGGTACGCGTGACGGCGTGCTTGAACACGTGTCCGACGGTGAATTCTTCAAAGTAAAGCCCGGCCATATTCGTCCTTGTTCATTGGGAAGTTGCCGGCGCAGAAATGGGCTGTGCCGGTTTGATGAGGCCTGCCTGTAACGCAGGAACGCAAACTCATTGCGGCCCCAATAAGTTCCTGTATAGGAATATATCATTCACAATTTTGCCATAAACATCATCACCACCCCAAGATGATGAGGTTATAGGGGTATTCCCTAGACTATATTCCAGTTGGTGAATAAAACATTCATACTGGAGAACATAAACATCTAGTGAATCGCATAGGAGTAGTCATGGGGCCCTTGCAAGGAATCCGCATCATCGACATGACGTCAGTGCTGATGGGGCCTTTCGCGACACAGATGCTGGGCGACTGGGGAGCTGACGTGATCAAGGTCGAATCCCCGGATGGCGACGTCGTTCGCCAAATCGGCCCACAGCGCAATGCGGGGATGGGGGCCATTTTTCTCAATGCGAATCGCAGCAAGCGCAGCATTGCGCTCGATCTGAAGAAACCGGAAGGTTTGGAAGCACTCAAGCGCATGCTCCAGACGGCCGACGTTCTGATCTATAACGTGCGCCCCCAGGCCATGGATCGCCTGGGGCTGGGCTACGACGTCGTACAAAACATCAACCCAAGGCTCGTTTATGCCGGGCTCTTTGGATATGGCCAGGATGGCCCCTACGCCGCACGCCCTGCTTACGACGATCTGATCCAGGGAGGCGCGACGCTTCCTCATCTGATGACGCGCTCGGGTGACGGCACGCCTCGCTATGTACCAACCGCCATGGCGGATCGAATCGTTGGTCTTACCGCCGCAAGTGCCATCCTGGCAACACTGGTCGCACGTGGGCAAAGCGGCATGGGCCAGCGGGTAGACATCCCCATGTTTGAAACCATGGTCGGCTTTGTCCTGGGCGATCATCTTGGCGGCTTGACGTTTGACCCGCCTTTGGACGAAGGCGGGTATGCGCGACAGCTATCGCGCGAAAGAAGACCCTTTCAGACGTCCGATGGCCATGTCTGCGCCCTCGTCTACAACGACCGCCAGTGGGAAAGCTTTCAAGAGGCGCTGGCGCCTGAAGAACCACTGCGCCAAGATGCCAGGTTCAAGACCTTCAAAGGCCGACAGGCGAATGTCGATGTGCTCGGCGCCCACTTGTCGCGGATTTTCAAGTCACGCACCACAGCCCAGTGGATCGAGCTTTTGGATCAGCTCGATGTGCCGGTCATGCCCATGCATGACTTGCAAAGCGTACTGCAAGACCCTCATCTCGTTGCCACCAATTTTTTCTCCCTCGTGCAACATCCCACCGAGGGAAGCATTCGAGAAATGCGCTCTCCCCCACGGTGGAGCGACACGCCGACCACGCCGTTCAGGCCTGCCCCACGCCTGGGCGAGAACACCGACGAAATACTTCGGGAAAGCGGCTTCAACACCACGGAAATTCAAACGCTGTACGCGGCAAACGCGGTCATCGCGTCTAGCTGAAAAACATCCCGAAGCACCTTACTACGGAGCCCTACCATGGATTTTGCGCTGACCTCCGATCAACAATCGATCAAGGACTCGATCGAGAAAATCTGCAGCCGATTTGATGATCAGTATTGGCTGGACCGGGATCGCGACGGTCGATTTCCACATGAGCTCCAGCAGGCGCTATCCGCCGACGGATGGCTGGGCGTGTGTATTCCCGAAGCCTACGGCGGCGCCGGGCTCGGGATCTCGGAAGCCGCCATCATGATGCAGGCGATTTCCCAATCCGGGGGAGGCATGTCGGCGGCATCCTCGGTACACATCAACATTTTTGGTCTTAACCCGGTCGTCGTGTTCGGCAGCGAAGAGCAAAAGGAGCGCATGCTGCCGCCCATGGCCAGGGGCGAAGTCAAGACCTGCTTTGCGGTGACCGAACCCAATACCGGCTTGAATACCACGCAACTGCGCACGCGCGCCGTGCGCGATGGCAACCGCTACATCGTCAACGGGCAGAAAATCTGGATATCCACGGCGCAGGTGGCGGACAAGGTGCTGATGCTGGCGAGAACCACGCCGCTGGAGGAGGTGAAGAAACCGACGTTCGGCTTGAGCCTGTTCTATACGGACTTCGACCGCACTCGCATCAGCGTAAGCGAAATCGAGAAAATGGGACGCAAGTGCGTTGACTCGAATGAGCTCTTCATAGAGAACTTTGAAATCCCGGTAGAAGACCGCATCGGGGAAGAGGGACGCGGCTTCGAATACATCCTGCACGGCATGAATCCAGAGCGCATCCTGATCGCTGCCGAGGCGGTAGGCCTGGGCCATCTCGCGCTCGAGCGCGCAACCCAGTATGCGAAAGACAGAAGTGTCTTTAATCGCCCTATCGGCCAAAACCAGGCGATACAGCATCCCTTGGCTCAAAACTGGATGGAACTCGAAGCCGCCCGGCTGATGTTGATGCAGGCCGCATGGCAGTACGACAAGGGCATGCCATGCGGCGCGGCGGCCAATGCCGCGAAGTACCTGGCTGGCGAGGCGGGCTTCAACGCTTGCCAACAGGCCATCATGACGCATGGCGGCTTTGGCTATGCCAAGGAATTCCATGTGGAACGCTACCTGCGCGAAATCATGGTGCCCCGCATCGCGCCTATCAGTCCGCAACTCGTGCTGTGCTACATCGCAGAGCGCGTCCTTGGCCTGCCCAAGTCCTACTAGGTCAAAGACGATGCCCCATATGCTGCCCGAGATCCGTTCGGCAAAAGAGGTTTGCCTTGCCGACCATATCAGGCCGAACGACGTCATCGTGTGCGGGCAGGTTACGGCCGAGCCGCTGACTCTCACTCGCAAGCTGGTGGCAGAACGCGAGGCATACCCCCAGGCCCGGGTCTTTCTCGGAGCCACCTTCGGCGACACGTTTCAGCCCGAGCACAGTGACCACCTGCGATTTACCTCATATGGCGCCATGGGGTCGGCGGCGGCTCTGGCGAAAGCACGGGTCCTTGACGTCCTGCCGCTCCATTACAGCCAGCTTGAACTTGCCTTCAGCTCGGGCAACTGCAAAGCCGACGTTGTTCTTTTGCAGCTTTCGCCTGGGCTGCCTGGAGGCAGGCCGAGCCTGGGACTGGCCAACGATTATGTACTGGCCGCGGCACGCCGGGCCCGCGTCGTCATGGCAGAGTGGAATCCCGACGCGCCTTACACCTATGGCGCGGAACTTCCCGACGACATCCGCATTGACGTGCTCGTCCAGGCAGATCGACCTCCCCTGGTTCTGCCCAGCCAGGCCGCAGGGGAAGTCGAGAGCGCAATCGCCGCCCACGTGGCGCAATGGATACCGGACGGCGCTACGGTACAGATGGGGATAGGCGCATTGCCCGACGCCGTGCTTGCCGGGCTGCACGCTCACCGCGACCTTGGACTTCATACGGGCATGGCAAGCGACCGGGTGGCGCAGTTGATCACGTCAGGGGCAATCACAAACCGCAGGAAATCCATAGACCGCGGCGTATCCGTCACCAACGTTGTCGCGGGAAGCGAGGTTCTGTACGAACTGGCGCACCGCAACCCTGCGTTCTCGGTGCGTCCGGCCTCGTATACCCATAACGCCAAAATCCTTGCACAGGTCGATCAGCTACATGCGGTAAACGCGGCGCTGGAAATTGATCTGACTGGCCAAGTCAATGCGGAATGTGTCGGATCGGAGCTGCGAGGCGGCGTCGGCGGACTGAACGATTTCATGCGTGCTGCCCGCAACAGCACGGGTGGCAGAGCCATCATGGTGCTCCAGTCCACGGCAAGCGGGGGCAAGCTCAGCCGCGTGGTTCCACGCATTGCCAGCGGCGCGGTCACGATCACCCGCAGTGACATCGACACGGTCGTGACCGAGTTCGGGGTTGCGGACTTGCGCTACTGCACGCTCAACGAGAGAGCAGAACGCCTGATCGCCATTGCGGCGCCGGCATTCCGGCAGGAACTGGAGACAGCATGGATACAGAACAAGCCTTGCCACCCGGCGCTGTGAAGGCCGGCCCCTTGTCGGGGCTGAAAGTCGTGGAGTTTGCGGGCATTGGCCCCGGCCCCATGTGCGGTCTGCTGCTTAGCGACCTGGGCGCCCAAGTGCTGCGCGTCGAACGCATGACGCCCAGCGGCATAGGCATACCACGCCCAGCGCGCTTTGACTTGCTGAATCGAGGAAAGCACAGCGTCGCTGTGGACATCAAAAACCAGGAAGGCGTCGATTTCGCCATCGATCTGGTGCAGCGATCCGATGCCTTGATCGAAGGATTTCGCCCCGGCACCATGGAACGCCTCGGGCTGGGGCCCGACACATGCCTGGCCCGCCTGCCTAAGCTGGTTTATGGCAGGGTGACTGGCTTCGGACAAACGGGTCCGCTCAGCCATGCCGCCGGCCACGATCTGAATTACATCGCACTGTCGGGAGCCTTGCACGCAATCGGCAGAGCCGGCAGCGCACCCACCCCTCCGTTGAATCTCGTTGGCGACTTCGCCGGCGGAGCCATGCTGCTGGCGTTTGGCATAACCAGTGCGCTGTGGTGTGCCCAGCGCGGTGGCCCGGGCCAAGTGGTCGATGCCGCCATGATAGACGGCGCCGCCCTTCTCATGACCTCGCTGTTCGGCTTGTACGCTGCCGACATGCACACGGGCCCGCGAGGCACCAACTTGCTGGACTCCGGTGCGCCTCACTACGAGGTGTATCGCTGCGCCGACGGCGAGTATGTCTGCGTTGCCCCCATCGAAGCCGGCTTTCGCGAGGTCCTTGCCCGGGAAATCGGCATGAGCCCACAGGAGCTGCTGTGCCTGGATCGAACCGACCAGTGGCCGGCCGCCCGGGAAAAACTCAAGTCCATTTTTGCAAGCCGAACGCGGGCGCAATGGTGCGAACTTCTTGAGGGAACGGATGCGTGCTTTGCACCGGTACTGCCCCCCCGTGAAGCGCCCAGCCATCCCCACCATGTCGCTCGCAACACCTTTATCCATACCGACGGTGTGCCTCAGCCGGCACCGGCACCCCGATTCTCGGCTACGCCCTGTGCCACGCCTCATGCGCCTGGCTCGCCGGAATCCAGGGGTTTGGGGTGGGCAGCCCACTGGGGAATAACAGTCGACAAGTTGAGCGATCTGATGGAACGGGGCGCTGTCCGTATCCAACGCTGAACCTGAGGTGAAGGTAAAGCGCTGCGGAAAGGCCTGGGCCAGACATTGCGCATCGAGGCCTGGCAGCCAGCAAGGCTTCTGGGCTTGCAGCACTGGCGCCATCCTGCACCCAGAGCCGCATTTCAGGGCGAGCAATGCATAGCGTAGTCACGTAGCGAGCAGCAAAGATGGATTTCACCACCCAGCAGGGTCAACCGAAAGCGGGAGCTCGCCAAGCCACGGCCGTCACGCAGTCCCGTTTCACCAGCAGTAGATCGTCAAGGTAATCAAGCAGGTTGCAGATAAATCAAGATCGTTTTTTTACCTGTCATAAAAACTTCTAAAACAAATGAAAGGAGATACCCATGCGCAAGTTATCCCGCTTCCAACTGCTTCTGACTGGTCTTCTAGTTTGCGTTTCCAGCGCCACCCTGGCCGACACTTACCCCAGCAAGCCCATACGCCTGATCGTGCCCTATTCCCCAGGCGGCGCCACCGATATCGTGGCGCGCCTGATGTCGCATAAGCTCACCGAGTCCCTGGGGCAAGCGGTGGTCGTTGAAAACCGGCCTGGCGCCGGTGGAATCATTGGAATGGATGCTGTCGCGCGCGCGGATCCGGACGGCTACACGCTGTTGCTGAACACGGCTGGCGGCCACACGTTGACGCCCGTGCTCTACAAGACCAATTTTGATCCTGTGAAGAGCTTCGCTCCGATAAGCCAGATTGCCACGATCGGGTTGATCGTGGTGACACACCCGTCGGTTCCAGCCAAAACCATCAAGGAACTGGTGGAACTCGCCAAGTCCAGTCCCAAGTCGGTGAGCTATGCGGCGGGAAGCAGCATGATTACTCTCATGGGCGAAAAATTCAAATCGGTGGTTGGCGCCCCCAGGATGATAAGCGTGCCCTACAAGGGCACCGGTCCGCAGTTGACGGCTGTCATGGCCGGAGAAGTTGACATGACCTTCGATCCGTTCAATTCATTGGAACTGATCAGGGCAGGCAAACTGCGCCCATTGGCCGTGATGTCTGACAAGCGGTCAGCCGCGCTTCCCGACGTTCCCACCCTGGTTGAATCGGGTATCCAAGACATGAACTTCAACTCCTGGGCTGCCCTGCTGGCACCTGCCGGTACACCCCAGCCGATCGTAGACCGCCTGCACCGGGACGTCGTGAAGATTCTGCAGCTTCCCGACGTGAAACAACAATTGGCCAGCATAGAGTACGACATCGTCGGCAGCACGCCCGCTGAACTGAATGACATCGTCATCCAGGACATTGCAAGATGGACCCAAATCGTCAAGGAAAGCGGATTCAAGGTCGATCAATAAGCTGATTTTTTGCCCGCAACGCCCACAGGCCGCAGCCTGTGGGCAAGACACCGGCTGTGCGCAGAGTGCCTATTCCCAAGCGCTCACTCTTTAAGCCGGGCTGGTTGGGCCGCGCCCGACGCAGCACCCCGGGTGAACACCAGAATGCCCGCGACGACCAACATCGCCCCTGCGGCAGTCCATACGGTGAAGGATTCGCCCAGTATGACCACCCCCAACAGTATGGTGAAGATGGGGCCTATCATGCCGATTTGCGAGGCCATTGCCGGGCCGACGCGCTCTATGGCCATCATCACCGCCAACACGGGCACGGCGGTGCACAAGCTGGCGTTGAGCAAAGACAACCAGACCACCTGCGGCGCCACGGCCAGCGCGTCTTGTACGGACCGCAGCAGAAGAAAGTGCACGATGCCCAATACACAGGCCACGCTGGTTGCCAGCCCCACCAGCCGCATCGAACCCAGACGCTTGACGAAGTCCCCGCTCCACAGCAGATAGACGGCATAGCTGACCGTACTCAAAAACACCAACAGCGTGCCCCAGGCTACTGCTCGGTTATGCCCCGCCAGCGCCTCGTTCCCAAACACCAGCAGCACACCGGCATAGCTGACCGCAATGCCCAGAATCTGCCCGCGAACAATGGGCCGCCTGAAGACCAGCCAACCAAACAGCAGCACTAACGTGGGCTGAAGGCAGAGAATAAGGCGTTCCAGGCTGGCGGAGATATAGACCAACCCGGCAAAATCCAGTGCGCTGGCCAGGTAGTAACCGGTGAAACCCAGACCCAGCACACCCAGCCAGTCACGCGACGTCAGCGCTGGCCGCCCGCGACCTGCCCACCAGGCCATGAACAGGAAAAGCGGCAGGGCAAACAGCATGCGCAACATCAGCAGGGTGACGGCATCGGCGCCATAGCGAAACCCCAGCTTGACGATGATGCCCTTGCCACTGGCCGAAGCCGAACCCAGAACCGCCAACAACAGACCGGTCATAAGCGACGCGGGAACAGCGGCCACCGCCACTGTTCCGCCAATCGCAGACGAAGCTGATGATGGCGACATGACTTGCTTGTTCATGGAATGCCTTGTCATTGAGGAACGCTAGCTGCGACCGCCCCCGTTACGGGCCTTGCCGCCCCCCAACAAGCTTGAATTGGCAACGAGACAAACGTTGCACTCGCGTTCAAGCTCAAGCAAGCGTGGGGACGCAGCAAGGCTGCCCTGGTTCGTTCCAAGACGGCCGCAGGCCTGCGGATTAAGCCCGCAGGAAGCCCACCAACCGCTGGCGAATGATCGCGTCGGCTTCTTGCATGATGCGGTCGATCAACTGCTTGACCGTGGGCACGTCGTCGATCAGGCCCGCAACCATACCGCAGGACCAGGCGCCCGCGTCCAGTTGGCCGTCCTGCATGACACGCGGATAGACACCACCAACTTCGGCAGCAATATCTTCGAAAGTGATGTCCTTGCCCAGGCTGCGTTCCTTTTCCAGCAGGCGCTCTACGGCAACGTTGGTCAAAACGCGTTCGGTATTGCGCAAGGGCCGCATCACCAGGCGGGTGTCGAGCTCACTGGCGGCCACGATGGCCTGCTTTACGTTCTCGTGCACCGGCGCTTCCTGCGTGGCGATGAAGCGCGTGCCCATGTTCATGCCATCGGCGCCCAGCGACAAGGCCGCGACCAGCGACCGGGCATCGGCCATTCCGCCCGAGGCAACGAAAGGAACCTTCAACTCATCGGCAGCACGGGGCAGCAAAATGAAGTTGGGCACGTCGTCTTCGCCCGGATGGCCCCCACACTCGAAGCCGTCCACGCTGACGGCATCGCAGCCCAGGCTTTCGGCTTTCAGCGCATGGCGAACCGATGTGCACTTGTGGATGACCTTGATTCCCGCTTCGTGCAGGGCCGGCAACCACTTCTGGGGATTGTTGCCCGCGGTCTCTACAGCCTTGACGCCGCCTTCGATGATGGCGCGCACATAGCCGGCGTAATCGGGCGGCGTACGCGCCGGCAGGAAGGTCAGGTTGACGCCGAAGGGCTTGTCGGTCATCTCGCGGCAGCGCCTGATTTCCTGCGCCAGCGCATCAGGTGAAGGCTGGGTCAGGGCGGTGATCAGGCCTAGTCCGCCCGCATTGGACACTGCCGAGGCAAGCTCGGCCAGGCCCACAAAGTGCATGCCGCCCTGGATGATCGGGTGTTCGATGCCGAAAAGTTCGGTGATGCGTGTCTTCATGCCATCCTCGTAATAGTTATATAGGTAGGTGTGTTCCACAAGCGGGAACAACTACCTCGACTGTAGACCAAGCGACAAAAATCGGAAACTACACATCATTCGGGGGAACTTGCTCATTTTATTTTTTTACTGCATCCTCAATCGGCTTGCTGGCGCGACTGAAAAACATCGGCATGAAGCCAGACCAAGGAACCCGGATGAAAACAATTTCTTTACTCAGCGCTGGCCTGTTGGCGATGGCGGGCACTGCACATGCGACCATCCCTCAATTGAACGCGAGCTGCCCTGGCAACATCAGCGTGCATGCCGATAAAGGCGGCCCCGTCTATATTGATGGCAAAGAAGCCAGGCTCAAGCGTTTCAACGACAATTACTACGAGGCCACAGGTTCAGGCGTCACACTTTCCCTAAGCATTTCTCCCGATGGCACACCCTCGGTGTCTTACACGAAGAAAGGTGGCGTTCACGGTGTTTGCAGCAAGTTGGAAATGAAGACCCCGGACCGTCGCGGCGTGACCCAAGGCGTATCTCAAGGCAACTGAGCACGCCCTGCCACGATCAATCGCAGAGCTAAAAAGCGGGCTCTATCAGCATCGACTTTCCAACCCGCTTTCGCCCGGCATTACCTATCCCGGCTCGGCCACTGGAAGCGCTGCGGCTCTTTGCTGACGAAGCGCCGTGCCGCATCCTGGTGGTATTCGGATGAGCGCGCCACGCCCTGCCCGGCCGCTTCCAGCTCGAGCATGGTGTCCAGATCGCTGTTGAGCGAGGCATTGAACCCCCGCTTGGTGATGGCCAGCGCAGCCATCGGAAGTTGGGCCATCGACAAGGCGATCTGGCGTGCACGCTCGTCGATCTGATCCTGCTGCTGGATCTCGAACACGATGCCCATATCCTTCGCTTCCTCTGCCCCGAGCTCACGGGTGGAAAAGGCCAGCTCTTTGGCGCGCTGCACCCCAACCATGCGCGGCAAGGTGTAGAAGGTGGCGCAATCAGGAACCGCACCCAGGCGCAGGAAGGACAGGCAAAAGCGCGCGCGCGGCGTCGCCAGGATCAGGTCGGCTGTCAAGGCCAGCCCAAAGCCGGCGCCGTAGGCGGGGCCATCGACTTTGGCGATGATGGGGCGGTCGAGCTTGAGCAATTCCTCGATAGTGAAATGCAGATTGACCATGCGCTCGCGCGCTTCTTCGGCCGAAGCGCCGGAATGCATGGTGCTGATGTCGCCGCCGGCGCAAAATGCGCCGCCAGCGCCGCCCAGGATCAAGACCCGGACGCTGCGGTCGCGCCTGATCTCGCTGACTACCTGGCCCAGTTCTTCGCGTATCACCATGTCGAGCGCGTTTTTCTGCGCCGGACGGTTCAGCGTAATGGTAGCGACACCATCCTCGACACCATAAAGGATGGCTTTGAAATCGCGTTGCAATGCTTGCATGGGATTGGTCTCCGCTTGCGTTTTTATTTTTGATGAAGAGCGGCGCCTGGGCCGGGAACGGCCCGGCCCGGCAGCAGTGCGGCGCCGTTAGGCGATGGTGCCGCTTGCGCGCAGCGCGGCGATGTCGGATTCGGACATGCCCAGCTCAGTCAGCAGTTCCTGCGTATGCTGGCCGGTCTTGGGGATGGACTGAGCCTGCCCCGGCGTGCGGGAAAAACGCGGTGCTGGCGCGGGATGGACGATGCCATCGGTTTCGATGAAGCTGCCGCGTTCTTTATTGTGCGGATGATCGTGCGCTTCCATGAAATCGAGCACCGGTGCAAAGCAGACGTCGGTGCCTTCCAGCAGCGTGCACCATTGGTCGCGAGTCTTGCCGGCAATCAAGCTTGCCAGCTTTTCCCGCAATTGCGGCCATTGCGCGCGTTCCCATTGCTGCTGGAAATCGGGGTCGTCGATGCCGCAAAGTTTCAGCAGCAGGCTGTAGAACTGCGGTTCAATCGACCCGATCGATACATATTTGCCATCGGCGCACGTATAGCAGCCATAGAAATGGGCGCCGCCATCCAGCGTGTTGGCCTGCCGTTGGTTGACCCAGTCACCGCTTTTCAGCTTGCCATGGTAGGTGGTGGCCAGCGTGGAGGCGCCGTCGCAGATCGCCGCGTCCACCACTTGGCCCTTGCCGGTGCGACTGGCTTCGAGCATGCCGCACAGCAGGCCGAAAGCCAGCATCATGCCACCGCCGCCAATATCGCCCACCAAGTGCAGGGGCGGCGCTGGCGGCCGGTCGGCATGGCCCATCGCATGCAGAGCGCCGGTGATGGCAATGTAGTTCAGGTCATGGCCGGCGGCCTGGGACAAGGGCCCCGTCTGGCCCCAGCCGGTCATGCGGCCGTATACCAGGCGCGGATTGCGCTGTATGCAAACATCCGGGCCCAGGCCCAGCCTTTCCATCACGCCCGGCCGAAAGCCTTCCAGCAAGGCGTCGGCTTTTTCCACCAGGCCCAGCACGATGTCGGCTGCGCCCGGCTTCTTGATATCCAGCGCAATCGTGCGGCGGCCGCGGTCGACGATGGTGCCGCCGCCGCCCAGGAAACTGGGGGTCAAGCGGTCGATGCGGATGACGTCCGCTCCCATATCCGCCAGCATCATTGCGCAAAACGGGCCAGGGCCTATCCCGGCCATTTCAAGTACTGTGAAACCGCTCAATGGACCTGACATGATGCACGACTCTCCTTGAAATCCGTCACTCAGAACTCGAAAAATTCGGCCCTGGCATCCAGAATGATCTTGATATATTTTTCTAGGTTTTCTTCCACCCGATAGGTGGGGCCAACGATGGACAAAGCGGTCAGGTGGCCGCCCACGCGCCCGGCGATGCCGATCGCATATACGCCCTCGTTGCCCTCATTGCGGGTAGTGAAATATTTCTTCTCGAGCTGCGCCTCAATCTGCGCGCGCAGGGTCTGCGCATCGGGGATGCTGTCGGCCGTAGCCTGCTCGAATGACAGCGTATCGATCATGGCATTGCGTTCCGTGGCATCCATCGCACCCAGCAGCGACTTGCCCAGCGCCGAGACATGCAGATCGACGTTGGTGCCAGGCTGCAAGACATAGCGCAGCGCGCGCGGGCTTTCCTGGCTGGCGTAGATCTTCACCCTGTTGCCATCCAGCAGGCCGCACATCGAGGATTCCCCCGATTGCCGGGTCAGGATTTCCAGCGCTTCGGCCGCAAACGCCTGTAGCGGATCGGCCGCCGCGATGCCCTGCGCCACGTCGAGCAGCCTGCCGGTCGGATGGAAATAGCGCGACTTTGGCGTGCGCAGCAGATACCCGGCCTGGCGTAGCGTGTACAACAGATCGGAACAGCTGCTGTCGGCCAGTTCCAGAAAGCGAGCCATTTCGGAATTCGTCAACGGCCTGCGTTCCCGGGCATAGACTTCGAATACTTGCAGCACGCGCTGTGCGGTCGGGATGATTTGCGGCATGGAGTTTAGGAATAGATGATGAAATTTCGACCGGCCCCGAGTCTTGTGCACCCAGTCATTTCAACGCCGATATTCCGAGCACGCTTTGCGCCATCAGGAGCGACTGGATCTGGTTGGTACCCTCGGCGATACTCAGGTGCCGGGCGTCGCGATAGTAACGCTCGACCGGGAAAAGAGCGGTATAGCCTGCTCCGCCATGCACTTGCATGGACATTTCAGCCACGCGCAGCACGGCGTCGGTGGCATGGCGCTTGGCCATGGAGCACAGCCTTTGGCTATCTGGGTCGCCGCGGTCGAGCGCTTCGGCGGCGCGATAGCACAAGAGGCGCGAGGTTTCGACCAAAGTCATCATGTCGGCGATCATCTGCTGCACCAGCTGAAAGCCGCCGATAGGCCGTCCGAACTGCACCCGCTCGCCGGCATATTTCACCGCCGCTTCATAAGCCGCTTCGGCAATGCCCAGGGCCGAGAACGCGACCACGCAGCGACCGATGTTCAGGTACTTCTTGGCCAAGGCAAAGCCCTTGCCTTCGGTGCCGACCAGGTTTTCGGCCGGAACGTCAACATCTTCGAACAGCAGTTCGCCCAGCGGGCAGCTCAACATACCCATCTTTGGGATCGGACTGGACGAAAAACCGGGCATCGCGCGCTCGAACAGCAGGCAAGAGACGCCACGCTGGCCGCTTTGGCGCTGCGTCTGCACGAACACGACGCCCAGCTCGCACACCGGCCCCAGGCTGATGTAGAGCTTGCGGCCATTGACCTTCCAACCCGTCGCGGTTTCAACGGCGCGTGTCTCGACATTGGCGGCATCCGAGCCGATATTGGGTTCGCTCAGGGCGAAGCTGGCGATTGCTTCCCCCGATAGCACGCGCGGCAGGTATTTTTCCTTCAGGTAGTCCGAGCCGCCGTCGGTCAGTACCGAGGCGGCAAGGTTACTGGTGCTGACGATGCTGCGCAGCGAGGGCCAGACGCGCGCCACTTCGCCGATCAGCATGCCATAGGTGGTCATCGGCAGGTCGTAGCCACCGTTTTCTTCCGGCAGCAGGCCGCCCAGCAGGCCGAACTCGCGCATGGCCTGCACGATTTCCTGCGGCACCATGCGTCCTTCGGCTTCGTAACGGTCAACGATGGGAGCCACCTCTGCCGCCAGGTAGCGACGCAGGGAATCCCGGAGTTCGATTTGCGTGGAGTCAAGTGAGAAGTTCATTGCTTTTGCCAAGTATCCTGAAGGTTGTCCGCTTGAAAGGCGATCAGCGCATCGAGCGGCATCGCACCCTGGCCTTCGTTTCCGACCCAGACCGGATTCAGCTCCATTTCATGCAGGGTTTCGCGATGTTTCCATGCGAAGTCCGAGATCCGAACAATCAGGTCTTCGAGCGCCGCGAAATCGGCCGCGCCCTGACCGCGCACGCCTTCCAGGATGTCGATATATTGGATTTCCCGCACCAGGCTGTGGGCGTCATCGCGCGACAGCGGGATCATGCGATGCGTCACGTCACGTATGGTTTCGACGAAGATGCCTCCCAGCCCGAAGGTCAGGACCAGACCGAAGGCAGCATCGCGGTGCACCCCGATCAGGACTTCACGCCCGCCAGGCGGCAGCATTTTTTCCACCAGGATGCCGTCGATCACGGCGCTGGAGGAATAGCGCCTCGCCGACTCATGGATGGCATCAAAGGCTTCGCGCACCGCCTCTGCGCTCGAGACGTTGAGCTTGACGCCGCCGGCCTCGGTCTTGTGCGCGATTTGCGCGCTGACCACTTTCATCACCACCGGATATCCGAGGCGCTGCGCGTGTTCGACCGCGACTTCAGCGGTACTGACCACCAGCCCTTCCGGGATCGGCAAGCCGGCTTCGCGCAGCAAGGCCTTGGCGGCGGCCTCGCTGACCATGCGCGTGCCACCGGCCGTCTGATCATGCCCTGCCATGGCAGCGGGCTGCGTTCGCTCGCTGCGCCAGGGCAAAGCCTTGGCGAGCGCCGAAATGGCATCCGACAGCGAGAGGAATGGCAGCAAGCCCCCCGTTTCCATGATCTGAAAGCCGCCGCTCAGGCGTCGGCTCATCCAGACGGGGACGATCAGGGTTTGCGTCTCGGCCGAGACTTCAATAATGGTCTTCGCCATGTCGTCGGTGATGACGCCATAGTCCATCGGGATCGGGAACAGGACCGTTCCCACGCCAGGATCGGCGCACACAGCGCGCAGGCATTCGGCCGAGATGTCCCGGTTGCGCAGAATATCGGCGGTGGTGTCGACCGGGTTGGCAATGTTGGCGAAATCCGGCAACAGCTTTTTCAGAGCCGCGCTGGTCTCAGGCGTAAAGCTGGCAATCGGCAGGTTGGCGGCGCCGGCCATGTCGGCAGCCAGCGCGGCGGTGCCGCCGGAGAAGGTGTAGATGCACAGGTCGGCCCCGCACTTGGGCGTGGCCCGGGTCAGCAGGTGCGCCACCGCCAGCAACTCGTCCAGATCATCGACCTCGATCACGCCGAACTGGCGGAACACCGCGCTGTTGACGGCGGCTGTGCCGGCCACCGAAGCGGTATGCGATTGGGCAGCGCGTACCCCGGCTTCGGAGCGCCCTATTTTCAACACCACTACCGGTTTGTTTTGCGCGCGCGCCTGCTCGAGCGCCGCCGTCAGGCGCCGCCCGTCCTTGATGCCCTCCATCAGCAAGGCGATTACCTTGATTTGTGGATCGTTCGCCATATGGGCGATGAAGTCGGGGATTTCCAGGTCGACTTCGTTGCCGGCCGAGAACCACAGCCCCACCCCATGGCCAAAGGACAGCCCTTGCAGCAGATTGCGCCCCAGTCCGCCGCCCTGAGTGGCCAGGCCGATGGCGCCGCTGTTCAAGTCGTCTTTGTAGGCGGGCGAAAAGGTCATGCCCAGGCGATCACGGATGTTCACGAACCCGGGGCAATTTGGGCCGTACACATGCAGGCCGCTGCGGCGGCACAGTTCGGCAATCTCGTGCTCGAGGCGCTTGCCCTCTTCGCCGACTTCCGAAAAGCCGGAGGTCATGACGATTGCGAAAGGTATATTGCGCTCGACACATTGCTCCAGGGCATCCAGCACCAGCGAGGAATTGACGATGATCAACGCGACATCGACTTCGCCCGCGGGCAGTTCCCGGATCGAGGGCCAGCACTTCTTGTCACCTACGGTTTGATAGGCCGGATTCACCGGATAGATTTCGCCCGGAATCCTGGAGTACAGGCTCAGGTTGTCGTACAGCCTGCGCCCTTGGCTCGATTCACGGGCAGAAGCGCCAACCACCACGACATTGCGCGGATTGACAAGACGGGTCAGATCGGCAAACGGCTTCATGCGGCCTGCCTCGTCGATCGCATCATCATCGCAAAGTCGGCCTGCACCACGACCTCACCGCGCTGGTTGATGGCTTCGCGCCGGAAAACCACTTTATCCTTGCCGGGACGGTAGTTCTCGATCTTTTCCGCCACCGTCACCCGCACGAAAATCGTGTCGCCGATGAAGGTCGGTTTGGGGAAGCGACAGTTGATGTCCAACAAGGCCACGACGTGCGGTTCCAGCTGGCGGTAGCCGCTGGACTGGGTAGTCAGGCCGGACAGAATGGACAGCACCAGCAGGCCATGGGCGATGCGCTGCCCGAACGGCGTGCCCTTCGCGTACTCATGGTCGACATGCAGGCGGTTGAAGTCTCCCGACAGGCAAGCGAAGCTGACGATGTCGGTTTCAGTGATGGTGCGGCCGGCCGACTGGAACGAATGGCCGACTTCAAGTGCTCCCAACGCGGCGGGCGCCGGCTGGAGCGGACTACTGCTGGATTCAGGGGAGCTCTGCATGTTTATCTGATTCGGTTGAAGGGACGCAAAACGGCAATCAGGAGGCGTAGCGCCCGCCGGTCACGTGCAGCAGTTCGCCGGTAATGAAGGACGCCCTGTCCGAAGCCAGGAAAGTCACCGCGTTGGCGATGTCTTCGACCGCGCCCAAACGCTGCACCGGCTGGCGCGCCAGGGCGTTGGTGCGCAACATGTCGTAGGTGGACAGGCCGCGCACCAGCGGGGTCTCGATCAGGCCCGGGGCGATTGCATTGGCGGTAATGTTGAACTTGCCCTGCTCCAGCGCCAGCGCCCGGGTAAAGCCGATCAGGCCGGCCTTGGCAGCGGAATAGTTGGTCTGGCCAGGATTACCCCAGTGCGCGCGCGAGGCGATATTGATGACACGACCCCAGCGGTTTTCCATCATCGAAGGCAGGGCCGCCTTGGTGCAGTAGTAGGCCCCCTTCAGGATGGTGTCCACCACCGAATCCCAGTCCTCGACCGGCATTTTGAGCAGGTACTTGTCGCGGGTAAAGCCGGCATTGTTGACCAGGATGTCGATGCTGCCGAACTCCTGGATGGCCAGGTCGGCCATCATTTGCACGTCGTCGTTATTGCAAACGTCGAGCACGGCGCCAATGGCGCTGTGGCCGGCCTGCTTCAGGCTGGCCACAGCCTGTTGCACCGATTCCGCATTGATATCGGTGATCACAATCTTGGCGCCTTCCTGGGCCAGGGCCAGGGCCGAGGCAAACCCGATGCCGCGTCCGGACCCGGTGATGACAGCGACCTTTCCTGTAAGTTGCAAATCCATTTCTTGAGCTCCTTCCGATAACGAATGATGGGTTTTCCGGTAGCCAATACCCCGGAAAACAGGCTTCCCGCACGTTTGAATTTATTACGACACTCCGAATGATTATACGTATGCCCGTAAGAATTGACAATTCAATACGACGTGCGGGTATACTCTTCGGTATGTCGGAAACAGCGAAACCGGCATTTCCACACCAAAAAATCAGGGAAGGAGACTGGGAAATGGCAATTTTCAAGGGCGTGCTGGCCGCGGTGCTGAGTCTGGCGGCAGTTGGAACGGCTTCGGGTGCCGACGTTTATCCGAACAGAGTGGTGCGCGTCATGGTTGGATTCGCGCCCGGCGGGGCGACCGACCAGTTGGCACGTTTGTATGCCAAGAAACTGGGGGAAAAATTCGGACAACCCTTTATCGTGGAAAACCGACCCGGTGCCGGCGGCAACACCGCGATTCAAGCCCTCACCCAGGCTCCGGCCGACGGCTATACGATCGCGATGGGCGCCAACTACATCGCCGCCAATGCCGCACTCGAACGCAATCCCTACGACTGGGAGCGCGACCTGATGCCTATCGGCATGGTGGCGTCCACCCCCAACATCCTGGTCGTGCCACCCAACTCCAAGTTGCAGAGCGTCTCCGATCTGGTGCAGGCAGCCAAGAAGCCAGACAACCAGTTGACCTTCAGCTCGGCCGGCATGGGTTCTTCCATCCACCTGGCTGGCGAACTATTCAAGTTCATGACCGGAACGCAAATCACTCACGTCCCGTACAGGGGCGTATCGCCCGCCGAAGTGGACTTGATGGCGGGAACGGTCGACATGATGTTCGGCAGTGTTTCCACCGCAATTCCGCTGGTCCAGGCCAATAAGCTCAAGGCGCTGGCCGTCACCGGTAGCAAGCGCATGAAGGCGCTGCCGGATTTACCCACCATCGCGGAATCCGGCCTGGATGGATACGACGTACAAGCCGTGTACCTGATGGTGGCGCCGGCCAAGATCCCCGCACCAGTCCTCGATAGCCTGGCCGATGCTATCGCCGACATCAACATGCAGCCGGACGTCCGAGACTTCATGGACCGCCTCTATGCCGAACCGTTGACCGGCGGCCCGAACGAAGCCAAGGCTTACCTCAAGGCCGAAACGGAAAAATGGCAGCGCGTGGTGCAAGCCACAGGACTGAAGGTTGATTGAGCAGTAGCAGCGGGCCACTGACCAGGCTTGGGGCCTGCCTGGCCATATCCATGCATGACAAACCAAGTAAAGAAACAGGAGACTCTCATGATCACATCCCGGCGCACCACGCTGGCGCTGCTCGCCAGCCTGGCCACCACCCTTGCCTTGCCGCACATTTCCCATGCGGCCGACGACTATCCCAGCAAGCCTATCCGCCTGATCGCCCCCAGCTCGCCCGGAGGCATTCTCGACATCACCAGCCGGGTGGTGGGGAAAAAACTGTCCGAGCAGCTCAAGCAGCCGGTGGTAGTCGAAAACGTGCCCGGCGCGGCGGGCATTCTCGGCATGCAGAGTTTGCTGCGCGCAGAGCCCGACGGCTACACGCTGGTGATGGGCAGTAGCGGACCCAACGCGGTCAACTATTCCCTGTACAACAAGCTGCCCTACAGCATGTCTGATTTTGCGCCGGTGATCAGCGTCCTCACCATGCCCAACGTGCTGGTGGTCAACGCCAACTCCCCGGTCAAGACCCTGGCCGACTTCACCGCCTATGCCAAGAGCAAGCCAGGCGGCCTGAGCATGGCGGTTTCGATGATAGGAACCTCCGGCCACCTGGGCGGAGAGCTGCTGAAAGATCGCCTTGGTATCGACGCGATTACGGTGCCATATAAAGGCGCCACGCCGGCGCTGACCGATCTGGTGGGCGGGTCGGTCGACTTCATGGTGGACAACGTGATCACCGCCGCGCCCCTGATCAAGAGCGGCAAGCTGCGTGCGCTTGGCGTGACCACCAAGGAACGCAGCTCCATCCTGCCGGACGTTCCCAGCATCGCCGAGCAAGGCTATCCCGATATCGACGTCGGCGCCTGGCTGGGCGTGCTGGTGTCGGCCAAGACCCCACCCGCCATCGTGGCGCGCCTGAACACCGAACTGAACAAGGTGCTGGCCGACCCTGAAGTCAAGAACGTCCTGGCGCAGCAGGGTGCATCCACCATGGGCGGCACGCCGGCCGAATTCGACACATTCATCCGGTCCGAAAAAGACCGTTGGGAAAAAGTCATCAAGGCCGCCAACATCAAGGTGGAGTGATATGTGCGCCGGCCGCGTTGTTGCGGCCGGCATCGCACCAAGGAGAAATCATGGCAATCAATTATCAGAACCTGCGCAACTGGAAATTCGAGGACCGCGTCGACAGCTACACCGAGCGCGACTGCATGATCTACGCGCTGGGCCTGGGCTACGGCAGCGACCCCTGCAACGAGGACGAACTGCGTTTCGTGCATGAAGAGGGAACGGCTGTCGTACCGACCTTCCTGGCGACTATCGGGGCGCCTAACGCCTGGGCCTCCAACCCGGCCACCGGCATCGACTGGGTGAAGATCCTGCATGGCGAGCACCGCATGACTTTCCATGCCCCCCTGGACGCGGCTGGCCAGGTGCGCAGCAAGACCCGCATCGAGCGCGTGGTGGACAAGGGCGCCGGCAAGGGCGCGTTGGTGGTTACCGTACGCGAGATCTCGGACGCCGCCAGCGGCAAGCTGCTGGCCACTGTCGAGCACGTGTCGTTCTGCCGCGCGGACGGTGGTTTCGGCCAGGGCGACGAAGCGCCGCAAGCCTTGCCGGCCACGCCCGAGCGCGCGCCGGACCAGGTGGTCCTGATTTCCAGCCTGCCGCAGTCGGCCCTGCTGTACCGCCTCAACGGCGATCTCAACCCGATTCATGTCCTGCCACATATGGCCCGCACCGCAGGCTTCGAGCGGCCCATCCTGCATGGGCTGTGCACATTCGGCATGGCTGCGCGCGGACTGCTGCAGGCCTATGCGCCGGCAGCTCCCGAACGCCTGAGCAGTATCGCCGCCCGGTTTTCGTCGCCCTTCTTTCCCGGCGAAACGCTGCGGGTGGAAACCTGGCAGGACGGCTCCCGGCTGCAGTTCCGCGCACTGGCGCATGAGCGCGACAAGGTGGTTCTGAGCAACGGCGTTGCCGGCATCGCACCGTAATCAAAGAGGAAAAAGATGTTCCCCATTGAAACGTATGCCCTGGAAACGCCGGATCGCGTTGCCTATCGGATGATTCCATCCGGACTATCCGTCACCTGGCGTGATCTCGAACTGCGCACCCGCAAATGCGCGGCAGCCCTGCTCGACGCCGGCCTGCGTACCGGGGACGTGATCGCTGTCTTCCTGGAAAACCACCCGCGCTATTTCGAGTTGCTGTTGGCGGCCCACCGCGTCGGCCTGTACTACACCACCATCAGCCGCCACTTGAAACGCGAGGAAGCGCAATACATCATCGAGAACTGCGACGCCAAGGTGCTGTTCTTTTCCGAACAGACCAGTACTGAAGTCGATGCGAACCGTTTGGCTGAACTCGGCGTGCGATTCATATCGATGGATGGCAAGCATCCGTCCGCCGCAGCCTACGAGGCCTGGGTCGGACGCTTCACCGACGACGTAACCCTTCCCAGCACAATGGAAGGCACGGATTTCCTGTACTCGTCTGGCACCACCGGCCTGCCCAAGGGGATCAAGCGCCCGCTGGCCACCGCCAACCAGTTTTTTCGGGTCGGCGATGCAGCACGCAGCACGTGGAAGGCATTTGATTCGAACTCGGTCTATCTTTCCACCGCACCGTTCTACCATGCTGCCCCCGTGCGCTGGAATATGTCGGTCCTGCGCGCAGGCGGCACCTGCGTCATGATGGAAAAGTTTGACGCGGCGGCAGCCCTGGATGCCATCGCCACCTACGGCGTGACCCATTCGCAATGGGTACCGACCATGTTCATTCGCATGCTGCGCCTGCCGCAAGAAGAGCGCGAGCGCCATGACCTGTCCAGCCTGCGCTATGCGGTGCACGCCGCCGCGCCGTGCCCGGCCGAGGTCAAGGAAGCGATGATCCAGTGGTGGGGACCGATACTGTATGAATACTACAGCGGCACCGAACTGGTCGGCCGCACCTCGCTTGGTTCCGAGGAATGGCTGACGCACCGCGGCTCGGTCGGCAAGCCCGAATTCGGCCAGGTGCATATCGTCAGCGAGGATGGCAAGGATCTTCCTGCCGGCCAGCCTGGCGTGATTTATTTTTCTGGCGGCGGCTCTTTCGAATACCACAAAGAACCGGAAAAAACCCAAAAAGCCTACAACGAGCGTGGCTGGGCCACCTACGGCGACATCGGCTACCTTGACGCGGAAGGCTACCTTTACCTGACCGACCGCCTGTCCAACATGATCGTCTCGGGCGGTGTCAACATCTATCCCCAGGAAGCGGAAAACCTGCTCTGCATGCACCCGGCGGTGGCCGACGTGGCGGTGGTCGGTGTGCCCAACGCCGACTTCGGTGAGGAAGTGAAGGCGGTGGTGCAGTTGCGCAATCCTGCCGACGCCAGCCCGCAATTGGCGCAAGAGCTCGTCGCTTATTGCAAAGAGCGGATTTCGCCGATCAAGTGCCCCAAAAGCATCGACTTTTCCAACGACATGCCCCGCACCGAGACCGGCAAGCTATTGAAGCGCCTCGTCAAGCAACGCTACTGGCCAACCGACAAGGGCATCGCCCACTAATCCCGCAGGAACGACCATGAACCAACAGCGCAAACTGTTTTCCGCCGACCACGAGCTGTTTCG
Organism: Verticiella sediminum; assembly: GCA_040392445.1. Lineage (GTDB taxonomy): Bacteria > Pseudomonadota > Gammaproteobacteria > Burkholderiales > Burkholderiaceae_B > Verticiella > Verticiella sediminum_A. The sequence goes on from JBEBVZ010000003.1 coordinate 82,859, forward strand.
CACAACGGTTGCCCGCTTCATCGCGGATGAAATCACCCCCTATCACTATCAGTGGGAACAGGAAGGCATGGTGCCGCGCGAGTTGTGGCGCAAGGCCGGCAAGGCCGGCATCCTGCTGCCGAGCACGCCCGACCAGTACGGCGGCGGTGGCGGCGACTTCCTGCACACCATCATTGTGGTCGAGGAAATCGCCCGCGCGTTGGCCACTGGCGTCACCGGCTTCACCACCCACTCCGACATTGTGGCGCCCTATCTGCTCAATTTCGGCACCGAGAGCCAGAAAGCGCTTTACCTGCCCGGCATGGCGCAAGGGGAAATCGTTGGCTCGATCGGGCTCACCGAGCCTGGCGCCGGCAGCGACGCCAAGGCGATCCGCACCAGCGCCACCAAGGCGGAGGGCGGCTATGTCATCAATGGCCAAAAAACCTTCATCACCAACGGCTTTCACGCCGACCGCCTGCTGTTGGTAGCCAAGACCGACCCGGCCGCCGGCGCCAAGGGCATCAGCTTGTTCTGGGTCGACACCAAGACCCCTGGCTACTCTTGCGGCCGCGTGCTCGACAAAGTCGGGCAAAAGGCACAAGACACCACCGAACTGTTCTTCGAGAACATGTTCGTTCCAGATTCGGACATGCTGGGCGAGCCCAACCGCGGCTTCGGCTACCTGATGAAAGAGCTGGTGCGCGAACGCCTGATGATCGCCGTGCGCTGCGCCACCGCCTTGGAAGCAGCGCTGCAATGGACGGTGGACTACACCAAGCAAAGACATGCCTTTGACAAGGCGCTGATCGATAACCAGCACATTCGCTTCAAGCTGGCCGACATCAAGACCCTGGCCGCCGCCACCCGCTGCTTCGTCGACAGTTGCGTGCAGCAATACATGGATGGCGAACTCGATGCGGGCGGCGCCGCCATGGCCAAGCTGTGGGCGTCGGAAGCCACGCGCGCGATCGATGACCTGATGCAATTTCACGGCGGCTACGGCTATATGCGCGAGTACGCGATCGGCCGCGCCTACACCGACGTGCGCCCGAACCGCATTTATGGCGGTGCTTCGGAAATCATGCGCGAGCTGATTGCCAGAACCCTATAAGGCCCCTTCATCCTTCAACAGGAAACAGAAGTTCATTCATGTCTAAAAATCTCTCCAAGAAATTCGCCATCGTCGGCGCTGCTGAATCCGACCTGGGCAAAGTGCCTGGAATGACATCGCTCGACCTGCAGGCGCAGGCAGCCGGCCGCGCCTTGCGCGACGCAGGGCTTACGCTGGCGGACGTGGACGGCGTGTTCGCTCACGTCGACGACAAGTTCGCCAGCATCCAGCTGGCGGAATACCTGGGTATCCGGGCGCGCTATGTGGATTCGACCAGCGTGGGCGGCATGTCCAACGTCATGCATATCCGGCATGCCATGGCCGCGATCGAAGCCGGCATGTGTGAAGTGGCGTTGGTGGCGTATGGCAGCACCCAGCTGTCCGACGGTACCCGCAAGGTAGGTGGCGTGCCGGAAGACATGCGTATGCCCCGGGGCCAATTCATCTCGCCCTACGGGCAGTTGAGCCCCATCGGCTATTACGCCATGGTGGCGAACCTGCACATGCAACGCTACGGCACCACTCACAAAGATTTGGCGGAAGTGGCGGTGGCGGCGCGCAAGTGGGCGCAGCTCAATCCCAATGCATATCGGCGCGACGAGACATCCATCGAAGAAGTGATGGCATCCAAGATGATCGCCGACCCGCTGCGCCAGCGCGACTGCTGCCTGGTAACGGACGCCGGCGGCGCCTTCATCCTGACCACCGCCGAGCGCGCCCGTTCCTTGAAGCGCCCGCCGGTCTACGTGATGGGCATCGCCGAATCGTTTTCCCATCACTACACGCCATTCAATACCTCGGACTGGCTGGACACCAATGTCGCGGCGACCGCGAACGAAGCTTTGGCGATGGCCGGCGTGTCGCGCGAAGACATCGATGTGGTGCAGATCTACGACCACTTCACGATCGGCGTCATCCAGTCGCTGGAAGAACTGGGTTTCTGCAAGCGCGGCGAGGGCGGCGCATTCGTGGCCAACGGACGCCTGGCGCCGAACGGCGACTTCCCCATCAATACCTCAGGCGGCGGTCTGTCGTACAACCACCCCGGCCAGTTCGGCATGTTGCTGCTGCTGGAAGCCGTGCATCAATTGCGCAAGGAATGCGGCGAGCGCCAGTTGCCCAAGGCGGACCTGGCCATGGTGCATGCGCCCGGCCTGGTATTTTCCTGCAACACCACCCTGATTCTTGGAGTCTGACCATGACGCAAATCCAACGCCCCCTGCCGCAACCGACCAACATCACCAAGCCTTACTGGGATGCCGCAGCGCAAAATCGTCTGGTGATTCAGGAATGCGGGTGCTGCAAGACGCGCCAGTTCTATCCGCGTGAATTTTGCATTTCCTGCCTTTCCGAAGATATCAAGTGGATCGAATGCAGTGGCAAGGGCAAGGTCTACACCTACACCATCAACCGCCGCGCGGCCAACGAAGCCCTGAAGGAGCGCGTGCCCTACGTGGTGGCTGCGATAGACCTGGACGAAGGGGTACGGATGATGGCGAACATCGTCGACAGCCCGGTGGATGCGGTCAAGATGGGCAGCCGGGTGCGGGTGTGCTTCGAAAAGGTGAATGACGAGATCACTTTGCCGCAATTCACGTTGGAAGCCTGAGGGAAAGCGGTGTTGGGAGCATAAAGTTCGGCCAGGCGCTGGACATAGCTGGCTTCCTTTCACTTCAGATTGCGCAGCGCGCGGTTGCAGATGCGCTGGGTGGCGGCGAGGGGTTGCCCTTGCTGCCACTGCTGGCAGAGTTCACGCACCCACGCAGGACTATCCTTGGCGGCGTCGTTGAGCCAGTTGGCCACCGAGTCCTGCACATAGGCCGACCCGTCGGCACGCAGCGGCGACAAGATGGGCAGGGCCAGTTCGGGCTGTTGCTTGAGCGGCGCGATATGGGCACACCAGACGCCGCGTGGCCGTAGCGCCTCGCTGGCGAAACGACGCAGGCGCTCGGACGGCGCCGCCGTCCATATGGCCAGATGCTCAATGGCGGCCTCCAGCTCACGTGCCAGATGGGGACGCACCGCCATCCATGCCCATTCGCGCACACCGAAATGGGCGTCATCGGCCAGCACACGGATGGCGGCAAGCCGGCTCGCCACATTCAGATCCGGTTGCACACCGACCATGAAACAGGCCCAGCCGCGCACGGTATCCGAGGCATGCGCCTGGCATCGTTCGATGCCGGCGCTGCCGAGTTCGTCGAACAGCAGTGCGCCAATAGCCCCCATGCGTTTGAGAATGCCCAACTGGCAGGCGGCTTCGACGGCATCGAAGGCCTGCGGTGAAAGCTTGGGAAATACCGTGCGCACCAGCCGCGCCTGATCGACGGCCAGGCCTTCAGTCAGCGTGGCGCTTTGCAGCTCGCCACGCGACAAGGCATCGAGTACGTCAGGCGCAATATCGGCGGTGCGGCTGGCGCCTTTGCGACGGGTGGACTGGGTCATTTCAAGCCTTTTCATCGCGGGCGGCGAAGCCCGTCGAAACCTTGTTCAATAACGTGGTCAATTGACGGCGCTCGGCAGCGCGGTCAATCTGTAAGCATTTCCGCAAGCCCTGCGATGCCGCCATCAGATCCTGCGCGCAAAGCACGTCGGACGACACCATAAACGCTCCGAGGCTTGCGCGCATTCGACTTCGGTCAGGTTGAATCGCGCAGAACCAATTGGAAAGGTTGCTCGAAGCCGCGGCCCGGCCGGTCCGCATCGGGGCCGTCCAGTCGTGCGATCAGCAACTCGGCTGCAAAGCGGCCGATTGCCTGTTCGGATCGACGCACCGTGGTCAACGCGGGTTGCAGCAATTGCGCGACGGGTATGTCATCGAAGCCGGCCACGGCGACATCGTCGGGAATGCGTCGCCCCGCCGCGCGCAGCGCTGTCATGGCGCCGATGGCCAGCAGGTCGTTGGCGGCGAACACCGCACTGCAACGGAAGTGGCCAGCCAGTTCGGCAGCCATGGCGCGTGCGCCCGCAGCTTGCGTGAAGTCATCGGCGGCAATGATGCAGCCCGAAAGCCCCGCTTGCTTCATCGCAGCATGAAAGCCGCGTTGGCGCTCCGCACCCGGACCTATCGGGCAGGACAACATGGCGATGCGCTGATGTCCTTTGTCGATCAGAACCTGCGTCATGGCCTGCGCCGCCGCCGCGTTGTCGATATAGACCTTGTCGATGTCGCGGGATGGCCGGTAGGCCTGGCTTTCCACCTGGACCATGGCAATGCGTCCGCGCACTACCTTCAGCAGCTCGGCTTCGTCGATGTGGAAAAATATTGCCAGCACACCGTCCACATGCCCCTGCGACAACCACTGCAGCGCCCGCTGCTCGCGCTCGGGCGCGCCGTCGGTATCGAAGATCATGGTGTCGTACCCGGCCGCATCGGCGGCGGACTGGAAACCCCGCACCAGGGCCGGATAGGTCGGGTTCGTGATGTCCGGGACGATGCACGCCAGCGTGCGCGTGCGCGCAGACTGAAGATTGCGAGCCACGCGGTTGGGAACATAGCCCAGCCGCTGTGCGGCCTCCAGTATGCGTTCGCGCACCTGCGCGGACACCGTGGATGGCTCCACGCGGTTGAGCACCAGGGACACTGCAGTCTGCGATATGCCCGTGGCAGCGGCTATGTCGCGCTGCGTGGGCCGTCGCAAAGCCCTCGCAGGCGCCTTGCCCTTGTCCACGGACGCCACCGAGGGGGCAAGCTCAGCGGGTGCTGGTTTGCCGGTCGTTGGATTCTTCATGTTTTATTGCAATCCATAATACGTACTACTAGTACTACTATTGTGCACTTCCTGTTTAACTCAGGAAAAGGCGTCGGTCCGGATGATGCCTCGAACCGAGGATCCCGCCATGAACATCTCACGCCGCGCCTTCACCCTGTCGGGCATAGGTACAGCCTCGCTCATTGCCGCCTCCCGCCTTCGCGCCCACACCCGCACCGGTAATCTCACCATCCTTGTAGCGCAACCCGCCGGCGGGGTGACGGATGCATTCGCGCGCGCCATTGCGCCGGCGCTGGGCCGGGGGCTCGGGCGTGTCGCGGTGGTAGAGAACGTCGCCGGAGCGAGCGGTTCCATCGCCGCCAACCGTTTGCTGGCGGCTGTGCCCGACGGCTCCACACTCTTTGTGGGCTCTTCCTCCGAGACCATACTTGCACCGCTTACCTTGCGCGCTGTCCAATACAAACCCACGGATTTCCGGCTTTTGGGCCTGCTCAACGATTCGCCGTTGGCGCTGTATGCGCGTAGCGACTTGCCTGCGAACAGCCTTGACGAACTCGTTGCGCTGGCGCGCAAAAGCGGCGACAGGCCCCTGAGCTACGGCAGCACAGGGCAAGGCTCGATGTTCCACCTCGTCACGGAGATGCTGCTGTCCGCCACGAGCACCAAGGCCACGCACGTGCCCTACCGCGGCGGCATGCCCATGTTGACCGACCTTCAGGGCGGCACCATCGACTTCACGATACTGCCCGTGGACGCCTTGCTCGCAAGCATGGTCGCCGGCGGCAGGATGAAGGTGCTGGGCGTCTCGTCGGCGCAGCGGCTCGAGCGTTTCCCCGCCGCCGCCACCTTTGACGAAAGCCGATCGGCACCTGCCCTCGGTCGCCCGAGCATCTGGGTTGGCCTGCTGGCGCCCGCCGCGATGAGCGACAGCGTCAGCGTGCAACTGCACCAGGTCGTCACGGATGCGCTCGGCGATGCAAACGTGCGCAAGGCCATAGCTGACGCCGGGGGTGTCGTGCCGTCCCCGATGTCATTGGCCAATGCCGCGCGCTTCTACGCTGCGGACACCCTGAAGCTGCAGGCCTTGGTCAAAGCCGCGCACGTCGAACCCATATAGCCGTCGAGTCCGTTTCAGGCTATCCCGGCACTTTCGTAGCCCCAACAGCCGACATTCGCGCCGCATTCTTTCTCCCCGTAATAAATTGAACCATGCTTAGTAATACGTATTAGAATAATCCAAATCCTTGTCCTGGAACCGCTCCCGCATGGGCTTATACCCGCCCATCAGGAAAAAGTCGCGCTATGAACATCAGCTATCGCCGTGCTTGGAGCCATGCCGCCCGGGCGCGTGTGGTCGTGCCGGAAACCGCGCACGGGCGCGGCAAGCGCGCCCGCCATGGCGGCGACACGCTGTTAGTGGACGACGGCACCGGGGTGTAGCCGGCTCCCCATCCACCACGCATCAGCACAGAGCCTTGCCTTGAATACCACCGCGCAAAATCCTTCATCCCCCAGGGCGCCGCGCCGCGTCCACCCAACCGTGCGCCTGGACTACGGTCTGCGTGTGGTTGGGCAGGGATTCTTTGGCGCAGTGGCGCTCTCGGTGTTGCACCTGCGGGACCTGCCCGCTGGCACCTTGGTGCTGATGTGCAGTATTGCCCTGCTGTGGCCACATCTGGCCTATCTGGTGGCGAGCCGTGCGCACGACAGCAAGGCCGCCGAGCAGCGAAACCTGCTGGTCGACACCTTTCTCATGGGCGCGTTCACGCTGCTGACCGGCCTTGATCTGTGGATAGGCGTGGTGTCCTTCACCGCCATCAACGCCGCCAACCTGAGCATAGGCGGACTGCGCCTGGGCCTGATTGGCGTCGGGTGCTTCCTGCTCGGGATCCTGGTGGCGGGGCTCAGCGCGGGGTTCCAGGTCTTGCCGGTACCCATGTTGGCGCACATATTGACGGCACTCGCTGTCATTATCTACACAGCGGGGTTCGGCCTGGCGTCGCACTTCCAGACGCGACAGGCCATTGGCGCCAAGCGCGAGATTCATGCACGCAACCAGGTCATCGAGCAACAGAAGGCGGATCTCGAGCAGGCCCGGGTGATTGCCGAGCGTGCCCGAGAGCAGGCAGAAACAGCAAACCGCACCAAGAGCGCCTTCCTGGCCAATATGAGCCACGAACTGCGCACGCCGCTCAATGCCGTCATCGGCTACACCGAGATGCTGGAGGAAGACTTCGCGGATCGCGATGAGCTGCACAGCTCGCTCGCCGACCTGGGCCGCATCAAGGGGGCTGCGCGGCACCTGCTGCAAATGATCAACGATGTGCTCGACCTCTCGAAAATCGAAGCGGGCAAGATCGAATTGCATGTCGAGACCTTCGAGCTGGCCGTACTGCTGGATCAGGTGATTTCCACCACCCAGCCCCTACTTGCCATCAACCGCAACAGTCTGCAGGTGCATTGCGCACAGGAATCGGGCTCGATGCAGTCCGACTTGACCAAGCTGCGGCAGGTGCTGATCAACCTGGTATCGAATGCGTCGAAGTTCACCCAAGATGGCCGCATCTCGATTGAAACCGCCAACGGACTCGACGCGGACGGCCGCCCCATGGTGGTGTTCAAGGTCAGCGACACCGGTATTGGCATGACCCCGTCGCAGTTGGGCCGACTGTTCCAGCCCTTCGTGCAGGCTGACGCGGAGACAACGCGAAAATATGGCGGCACCGGTCTGGGATTGGCCATCAGCCGCCGACTGTGCCGCCTGCTGGGCGGCGACGTGACCGCTATCAGCACGTTCGGCGAGGGCAGCCAGTTTCGCGCAACCGTGCTCGCGAAGCTGCCCCTCGCCGAAAACGCAGCCGCGGATTGACATGCCTAAGCTCCTACTGGTCGAGGACAACGAGCTCAACCGGGACATGCTGTCGCGGCGCTTGCTGCGACGAGGCTATGAAGTGGAGATGGCCTTCGACGGCCCGCACGCCCTCATCATGGCCGCAAGCGCCCGGCCGGCGCTGATCCTGATGGACATGAGCCTGCCGATCATGGACGGCTGGGAGACCACGCGCCGCATCAAGGCACACCCCGACTTGTGCGAGATCCCGGTGATTGCGCTCACCGCGCACGCCATGGAAGGAGACCGCCAGCGCGCGCTGGACGCGGGCTGCGACGATTTCGACACCAAACCGATCGATTTCGAGCGATTGCTGGCGAAGATCGAGAGTCTGCTATGACGGCGCTGCCCGGCATGCCTGCGGCAACAGGCGGCGATTCCTCCAGCGCCTCACAGGGCACGGCCAACGACGATTCGGCCGCGCCACCGCGCCTGTACGGCGGCGTGCGCGTGAACTATCCGGTGCGCATCGGCGCTCATTTGGCCGCCGGTCTGCTGCTGGGCTCGGTTTTCACCACGCAGCCGCCGGCCGTGCTGTGGTGGGCGGGGGTGATCATGCTGACGTGGCCGCATCTAGCCTACTGGCTGAGCTGTCGTGCCATCGACAGCAGGCGCAGCGAGATGCGCGCCTTGCTGGTCGACTCTTTGCTGATCGGGTTCTACGGCGGACTCTCGGGCGTCAACCCATGGATCATCGTCGCCCTGGGGGGTGCCATGCATGCCTCGAACCTCGGTTCCGGCGGAGGACGCCACGCCTTGCGCGGCCTGATTGCCATGGGAATTGGCATCGTGGCCGGCGCCGCCGCGACAGGCTTCGAGGTCCGGCCAGACACATCGTTGCTGACCATTGCGCTGTCGGCGGTGGCCGCGGCGCTCTACCTGTCGTTATTCGGCCATGCGATTCACACCGAATCGCTGCGCACCGCCAGGACTCGCGCGGCCTTGCAAGAACGCAATCGCGAGATCGAAGCCCAGGCCGTACACCTCGAGCAAGCCCGACAAGAGGCCGAGCAGGCCAACAAGGCCAAGAGCGCCTTCCTGGCGAACATGAGCCATGAGCTGCGCACGCCGCTCAACACCATGATCGGCTACACCGAGCTGCTCGAGGACGAGCTGGCCGACTGCACGCCCGCCGAGGCGCGTGCCGACCTGGGCCGCATCAAGCATGCGGCGAAGGATTTGCTGTCGATGATCAACGCCGTGCTGGACCTGACCCGGCTTGACGCCGACAAGATCCGGCTCAACCTCGAGGACTGCGACCTGCGCAGCCTGCTGGCGTCCGTCGAGGCCGCTGCACAGCCCATGCTGATCGCCAACGCAAATCACATGCAGGTCGACGTGCAGCCAGGCCTGGTGCTGATCCACGTCGATGCGCTGCGCCTGCGCCAAGTACTGATCGCGCTGGTATCCAATGCGGCCAAGTTCACCGCCCAGGGGAACGTGCTGCTGCGCGCCTCCGTGCACGAGCGACAACCCGGTGCGCAGGAAGTCCGGTTCGACGTCGAAGACACCGGTATCGGCCTGAGCGCCGCGGACATCGACAAGCTTTTCCAGCCATTTCTACAGGCCGACGAAGGTACCACGCGCGCCTTTGGCGGCAGCGGACTGGGCTTGGCCATCAGCCGCCGCCTGTGCCGCCTGATGGGCGGAGACATCGGGGTCAGCAGTACGCTCGGCACGGGCTCATGCTTCACCATCTGGCTGCCCCAGCCAGTGCTGCAAGCGCCACAAGAAGACGCATTCGGGCCGCCGCAAGGCGCACCATCGGAAGGCGGGAAATGACAGACCTGCGCACCACACCCCCTGGCGCGACCGATCGCATCGTGTGTGGCGCCGAGCTCGCCAACCTGCCAGCGCTGCGCGCCCTGGTTGCCGCCCTGTGTCAACGCGAGCAAATCAGTGATCCGACATGCCATGACCTTCAGATCATCCTCGAGGAGGCCTGTGTCAACGTCATGCGCTATGCCTACCCCGCAGGCCAAGGCGGCCCGCTGGCGCTGGAAGCTCGAATCGAGCATCAGGAGGGCGGCCCGCGCCGCATCGTGTTGACGCTGGAAGACCGGGGCAGGCCCTTCAACCCGTTTTCGGTCGTGCCTGTAGACACCACCGCTGCAATCAAGGCACGCGCACCGGGCGGCCTGGGCGTGCATCTCATTCGACAACTCTCCGACCGACAGCATTACCAACACCACCCACTGCGCGGCAATGTCCTCACCATCGAAAAATACCTGGCGCCGCCAGCATCCCGCTGACCCTGGAGACATCTCATGCAGATCACGATTACACAACACGACACGATTTCCGTCCTGGCCATCACAGGCAGCGTAGACAGCCTCAGCGCCGACGAATTGACCCAATGTTTTACGGAAGCGATTTCCCAGGGCAACGTGCGCCTGGTGGCTGATTTTTCGCTGGTGATCTACACCAGCAGCGCCGGACTGAGAGCCCTGCTTGGCACGGTCAAGAACTGTCGACTTGCCGGTGGCGACCTGCGTATGGCTGCGGTGCAGCCCCAGGTCAAGCGGGTGCTCGATATCGCCGGTTTTACCAGCATCCTCAACATTTTCCCCGACGTGCACCACGCCGTGTCGAGCTTCACGGAGACAGCATGAAACGCGCACCGATTGAAGGCCCTGCGGTAACGCTGGTGATCGGCTCGGGCAGCGTCAAATGCGCTGCCGCCATCGGCGTGGTCAAGGCGCTCAGCGACGCGGGCATAGGCATCGATCGCGTGGTCGGCTGCAGCGGCGGAGCCCTGTTCGCAGCCGGAGTGGCCCTCGGCTTTGACACCGCCAGGATGACTGACATCACCGTGCGCACCTGGACCCGCAAGGTAACCTCCAAGCGCAGCAACATGGGCTTGCTGCGCTTGCTCGCACCCAGGCTCTTCGGTTTTCGGCCAGAAAGTTTCGGCCTGCGTGACGATGGCCCGATGCTCTCGGCCTTTCGTGAAGTCTTCGGGCGACAGCGCATCGAGGACACGCCGATTCCTCTGCACATCACGGCCACCGACTTCATGAATGGCGAACTGGTCGACATCACCCGTGGCGATCTGGTCGATGCCATCCGCGCCAGCGTGTCGCTGCCCCTGGCGTTTCGGCCCGTGAAGCGGGACGGCCGGCTTCTGGTCGATGGCTATCTGGCCGACCCCTTGCCGATCAGCGTGGCCATGAAGAACGGCAGCCGCGTGATCGTCGCGGTGGGCTTCGAGAGCCCATACCAGGATGACATCCGCAGTGCGGGGCGTTTTGCGGCCCAGCTCAGTTCCATCCTGGCGAACAATCTTCAGAAGTCGCGCCTGGCCTTTCAAAGTGCAGCGCACCATTCCGAAATGATCCTGGTTCTGCCGCAGTTCAAGCAACGCATACGCCTGTTCGACACCGACAAGGTGCCCTACATCATCGAAGAGGGAGAACAAGCCGCCCTGCAGCAACTGCCCTACTTGCGCGCGCTGCTCGATGCAGACAGCAAACACCTTGCCTCTGTCACGGCCGCAGCCGCGGCCAACATCATGCCGATCCGGGCATGATGTCCAAGCCGATACCGACGGAGCGCACCATGCGCATCCTGGTGGTCGACGACCTCGAACTCAATCGGGATCTCCTGGCGCGCCGCATCCAGCGTCTGGGCCATGAGGCAGGCATTGCCGTCAACGGGCGCGATGCACTCGAGAAGCTGCATCAGCAGGACTGGGATCTGGTGCTGCTGGACATCACCATGCCCGAGATGGACGGCTACGAAACCCTGCGGCGCATCCGGGCCGATCCTTTGTCGGCGCAACTGCCCGTGGTAATGGTCTCGGCCATCGACGAGAGCGAAAGCGTCGTGCGTTGCCTGGAACTGGGAGCCGACGACTACCTGCCCAAACCCTTCAACCCCGTGGTACTGCAGGCTCGCATCGAATCTTCGCTGGCCAAGAAACGCCTGCAAGATCAGAAAAGCCAGTTGCTGCAGGCACTCTCGCGTGAATTGCAGATCGGCCAGCGGATCCAGCAAGGCTTTCTGCCCGCGCAACTGCCTAGCCTGGCAGGCTGGTCGCTGGGCGCCTGCTGCACGCCGGCCCGACAGGTCGGCGGCGACTTCTATGATGCCTATGCGCTACCCGGGGGCTCACTCGCTGTCGTGATCGCCGACGTGTGCGACAAAGGCGTGGGCGCGGCGCTCTACATGGCGCTGTTTCGCACGCTGCTGCGTGCGATGGCCTGCCAGGCCACGCTCGAGGAACCCCTGCCCGCGACGATTGTGCGCAGCGTGGCCTTCGTCAATGATTACATCGCCACCGTGCACGGGCACGAGAATATGTTCGCCACGGTGTTCTTCGCCCTGCTCGAGCCAGATAGCGGACGCATGCATTACGTCAACGCCGGTCATGAGGCGCCTTTTGTCCAGCAGGCAAAAGACGGCGCCATGGCGCGACTCGACATCACGGGACCGGCCGTGGGGCTGTTGCCTGGCAAGCGCTGTACAGTGCAGACCTTGACGATGCAGCCAGGCTCCAGGCTGCTTCTGTATACCGATGGGGCGACCGAGGCGCGGGGCATGTCGGGGCCTTTTGGCGAAGAGGCGCTGGAGCACGCGTTTGCCCGTCAAGCCGGCTCTGCGCAGGAAATGGTCGACGGCTTGCGCACGCAGCTGGCCACACACGTGGGCACGTTCGAGCCGCATGACGACGTGACCTTGCTGGGCCTGATGCGTGCATCGGCTCGGCCATGAACAGGTGGCTCAGGATTTTCCGCCTGGTGTGCGCGGCCTTGAGGTCGGCGCAATATAAACCCGACGCGGATCTGGATCGTAAGCCTTGCAGGTTGCCGCACTGCTATCGCCTACGACGCCACCAAGCTGCAACTCGTCGAGCTCGTAGCAGATGTAGAGATAAAACTGGCGCGTCAACTCCTCATCGAGCCGTTTGTCTGCGAGCGCATAAGCACCGCTGCGGTTGATCAGTGCGAACACCAGCGTGCCAATCAGCGACTGGAAGGCAAAGCGGATACGCAGCTCGAGTTGTGGCGAGGGCCCCAGAGGATGGATCCGCAGCAGCCTAGGCACAACGAGCTCAAGGTACTCCTGGTTCAAGTGCCGGATCGGGTCGTGCAATGTAGCGCGCTCGACCAGGGAAGCTCGCAGAACGCCTTCGTTACGGTAGGCCCACAGGCGAATATTGCGCGCCAGCAATGCCACGACTTCGCGCAACTCCCAATCCCGCGAATCGAGTTCGGCAATCCGCTCTGCCGTGTTTGCCTCTAGCCTCGCCAGCAACAGAGTGATCAAGGCATTGAAATACGACTCTTTGCCATCGAAGCGGCTGTAAAACGCGCCCTTGGTCACGTTGGCGTGCGTACAAATGTCCTGCACCGTTACCTGGTCCAGCGATGCCCGGCGCAATAGCCTGCGTCCCGCATCAAACAGCAATTGTGCCGTGCGCATGCCTCGCAAGTAGCGAGGGGTGGAGAAGCCGGTTTGGCCATCAAGCGCGGTTAGGTTGTCGTTCATCGTCTCAGCGGCGTCTGTAAGTACCGTCCTTGACAAGCTTAACAGCCGTCATTAATCTTTCTAAAAACATACCGTAGAGTATTAATTGATCGCCAACCAGGCGGCGCAATCACGTTCACAAGAGAGAGACATGAACGCTCCCAGCCACGCTAACAGCACCCTATCCGCCGAACCCATACCAAGCTTTGCAACCCCCGCCAAGCATCCGGCCCTTGGTAACGAAGTCGTGCTGCAATTGCATCCCAAGGGCATCCCGATGTTCGTAATGCCAGCCTCGGATCGCTTCAAATCCGATTTCGAGGCGTTCCGCCAGTGGTTCGTCGAACATGAAACGCAAATCGATGCACTGCTGCGCACTTATGGCGCCCTGCGCTTTCGCGGCTTCCCTATTCATGGCACCGATAGCTTCGCTGCGATGACGGCGCACTATCCGCCGGCCGAAATGGGCTACACCGGAGGCGGCACCCCTCGCGGCGCTATTGCCGGCAGGGTATTCGAGTCAACCCGGGTCGACCCGCAGTACAGCATCCGCCTGCACCAGGAAATGAGCTACCTGCCGCACTGGCCGCACAAGCTGGCGTTTTACAGCAAGGTGGCCGCGACTTCCGGCGGCGCCACGTCAATCTGCGACGTTCGCCTTGTCCAAGCGCTGGCGCCCAAGCGCCTGCTCGAGGAAGTCCTCAAACGTGGCGTCATGTACCGCCGCAACTTCCGCGATGGCAGCCGCCCCCTCGATGGCTGGCATCCGACACTGGCGGCGATACACCGCTCATGGCAAGACGCCTTCGGTTCCGAAGACAAGACCGAGGTGCAAGAGAAGCTCGAGGCCATGGGACTGTCATGGGAATGGCTCGCCGACGGCAGCCTGCAGACCACCTACTGCAACGCGGGCTATGTCGCCCACCCGGTCACCGGAGAGCTGCACTGGTTCAACCAGATCAACCAATATACGATGACCGAGGCCGACTCATTCTGGAATGTCGCCGCCGCCCATTACGGCGAAGACAAGCCGTGGTACAGCGAAGTGCGCTATGGCGACGGCGAACGCATTGCGGCCAATGAACTGCATGATCTTCGCCGCACCAACGTCCTGTTGACGGTCGATGAGCCCTGGCAGGAAGGCGAAGTCATGGTGCTGGACAACGTGTTGTGTTGCCATGGACGCGCACCCTATGAAGGCAAGCGCGATGTACAGGTTCAACTTTTCGGGAGCGGAAAACAATGACTCATCAACAAGCAACTTTCCAGAATATCGGCGAAAGCACCCCAGAGGACTGGTCGATCATCACGGGCGAATTCCGCCCCTATGCCGCCAAGCTGGCAGATCGCGTCCTGGAACACCTGAAGGTGCTGGACGGCGATTGCGGCGGCTTCCCGGTGGATCGCCTCACGCATTGCCTGCAGACGGCAACACTCGCGCACCGTGACGGACGTGACGAGGAATACGTAGTCTGCGCCCTTCTGCACGACATCGGCGATACGTTGGGCAGCTTCAATCACCCGGATATCGCCGCGGCCATGCTCAAGCCGTTCGTCAGCCCAGAAAATCACTGGATGGTGTTGCACCACGGCATTTTCCAGGGCTACCACTTCTTCCACAACCTGGGGCTCGACCCGAACATGCGTGAACAGTTCCGCGACCAGCCCGAGCTTTTCGAGCATACCGCCGAGTTCTGTGCCAAGTATGACGCGCCGGCTTTCCGCAAGGACTACGACACGCTGCCGCTAGCGTTCTTCGAGCCGATGCTGCGCCGCGTGTTCTCGCAACCCCGTAATTCCATGTATGTGAAAAAGGACGCAGTGGCGTCTGCCTGAGCACCGCCCGAGCTGCGGCGGCACGCCCTTCGTGCGTTCGCCGCCCGTTCAAAAAACGGGCGGCAAGCCAGCTACCCTATACTGGCGCCCCCGTCACGCACAAGAGGCCCACGCCGTGAAACTGAAGATGGCCCAGAACTCGATATTCGCCATCCTGCTTCGCTCGTCCTGGTGGATCAGCGCAGCCATCGCCCTTCTCCTTCTGGCTGGCGCGAAAGTCCTGCCCAATCCCGCGGTCTCGGCCGTACTGGTCTTCGCCGCCCTACCCTTCGTCGTGCTCGCCGCCATTGCCGGGTGGAAGCAGCGTCACATGCCCTCGAGCGCACGCGTCGAGCAAACCGCCGACGCGGTGCGGGCCATGTCGTGGCAAACGTTCTCGGCGGTACTGCATGAAGGGTTTCGTCAGGATGGCTGCGAAGTTGTCCGCCTGAGCGGCGAGCAGGCCGATTTCGAATTGCGCCGCAAGGACAGGCTGGCTGTGGTCAGCGCCAAGCGCTGGAAGGCTTCGCGCGTCGGCGTGCAGGCATTGCGCGAGCTCAACGCCGCCCGCCAGGCGCGGGGTGCCCACGAAGGCATCTATGTCACCACGGGCGAAGTCAGCGAACAAGCCACGGCGTATGCGAACGCAAACCAGATCCGCTTCATCTCGGAACGCGAACTGGCGCGCTTGCTGCCCCGGCTGCCGAAGAACGCGCAGTAGTAGCATCGGGTCGGCACGGCCCCAAGCGGCTTGTCGCCGCCTCACCTTCACGTAAAACCAAGCGCGTTAATGCGTCCTCGTCGTCAGACGAACGAGGCATTAATGCGCTTTTTGTTCGCCGCCTGGTTTACGACTTGACGCTCTTTAACAAACCCTGCTTGATCGCGACGGTCGTTGGAAGATTGAAGTTGGCAGGCAGGTGATTACGCTTGAACCAGCGATAGCAGGAGTGCTCACGATTGAGCTTGGGCACGACCTCTCGGGCTACCGTCAACAAATAATAATGCAGCTCGCGCTCGGCAAGATTTTTGTGGTTCTTGCCACCCGCCACGCAACTGAGCTTGCTCAGGTGCTTAGGCTTGACGCGCAGCCCCGCCTCTTCGGCCAGCTCACGCATCAACCCTCTGCAAGGCCCTTCTCCACGCTCAAGACGTCCGCCGAAAAAATTCCACGCCCCTTGATTATTGACAGCGCGGGAGCGCTTGCCGAGCAGAAACTTGTCGGTAGCAGAGCAGTAAATGATGGCCCAAGCCCCGGCGTTATGGGCAGAATTTCTCGAACGTGCCATATAGAGCTAAGAGAAGCAGGCGGGATGGAGCAGAGCGTTGCCGTTCGACCGGTTACAGATGTTGCATGGAACGGTATGGTTCATTATTACACTGCAGTTACAGCGTTGGCGAGGGTGGATTGCCTGACTGTATGATTATCGACACGCGGGATTGCCAGCATTGTGGCTCGATGCCAGAGTGGTGTGGCACCACGATGCGGTCGGCACGGCGGTGGACGAGCCTCGCCGCCGGTTGACTTCGCTGCGCCCGCCCCGATATACAGGATCATGACCGCCCTGCCCTCCAGCGCAGACGCGCTGAATGCCTTTCACCCGGCCGTCGCCGGCTGGTTTCGCCGTGCCTTTTCGTCGGCCACCCCGGCGCAGCAGGCGGCGTGGCCGCGCATCCGGGAACGCCGCCCTACCCTCGTCGCGGCACCCACCGGATCGGGCAAGACGCTGACGGCCTTTCTGGCGGCGATCGACGACCTGGTGCGCGAAGGCGTCGCGGGCGGCGGCTGCCTGCCCGACGAAACCACGGTGATCTATGTGTCGCCGCTCAAGGCGCTGTCCAACGATATCCGCGTCAACCTCGAAGCGCCGCTGGCCGGCATTGCCGAAGAAATGCAACGGCTGGGCCTGCCCGACCCGGGTATCCGTACGGCCGTGCGCACCGGCGACACCACGCAGCGGGAGCGCCAGGCCATGCGCAAGCGTGCGCCGCACATCGTGGTCACCACGCCCGAGTCGCTGTACGTACTGCTGACCTCGGCCAGCGGACGCGCCATGCTGGCCACCACTCGCACCGTCATCATCGACGAAATCCATGCCGTCGCAGGCACCAAACGCGGTAGCCATCTGGCCTTGAGCCTGGCACGCCTGGATGCCCTGTGCCCGCGGCCACCCTCCCGCATCGGCCTGTCCGCCACCCAGAAACCATTGGACGCCGTCGCGCGCTTCCTGGCGGGAACCGATCGCGGCGGCGACTGTGCCGTCGTCGACATCGGCCATACCCGCACGCGAGATCTTGCCCTGGAGCTGCCGCCCGTGCCGCTGGAAGCCATCATGGCGACCGATGTATGGGAATTGCTCTACGACCGCATGGCCACGCTCGCCGCCACGCACCGCACCACTCTGGTATTCGTCAACACGCGCCGCATGGCCGAACGCGCATCCCGGCACTTGGCCGACCGGCTGGGCGCGCAAGCCGTTGCGGCGCATCATGGCAGCCTGGCCAAGGAGCACCGGCTGCACGCCGAACAGCGGCTCAAGCGCGGCGAGCTGAAGGTGCTGGTGGCTACCGCCTCGCTGGAACTGGGCATCGACATCGGCGATGTGGATCTGGTGTGCCAGGTTGGTTCGCCACGCGGGATCTCGTCCCTGCTGCAACGGGTCGGCCGCGCGGGCCACCAGGTGGGCGGCGTGCCCAAGGGCCGGTTGTTTCCCACGTCGCGCGACGACCTCATCGAATGCGCGGCCCTGCTCGATTGCGTACGGCGCGGCGAGCTCGATACGCTGCGCATTCCGCGCGCCCCGCTGGACGTGCTGGCCCAGCAGATCGTTGCCGAAGTCGCGTGCCGCGAATGGCACGAAGATGCCTTGTATGCCCTGGTGCGGCAGGCCGAACCCTATGCGCAGTTGCCGCGCGAACGCTATGACGAGATCCTGCGCATGCTGGCGGCAGGCCACATGGGCCGCCACGGCCAGCGCGCCTCGTACCTGCATCGCGATACCGTCGCCGGCACCGTGCGTGGACGACGCGGCAGCCAACTTGCCGCCGTGACATCCGGCGGCACCATTCCGGATAACGCCGACTACACCGTGTTGCTGGAGCCCCAGGGGCTGAACATCGGCACCGTCAACGAGGACTTCGCGGTGGAAAGCCTGGCGGGGGACATTTTCCAGCTTGGCAACACCAGCTACCGTATCCTGCGCGTGGAAACCGGTCGCGTGCGGGTCGAGAGTGCGCACGGCATGGCGCCCAATATCCCCTTCTGGCTGGGCGAGGCGCCGGGGCGCAGCGACGAACTATCGGCCGGGGTGGCACGACTACGCGCACGCGTGGACGCGCTGCTCACCCGGTTTGCGCAGATTGCGCCCTCGGCCACCGCCCTGGCCACTTCCGTACAGGAAGATGGCGCCCCCGCAGAGACCGTAGCAGGGCCATCGGCACCGGAGTGCGTCGCGCAGATCCTGGCGGACGAAACCGGCATCGACGTTGCCGCCGCCATCCAGATCGTGGATTATCTGGCCCGCGCACGTGCGGCACTGGGCGTGCTCCCCACCCAGGATACGCTGGTCCTGGAGCGCTTCTTCGACGAGACCGGCGGCATGCAGCTGGTGCTGCATGCCCCCTTCGGCAGCCGCGTCAATCGCGCCTGGGGCCTTGCCTTGCGCAAACGCTTTTGCCGCAGCTTCAACTTCGAACTGCAGGCGGCCGCGACCGAGGACGCCATTGTCCTGTCGTTGTCCACCGCACACAGTTTTCCCCTGGAAGATGTCTGGTCCTACCTGAGTTCGGCGAACGCCGAACACGTCCTGGTACAGGCCCTGCTCGACGCCCCGCTCTTTAACGTACGTTGGCGCTGGAGCGCGGGCATCGCGCTGGCCCTGCCGCGCTACGCCGGCGGGCGCAAGATTGCCGCACCCTTGCAGCGCATGAAGAGCGACGACCTGCTCGCCGCCGTCTTTCCCGACCAGGCCGCCTGCCTGGAGAACATACAGGGTGAACGCGAACTGCCCCACCATCCACTGGTCGATCAGACCGTGGACGATTGCCTGCACGAGGCGATGGACAGCGAGGCGTGGCTAAGCATCCTGCGCCGCATCGAGCATGGCGGCTTTCATCTCGTTGCACGAGACCTGCCCACCCCGTCGCCGCTGGCCATGGAAATCCTGGGTGCACGGCCGTATGCCTACCTGGACGACGCACCGCTGGAAGAACGGCGCACACAAGCTGTCCTCGCCCGCCGCTGGAGTGACCCCACTACCGCCGGCGATCTTGGTGCGCTGGACGCCGACGCCATCGAGCGTGTGCGCCAGGAAGCCTGGCCGCAGCCCCGCAACGCCGACGAGATGCACGAAGCGCTGAACGACTTGGCGTGCATCACGCCGGCCGAAGCCGACGCGAACCTGGGATGGACCGCATGGCTGCGCCTGCTGGCCGACACAGGGCGCGCCTGCCGCTTGCATACCGGCGCCGGCGCGGCGCTGTGGGTTGCACTGGAACGCCTGGATTGCCTGCTGGCGGCCTATCCCGACGCGCACCTGGACCCGCCGCTGCGCCTGCCGCCCGGCGCAGCCGAATGGGATGAGGACAGCGCCCGTACCGACATCCTGCGGGCCCGCCTGAGCGGCAGCGGTCCGGTGACCTCGAGCCTGCTGTTCACCCTGCTGGCGTGGCAGCCTTCCACCTTGGCCGTCGCACTGGCTCAGCTGGAGTCCGACGGCAGTGTCATGCGTGGGCGCTTCAGCCCTGGCGCGCCGCAAGATGAATGGTGCGAACGGCACCTGCTCGCCCGCATCCACCGCTACACCATCCAGCGGCTACGGCGCGACATCGAGCCGGTGTCGCGCCAGGACTTCATGCGCTTCCTCTTCGCGTGGCAGCATGTGTCGGCCGACACCCGACTGCGTGGCCCACAGGCCCTGCCCGAAATCCTCGGCCAACTGGAAGGTTATGAAGCCGCCGCGGGCGCATGGGAAAGCGAGCTCCTGACAGCGCGCATCGCCGACTACGAACCCGCCTGGCTGGACGACTTGTCGCGCTCGGGCAAGATAGCCTGGACACGCCTATCCCCACCCACCCGCGCGCCCGGCAGCCGCACGGGCATGGGCCCGGTGCGGGCCATGCCGCTGGTCATCCTGCCACGGCGACACCTGCGCCTGTGGCAAGTACTGCCGCCTCATGAAGGCGCGGTCGAACTTTCCCCACGTGCGCGAACTGCGCACGCCGCCCTGCTCGATGGCGGCGCCTTGTTCTTCGATGAACTGCTGGCGGATACCCGACTGCTGCCCGGCCAGCTCGAAGAAGCCTTGGGCGAGCTTGTCGCGGCCGGCCTGATCGCCGCAGACAGCTACGCCGGCCTGCGCGTCCTGCTGACGCCGGCATCCCGGCGCACGGCCCACGCGGCACGCCGGCGGCGCGGCGCGATGCCAGCGCCCTTTGAGCTCGCCGGGCGCTGGGCGCCGGTACGGCAGGCACGCCAACATCAGGATGCCGCCGAGAGGCCCGGTGCGGGCAGCGCCCCCAGGCGGCGGGTCATCGCCCCGGAAATACTGGAACATATCGCGCACACCCTGCTGCGGCGCTACGGCGTGGTGTTCTGGCGCCTGCTGGACCGCGAACCGGACTGGCTACCGCCCTGGCGTGAATGGCTGCCTGTGCTGCACCGCATGGAAGCACGTGGCGAAGTGCGCGGCGGCCGTTTCGTCGCGGGCCTGGCCGGCGAACAATTCGCACTGCCGGAAGCCATCCCCCTGCTGCGCGACACTCGCCGACTTGCACCTGACGGCGCCCTGGTCAGGCTATCGGCGGTCGATCCGCTGAACCTGTGCGGCACGCTTCTGCCCGGTGAAAAGGTACCGGCATTGCCCGCCAATCACATCCTGTTTCGCGACGGCCTGCCCGTGGCAACGTGGATCGCGAAGAAGCCGAGCTATGATCCGACCCTAAGCGCGCAAGAACGTGAACGCGTATTGCGTGCGCTTATCGTCGCGCCAGCTCGTGGCGTGGATGTCGCAGCAACATAAGGCATGGTGGGCGTGGACGAAGCCGTAGGCCTCGACAGCCATCCAGTAGACATGAACGCCAGGAAATGTCGGGCACCCGTCTTCATCCCCCGCACCGAAGATCCCACGGGCATCGGCGAGATCGCCACCGTTGTCACCACGCCGGCTCTGCTCAACGCTGCTCACGACACCACCGGCAAGCGAATCCGGCGGCTGCCCATGGCGGCGTCGGATCTGAAGCCGGTATGACGCGCTGCCCCCAATGGCCATATTGACGTAGCGCTGCTACAGGCCAGGCGCTCACCACCGACCTGCATCTTGCAGCACACGCCCCGTTTATTGAGCGCGATTGCGTGGCAGGATCTGCCATTCAAAATACTCGTCGCCCATGTCAAACCGGCGTGTTACGACGAGATCAAGAAACCGGTTGTGTGCCGCCAGCGCACCGACAAGAAGCTGGTTCCAGGCCTGGAATGCAGAGGGGTGCAGTGCGGGTATGCCTTCCATGAGCTTCCAACTGCTCTGGCGCACGCATGGCCTGCCATCGACATCACTCACCCGTTCGGCTTTGTCGCCCTGGGCTCTGGCCAGAGCCACCATGAAGTCGGCAAACTGATCTGCGTTTCCTCGATCGGGACACCCCAATCCGAGAGCCGTAGAGGCATAGAACTGCATGCCGATCAAACGTGCGGTGACGCCGCCCAGGTATTCGGCGTCAAAAGGACCGCATACCGCGACCAACTCTTGCAGAGCCGTTCGCATGTATTCCATCGCGTAGTTCCTGCGCGCCTTCTGGCGTCGCTCCAATGGCCAGTCAGCCGTCGGCAATGTTGGCGCCAGTGCGGGATCGCTTTCAGGCATTTCTACCCCTCTGGCAAAGGCAAGGCGTTGCTCAGGCTCTATGTCATTTTCGTATTCATAGTAGTAGCCCTCGAGGCCAGCTTGCCCGTCCATGGTTTGCTTGGTACAGACAAAGCCCAGCTTCTTGGTACCCAGCGATACCCCGTTATGCGCATGCCAGCCTCGCAATACCGCCTGGGAGACTTCCCCAGGAATGGCGCAGATGGCCGTTCCCTGCCATGCCCAGCGAGGAGGTGAATACCGAACCCACGCTTTTTTGGGGGACTCTTCAAAATACTCTACGTGCACTCCCCCAATAGCATTGGAGAGGTAGTGATAGCGAGCTGCTGCGACGGCAGGAGACAGGCCTTCCAGCCCAAGCTTTGCCAGTCCCGGCAAGAATTTTTCTGTGTGCTGCTTGCGAAAAATGTGAAATACCAGATCCGCGGCTTCCCGGCTGCTTTTACGGGTGACGGTGGTCATCACCAAGCCCGTGAAATACGCGTGATACCACTCTGCTACGGCTGACCAGCCAGCTGCGTCCGCGCTGATGGGTTCGGTTGTCGAGTGTGCCTGCATGTCGTTGTCTCCTCGGATTCGCTATCTATGAATGGAACTGGCGCCTCAGGCTTCATAGGGTCTGGCTGGTTCCAGCCAGACCGCTACGGCGACCTTGTCAGCCGGTTGCCGATGCTGGTTTTCTTTTGCTTTCGCCCGTGGAATATACCCGAGGGGGGCGAGGAGTCGATGGCGATTGAATCACGATACCCGTTGGGGCTGGCCGATTCGACTGATGCGAGCGGCCCACGGCGTTGTAAGCCGAAGAGGAGAACACGAGAAAACCCTTGTCGCGCAGGAAACTACCGGGTCTGTCAGGCTCGGTTATTCAAACAACTTGTCGAGTTTAGCCATGTGTGGGCGCACGGCGGATATGTCCTGTTCCGAGGCCTGCCTGGCGTTCATGTTGCGTTGGTGGCCTTTCTCCATGCCCGCCAGGATGGCCTCTTTCTTGGCGGCGGGAAGGTCTGGGTTTTTCTTGATGTTGGCAACGGCTTCTTTGTATGCGGCATCCACCTCGCTCGTGGGTAAGCCGCTTGAAGCGACGGCGTAGGTGCTCATGACCCGATCTCCGACATCGGCCCATTGCTCCGGGCTGGAAAATCCGTGGCGCGAGGCGAGTTCGGAAAGATCGGAATATGAAGGGCTCTGGCGATCCATCAGTTCAAGGCTTGAGCCCAAGGGCCTCGCTGGATCGATGTTGCGCGGTTGGTTGTCGGCATGCTTTTCACCCAGCGCTGTGAGTTCAGGCATGCTGGCGATGAAACGTTCGACCTGCTGGGACGTAAGCGGCTCGGCGTGGGCGGCGTGCGCCAGGCCCAAACAAAACACCATTGCGCCCAGGATGGCGGCAGTTCGCTTGATGACTGTCATGAGAGATTCTTTGTCAAAAAATAAGTAGGTACACGGGCGACGGGTTGGGAGAACCGTCGCTGAATGCTAAGGGCAGGCGGCGGATCGCGCACCGTCTGTTTGAACGGGATATCGCGCCGATATGGTGCAAGCCCCAGGGCGCCCACGCAAACAGACGGCGACAGATTGACGGTGCGTAGTTAGCATGCCGCCGTACTTCCCGTCGGCGACAGGCTGCATGGCGTTTACCCAGCCGACCTTCTGCATGGAGCGCTTTGTGTTGAAAATACTTAAACCTGTTGCCTTGTTCGTGATGCTGATGGCGAGTGCCGGAGCGCAGGCCAGCGAGCGCACCATGATCGTGTTCGATGGTTCGGGTTCGATGTGGGGGCAGATAGATGGCAAACCCAAGTATGAGATTGCTCGTCAGGCTTTGCGCGACATGCTTGAAACCGTGCCCGACACGATGGAGCTTGGCTTGATGGCCTATGGTCATCGCGAGAAAGGCCTTTGCACCGACATTGAAACGCTTGTATCGCCTGGGCCCAATAACAAGGCCGCGATCCTGCAGGCCGTGCAGGACATGAAGTTTCTCGGCAAAACCCCATTGTCGGCTGCGGTTCAGCAGGCGGCGGCCGACTTGCGCTATACCGAAGACAAGGCGACCGTCATCTTGATCACCGATGGCGAGGAAACCTGTCAAGCCGACCCGTGCGCACTGGGTACCGAGCTCAAGCGCAGCGGTGTGGATTTCACGGCCCATGTCGTGGGCTTTGGGCTGACGAAGCAGCAAGGAGAACAGGTCGCCTGCCTGGCGCACAATACCGGCGGACAGTATTTCGAGGCCAGCAATGCCGCCCACCTGAGCCAGGCGATGAGCGCCGCGCTTCAGGCAGTGCAAACGGCTCATGTCGCAGCACCCGAAGCGGCTCCCGAACCTTTGCCGAAACCGCCCTTGCCGTCGGCGACAGTAGAGGCTCCGGAGATGGCCGGAGCGGGAACGGTCATCGAGATCGTCTGGAGCGGACCAAATGCTCGAAACGATTACATCTCGATTGTGACGGCGGATGCGAAGGAAACGGATCACGGCGTGTACAGCCGTACAACCAACGGCACCCCCCTGAAACTGCAGGCACCCGACGCCCTGGGACGGCACGAGATACGGTACGTGCAGGCCGAAGGTCGCAAGGTGCTTGCCAGGCAGGCGATTGAGCTCATCCCCATAGAGGCTGCGGTTTCGGGTCCTGACAGCATAGGTGCTGGCGGATCGATAGAGGTGCAATGGTCCGGCCCCAACAGTCCGAACGATTACATTACCGTTGTGGAGATCGGTGCGCCGGACAAGGAGCACAACGACTATGCGCGAACGGCCAATGGAAACCCGGCGAAGTTCCTGGTGCCCGATGGCTTGGGAAAATATGAAATCCGTTATGTCCTGGCCAATTCCCAACGGGTGCTTGCGTCGTCGCCGCTGACGATAGGCCCTGTTTCGGCAAGCCTGGAACTGATGAATGTCGCTGTGCCGGGAGGCAAGGCGACCGTGTCTTGGACCGGCCCTGATAACCGGGGAGATTACGTGACCATCGTTCCCAAAGGGGCTCCAGCGGGCAAGCACCTGGAGTATGCGCGGACCTCATCAGGCTCGCCGGTTGTGATCAAAATGCCGGTAGCGGTGGGCGAGTACGAGCTGCGCTATGTCTTGAACAGCTCAAAACGGGTATTGGCCAGTGTGCCGGTCATCCTGGCCGAGACGACCGGCAGCATTACCGCCCCCGCCTCTGTTGCAGCCGGGTCCGTCATCGAAGTCGAATGGTCCGGCCCGGGCAATCGGCAGGATTTCATCGAGGTGGTGACATTGGACGCCGCGCCCAATGCCACGCCGCTTGCCGCAACGCGAGTGAGCCAGGGAAGCCCGTTGTCCGTCCATGCCCCGGCGGTTCCCGGCGTCTACCAGATCAGGTACATGATGCGCGATACCAAGAAAATCCTGACAAGTACGCAAATCGAGGTCACGCCAGGACAGTAAGGGTTTCTCCATTTGTACCTTTACAGATATGTTGATATGGTTGCGGGCAGCAGAGACAGGTCTTGACGAGGGGGCCAGCTCATAAATAACCATAATAGATAGCCGGCACGACGTTTTGATGCCTGTTTTGTGCCAAGGGGGCGTATGCAACGCACTATGCGGCAGATGCTGCGGTGGGTCTCGACATCAGTCCTACCGTTGATCTTCGTCGTGTCAAGCGCCGTGTCGGAAGCCCACGCTGCGGGTGAAATCAAGATGGATCCCGCCACCCTGCCTTTACCATCGGGTGAAATCCTTCTGGTCGTCGATGGCGCGATCAATCGCGGCAACGCCGCCAATGAGGCACACCTGGATATTGAAATGATCCGGGGTTTGCCGGCGCACCGTTTCAGTACGACGACGGCAGTGACTGACGGTGTCAGGCGCTTCGATGGCTTTCTGTTGCGCGATGTGCTGAAACTGGTAGATGCACAAGGCAAGGTGGTAGAGGCGCAGGCGCTCAACAACTATAGCGTTGATATACCCATCACCGATTTTCATGATTACGACGTCATGTTGGCGACGCATATGGATGGGGAGCGCTTGCTGCTCTCCGACAAAGGGCCATTCTGGATTGTCTACCCCCGCGATGACTGGCGACAGCTGCAAGACATTCGCTATGACTATCGGTGGGTATGGCAACTGCACCGCCTGACCCTGAAGTAACCCGGTGACGACATGAGCCTTACGCGCTCCAGTGTGCTGGGCTACGCGCTTCCCATACTGGCGATCATCGTGCTGGCGATTCTGCTGACCGTTACGCTTTTCCGGCTTGCCGACATCCAGCGGGCAATGCGCAACAACGTCAATGCCAACATGGTATGGGTCATTTATCAGACCCATATCGAAAGCCTGATGCTGGGCGATGCCATTCAACATCGACTCATTGATTCCGAACCCAAAAGCGACATCACGCATCGCTATCAGATGCTGTCGAGCCGTATCGGCCTGCTGAATGACGGTCCGCAAAAAAGGGCGTTGCAGGCAATCGGCATGGCAGACCTGATTGCCTCGCAGGCGCACGCCGTCCTGCAGCTGGGCGACCGGATCAGGGTCGCTGACGGGGAACGCACGGACTATGAGCACATGCGCGGAACACTGGATGCGTTCAGTGCCTTGTTGCTTAAAGCCTCGGGCAAGGCGATGGTCGCCCAATGGGAGGAAGCCGGCACACGGATCGACACCTATCGCAATGCGGTATTGACCATTTTTTTCCTGATGATAGGGATCTGGGTAGGTAGCGCCGTCATATCCATACAGTTGCTTCTCGCGCTCAAAAAGACCAGGGATAACGAGCGCATCAGGCAGCGCGAGATCGAACTGAAAAAACAACTTGAAAATGAACGCAGGATCAGCGAGTTGTACCGTAGTTTCGGATCCATGGTCTCGCATCAGTTTCGTACGCCTCTGGCGATTATCGACGCGGCGATGCAAAGGCTGATTCGCGCGGGCGACCGGATGGACGCGGCTGAGGTCCGGCATCGCGCAACGAGGGCCAGAGAGGCAACGCAGCGCCTTACCCATCTGATCGAGAGCATCCTTCAGGCGGATCGCTTCATGGAGCAGCTCGAAGTGACGATGAAGCCGTGCAGCCTGAAGGATCTGTCGCGCGAGGCCGTGGCCGAGCAAAAGGCGCTTGCGCCGGCCCGGGAAATACAGCTTCTGGACGAAACCGATGGCGAATCGACCGTAGAGTGCGATCCGGTGTTGACTAGCCAGATCATTGGCAACTTCCTGTCCAACGCCTTTAAGTACTCCGAAGGCGACACGCAAGTGTCAGTGCGCGTCTATCGCGAAGCGGGCTGGGTATGCTGCGCCGTTCGCGACCATGGCAGGGGCATATCAGCCAAGGACATGCCGCATATCTTCAAGCGCTATTTCAGGGCCTTGACAGCAACGGATGTGGTCGGCACAGGTATCGGGCTCCATATCGCGACGGAGCTTGCCTCGTTGCAGCGTGGCGAGATCCATGCGTGCTCCGAGCCTGATGTCGGCTCCACCTTCGTGTTGCGGCTGCCGAGGACAATCAAGAGGGACGCTGTATGAGAGGGGCCGCGGCTGAAGACACGCAAGCAACCATTCTGTGGGTTGAAGACGAACAGGACTTGCGAGAGATACTGGCCGAAGAACTTGTGGATGCGGGTTACACCGTCGTGCAGGCAGTAAATGGCCAGGACGCGCTGCGGCGACTTCAGGAGTGCCGCCCGGACTTGATACTGTGTGACATTGCCATGCCGGTAATGGATGGCTATGAATTGCTCCGCCTGGTACGTGAAACCATGGCCAGTCTTTACGATGTTCCCTTTGTTTTCCTGAGCGCCCAGGATGGCTCGGGCCAGATCACGCAGGGCAAGTATGCCGGCGCCGACGACTATCTGGTCAAGCCTGTTAATTTTGACCTGATGCTGGCGACCGTCGCCGCGCGCATTCGCCAAGTACAGCGTGTGCGCGAAAAACTGACGGCCGACACGGGCTGGGGTGCAGATGCGGCGGGCGTTGCTCCTCGTCCTGGAGGACAGGCTCTTCATCGTCTGGCACGCATGTTCAATCTGATCACCGCTGGCGTGGTTCTTCTGGATAGTGAAGGCAGGACCCAGTTTGCCAACATTTCCGCCCAGAGACTCATGCTTGATTGTGCCGACCCCAGAGTCCTGGGCATATTCAACACGGACGGCATACATGGTTTCCAGGCTCCGTCTTCGGCCATCCGAGCTGCTATTGATGCTGGGTTGAATGGACGGGAGCACACCGAATTCCTGTCCTTGCCGCGCCGCAATGGCCAGCGTGACTTGCTTGTGAGCATCTGCGCGCTGGATTGTGAAGAGGCTGGAGATGGCAACCTGGCAGCGGCACTGTTCATCTGTGCAGGCGGCTACGATGAGCCGGCTCCGGCCAAGGCGCTGGAATCCCTTTTCAAATTGACACCGACCGAGGTGCGCATCGCCTGGGCGTTCGCCCAAGGCCTACGGCCGGATCAAATCGCCGAAACTTTCGATATTTCCCTGACCACCGTCGCTTTTCACAAGCGCAATATTTTCCAGAAAACACATACTCGTCGCCAGGCCGACCTGATCGCGCTGTTACTGACCCTGCCAGCCTCCTTCGACCCGGGGTAACAAGGCGGAGTCCCGTCCATTAGCACGGTTTCTGCCAGATCAACTTCCGATAGGATGGTCCGGTAGTGACTTATTCGACAGCGGCTGGTCGACGACAAGAGGCTCGGGGAAAAATATGTGGGATTTCAGTATCAGGCGATCCTTGGCATTAATGGTTCAGACCATGCCATTCATCGTGTTGCGCTGCGCGGTGTATTTTGGCATTACGGTGGCCTATATGCTGATGATAGGCATCGGCTCGGGCGTAGGCTGGGGCATAGGCGGGTTGGGGGATGAAGGGTTTCAGGCAACCGCCGCGTTCTGGGGCGGAGCGGCAGGGTTCGGACTGACGGCGGGGGTCATGTATTTCCTTAGGGAATACATTCTGTACATGGTCAAGGCCGGCCATATCGCGGTCATGGTTCAATTGCTTGATGGCAAGCCCATGCCGGGTGGGAAGTCGCAGATCGAGCACGCCAGCGCGGTGGTCAAAGGCCGTTTTGCCCAGGCCAATGTGCTGTTCGTCATGGATCAGCTGATCAAGGGCGTCGTTGCAGCGATTACAGGCCTGGTCCAGGGCCTGAGCAGCATTCTTCCCATTCCGGGCATTCAGCAGTTGATGGGCGTTGTGCGTGCGTTTCTCCGGGTGGCCGTCGGCCTGGTCGATGAAGTCATTCTTGCGTATGCGATACAGACTGACAGCCAGAATCCCTGGGGCTGCGCGCGTACCGCACTGGTCTTGTACGGACAGAATGCGTCGAGGATGCTTAAGAACGCGGCATGGCTCACGCTATTTGTGTATGGACTGTCGCTATTGGTGTTTGTGGTGCTGCTGGCGCCGGCCGCTGCGCTTGTGTATTTTTTGCCGGGCGCGGGAGCAGCGGGGGGCGTTGTCTTGGCCCTGCTGTTCGCCTGGGCGATCAAGGCGGCCGTGATCGAGCCGTTTGCCATTGCATGCTTATTGCAGGCCTACTTTCAAGCCATCGAGGGCCAGAACCCGGATCCTGCCTGGGAATCTCGCCTGGACGGCGTTTCGCGCAAGTTCGGCGAATTGAAAGACAGGGCGGCCAGTTGGGTCGACAGTACGCCTGAAGCTCCGAATGCTCCCGTGGCGCCGCGAGGTAGCCAGCCATGAGCTCACGTATTTTGCTCTGGGCAACCGCCCTGATTCTGTTGTCCACACAGGCCGCAGCCAATAATGCCTATCAGCAGGCGCAGCTTGAGCTTGAGGCCAATGCCCTGAGCTTCACCCAGGCTCAGGGCCATGCTGTCGTCGATGCGCAGGCGCTGACCGACGAGCACTACTATTCGAAAGAGAATTTTCCCGGCGCTCGAGACGGACAAGAATCGATAAACTTGCCCGACGCGGATCTGGACCCCATCACCCGGTCGATACTCTTTCTTGAAGCCCAGGAAGCACGCCTTGTGCATGTGCGTTATCGCATTACCTACAGCATGGATGCTTCAGCCGACGTTCCCGAAGCGCAGCAGGGTTATGTGGAGGTCACACGCTATAACGTCGGGCCGTCGCTGCGCGGCGACCTCTTGATGTCAGTGCCCGATGGCCAGGTCGCGGATCCTGC
Source organism: Verticiella sediminum (assembly GCA_040392445.1). Classification (GTDB taxonomy): domain Bacteria; phylum Pseudomonadota; class Gammaproteobacteria; order Burkholderiales; family Burkholderiaceae_B; genus Verticiella; species Verticiella sediminum_A. The sequence goes on from JBEBVZ010000003.1 coordinate 112,831, forward strand.
GCAGTTCGGCGTCGGGCCTCATGTGAGCTGGCGATTCGTATTGGCGCCCGCCATGGGTGTTCGGGCGGGTCTGCTGCACGCCAGCCGGAAAGAAATCCCTGAAGCCCAGGCGCGGGCTGCCAATTGCCTGGGCGAACCTTGCCTCTCGCTGGTCGACCCATCGGGTCCTGATCAGGGTTGGACGCCAATTACACCGCCGCAACTGGATCGGCCGGCTTATGTCGGCACAAGCGCCTTGGGCGTTTCCCAACCGGCTCGGGTCATGGAGGAACTCTGGGAAAATATCGCATCCGATGGAATGGATACCCTGCAGTATGCCCCGGACGAGCCGCACTTTGTATTCGTCGTTTCCTTGAACATTGACGGTCAGGAAGCCGCAGTCTCTGGCCTGGCTATGCAGTCGCTGGTTATGGATGGCACGGTGTCCCAGATCTGGACGCAGCGCCACGAAGTGGCGCAAATGCCTGCCGAATTTTCAAGACTGCATGTGTCGCGGCGTTAATAGCGGGCAACCAGATAGCTTGTTGACGAAATGCATGAAAACCTGTGGTCAGCCACTACCCTGATATAAATCAATGGGGGATTTTCTGTATTGGGGACAATGGATTGTGAATAAATATTTTTTATTCCAAACCATAGACAGGAAACATGCAAAATACATTAATTCCCATAGATTGGTTGCATTGGTCTCTGGCGGCAGCGCCAATCGTTATTCTGGCATTTCTCTTGGTAAAGCTGCGTTGGACTGCTCAGCAAGCAGGCACAACGGGAATGTTTGTGGCGGCCGCAGTCGCCTTGTTTTTCTTTCGCACACCGCTTGACACCCTGGCGGTGGCCGGGGCAAAAGGGGTATGGGATTCCGCCTCTATCCTGTTTGTTATTTGGACGGCATTACTGCTGTATCACATTATGAACAAGGCCGGCGGCTACGAGGCGCTGCGCCAGGGCATCGTCAGCTTCAGCCGCAATGAACTCTTTGTGGTGGTTGCGCTGGGTTGGGTATTTACCTCGTTTCTGCAAGGCATAGATGGCTTTGGCACTCCCATCGTGGTTGTTGCCCCCCTGCTGGTGGCCATCGGCATGCGGCCTGTCTATGCGGTAGCCATTCCCATCATCGCCCATATCTGGGCAAAATTTTTCGGCACACTGGGGGTTGGCTGGCTTGCCACCTTGCAAGTCGTTGACCTGGATGCCGCCACGGCCACCGCAACGGCATATCAGTCGGCGTTGCTAATCGTTATTCAAGTGGTGCTGGGTGGTTTTACTGTGGTGTGGATGTACGGACGCGGACCCGCTATTCGTCATGCCTGGCCCTTGGTTCTGATCATTTCCGCTATTCAGGGACTGGGACAAATAATTGTCGCGCTGTTTGAACCCGTCCTGGCCGCATTTATTCCAGCGGCGGCGGCAATGTTGGCGCTCTACCCATTATCGCGCTGGCGTCGTTATGCCGAACCGCTGTCAGGCGTACCTGAGCGTCCGGCGATGCAGGCTGAATTGGTCAAGGACGCCACCAAAAAAGCGGCGCCGATGGGATTGGCCATGTCATTCATGCCCTATGCTGTCCTGACCGTGATTGCCCTGGGCTCATCACTGAGCGATCCGATCTCGAATGCCCTGGGCAGCGTCACGTTCGGGCTGCCTTTCCCTGAAATTTCAACGGGATACGAGATCACAAACGCCGCGGTCTCGCACTATGCAGCCATGGCGCCCTTGATGAACCCTGGCACCAGCTTGCTGCTCACCGCGATTCTGACGTGGCTTGTTTTCAGCATGCGCGGCTATTACAAAACATGGCAAGCCGACGGCCCAAGCGGTCAGCCTGGCATCCTGGCCAACCTCTTCGCCAGCGCAGTCCCGGCATCCGTACCCATTATTGCGTTTCTTGTGATGGCCCGAATAATGGATCATTCGGGCCAGAACGAGGCACTGGCCTACGGCCTGGCCGCAGTGGCGCCTGCCTACGTCTTTGCCTTCCTGTCGAACGGAATCGGCATTATCGGCGCCTTCGCCACGTCCAGCAGTACATCATCCAATACCTTGTTTTCCGACTTGCAGGTCACGCTTGCAAAGCTGAAGGATTTGCCAGTGGCCACCATTCTGGCTGCCCAAAGCGCCGGAGGTGCGATAGGCAACGCCATTGGTCCAGCCAACGTCGTACTGGGCGCGAGTACCGCCGGCATCAGCGGACAAGAAGGCGACATTCTTCGCAAAACCCTGCCCTGGACGTTCGTCGCCTTCATCCTGACGGGTGCGGCGACCGTACTGATGATTATGTTGGGCACTTAACAAGAAGAAGCCATGATCGCTCTATTCAAAAACCGACTTGCTTACTTAAGCCTCTCTCTTATTTTGCTGGTTATCTCTTTGCCGCTGATCAGTATCGGCATGACCACCGGATCCAGATTGACTTGGTGGTTCGGTCTGATTGCCCTGGGTTGTGGGGGGCTTATACCGCCACTGCAGCGGTTATTGCTGGGGCCGCCGCCAAGCGCACCCACGCCATCGCCCCAATCTGGCAACGCACGACCCGCATCATTAAAAGGAACTAAATAATGAGCCAAGCTAACGGACCTCGCACCGGGCGCGCCCCGGTCTTCGCCGCACGAGGCATGGTGTCTTCGCCCCATTATCTGGCTTCGGAATCCGGGTTGAAAGCGCTGCGCCAAGGCGGCAGCGCAGTCGATGCCGCCATTGCCCTAAACCTGACCCTGGCGGTCGTGTATTCACACATGGCCGGTATTGGTGGCGATGGCTTCTGGCTACTTGCCGGCGGCAAGGCAAAAAGCGTGGAAGCCATTCGCGCCAGCGGCCCCTCCGCCAGCAACGCAACCATTGAACACTACCGCAAGCATGGCCACACCACCACTATTCCCGACCGCGGCCCTTTAGCTGCTTTGACGGTTCCCGGCGCACTGGATGGCTTCCGTATTGCACATGAGCGCCATGGGAAATTGCCTTGGGCCGATCTGTTTACCGATGCCATACATTACGCCCGGCACGGTTTCGCGGTTACGCGATCCCTGGCAGAATGGCTGGTGAAAGACGAGCACCTGCTTAACAAATACCCTGGCATGGCGGAAACCTTCCTGCCTACCGGCAAGCCACAGCGCGAGGGAAGCTACCTTGCACAACCCAAGCTGGCTGACACGCTTGAACTTATCGCCAAACTGGGCGTGCGGGCTGCTTTCTATGAAGGTGAAATTGCCGAACGCATTTGCGCCGATCTGCAGCCCCAGGGTTCCCCTTTGTCGACGCAAGACTTTGCCGACTATCAGGCTGAATGGGTCACCCCGATCAGCACCAGCTATCGTGGCTACGATATTTATCAGCTCCCGCCCAGCACCCAAGGCTATACCGCCCTTCAAGCATTGAACTTGCTGGAAGGCTACGATGTTGCATCGTGGGGTGACAATACGGCGGAATACTATCACCACATGGCAGAAGTACTGAAAGTGGCTTTTGCTGACCGCGACGAATGGCTGACGGACCCGCGCTTTGTAGACATTCCTCTGGATACGTTGCTAAGCAAAGCCTATGCCGACGAACGCCGCAAACTGATACATGCCAGCCAATCATTGCCTACGGGCGGGGTCGAACCTGGTTTGCGCTATGGCCCGGACTTCCATAAACCATCACCTTTAGGAGACACTGTTTATTTTTGTGTAACCGATAGCGATGGCTTGATGGTGTCGAAAATTCAGTCGCCCTACTACGATTTTGGCGCTTGCGTCATGGGCGGCGACACGGGCATTATCATGCAAAACCGTGGAAGCTTTTTCTCACTCGACGAAAAGCACCCCAACCGCCTGGAACCCAGGAAAAACACGTTTCACACCATCATTCCCGCGCTAGCCATGAAAGATGGCAAGCCTGCCATTGCGTATGGCACGATGGGCGGCGAAGGCCAGTCACAAACTCAGGCAGCGATGCTGACACGCCTAATCGACTTTGGATACGATGTACAGCAGGCGATTGAAGCCCCGCGTTGGCTGCTGGGCCGCACATGGGGAATGGAGTCACGCGACCTGTGGATGGAAGCTGATATCCCCTGCAATGTTCTACGCGAACTTAGTCTGCGCGGCCAGCCAGTGAAACTCATTGGACGCTGGGACAGCATTGCTGGCCATGCCCAAGCCATACGTTTCAATGCCGATACAGGATTTTACGAAGGCGGCGCCGATCCGCGTGGTGATGGCTGCGCAATGGGATATTGATGGTTAAAAAATACGGCCCAAGCATCTCACGTTGATATCCGAAGATTGAATAGCCCCGCAAGATGCTGTTAAACACTACTTTTTGCGGGGTTATTCCCATCGATATGCGAAGCGCTACAGCACGTCGGCCTTTGGTCGGCAAAGGCATACCGGTCACGCACTTCGTTCTCGCCGATCGATTCTAGTCCCTGGAAAACGGCTTCCCGGCAAAATCAACTGTCATCAGATTGCCATCCAGTTCACCCATGCCTGGGGCGTTCAAAGGCATGCCAGGCGCCGAAACGCCCTTGACTGAGGAATTGGCAAGCAGCTTGAGGACAGCGGTTGCCGGCACATGCCCTTCGATGATCTGGCCTGTGGCGTCGACCACGCCCGTGTGGCACGAACTAAGCTCTGATGGCACCCCTAGTTTTTGCTTGACGAAAGCCATGTCGGTGGTCTTTATGGCCTTCACTTGAAAGCCCGAATCGCGCATATGCTCGACCCAGCCGTCGCAGCAGCCGCAATTGGGATCCTGATAGACGGTAATGGCCGTACCGGCGGCATGCGCAAAGGACGATGCGGCCGCCAAGGCAACCGCTGTTAGCCATAACTTCATAAAACATGCTCCGAGAGAAACGCCATATTCGACCGTTCATCAGACCAGCTTCGAGCCGTTTGGTTCTGCCGCTGTGTATGATCGAGTACCGCCCGGCACCGCCGAGCAATGCAAGTCGCCATCTGGGGCATGCCCGCAGCTATCGCCCCCCTTGTTTCAGGCGTCGTGTATGCCAATGCAAGTTTTCAGAGATAAAACCCATGGAGACTCGAAAAATTCGTACGCCGACAGGCTGGGTTTTCGATGCTTTTGTTGAAGGCCCGGAGGATGGCGAACTTGTCTTGTTCCTACACGGCTTTCCGCAGTCTCGGCATGCGTGGATAAGCCAGATCGAGGCATTGGCAGCGGCAGGCTATCGAGCGGTAGCGCCTGACCAAAGAGGCTATTCCCCCGCAGCTAGGCCTGAAGCGAGCGATCTGAGCCACTACACGACCGCTAGCCTAGTGCAGGATGTCGCAGAAATAGCCAAAGCATGTATGAAATCCGGTGAGAAATTTCACTTGGTCGGCATGGACTGGGGTGGGCAAATTGCATGGGCGTTCGCCGCAATGCATCCCGAGCAGTTGGCCACCTTGAATGTTTTCTCAAGGCCGCATCCGAATGCCTTTGTGACGGCTCTGGAGACAGATCCAGATCAGCAACGTCGCTCGTCTCACCACAGGGATCATCTCGACCCATGCACTGGAAAGTTGCTGCTAGCGAACGATGCGCAGCGCCTGAAGGCATTATTCCAGAGAGGGAAAGTACCGTTACAGGGCATTGAGAATTACTTGTCTGTGATTGGGGAACCCGCTGCGATAGAGGCCGCTCTGGCGTGGTACCGCTCTACCGGCCTCAAGATAAATTTGACACCGATCAGCGTACCAACGCTTTATGCCTGGGGCGATGAGGACAGTACAGTCGGCCGCAGTGCGGCGCAGAACACCGCTAACTATGTGAGTGGGCCTTACCAATTTGTAGAAATGCGAGGCATCGGCCACTTCTGTACGGATCAAGCGCCTCAGTTGGTCAACGAGATCCTCCTCAAGCACATCAAGGCATCTTGCCGGCAATAGCGCCGCCCGGCGCACTGCCGGGCGGCACGGACATGGGGTCATGAAGCCTTGATGTCATTGTCCTGGATGATTTTCTTCCAGCGCTCCAGGTCTTCGCGCATGAGCTTCGCGGCATCGGCCGGGTTGCTGCTCCTGGGTTCAACGTTCTGCGCGCGCATGGCTTGCACCACCTCGGGCTTGACCAGCACACGGGCCATGGCGCTAGACACCTTGCCGACCTCGGCCTCACTCATGCCAGCCGGACCCACCAACACCACCCAGGGCACGCCCGAGATCTCCTTGAAGCCTTGCTCGTGCACGGTGGGAACGTCCGGGAAGCCCGGCATGCGCGTTGGATAGTTGACGGCAATCGCACGCAGCCTTCCCGACTTGACGTGCGGGGCCACCACTGTCGAATCGGACACCAGCACGGGGACGTGCCCGCCCAGCAGGTCCACCGTGGCGGGCGCGCCGCCCTTGTAGGCCACGTGCTGCATCTTCACGCCCGCCACGCTGGCGATCCATTCCATGGTCAGGTGCCCGGTGCTGCCCACGCCCAGGATGGCGTAGTTCAGTCCCGGTTTAGCCTTGGCAACGGCCAGCAGATCGTTGAGGGTATGCACGTTTTCCATGCCCGGCACCTGCGGGTTCACGACCACCACCGTGAACTGCTCGTACACCAGCGAGATTGGCGTGACCTTGTCCAGCTCGGGGGTTTGCCCATTCAGCACCTGCCCCAACATGGTCATGGTGGGGTAGAACAGGAACGAAGGCTGGTCGGGAGTACTGCGCTCCACCGACTTGATGGCCAACGCACCCGAGGCGCCCGAAACGTTCTCGACCACCAGCGTGCGGCCCAGTTCGGCCGACAGGGCCGGCGCGACCAGCCGCGCCGCCGTGTCGGTGGCGCCGCCAGCGGGAAAGCCGACGTACAGGCGGCCAGCCTCGCTACCTTGGGCCAGAACACATTGGGAGGCCAGTAGGGCTCCAGTGCCAATCAAAAATGAACGGCGACTGCCAGATACTGCACTGAACTTTTCTTGAATCTCGGGCATCGTTTGTCTCCTGATGTGTCGTGCATAAGGATGTGCATTCACCAGACCCATGCTGCAACCCGGCGGAGGGTGTTATTGGGCCAGCCGGTTTTTTTATTTGTCCGCCTAGCGGACTTTTACAGTCGCTTAGCGGATATTTGATTCCGAAACATGGATAATGTCAACGCTAAAACACGCACCTGAACAAGCCATCTGATCAACCGACAAGCGATCCATCACTCATGCATACATCCAAATCATTTCGAGTATCAGTCCATGCGGATTGATATATAAATATCACAAGATAGATTTCAGTTAACCCAGGCCGCCATCGTCAAGCAGTAAAGCAATGCGTGCGCGATCGATCATTCCTGATCGGCATGCATGCATACCCATGTAGACACCATCATCCATTGAACAGGACACACTCATGACCAACCCCCGCTTTGACCACATTCTCTACGAGCAGGATGGTGGCGTGGCCATCATCACCCTCAATCGGCCCGAGCGGCTCAATGCCTTGAGTATCGGCCTGATGACCGACCTGCAGGCTGGCCTGCGTTATGCGCTGGACGGTGGCCAGACGCGCGCCGTCGTACTGACCGGCGCCGGGCGCGGCTTTTGCGCCGGCGCCGACCTGAGCGCCTCACGCAACGCCAAAGGCGACATCGATGGCGGCATGCGCGACTTCTTCAACCCCACGCTGCAAATGGTCAGCGAGTTTCCCCTGCCGCTGATCACGGCCGTGAACGGCCCCGCAGCCGGTGGAGGCTCGAGCCTCGCCTTGGCCGGCGACATCGTCATCGCGGCCGAATCGGCCTACTTTCAGCAATCTTTCTCCAACATTGGCCTGGTGCCCGACATGGGCGCCAGTTGGGTGCTGCCACGCAACCTGAGCCGCTCACGCGCGAACGCGCTAGCCATGCTGGGCGACAGGCTTGCGGCCCAAGAGGCCCATGATTGGGGGCTGATCCTGAAGTGCGTACCCGACGCCGACCTGATGACCGAGGCGCGCGCCCTTGCCCAGCGCTTGGCCAGCCGCGCCACCGTGGCCTTGTCACTAAGCAAGCGCTTGATGCGCCAAGGCCTGGACAACAGCCTGCGCGATCAACTCTTGCTCGAGCAGGAATTCCAGCGCGTTGCCCGCGCAACCGAAGACGCCACCGAAGCGCGGCAGGCCTTTCTGGACAAGCGCCCTGCCGTGTTCAAGGGACGCTGACGGCAGGAGCAGCTAGCAGCCTCTGCCATTCCGGTTTGGCAGAGGCGTCTCGTTCCTGCTTGAGGTGCAACTTGGCGGCCCGCCCACAAGGCCTTGCTTCAGAAGCTAGGCGAATAAACCAGCCAACTCGCTCACTACACGCCTGTTATGCAGCCGTCGCGCTATTCCGTGCTACTCATCGAAGACTCTACGTTCCGTGCCAACGTCACCAGACGCGGGCCCACGTTTTCGACAAATTGTTTGCTCAAAGGGTTAAAGACGGCAACGCTAGCGGCGAAAATGATGCGCTCCCCTCCCCTGGCAAAGGACAACGGGACAGCAATTGCCTCGACTTCGTGATGCATGTCTCGATGCCCTCGGCAAAAACCGTGCTCTGCCAAGTCTCGCTGTGCATCAGCAACTCGTGAAGCCAACCATTCTCCCCGTGCCGGATCTTTGAGCTTCGCTCTTTCCAGATAACGTTCGCGTTCTGTTGGCGACAAGCCGCACAGGGCGGCACGGCCGGCAGCTGTTCGAGATATCGAGGCAACAGTGCCGACGTCAGGTTGGAAAATCTGGCTTCCTGCTCCCTGAACAACCTCGATGTAGCTGAGTCTCCCCTCGACGTAGACCATCATATGAAGTACCCCCTCGATGTAATCAGCAAAGTCTCTCATGTAGGGTCGTGCGAGCCGGCGCACAGTCATGCGAGACAGCGACGGCACAGCCAGATTGAGCAACCCGACTCCGATTACATATTTAGAGATGCGGTCGGAATACCTCATCAATCCCAGGTCGCATAGCGTCTCGAGAAGCCTGAAGAGCGTGGGCTTCGGAATTCCCGTCTTCTCCATGAGTTCGCGAGCACTGAGTTCTGGCTGGACCGGGGAAAAGCATCGAAGGATCGATACACCTCGAGCCAGGGCGCTGCCCTGACGCTGCTCAGTGTGGATGTCTGCAGCTGATGCAGTTGTAGAGGGCGTTGACGAAGCTTCAAGCACGGCATGGCCTTTCAGAAGTAATGAGACATAAGGATCGACATTTTCGCCTTCGTTGCGTTTTGCGGCCAAGTTCCGCTACGCGCCAGACATGCGCCAGGAAAGTCGAAATAACAATATCGAGACTATTGTCTCATAAATACAGCTTATTTTAAAATAAAACAAGACAAATAAGGGTATTTACGGATTTTTAGACTCTAAATAAAGAATGAAAATAATCATATTCGAGACATATAGCTCATTTTTAGAGAAAAACATCTATGAGCAATGCTTTGCCGACCCTGCCCGCTTATGGAAGATATGAAGAGTTCCGCAACCCGACCCCGGGCTGGGAACAAAGAGTTTGACCAGTGATTCCCCGGGGTGCGCGTTGTTGCACGAACAAGGCTTTACCCATGCAGTAGCCACGTAGGCGGCCAGACGCACGCCCATCGTCCAACATGGGCAAAAAAAGGAAACAGACATGACCACGAGCTTATTCTCACGGCGCGAAGCATTCATTCGTCTAGCAGCGCTAGGCGCGATCGCCATGGCACCCAGCGTGCGTGCTGAAGCACCATACCCAGCCAAGGCCGTGAAAATTGTGCTGCCGTATTCGCCGGGCGGAATCACTGACGTAACGACACGCCTTCTGGCGCAGCATCTCTCGGTGCGGATGGGCAAGAGCGTAATTGTTGAAAATCGCCCAGGTGCAAACGGAATTATCGGCACTTCCGAGGTGGTGAGGTCGCCAGCCGATGGCTATACATTGCTTTCGGTGCCGGTTGCTTTTGTGGTCAACCCCCATCTCCAGGCCCAACTGACCTACGACCCCCTGGGCGACATGACCGGAGTGTCTCTAATTGGCCGGATACCGATGACCCTCGGTATCTCCGGAACACTTCCGGCGAAGAATCTAGAAGAGTTCATCGCGTGGGGCAAGGCCCAAAAAGAGCCTATACCGTTCGCCACCAATGGCATTGGAGGTGGGTCTCATCTAGGAGCCCTCCTATTTGCAAAGGCGGTAGGCCTAAATGTGACCAGCATCCCTTACAAGGGTATGGCCGCAGCAATTCCGGATCTTGCGAGCGGGCAAGTTGCGTTTGCGATTGACGGGGTCCAGAGTTTCGCGCCGCACCTGGGCTCAGAGCGCATACGGGCTGTTGCCATAACAGGTACTACGCGCTCGCCCGGAATACCTTATGTTCCAACATTTGCAGAGGCAGGACTGGAGGAGTTCAACTCCAGCAGTTGGCTCGGGTTTCTAGCCCCCAAGCAAACACCGGCTTCTATTGTCAATCAGCTCTCTGCTCACCTGGATGCTGTCATCAACAGCCCCGAAGTATTCTCCAACCTGCAAGCTTTCGGGCTGGATCCCGTAGGTGGCGATGCCGAATCTTTCAACGTATTCCTGCGATCCGAGAGCGAGAAATGGGGCTCTGTTATTCGCGAATTTGCCGTCAAACCTGTCTGAAAACTGAGGAAACCATGTCCAAAATTGCATCCTTCACCGATCTGCGCGAAAGCGTCCCGGCAGACTGGGATCTGATTTCCAAGGAGGTCAAACCCTTCAAGTCACAGCTACATCTGCGTGTCATGGATCACCTGCGCCTTCTGAACGGTCAGCAGGATGGATTCCCAATCGATCGTCTGGAGCATTCTCTTCAGACCGCGACACGCGCCTATCGTGACAATCGCGACGACGAGTATGTTGTCTGTGCACTGGTTCACGACATTGGCGACATCTTGGGTTGCTATAACCATCCGGATGTTGCTGCCGTCTTGCTCAAGCCGTTCGTGTCACAACTGAACTTCGATATGGTCGAAAAGCATGGCGCGTTTCAAGCGTACTACTACTTTCACCATATGGGAAAGAACCGCCATCTCAGGGATCAGTACCTCGGCACTCCTTTCTACGAACACACTCTGGAGTTTGTCGAGAAATACGATGCAACGTCCTTTGACGCCAAATACAAGAGCGAGCCACTCGAGTTTTTCGAGCCTGCGCTGCAGAAGGTTTTCTCGAATCCACGCTCGACCTTGTACATTCGATGAGGCAAGACATCCAGAGTGACGCCTTCAATGTGCTGGCTGCCTAGGGCGCTTTGAACAGCACGCTCGCGGCCCATTGTTTGATATGCAATGCCCATCGCAACAAGTAGATGCTGATGATATTGCGTCGACCTGATGACATCCGGCGTGAGCCATACCAGAAGAAAACTGCGTAGATCCGCCAACGATTGTTGGCACTTGCCAGCCAAAACGAATAAAACCCCGATTTATCAGGGTTTTATGTCAAACAAACGCTGGATATTGCCAGGTTTTGCTAGAGTGAAAATCACTCTAGCTCAATCGTCAATAGCTCAACAATGCCTATCAGTACCGTCTTGAACAGACCGTTACGCTCTACCTACGCTCAATGGCGCCTACCCTGGAGCTAAATCAGTAGGCCAGCTACAATATAGCCCCTTATTCCCGAGGGGTAGCGTGCGACGCGTTATGGCGACAGCTCCAATCCCGGCAACGCTGGTTCTGATGGCGGCATTGGATATAAACTTCATGTTTCTTGCAAAACCGTGCGGGTCGAAGCGCCGCATCGTCACGCTATGCGTTGCCTTCTGTACCTTACCGACCACTTCTGCACTCGCATGTGATGGAGCACAAAACATCCGATTGCTTAAAGCAGTGGAAATCAGTGCTCAACAGTTGGCCGAGTTTCAGGCCATGCCGCCCCTGAAGATAGTCGCGGTAGGCGCCCCGCCGATGGCGCGCTACGATGAAGATAAACAGACCTACAACGGCATCGGCATTGATGTACTCTGCTTTATCACGAAAGAACTCGGTTTGAGTTTCGAGATTACCCCTAGCCGAGATCAAACAGTAGCCGATAAGATCCGGCAGGTCCAAGAAGGACAAGCCGATGTGTTCATTCCTTTGAGCTATTCGCCAGAACGCGCAAAGCGCGGCCTGTTTACCATTCCATATTACGAAAGCTATTACGCGGTCATCGCGCGCCATGGCCAGAGCGTTTCAATACGCAGTACTGCCGATCTGGCCAACTACCAGGTCGGTTTTGTACAAGGGGTTTCGCTCCAGCCCACGCTCCAATCCGTCGTTCCAGCCGCCCAGTTGCACGCATACAATCAGACGAGCAGCGATGGCCTCTTTCAGGCCGTTCGCGACGGCGCAATCGACATTGCGGTATTCAACCAGCAAATCTTTATTGAAAAACGTTATCACCAGGAATTTTTCGACTTAGACGTCGTCCACACCTTATATGAACACCCTCGCGCCTATGGCTACTATTTCAGCCAGTCGCCTGCCCATCAACGTATCGTCGAGGCATTTGACCGTTACTTGGCTGTTCTTGACGTATCAGAAGCGGTAATGATTCACGAGAAAGGGGAGCGTCATTTCCTTGAGCGCTATATGGCGCAGCGCGACCAGCGGGTATTGCTGCAAACTGCGAGCGTGGCAGCGGCGCTGCTGGCTCTGATTTTTTATCTGGGGCTTCTTCGATATCGCCGTTTGACCAGACTCCTGGCCCAGCGTAACACCCACATTCAGCGGCAGCAGCAAGCCTTGCAAGATGCTTATGAGAAACTGCAAACGCTAAGCCGGACCGACAGTTTGACCGGGCTATCCAACCGTCGACATTTCGATGAAATGCTGGACTATGAATATAGACGTTACCAGCGCACAGGATCGCCCCTTAGCCTACTCATCATCGATGTAGATCATTTTAAATACGTCAACGACCGTTACGGTCACGCGGTAGGCGACAACCATCTGCGTGCTATCGCCCGCGTCCTGGAAGGCAGCATAGTTCGCTCTACAGACTTGATGGCGCGCTATGGCGGTGAAGAGTTCACGTGCTTGTTGACAGACATCACGCCAGAAGACGCCCGTAAAGTAGCCGAGCGGATCAACAGCAGCGTTATTGAACTGGGTCTTCCCAATGCATCGGCCTCCGCGCAGCAGCTCACGATGAGCATTGGCGTTGCATCAGTCATAGAAGGCGACCCGGGCGTGGAAGCGTTTTTTGCGCAAGCGGACGCACAGCTTTACACCGCGAAGAAAATGGGACGAAATCAGGTACGCGCTACCATCATTGGGCGCTGACAACCTTATCCTCTTGGCCTTTCGATACGCTTTGACGCTATTGCTCACGCCTCTCACCCAGCGCGCGCTGGCTACCGTCGGGCTTGGGGATCATCGCCCGGCGTACCGGCCTTGGCCGGTACATCCCTGACAAGGTACCGGCGGGCTACCTGGTCCACAGCCTCCTCCCGGGTAGATCCGTTATCGTCAGGAATGGTGGGTTGGTCTATATGAAGGGACTTCCCGGCCTGGCGGCTGGCCCGAGCGGTGACGCTGGCCGACCTCACCGGGGCCGTGCCCATCGCAGCCGTGCGGTTCGAGCACAGCCTGGTCCGCCGCGAGCCCGAGGCCGACCTGTTCCCGGCGTCGCACGCACTGGGTCTCGGGGTCGTCACCTGGTCGCCGCAGGGAGGCGGCATGCTGACCGGTAAGTATCGCAAGGGCGAGAAAGGCCGTGCGGAGGGCTTCGGCGGCAAGGTGTTCCAGCCGGAGAACTCCGCGCAGCGCACGCAGGTACTCGACACGCTGATTGCCATCGCCGGGGAGCTAGGCGTGACCCCGGGCCAAGTCGCCATTGCCTGGGCCGATACCCACGGCGCCGTACCGATCATCGGGCTGCGGTCGCCAGAGCAACTGGCACAACCTGGGGCCCTGTCGCTCACGCTGTCCGCCGAGCAGATCGGTCGGCTCGATACCGTGAGCAGCCCCGTCGCCTCGGCGCCAGCGCGGACGCCGATCCCTTGGGCCGAGGGCGTCGTGCCGAGGGTTGTTGCCTGAACTGCCATAGCCGCAGTGCCGGAAGATGCCTGAAGTGAGGAATGCAACAGCTTGCAGGGATAGAACCACGCAAAACGATTTTAATTTTCGGACCGCTCGTCTTCCGAGGCGAACGCGATCAGGTGCTCTCTTACGGCACGCAGTACCGCGTCGGAGCGCCGCGGATCCGTGAGGACACGCGAAAGCGCAATGGCGCCGACCATGGCACTCACGGCCACCATTGCTTCGGCGTCGTCTTCCTTGTTCAGGGATCGCTTGAGGGCATTGATGTATGCCTCGATGTGGGCCGACATAACGTCACGAGCGCCCTCGTCGGCGCGGCCCACATCCGAGACAAGAGCGGAAATCGCACAGCCCGTTTTGCGCGAGTCGCGATGGGTGCGGCTTACATAACTGCGCACCATGGCGCTGAAGCTTCGCGGCCGGCCATCGCCGGCCGCGCGAGCCCTTGATTCCCCATCTACAAGAGCGCGCTCGAGAGCCTGGGAGATCAAGTCTGACCGCGATTCGAAGTGTCCATAAAAACCGCCGTGCGTCATATTCACGCTAAGCATGAGCTTCTTGACGCTTACGGACTCCACCCCGCCCTCACGGATCTGAAGCGAAGCCGCTGCAAGGATGCGCTCTTTGCTCGCGATTTTGTCCGCCTGCGAGTGGCCCATCAGTGACTCCTTCTGGTCTTTTTAGCGCTTGACATGTGGATTGTAGTCGCTATCATTCTGAATGACGATAGTAATACAGGAGAATTACCATCGTCATGAAGGAGTGTGTGTCACATCCCCAAGGAGGCAGAGAGTGTCCGACAAAACAGAAGGCCGCGTGTACGTTGAGCGTCACGATCACGTGCTGAAGATCACGATTGCCAACCAAGCTAAGAAAAACTCTTTCAACCCCGAAATGATGTTGCAACTGTCGGATGCCTTGACCCAGCTCGACCGCGACGATGACCTCTGGGTTGGTGTGCTGTGCGCCGAGGGCGAGCACTTCACGGCAGGGCTTGATATGCCCAAATTCTTTGGCCCTACCGCGACGGTCAAGCCGCGTCCGGAAGGCAACATCGATCCTTTCGGTCTTCAAAATCAATGCCGCAAACCCATCGTGACGGCTGTGCAGGGGATCGTTTTTACCGTCGGCATTGAATTGATGCTCGCTGGAGATATCGTTGTTGCTGCCGACGACGCTCGCTTTTGCCAGATGGAAGCCAAGCGAGGTATTGCGCCCCTGGGCGGCGCGCATTTTCGGTACATCACCCGCGCTGGTTGGGGTGACGCGATGTACCACCTGCTGCTGTGCGACGAGTTCGGTGCGGCGCAAGCCTACCGCATCGGGATGGTGCAGGAGGTCGTCAAGCCTGGCCATCAGGTTGAGCGCGCCATGGAGCTCGCGCAGCTGATTGCCAAGAACGCACCTTTGGGAATTCAGGTCACCAAGGAAGCCGGACGCAAATTCATCGAGGCCGGGGAACAGGCAGCAATCGATGTTATTCCCCACATCAGGGAGCGGGTCATGCAAAGCGCGGACGCTGCTGAAGGTATCAAGTCCTTTATCGAGCGCCGCGCCGCAGTCTTCACCGGTAGCTGAGCCGCTAGCCTTAAAAGGAAGCAGAAATGCCCACCATCTATAGCGCGAGGGCGATCGACAGCGCCGAGTATGACGCACGGCTGGACCGGACCACGAAGGCAGCGGTCGACAGCGGCGTTTTCGGCGCACCCTCATTTTTTGTGGAGCAGCGCATGTTCTTTGGCAATGATCGTCTGGCATTGGTGGCGAAAGCGATGGTGGCCGCATGAAGCCGCTCGCTGTCATCACAGGTGTTGGTCCAGGTACTGGATCCGCGCTGGTTCGGCGCTTTCACGCCGGCGGTTACCAGGTGGCGATGTTGGCTCGCAATGCAGACCGGCTTCGAGCCATACAGGAAGAATTGCCGGGTACCCATGGGTTCGCGTGCGACGTGACGAACGAGGCGCAACTGCGCGACGCCATCGCGCGTATCGAAGGCTTGGCTCCTGTACCCCGCGTTCTCATTCACAACGCCGTGGGTGGGGCTTTCGGCGATTTCCTTTCCGTCGACCCTGCTGTTCTCGAGCACAACTTCAACGTGAACGTTATGTCGTTCTTGCACTTGGCACGCTGGGCCGCCCCGCTTATGGAGCGGGCCGGTGATGGAAGCATCCTGGCGACTGGAAACACCTCGGCGCTACGTGGCCGGGCACATTTTGCGGGCTTCGCGCCGACCAAGGCGGCGCAACGGATCCTTGCCGAATCGATGGCTCGCACTCTAGGACCCAAGGGCATCCATGTCGGCTATCTCTTGATTGATGCCGTGATCGATGTCCCATGGGCTCGAAAACGGTACAGCGAAAAGCCGGACGAATTTTTTATACAGCCGTCAGCGATTGCCGAAGAAGCATGGCATCTCGCACATCAACCGCGCTCGGCGTGGTCTTTCCTGGCTGAAGTTCGTCCCTTCAACGAGGTCTGGTAAGTGGACAAGATCATGAGCGAATCCCCGGATGCGAAACTCTCTCGGATGAACGACTCCATCACTGCTGACAGTGCCAAGCTGCCCGCGCGCGTCGTATCCACCGGCACCGATGAACTCCTGTGCGAGATTCTCGACCGCGTTGCGACGATCACCCTCAATCGTCCGCAAGCCAGGAATGCGCTGTCAGATCACCTGACGCCAGCGCTGCGAACAACGATTCAGATGTGCGCGCAGGCACCGGACGTTGGGGCGGTTCTGATCACCGGGGCTGGTTCGGCCTTCTGCGCGGGCGGCGACATCAAGGGCATGGCTGCCGCCCGGGATCCCGGCCTCAGCGCCGAAGAGCGCGTTGCACAGTTGCAAGACCGCCAGCGCCGGCTGACCGGGGCGCTGGTCGCGCTGCGCAAGCCGACGATTGCGGCCCTTTCAGGGCCGGCTGCAGGTGCGGGCCTATCAATTGCACTGGCCTGCGATTTGCGCATTGCCGCCGAATCTGCCTTCGTCAGCACGGGTTATGCAAAGGTGGGCCTGAGCGGCGACTACGGCATCAACTGGTTGCTCACTCGGCTCGTCGGCACCAGCCGTGCGCGGGAACTAATGTTCCTGGCCGAACGCATAGCCGCACGGCGCTGCGAGGCGCTGGGCTTGGTGAACCGTGTCGTGCAGGACGACCGCTTGCATGACGAGGCATTTGCGTTGGCGCGCACTCTTGCGCAGGGCCCGGCAGTGGCCTTGGCTCTAATGAAAGACAACCTCGACGAGGCCCTGACCCTGGGCTTTGAAGATGCACTGGACCGCGAGGCCGTTCGCCTAGTTCAGGCCGCCGGCAGCAACGATCATCGGGAAGCGGTGCGTGCCTTCATCGAAAAACGGGTGCCGCGCTTCGGCGCACGCTGATGGGATATCGCATGAGCTACAAAAACTTTTGTATGGAAGATATATGAACGATTCAACCGATCTACTTGGCGAGCTCCAGGAAATAGCCCGGAGTGCAGAATTCAACAACTGGCTCGGTCTGGAGGTGGTCTCGGCGGCGCCAGGCGAAGTAGAGCTGAAAATACAATGGAAAAAAGAGCTGGGCCAGTACAGTGGCTATCTGCACGCCGGGATTCAGGGAGCGATGATCGATACTGGCTGTGGCTTTGCCGCTGCAACTCTCAGCGGAAGGGTATTGGCCTCCCAGTTTACGGTTCGCTGCCTTCGGCCCGCTGTAGGCCAGACCTTTAGAGTCACTGCACGCGTTCTTAAACCAGGTCGCAAACAGGTATTCAGCACGGCAGAGCTTTACGCGACGAACGACGGCGTCGAAAAGCTCGTCGCTAGCGGTGACGCCCTATTGGTTCCTGTTTCTGAGTAGGCACGACGTATCGGCAGGGTTGTAATCTTGACGAAGGCCAGGTACAGGCACGCTTACGGCTATTCTTCCGCAAGAGTGCCCAACTGAATCAGCCTTGTCGCTCAACCTGCCGAGGAATGCTCGAAGATCAGGCAGGTCGTGGTGGCGTGCGCATAGAGATTTCCGTCCGGGCCGATGATGTGTCCCTCGGCCGTTGCGACTTGGCGTCCCGCATGGATCACCTTGCCTTCGGCGCGCACCAGTGGCACCCAATCATTCAGGGAGCGAACCATATTCACCTTGAGTTCCAAGGTGGTGAAAGCCTTGCCAGCGGGCAGCGTCGAATGCACCGCACAGCCCACGGCCGAGTCGAGCAGCGTGGCGAACCAGCCGCCATGCACGATGCCCAGGGGGTTGTAGAAGCGCTTTTGCGGCCGCCCTTGGAAGACTGCAAATCCGGGCTCGATGTGGACAGCCAGGATATTGACCGTGTCATTGATCGGTGGGGGCGGCAGCTCGCCAGCGAAAATCGCCTCGAACATCTCCATGCCCGAGCGGCCAAAGACCTTCCCCCTGGGCTCCGCATCTGGAGCACTCTGGCGTGCGCGCACGCGCGCTTCGTCCGCTTCCCAACGAGCGATTACCTCATCGGCTTCCATTCGTCACCCTTTTCTCCGATATGATTGCATATACAAAAATTGTATATACAATCTATCGCATGAAGAATTCAACCAAGCCTCAAGGGTGTACCAACCTGAAGCTTCGCCAGCTCACTCGCATGGTGACGCGCCACTACGATCGCCATGTCAGCGAGACGGGGCTCAAGAACACGCAGTACGCGTTGCTGTCATACGTCGTCGAGCTCGGGCCTATCCGCCCGGGTGACCTGGCCAAACGTATGCAGATGGATGCATCGACGTTGACGCGCAACATGCAGCCGCTGGTGGCTCATGGGTGGCTGAAGATCGGCGCGGGAAGCGATGCGCGCAGCCGTCTCGTCGAAGCGACCGAGGCTGGCCGAGCAAAGCGAGCCGAAGGGCAGCGCGCCTGGAAGAAGGCCCAGGTGGCGCTCAACGAACGGCTTGGAACGCAGCGCGTTGTCGCGCTGCATGAGTTGCTTGATGCCTGCATCGAATGCCTTGACGACGACCCCGAGAGCACTACCCTAAGCAGCACTGCATCGGCTGGCAGCCGCGATCGCAACACGCGCACTCGGAGATAGCCATGAAATCGATGATGCAGGTCGTAAGGGACACCCAAGTGGCGGGGCGATTCTTCCCGCGAGGCGCCCATGTGCGGGTGATTCACGCCGGTGATACCTGCCTGGTGCTACCAGACCCCGATGCCCACACCACGCTGTGCGCGGTGCCGACGAAAAACCTGGCGCGGTTGACGCTGTTCCGTGTTGTGCTGGTCAACCATGAAGTCGGCCTGATCGATGTGCAGAAGCGCTGGGGACTCGATGCGCACGACGTTCGTTCGACCATCGCCCAATGCGCGCCTGATTGTGAAATTCTCGAACTGGATGAGGCTTCGCCGTGACCGTATCGCCACCACCCTCGGCCTCATCCTGGGTGGCGCGCCCTCAACGAGAAACCCGCTATCTGGTCGGCTCTGGGAAGCCTCGCCAGTGCGCCCGTGGTGCAGCGCACGATGACGGGGCCTGTCGGTGCTGCTGCAATCCAATGCGCTGCGCCAGGCGCTCGCACGCTATGTGCTCGGAGGTGCCTACGGCAAGCTGCTGGGCGCCGAGTACGACCGGCTGGGCATGGCCGACGTGCAGTGCTTCGAGATGGAGGAGCTAATGAAGCCCGCATCTGAACCGAGCTCAGTGACGACTCTTCGCCGCACAGTCGGCGTTGAGCCAAGTATCACCAAGGCCGGCCAAGGCGACAAGGTTTATTCAACCACTAGCAAGGACCCAAGACATGAAGTATTACCTTTGCAAGTACATGCCGCCGCGCACTGATTTCCTTGCCACGATGTCTGCCGATGAGCGGTGCTGGATGGGCCAGCACGGCGACTATCTGAATGACCTGCTCGCCAAGGGTGTGGTGGTTGCGCACGGCCCCGTGATTGACGACACAGGTGGCTACGGTGTCTCGCTCTACCAGATCGAAGATGACCAGGACATCGCAAGCTTCACGTCGAACGATCCTATTGTGAAGAACGGTGCCGGTCATTACGAGCACTACACCATGCGGCATCTAAAGGCCCGCGGCTGAGCCCGGTTTCGGTCTGAACGTCGAACGCCCGTGCGTGGGCTTGTTCGACACCCGAGTCAACAAAAGCAGCGGCGCATCGCTGCTGAACACATTCAAGAAAAAACGTGACAACCGCTCTTATCACTGGCGCCTCGAGCGGCATTGGTGCCGTTTACGCACGTCGCCTGGCTGGCCGCGAGCATGATCTGGTGCTGGTCGCTCGCGCGGCGGATCGCCTGAAATCGCAGCGCCAACATCCCGAACTGGCCGTGCACCCGCAGGTCCGACGGCACCGTTGAAGATGCACTGCGCTAGCTCGTTGAGGCTTTGGAGACCAGTGGCGCAAGTATTTCGGCGCGGCAGACCTTCAAGATTTCGTCCGCCAAGGGCGAGTCGTCCGGGCAGGCCCGCGACAGCACGATCGCGCCAACCGCCTGGGCAAGCATGTCGATCGCTTTGGCCCGCGCCTGCAGGGGGTCATCGTCACCCAACACCCTGCCGTCGCGCTCAATGCCTGCCAGCAGACATTCGATGCCCTCGGCGAACATGGCCTTGATGGCTTCGGGCTGGCGCGCGGCATCGCCGCCGAGTGCTGCCAAGGTGCAGCCGTCGCTTCGAGTGTCGCGATGCCAGCGGGACACGTAGGTCTTGATGAACTCGGCGATATCGACCCCTTCGGATCTCGCCGCAGTCTGCGAAAAGCCACACGCCGCAGCTTGCGCCATCAGGTCCGCCTTGGACCGGAAGTGCTTGTAGAACCCGCCGTGGGTGAAGCCAGCGGCTGCCATCAGCTCCGCCACGCCCACGCCGTCGTACCCACGCTCACGGAACAGCGTCGACGCTGTCTCGACGATGCGCGCCCGATTCGCCTGGGCCTGCGCCTTGGTGACCTTCATGTCTCTATGCCTTTTACGCGCCAACAGTCAGGCATCCACTATACATTGATGTCGATCATCATCAAAGATCTTGACTGTTTAGATGATGATCGACATCATAAAGGCTTTTGCACTTCCTCAAAGGACTTTGGCCATGAGCGACACGCATCTGACAGCACCGACCCGCTTCATCGAAGTCGATGGCGACCGATTCGCCTATCGCCGCTGGGGCAACACCCGATCCACCCTGCCTCCGCTGTTCTTCGTGCCGCACTTTCGCGCCGGACTGGACCACTGGGACCCGCTGCTGACCGACGGTTTGGCCGAGGGCCGCGAGCTCATCCTGTTCAACGGTCGCGGCATCGCCTCGTCCACCGGCACGCCCCGCAACCGGATCGAGGACATGGCCGACGACATCGCGCTGGCAATCCGGGCACTGGGACTATCGAAGGTTGACCTGCTCGGGTTCTCGATCGGCGGCATGGAAGTACAGGATGTCGCACTGCGACATCCCAACCTGGTTCGCAAGCTGCTATTGCTCGGCACCGGCCCACGGGGCGGCGATATGATGCGTGATCCCAAAGTGGTTCAAGTCGCCATGAATCCAGTGCCCACTGCGGACGACTTCCTGTTTCTTTTCTTCGGGCGTTCGCAGGCGGCCAAGCAGGCCGGCCTCGCCTTCTGGGAGCGTCGCCATCAGCGCGCGGAACTCGACCCACCCAGCTCGCCCGAGGTGGCCAAGGCACAAGGCCAGGCATTGGCGGCTTTCGCTACACCGCTGCCGGGCGACAACCCGTTTGCGCACCTCAATGCGATCCAGCAGCCGACGCTGGTGCTCAACGGGGTCAACGACATCATGGTTCCCTCGATCAACTCCTGGTACCTGGCGCAGAACATTCCGAACGCCCAGTTGCTGATCTATCCCGATGCCGGGCACGGCGCGCAGTTCCAGTACCCCGAGCGCTTCCTGAAGCACGCCATCCAGTTCCTGCAGGAGTAGCCAGTAAGGCGGCGGCGTTCGCTCGCCTCCTTACTGGAACCCGCTCTCGCAGGAAAACCCTCAATCAATTTGGAAGAAAGAAGACATGACTCAGAAATCGTTGTTCGAGCCCTATGCCCTCGGCTCCCTGACGCTATCCAACCGGATCGTCCTCGCACCGCTGACACGCAACCGTGCCGGCGCGGGCTTCGTGCCCAGCGAGCTCGCTGCCACCTACTACAGCCAGCGGGCCTCGGCCGGCTTGCTGATCTCCGAAGCCACGCAAATCTCGCAGCAGGGCCAGGGATATCAGGACACCCCGGGGATCTACACGCAGGCGCAGATCGACGGCTGGCGGCAGGTCACCGATGCCGTCCATGCCAAGGGCGGGCGCATCTTCCTGCAACTATGGCACGTCGGGCGTGTGTCGCACGTAGACCTTCAGGAGAACAGCGCCGCCCCGGTCGCGCCCTCGGCCATTCGCGCCGCAACCAAGACCTTCGTGAACAACGGATTCGTGGAAGTCTCCGAGCCGCGCGCGCTGGACCTCGACGAGCTGCCGGGCATCGTCGATGATTTCCGCAAGGCCGCGGCCAACGCGGTCGCCGCCGGCTTCGACGGAGTGGAGATCCACGGCGCCAATGGCTATCTGCTGGACCAGTTCCTCAAGGACGGCTCCAACGCGCGTACCGACGCCTACGGCGGCTCCATCGAGAACCGCGCGCGGCTGACCCTAGAGGTTGCGGCGGCCGTGGTGAAGACAATCGGCGCCGAGCGCACCGGCATCCGCCTCTCGCCGGTGTCGCCGGCCAATGGCGTCTCCAGCAGCGATCCTCAAGCGCAGTTCGACTATCTGGTCGCGCAGCTCGACGCCCTGGGCCTGGTGTACCTGCATGTCGTCGAAGGCGCAACGGGCGGCCCGCGCGACGTGGCCCCGTTCGATTTCGACGCCTTGCGTCAACGGTTCAAGAACACCTACATCGCCAACAACGGCTACGACCTGGAGCTGGCGAAAGCCCGGCTCGCCGAGGGCAAGACCGACCTGTTCGCCTTCGGCCGCCCGTTCATCGCCAACCCGGACCTGGTGGAGCGCCTAAAAACCGGCGCCCCTCTGGCGAACCTGAATCCGGCGACGCTCTATGGCGGCGGCGCGGCGGGATACATCGACTATCCGGCGCTTGCCACCGCCGACGCTCAATAAACCAGCGGACACGACACCCAGCCCATCAATCCAAAGGAGCATCAGCATGACGACCTCTGGCACACAATCCGCTTCGGACTCGATCCACATCACCGCCCCGAACCTGTCGATCGACATCGGCGGCACAGCCCTGGCCTACCGCGACCTGGGCCCGCGCGACGGCGTGCCTGTGGTGCTGCTCAACCACTGGGGCGCGGTGCTGGACAACTTCGACCCGCGCATCGTCGATGGCCTTTGCCAGCCGGCACCATGTCATTGCCACCGACTACCGGGGCATCGGCGGCTCGGGTGGGGCCGTTCCCCTGACCGTCGATGAAATGGCCCGCGATGCGATGGCACTGATCCGCGCACTGGGCTTCGAGAAGGCGGACCTGTTCGGCTTCTCGCTGGGCGGGTTCGTGGCCCAGGACATCGCACTGAAA